>DASXOP010000076.1:0-1863 GCA_036494265.1 Caulobacteraceae bacterium | reverse complement strand
CGCTCGTCGACGTGGCTCACATCCCCACCCGACCGCTGCGCGGTCTGCCCTCCCCATGAAGGGGAGGGAGGGGATCTACCGCTGCACCAGCTGGGTCAGCACCCCGCCGGTCATCGCCGGATGCACGAACACCTGGCCGCGGATGGGGTTGCCGGCGCCGGGGTCGCCGACCAGGCGAATGCCTTTTTCGCGCAGCTCGGTGACCGTCTTCTCGAGGTCGTCGACCTTCATCGCCACCAGGTGCACGCCCTCGCCGCGGTCGTTGAGCCGCTGGGCGATGGGGCCGGTGTCGCCGAGGTTGGAGACCAGCTCGACGTAGCTGTCGGCGAAGCGGAAGAACGCCATCTTCATCCCCGCCGGCGCGCTCTCGCTGCGGTCGCTCACCGGCGTCCCGTAGATCGTCTCATAGCGGCCGATGGCGGCCTCCAGGTCCTTCACCGCCACCACCACGTGGTCCACACCCTTGAACATCCGTCGCTCCCTTTTGTTGGTTGCCCGCGACCTTACAGAGCCCGGCGCCGGTTGCCGAGCGGCCTTGCCGGGGTGTAGTCGCTGAGCCTCGCGCCGCGGCCACCGCCGCATCGCGCCAAATCAACGACTTTCTTTCATTTCTACAACGCCTTGTCGGCGATATTTGAGAACCCGGAGACATTCATGAAGTACCGCAAGCTGGGCGCCAGCGATATCGAAGTGTCGGAAATCTCGCTGGGGTCCTGGCTGACCTATGGCGTCGGCGTCGAGCTGGACCCGGCCCGCGCCTGCGTGAACAAGGCCTTCGACCTCGGCATCAACTTCATCGACACCGCCAACGTCTACGGCCGCGGCGCCGCCGAGAGCGTGCTGGGCGAGCTGCTCGCCGGCCGGCCGCGGGACTCCTACGTGCTGGCCACCAAGGTGTTCGGCCAGATGAGCGACACGGACCAGGGCCTCTCGGCCGTGCAGATCGCCAAGCAGATCGACGCGTCGCTGCAGCGCCTGCGGGTCGACCACGTCGACCTCTACCAATGCCATCGCTACGACACCGCGACGCCGCTGGAAGAGACGATGGCGGCGCTGACCAAGGTCGTGAAAGAGGGCAAGGCCCGCTACATCGGCTTCTCCGAATGGGCGCCGGCGCAGATCGAGGCCTCCTTCGAGGTGGCCGGGAGCGAGCGTTTCGTCTCCAGCCAGCCGCAGTATTCGCTGCTGTGGCGCCGGCCGGAGCAGAAGGTGATCCCACTCTGCGCCGCTAACGGCGTCTCGCAGATCGTCTGGTCGCCGATCGCTCAGGGCGTGCTCTCCGGCAAGTATGCGCCGGGCGCGCCGATCCCGGAAGGCAGCCGCGCCGCCAGCGACTCCATGGGCGCCGCCATCCGCTCGTGGATGCAGCCGCCGGTGCTGGAGGCCGTCGCCAATCTGAAGCCGCTGGCCGCCAAGGCCGGCTGCAGCCTGACCCAGTTCGCGTTGGCCTGGGTGCTCCGCGAGCCCAACGTGGCCTCCGCCATTGTCGGCGCCAGCCGCCACGAGCAGCTGGTGGAGAACGCCGGCGCGTCGGGCCTGCAGATCGACCCCGCCCTCTTCCGCGAAGCCGAGACCATCGTCGCCGGCGTGGAGCGGGCGGCGCGCTAGCAATTCCTTCGGTAACCGCGGCTAGCTGAGGGCGACAGTCTCTCGCAACGCTTCAGCAGTATTCGACAGTTCAAGCAGCGGCGCCAGCCTTGCCCACGCTTCGGGCAGCGACGCCGGGTTGCGGCAGTTGCAGGCGAGGTTCGGTGTTTCAGGTCAGCTCTGCTCTTCGGTTCTCCCGAAGCTGAGAGACGATCAGCGCGACTGTGCTCGCGATCACGTCAGGCGCCCTTTCCAGCGCCAGGCCGTGGTCAATGA
>DASXOP010000075.1:0-108718 GCA_036494265.1 Caulobacteraceae bacterium | reverse complement strand
AGATCGTCCGCGCGGACCACACCTCCAAGGAGGTGATCGCCACCTCGATGAAGCTGGCGCGCCAGATCGGCAAGATCGCGGTGCTGGTCGGCGTCTGCCCAGGCTTCGTTGTGAACCGGATCAACGGATCGCGCGGCCGCGAGACGCAGAAGCTGATCATGGAAGGTGCGATGCCCTGGGACGTCGATCGCGCCCTTTTCAACTTCGGCTACGCGATGGGGCCTTTCGCGACCGGCGACCTCGCCGGGCTCGATCTGGGCTGGGTGAAGGAGAAGTCCACCGGATCCACCATCCGCGAAGTGATGTGCGAAATGGACCGCCGCGGCCAGAAGAGCGGCGCTGGCTGGTACGACTACGACGAGAATCGGAATGCGACGCCGTCGCCGGTGGTGGAAAAGATCATCGAGGACTTCCGCGCCAAGTCTGGGGTCAACAGCCGCACGATCACCGACGAGGAGATCGTCGAACGGTGCGTCTACCCGCTGATCAACGAGGCGATGAAGGTATTGGAGGAAGGCAAGGCGATCCGCGCTTCTGATATCGACGTCTGTTTCGTCAACGGCGCCGGATGGCCAGTCTATCGCGGTGGGCCGATGATGTATGGCGATCAGGTCGGCGGACCGGCCGTGGTGCTGGCCAAGCTGAAGGAATTTCAGGCCCAGATGGGCGACCAGTTCAAGCCCGCCGCGCTACTCGAAAAGGTCGTTGCCGAGGGCAAGAAGTTCCAGGACCTGAGATAACCCCGGTTTGCGTCGACCTTAGGCGCAGGCTAAGCTCAACCCCTCTCTGAGAAAGGGGTCACATGCGTAAGCTTCTAGCCGTCCTGGTGAGTTGCGGTCTTGCCGCCACCGCGGGCGTCGCCTCCGCCGATCCGAGCCAGCCCTACGGCATGGATCGGAATTCCGGCCACCAATCCGGCGGTCAGCTGCCACACTGCGACCGTCCGATCGGCGTCGCCGCCGTGCACGAGCCCGACCGCGACTGGTGGAGCCCGCTGGGGCTCTCCAACCCGGAAGCGGTGCTGAAGATGTTCGCCCTTCAGTCGGGATGCCTCAGGATGGTCGACCGCAACCAGGGTCTGGCGATGCGGAACCAGGAAGAAGGCCTCAGCCGCGGCGGCGAGCTGCAGCGCGGCTCCAACCTCGGCCGCGGTCAGGTGCTGGCCGCCGACTACTTCATCATCCCCGACATCGCCCGTCAGAACAGCGATTCCGGCGGCGGCAACATGGCCGCGGCGTTCGGCCACTTCCTGCCGGGCGCGGCGGGCGCGATCGTTGGCAGCATCAGCATCCATAGCCAGGAAGCCAGCACACTGATCACCCTGGTCGATGCTCGTACGACCGAGCAGATGTACATCGCCCAGGGCGACGCCAAGAAGACCGACGTCGGCTTCGGCGGCGGCGGCGGTTACGCCGGCTGGGCGGGCTTCGGCGCGCTGGCGGGCAGTGGCTACACCAATACCGACATCGGTAAGGTGATCATGGCGGCCTACTTCAACGCCTTCGTCGACCTCGTGCACTACATGCAGACGCAGCAGCCCGGCGGCGCGCAGGAAAATGCGCCGATCGCGGCTCAGGTCGCCTCGCGCGACGTGCAGCTGCGCAAGGGGCCGTCGACCAAGGCGTCGATCGTCTACACCATCCGCCAAGGCGGCCTGATCTATCCGACCGGAGCGCGCAACGGCATCTGGATGGAAGTCGACGACGAAAACGGCAACCGCGGCTGGATGTTCTCGGCCTACGCCACGCCTCGGTAACTCGACCTAGTGGAAATCCCGGCTCCGCTGGAGCCGGTCAGTTGAAGGACGCCGGCGGGGCTCAGCTCCGTCGGCGTTTTTCATGTCCGCCCGTTTCAAGTCGGCCAGCCGGTCGGTGAGATCGACGAAGCGCTCGGCGACCACGTGAATCACGTCGGAGGCGCGCTGCAGCCGGCCGCTGACGACCAGGAACGACGAGCTCATCACCGTACGCCGGTGCTGGGTGAACACGTCCGGCCAGACCACCGTGTTGGCGATGCCGGTCTCGTCCTCGAGGGTGGCGAACACCACCCCCTTGGCGGTGCCGGGCCGTTGGCGGATCAGCACGAGGCCGCCGACGGTGACGCGGGCGCCATCCTTCATCGACGCCAGCTGCGCGGTTGGCACGGCGCCCAGCCGGGTCAGCAGCGGACGGAAGAAGCGACAGGGATGCGCCTTCAGCGAAAGGCCGGTGGTGCGGTAGTCCTCTGCCACATGCGCCGGCAGCGACATCCGCGGCAGCGCAACGGGCGCCTCCTCCAGCCCGAGCCCGGCCAGCAGCGGCGCGTCCTCGCTGGTGCGCACCTCCGGCGCCAGCGCCTTCACCGCCCACAGTCCCTCGCGGCGGTCGAGCCCGAGCGAGCGGAACGTATCGGCCTCGGCCAGCAGCTCCAGCGTCCGCCGCGACAGCCGCGCCCCGCGAGCGAGATCTTCGAGGCTGGCCGCCCCATCGGTGCGCGCCCACATCAGCGCCTCGATCTCGGTATCCTTCAGCCCGCTGATCTGCCGCAAGCCGAGGCGGACAGGCAAACCCTTGCGCCCCGCCCCCTTGAGGGTTGGGGTTGGGGGTGGGGGGCTCTCTCGGCAATCGAGCTCGATCTCGGACTGCCCCCCACCCCCTGCCCCCGCCCCTCCGGGGGGCGGGGGTTCTAACCTTGTATCCCAGCCGCTCAGCATCACGTCCGGGCCACGCACGTCTACGCCGTGTTCGCGGGCGTCGCGGACCAGCTGGGCGGGTTGGTAGAAGCCCATCGGCTGGCTGTTGAGCAAGGCGGCGCAGAAAACGTCCGGGTAATGACATTTGATCCAGGCGGAGATGTAGACCAGCTTGGCGAAGCTCACCGCATGGCTCTCGGGAAAGCCGTAGGAGCCGAAGCCCTCGATCTGCTTGAAGCAGCGCTGGGCAAACTCCGGGTCGTAGCCGCGGCGGACCATGCCGTCGACGAACTTCACCCCATAGCTGCCCACCGTACCCAGGTTGCGGAACGTCGCCATCGAGCGGCGCAGGCCATTGGCCTCCTCCGGGGTGAACTTGGCGGCCTCCATCGCCATCTTCATCGCCTGCTCCTGGAAGAGCGGCACGCCCTTGGTCTTGCCCAGGATCGAGACCAGCTCGTCGGCCGGACCGTGCTCGGGCGACGGGGCCGGGAAGCTGACCGGCTCGATACCGTCGCGGCGGCGCAGGTAGGGGTGCACCATGTCGCCCTGGATCGGCCCTGGACGGACGATCGCCACCTCGATGACGAGGTCGTAGAACTCGCGCGGCTTCAGACGCGGCAGCATCGACATCTGCGCCCGGCTCTCGACCTGGAACACGCCGACCGAGTCGGCCCTGCACAGCATGTCGTAGACGGCCGGATCGTCTTCGGGGATGTCGGCCATGTCGGCGATGTCGGTGCGGCCGTGATCCTCGGCCAGCATGGTCATCGCCCGCTTGATCGCGGTCAGCATACCCAGCGCCAGCACGTCGACCTTCATCAGGCCGAGGGTGTCGATGTCGTCCTTGTCCCACTCGATGAAGGTGCGGTCCTTCATCGCCGCGTTGCCGATCGGCACGGTCTCATCGAGCCGGCGCTTGGTCAGGATGAAGCCGCCGACGTGCTGCGACAGGTGGCGCGGAAAGCCGAGCAGCTCGCTCGCCAGGTCGACGGCGCGGCGGATCTCCGGGTTGGTCGGATCGAGGCCCGCCTGGCGGATATGGTCGTCGGGCACACCGTCCCCCCAACTGCCCCAGACCGTGCCGGCCAGCGCGGCGGTGATGTCTTCGGTCAAACCCAACGCCTTGCCGACGTCGCGGATGGCGCTGCGCGGGCGGTAGTGGATCACGGTCGCGCAGATGGCGGCGCGGTGGCGGCCATATCGTTCGTACACGTACTGCATCACCAGTTCACGCCGCTCGTGTTCGAAATCGACGTCAATGTCCGGCGGCTCGTCGCGCTCCTTGGAGATGAAGCGCTCGAAGAGGACGTCGTGGTCCTTCTTGCAGGGATCGACCGCGGTGACACCCAGACAGAAGCATACGGATGAATTAGCCGCCGAGCCGCGACCTTGGCAGAGGATGCCCTGCCCCTTCGCCCAGTGGACGATGTCGTGCACGGTGATGAAGTAGTTCGGGTACTTCAGCTCCTCGATCAGAGCGAGTTCCTTGTTCAGAAGGTCTGTCACCTTCTGCGGTACGCCCTGCGGATAGCGCCAGGCGGCGCCGGCCCAGGCGAGATCGGTCAGGTGCTCCATCGCGGTCTTGCCCGGTGGCACCGGCTCGTCTGGATATTCGTATTTCAGGTCGCTGAGCGAGAAGCGGCAGAGTTCGGCGATCTGGACGCTACGCGCCACCGCCTCGGGCCAGGCGGAGAAAAGACGCTCCATCTCCGCCGGGCTCTTCAGGTGGCGTTCGGCGTTGGCTTCCAGCCTGAGGCCTGCCGTCTGGATCGTGCACTTCTCGCGAATGCAGCTCAGCACGTCCTGTAATGGCCGGCGCTCGGCGGCGTGGTAGAGCACGTCGTTCGTGGCGACGATCGGCGACCCGGCGGCCCGACCGATCGCCTCCAGGCGGGCGAGACGCTTCAGGTCCTGCGCAGCGTATGCCCTGGCCGCGGCGAGCCAGACCCGGCCTGGAAAGTCGCGGCCGGCGCGGCGCACGGCCTCAGCGAACGCGTCGTCCAGCTCGGGCGGCGGCACGACGATCAGCGCCTGGCCCTCGCTGTGGGCGCGCAGATCCTCCCAGATCAGCTCGCATTCGCCCTTGGCCGCCCGCATCTGGCCGACGGTGAGCAGCTTGGTCAGGCGCCCGTAAGCTTCGCGGTCGGTCGGATAGCAGAGCACGCTGGGGGAGCCGTCGGTGAAGTCGAGCCGGCAGCCGGGCAGGAACTTGATCCCGATCTCCTTGGCCTTGGCGTGGGCGCGGACGACGCCGGCGAGGCTGTTGCGGTCACAGACCCCGATCGCGGCGAGCCCCAGCGCCTTGGCCGTAAGCACCAGCTCCTCCGGCCGCGACGCCCCGCGCAGAAACCCAAAGTTGGTCGCGCACTGCAGCTCGGCGTAGGTGCTCATTGCTCCCCTCCCCCGCATCCCTCCCCTTCATGGGGAGGGCAGGAGCGCAAAGCGCTCCGGGTGGGGATGTCTGGGGACGGGTGCTGAATCGTCAGGTTAGCGTTGGGGCTTCTGACATCCCCACCCAACCGCTTCGCGGTCTTCCCTCCCCATGAAGGGGAGGGCTGAATATCGAGGGCTAGTTGGATCGTTTGGACAACACCGTCCAGATTGGTGCCGATGTCCGAATTCCAGAACCTCAGCGTTCGGAATCCAGCCTTCTGCAGGATGGCGTCGCGCATCGCGTCGTGAGCTACCTGCCGCGCATCATCCGTATGATGGCTGCCGTCCACCTCGACGACGAGACGTCGCTTGAAGCAGACGAAGTCGAGATAGAACCCCATCAGTGACGCTTGCCGGCGAAAGTGGAAACCGGCGGCGCGCATCAATCTCAACTGCGCCCAAAGCCGCGATTCTTGGCGTGTCAAAGTCTTGCGCAGCTCACGGGCGCGTTTGGTTGACGCTTCTGACTCCCCCACCCGGACCGCTTCGCGGCCCTTCCCTCCCCGTGAAGGGGAGGGCTGAAGGGGAGGGGAAGCTCTATCCCAGGCCATGCAGCCACCATTTCGGCATTTCGCCGGCGCCGTAGAGGCCGGCGCGAAAGAGCCAGTAGCGGGCGCCGGTGTCGTCTTCGACGCGGTAGTAGTCACGCACATGCGAGGGTTCGGCCTCGCCGGGCGGGCGGCGCCACCACTCTTCGGCGAGGCGCTCGGGCCCCTCGGCGCGCTTCACCCGGCGGGTTTGGCCGCGCCAGCGGAAAGTCACGGGCGGATCGTCCGGCACCCGCGCGATGGCCTCGATCGGCTCGGGACGGGCGAAGAGGCGGACCGGGCGGGGGCGGTCCTTGCCCCAGCCTTCCTCGGCCGGGCTCGGGGGCGCGACAGGTGCGAGTGGTGGGCGGCGGACTACGGCACGCTCGGGGATGTGGCTGGCAAAGGGCTCGGCGCGCCAGACCCGCTCTTCGCCCAGCCGGTTGACCAGCCGGTCGACCAGCGGCGCGATGCCGTCCTCGCGGGCGATCTCGCCGATCGCCTCGAGGCCGATCTGACGCTCAGGCAGCGGCTCGACCCGGTCGCAAGCGAGGGTCACGACCTCGATCCCGAAGCCGGGGTCGACGGTCTCCAGCATCGGGGCGAAGAGCCGGGCGATGGCGGCGGCGCCGCGGCCGGGCAGCGAGAGCCCGATCGTCAGCCGTTCGGCGCGGCCATCTAGGCGGTGGAACGCGAGCTCGAAGCGCCCCGCGCCCTGCCCCTCCGCGGCCAGCCGCGCGCAAAGCCGCGCCGCGATATCGGCGCTGGCGCGGGCGAGGTCCTCCGGTGCGCTGATCGGCTCGGCGAAAGCCAGGCGGGCGAACCAGGGCGTCGGCGGGCGGCTGAACACCAGCGCTTCCTCGGCGCGGGCCAGCGCCTGGTCGAGGCGGGTGAGCACGGCGGCGCCGAAGCGGCGGGCGATCTGAGCGCGCGGCAGGGCGGCGAGCTGGCCGATACGGGCGAGACCTAGCCGCACGAGCTGGGCGGCGGTCTGCGGCTCCAGCCTGAGCGCAGTGACCGGCAACGCCGCCAAGGCCTCGGCCTCCTCGCCGGGCGGGACGGTCGTGCGGTCATCGCCACACCTGGCCAGCGCCCAGGCCGCGCCCGGCGAGCCGGCGACGGCGGCGCGGGCGGGGATGCCATGCCGCGCCAGCCGGGTCAGCAGGTCGTCCAGCATCGCCGCTTCGCCGTCCCAGAGGTGGGCGACGCCGGTGATGTCGATCAACAGCCCCTCTGGGGGATCGATCGCCACGGCGGGGGAAAAGCGCACGCACCAGTGCGCCAGCGCCCCCAGCGAAGCGAGGTCGCCCTGGGGATCGGCTTCCGCGGTGGCGAGCTCGGGAACCAGCGCCATCGCGTCGGTGGCCTTCTGGCCAACGTAGAGACTGAGCCCGAGCGCCGCCTCGTCGACCGCGTAGAGCCGGCGCACGCCACGCTCGGTGGCGATGAGAGCGAAGGGCGGGGACAGTTCGGGGGCATCGAGCACGCCACCACCACCCCTCACCTCACCTCTCCCCAACCTGCGGTCGGGGAGAGGGCTACTGAGAGAGGGCTGCGGCGGAGGGATGGTCAAGCCGCCGCTCGCTATCCGTAGCCCTCTCCCCGCCGCAGGTGGGGAGAGGTGAGGTGAGGGATCTTGGGGCTTATTACCCGGCAAGGCGGAGAGGCTCTTGCGGCGCTGCGTCGCGATCGCCCAGGTCGGCGACCAGACGGAAAGGATGCGCGGCATCGTCTTCCTCCGTAGCTTCGATGATCCAGCCGCCGGTGCGCCCGCCCCGGCAGCGCTCCAGCGTCACCCGCCAGCGCGGCGGTCCGAGGCCCGGCACGCCCGGCGCGGGCTCGCTGGGCGCGGGGGCGACGGTCCAGCGGGTGGCGGCGGCCGGGTTGGTGCGCCCCTTGCCCGCCCCGCCGTACGGCCGGCGACGCAGGACGAGGCCGGTGGCGAGGCTCTGCTCGCAGGCGAGCTGCAGCCGGCGCCCAGCAGTGAGATCGACCTCGTCGACCTCGCCGAACACGGCGGCGACGCCTGGGGTGCGCAGCGCATCCTCCATCACCGCCAGCGCCTCGGCCTCATCGCGGGCGCAGACCTGGATCAGCCGATCGGCCGGGAGACCGAGCCCAGCCAGCCCCGGCGCATGCAGATCGTCACGCCGCAGCACCCAGACCAGCTCGCCCCGCGTCGCCAGCGGCGCCGCTAGCCGGGCGACGAAGGCGGCGCTGGCCGCGGCGGTCTCGATCTCCAGCCCCTCGCCAGCGAAGGCGTGCCAGGCGCCCAGCGCCAACCCGCCGCCGGGCAGCCGCGCATCGATCCGCGCATCGCCGAGCGACAGCGTCTCGCTCGCCGCGCGGACGCCGCGCTCCAGAGCGGCGATCTCGGCGCGCAGGGCGTCGATTCGGGTGGGTGGTGAGGCCGGCATGTCCGCTAAACGCCATGAGTTCTCTTTTTGTTCTAGAACTCAACGACGCAGAGTCAAGCCGGCCACGACGCCGCAGCGCGGGTGTCTATCGGCGCAGCGTTGGGCTAGACCCGGCGCTCTCACCCCACGGCGACGCTGTTGCCCAATCCCCGGAGTCCCTCATGGGCTGGTCCATCAATCGCGCCACCGGCCTGACCTTCCACCGCCCAGGCCTATCGACGCGCGGCTACACCCTGCTGACCCCGCACGGGGACACCTGCACCTATCTGATCGACCTGCAGGGCCAGGTGGTGCACCGCTGGAAGTTCACTCACATCAAGCCCGGCTACGGCCGCCTGCTCGCCAACGGCAACTTGCTGATGACCGGCTCGGACGTGAACCTGCCCCAGCCGCCACCGGACGAGCCGACCAAGCCGCCGCCGCCGTTCGAGGTGCAGGTGACCCGTCTCGGCGGCTACCACACCACGCTGATCGAGGTCGATTGGGACGGCAATACGGTCTGGGAATACGAGAACCGCGCCCAGCACCACGACTTCCACCGCTTCGCCAACGGCAACACCCTGGTGCCGGAATGGGTGGAACTGCCCGAGGAGCTGCAACGCAAGGTGCGCGGCGGCTACAAGAAGCCGCGCGAGAAGCTGCCGCGAATGATCGGCGACGACCTGGTCGAGATCACCCCCGACTTCAAGGAAGTGCGGCGCATCCACACCTGGCAGCTGATGGATCCGGTCAAGGACCCGATCGATCCGTTCGACCGCCGCTGGGAGTGGACTCACATCAACGGCATCGACGTGAACGCCAAGGGCGACATCGTGTTTTCCGCCCGCAGCTGCCACCGGGTCTGCGTGATCGATGGTGAGACTGGCAAGCTGACCTTCAAGTTCGACAAGACCTACGGCCAGCACAACCCGACCTGGCTGCCCAACGGCAACATCCAGGTCTTCGACAACGGCCACAACACCTCGAAAGTGATCGAAGTGAACCCGGCCAACGGCGAGATCGTGTGGACCTACAAGGGCGCGCCCTCGAACCAGTTCTTCAGCGGCCACATCTCAGGCGCCTCACGGATGGAGAGCGGCAACGTGCTCGTCTGCGAAGGCACCAGCGGGCGGCTGTTCGAGGTGACCCAGCGCGGCGAGGTGGTCTGGGAGTGGATCAATCCGTTCGTGAACAACAATTCGCGCGGCGAACCCACCGTGAGCATCTACCGCGCCCACCGCTACGACGCCGACCACCCAGCGTTCGCGGGCCGGGACCTCGACCCGGCGAAATGGGGCAACCTGAACCGGCTAAACGGGCTGGGGTGAGCCTGCGCGAGTCGGCGCTACCTCGTCCCCACTCGCTGCAGTAGTGGCGGCAGGGCCAGATAGGTCAGGCCGATCGCTACCCCGGCGACGCCGCAGGCCATGAACGAGACCCTGTACGACGTCACCTGGGCCAGGGGCCCGAAGCTTAGGTAGAGCGCCGTGATGCCGATCTGAGCCGCGAAGCTCTTCACCGACCCGATGGTGGCGCGGCGGTCGGACGTGATGGCGTGCTGCAGACGGCCTTCAAAGACGACCGCCACAAGCTTCATCAGCCCGCTGTAGGCGGCCAGCAGCAGCATCGCGGGCGGCGTGAAGAGCCCGGACGCGGCAAGCAACAGCAAGCCGCCCACGGCGAAGAGGGCGTAGAACCCGCGCGTCGGGAGACCTGACAGGCGGTAGGCGATCAGGCTCACCAGCACCTCGACCCCGTTCTGGGCGCCGACGAACACGGCGATAACCGGCCGCGCCAATCCAACTTTGGCGCCGAAGATCGGCCAGAACTCTTCCAGGGCCGCGCCAAGCGCCAGCACGATGGCGGAAAACGCCAGAATGCTCAGCACCGCGGGCTCGCGCAGCGTCGCAGTGAAACCCTGCCGGAGATGCGCCAGGTAGTCTTGATCCCCGGCGGACGCCGCGGGCGGTGCCGGCGGGAGCGACACAGCCGCAACGAATGCGAGGGCAACCGCGGCGAGGCTCGCGCCCAGCGTGGCGGAGTAGCCGAAATGCGCCACAACCGCCGCGCCGAGCGCCGCCAGAAGGACGCCACCGGACTGCACAGCCCGCGTGCGGCCAAAGATGCGGGTATAGTCCTCCGCCCTGCCGCGGGCTCTCAGCTCGTCATATAGCAAGGCCTCGAAAGTGCCGGACGTGAAGGCGCTCTTGATCCCCCAGAGCAACAGGCCGCAGAGAAACCCCCAGAAGTGCGGGTAGAGAAGCCAAACGACGAAACCCGCGCCCCTGACCAGTTGCGACCAGGCCAGTATCTGTCGGCGCGACCACCGGTCGGCGATGACGCCGGATGGCACCTGGAGGACGAAACTCGTCACCGACCACGCGGTAAGGCAGACGGTGATCTCCACCGGCTTCAGGCCGGCATCGACGAACATCACCGTATAAAGTGGGAAAATCAGGATGAAGCGGTCGAAGAAATTGAACGCGTAGACCCGGGCGAGGAAGCTCGTCATTCGTTGTGGCCCATGCCATGCGCGCGCAGCCGGCCACCGTCCGCAGGAAGCCTCAACGAGCTTGGCATATCCCGGCGCGACCGAGGCTCGCGATCATCGAGTCGATCAAGGCCGCTGCAGAGACGCGCCTGGCCGGCGTGACGCCGACCAGGCCAAGGCTACCTTAGAACCTTAGTGCTTTAGCGTGATGGTGACGCCGCCGCCGCCGAGGGTCAGTTGCAGGCCCGACGAGACGGAGGTAGCGCGGATTTCGACGCCTTTGCCGTTGGACATATCGAGGCTGCCCGCGCCGCCGCCCGCGGTGGCCGAGGCTTCGCCGGCGCCGTAGGTGCCTTCGATGTCGGAGATGCGGTGCAGGTTATAGACCTTGCCGTCGACGTCGTAGCTGTTGACGCCGATGGTGCCGACTTTCAGGCCGCTGACGTCGATCGGGTATCTCGAGCCATGGAAGGTGACATAGCCGCTGGCGCCGCCGACGCCGACGATGAAGCCGACCGAACCGCCATGGAAGTGAATCGTGCTCGGCGGCGGCGGGGGCGGGGCATGGTGAGCGCGAGGTCTGGCCATCGCGGGCGCCGACAGGACGCCGGCCAGCGCGATAGCGGCGGCGGCGCTGAGCAGGATTTTCATGAACGTCAGTCTCCGGATCGTTGCTGGACGGGATGGCCATCCTTGAGCGTGGAAGAGAGGAGCGCACCGGTCCGTTGTCAAGCTACCGATGCGGGCGCCGACGCGCGCCGCCTCCCTAACCGAGCGGCGTCACCGCATCCGGCTCGGGATCGATCTCGAAGCGCACGGCGTCGATCTCGGTCATGCCGGCCAGCTAGGCCTTGGCGATGCGATGGCCACCGTCCATCAGCCGGCCGTCGGCGGAGAGGATAATCGGGTAGCTGAGGTTAGCCGCCTGGATCTGGCCGACGTGCATGGCGACGGCGCGGCAGGTGGGCACGTGGCGCTCTCCGAACCAGCAGTCCTGGTCGAACTCGGGGGTGTCGGTGATCGCGATCGGCCTGGCCGGCAGTCCCTCGGCGGCCGCCCATAGCGTCGCCGTCGACCAGAACGCTCGGCCTTGCGGGGTGGGGCGCGAATGACCGTCGGCCATGGCGTTCTTCCTGGTTAGCCGGCGAACTGCGATCGACGCAGGCGTCTGGCGCCGTGCAGCAAGCGAACGGCGACGATGTCGCCGTCATCGACTCTGTAGAAGACCAAGTGCGGAAAGCCCTGGATGCGAATAGACCGCAAGCCGCGCGCCAATGCATCGCGGCTTCGCCCCAGCAAGGGGAAATCGCTCAACATCTCTAGCAGCGTCTCCGCGCGATCGAGCAGTTGGTCAGCTGCGCTAGGACTTCGCTCGGCGAGATACGAAAAGGCCTCGGTGAGATCGTCGACGAACGCCGGGCGCAGTCGGATCGCCACGCCGCGTTAGCCGCCCCGCCCTTGGCGCGCTGCTTGCCGACGTCGCACTTCGGCCGTGAGTTCAGCCGCCGACCACGGCTCGGCAGGTCCGCTCGCGTCGCCCTCCGCGATCATCGTGCGAAGCTCTTCGTCGGCATAGCCCGCGTTTTCGTCGAACTCGGCCTCGTCATACACGAGACCAAGCACGATCACGGCTTCGGCGACGTCGTCGAGTGACTCGCCGCCGTTTTCTTTGCGGCGCTGTTCGAGCCGCAACGCCAAGTCGTCGGAGATCGTAACCGTCTTGGTCATGCCCCAAGTCTATCAGAACGTCAGCGCCCGCGCTTCCTTCACGTGCGGCAGCGCCTTGATCTTGCCGAGCAGGGCCTCGCCGGGGGGCTGGTCGATTCCGACCAGGGCGATAGCGTCCTGGCCGGCGGAGACGCGGCCTAGGTTGAAGGTGGCGATGTTGACGCCAGCCTGGCCGAGTAGCGCACCGAGGGCGCCGATGAAGCCAGGCTTGTCGAGGTTGTTGACGTAGAGCACCGCCGGGGCGAACGCCGCGTCGAGCTCCATGCCCTTCACTTCGACGATCCTGGGCGCGCCGGCGATGACCGTGCCGGCGAACGAGCGGCGGCCCATCTCGGTGGTGACGGTGATCCGGATCAGGCTGTCGTAGACGGGCGAGGTGTCCTGGCGGCTTTCGGAGACGGTGATGCCGCGCTCCTTGGCCACCGCCGGGGCGGAGACCATGTTCACTTCCGACAGCATCGGCCGCAGGAATCCAGCGAGCGCAGCCGCCGAGAGGGGGCGCACGTTGAGACCGGCGACCTGGCCCTCGTAGGCGATGTCGACGCCCTTCAGCCCAACATCGACCATCTGGCCGGCGAAGGCGCCGAGCTTCTCGGCCAGGGCGACGAACGGCTTCAGCTTGGGCGCTTCGTCGGCAGTGACCGAGGGGCTGTTGAGCGCGTTGGTGACGGCGCCGGTGAGCAGGTAGTCGCTCATCTGCTCGGCCACCTGCAGCGCCACGTTCTCCTGCGCTTCGTTGGTCGAGGCGCCGAGGTGGGGGGTGGCCACGAAGTTCGGCGCGCCGAACAGCGGGTTGGCCTTGGCCGGCTCCTCGACGAACACATCGAAGCCAGCGCCGCCGACCTGGCCGCTCTCCAGCGCCGCCCGCAGCGCGATCTCGTCGACGAGGCCGCCTCGGGCGCAGTTGATGACCAGCACGCCCTTCTTGGTCTTCGCCAGCGCTTCGGCGGAGAGAATGTTGCGGGTCTTGTCGGTGAGCGGCGTGTGAAGGGTGATCAGGTCGGCGCGGGCCAGCAGCTCATCGAGCTCGACCTTCTCGACCCCGATCTCCACGGCGCGCTCCGGCGAGAGGAACGGGTCGTAGGCGATCACATGCATCTTCAGGCCGTTGGCGCGGTCGGCGACGATCGAGCCGATGTTGCCGGCGCCGATCAGGCCCAGGGTCTTGCCGTAGAGCTCGACGCCCATGAACCGGTTTTTCTCCCACTTGCCGGCTTGGGTGGAGGCGTCGGCGGCGGGGAGCTGGCGGGCGAGGGCGAACATCATCGCGATGGCGTGCTCGGCGGTGGTGATCGAGTTGCCGAACGGGGTGTTCATCACCACGACGCCGGCGGCGGTGGCGGCGGGAATGTCGACATTGTCGACGCCGATGCCGGCGCGGCCGATGACTTTCAGGCGCTTGGCGGCGGCGAGCAGGTCCTTGTCGGCCTTGGTGGCGGAGCGGACGGCGAGGCCGTCGTAGTCGGCGATGATCTTCAGCAGCTCATCCTTGGAGAGCCCAGGGCGGACGTCGGCGTCGACACCGCGCATGCGGAAGATCTCGACGGCGGCGGGGGAGAGTTGATCGGCGATGAGGACTTTGGGGGTGGGCATTTTCGGAATTCCTTGGGTGGCGAGCGGCCCCTCCACCACTTCGTGGTCCCCCTCCCCCGTTGGGGGAGGAGGCAGGGGGCGGTGTCGATATCCTCCCCTTCAGGGGAGGGGGACCGCGAAGCGGTGGAGGGGCCTATGCCGGCGAGAGTTCCGCGGCCAGGGTGGCGTAGGCCCAGTCGAGCCAGGGCGTGAGGGCGCGCAGATCGTCGCTGTCGATCGTGGCGCCGCACCAGATGCGCAGGCCGGGCGGAGCGTCGCGGTAGCCGCCGATGTCGAGGGCGGCGCCCTCTTTCTCGAGCAGTGCAGCGAGGCGCTTGGCGAAGTCGGCCTGGGCGTCTTCAGAGAGAGCGGTGATCTCCGGAGCCACCACCTTCAGGCACACCGAGGTGTTGGACCTGATCGCCGCGTCTTCCGCCAGGAAGCCGATCCAGGGGGTCTTGGCCACCCAGTCGGCGAGCACTTTGAGGTTCTCGTCGGCCCGGCGTTTCAACTCGGCGAAACCACCAATCGAGGCCGCCCACTTCAGGGTGTCGAGGTAGTCCTCAGTGCAGAGCAGCGACGGGGTGTTGATCGTCGAAGCCTCGAAGATCTCCGTGTTGACCTTGCCGCCCTTGGTCAGGCGGAAGATCTTCGGCATCGGCCAGGCCGGCTTGTGGCTCTCCAGCCGGGCCACAGCGCGGGGCGAGAGGATCAGCATGCCGTGAGCGGCCTCGCCGCCGAGCGCCTTCTGCCAGGAGAAAGTGACCACATCGAGCTTGGACCAAGCCAGGTCCTGCGCGAAGCAGGCGCTGGTGGCGTCGCAGATGGTGAGGCCGGTGCGGTCGGCGGCGATAAAGTCGCCGTTCGGCACCCGCACGCCGGAAGTAGTGCCGTTCCAGGTGAACACAAGGTCGGCGTCGGGGCGCACCTTGGCGAGGTCCGGCAGCTGGCCGTAAGGCGCGTCCAGCACCTCGGCATCCTGCTTCAGCTCCTTGACCACGTCGGTGACCCAGTCCTTGCCGAAGCTCTCGAAAGCGAGGAGCTGGACCGGCTTGGGGCCTAGCAGCGACCAGAGCGCCATCTCGACCGCTCCGGTGTCTGAGGCTGGCACGATGCCGATCAGGTACTCGGCCGGGACCTGCAGCACGGCGCGGGTCTGGTCGATGGCGGCCTGCAGGCGCGCCTTGCCTGGCTTCGATCGGTGCGAGCGACCGAGCACAGCTGAGCTTAGATTTTCGGGGCTCCATCCAGGCCGCTTGGCGCATGGCCCGGATGAAAATTCGGCGCGGGCCGGCCGCATGGCCGGCTTGGCTGGTGTATTCACTGCGATGTCTCCCATCCTTGCAGATGGGCGGCGCCCCGTTGGGAGGGCGTGGCCCGGCGCGCAAAAACTCTGGTTCGCGTGCCAAGGCAAGCCGAAAAATCTAACGGGCGGGTGAGACCCGCTGCTGACGCTTGGCTTCGAGCTCGGCCTCCTCCCGCGCCAGCGTCCGCCGGCGGCGGATCGCCAGGATGGCGCCAAGCAGGATGCAAAGCAGGATCAGGATGTCGCTGGTGTTGTTAATCCAGGCGTGCAGCCGGTCGTGCGGCAGCTCCATCACCAGGTAGTAGGCATGGAGCGCAAACTGGCTGGCCTGCAGCAACATCGCCGCGCCGATCCACAGGTTTGCAAATCGGACCGCGAGCAGAAGGAAGATCACCGCGGAGGCGAAATCCACCGCTAGCAAGGCTGACTCGCCGCCGATGTCGCCGAACTGCGGATTGATCAGAAAGGTGACGACTTCGACGGAGACGTGGGTAAGTGCAGCATACCTGACAGCCACATCGCCCTTCCAGACGGCGAAGGCGCTGATGAGCAGCGTTGCTGCCCACAGCACCCAAAGAACCAGATTATATCCGAGGATATACATGAATTGCGCCTCTAACCGGAGCTAGAGGCGCAAAACAGTTAATCTATCGCAACTGCGAAGGAGTTAGGCGACCTTGAGGCTGGGAACGGAAGGCTGATCTTCCGCCTTGTTTTCCAGGCCGTCGAGGCGGGTGCGGATGCCGACCCGAAGCTGAACTTCGGCGAGCTCGGCGTGACCGGCGACCATCAGGGTGCGGGCTTCAGTGAGCGCCGTCATCGCGGCGGTCATCTTGGCGATCGCGGCGTCACCGACGTTGGCGGCCACGCTCACTTCGAGGCGGGCTTTCAGCATGTCAGCGATCAGTTCCGACGTCTCGATGAGCGCCGCATCGATCGAATGCTCGGCGCTACGCACTTTGGCGGCCACGCGCTTCGCTACGAAAACTTTGTCCACGGTCAAATCCCCTTAACCCCAAGGAATGATTTACGGTAAATCAAACCTTACCGTATGTCCACTCCAAAAAACGGCGGCGGAAGCGAAGCGTTAGGAATGGGCAGGTATAGTCGAGGAATGGTGCGGTAAATCCGCGCACGTTAACTATGTCGGGTCATAGATGAGAGAGCGTAGCAGACCGCCCTTCCAGGCGCGGGTGGCCAGCGTGGCGATCGTCACGACGGTCGCCGTGCTCGTGGCTGCGTGCGTTTCCTTCATGCTGCTGCAGTGGTACGTCGGCCGCCAGGAAGCGCGGGTCGAGCAGACGACGCTGGCGCGGGTGATCGCCATGACCGCGGCCCCAGAGGCGGCGGCCGGCGATCTGGCGGGTCTGCGGCACAATGTCACCGCGCCAGCCGCGGCGCGAAACCTGGTCGACGTCCGTATCGTCGACGCCGGCGGCCACACCCTGGCCTACTACGCGCAAGCGCCGCGCAAGACCGACGATATGGGCCCGGTGCGGATGCTGACCGCGCCGATGACCGCCGACGGCAAGAACGTCGGCCAGGTCCAGCTGCGGGCGCACGAGCCCACCGTCCTGACGTTGCTTCCGCGCTTCATCGCCTTGACTGGCATGTTGTTCTTCGGCGCGAGCGCGATCGCGCTCTTCGTGGCCCAAAGTCTATCCCGGCGGGTCACCGCGCCGATCGAACGGTTGTCGCGGGCGATGGCCCAGGTTGCGCTCAGCGGCGAGTTCCGCCGGATCGACCCGCACGAGGCCGATGACGACGTGTTCCTGCGCCTGATCACCACTTTCAACGACCTGCTGACCCAGATCGACGCCAACCACCAGGAGCTCTGCGAGACGCTGGAGGATCTGATGGAAGCGCGCGACGCGGCCAATGCGGCCAACATCGCCAAGTCGCAGTTCCTCGCCAACATGAGCCACGAAATCCGCACGCCGCTGAACGGGGTGCTGGCGATGGCGGAAGTAATGGATCGCGGCGACCTTTCGAATCCGCAGCGCGAGCGGCTGACCGTCGTGCGCCAGTCCGGCGAGCAGCTGCTGGCCGTGCTCAACGATGTGCTGGATCTCTCCAAGATCGAAGCGGGCAAGTTGGAGCTGGCCGATCTCGACTTCGATCTCGGCCGCGTCGCGCAATCGGTTCGCGACGGTTTCGCCGAACTGGCCAAGGAACAAGGTCTCGCCTTCGCCGTCGACGTGACGCCGGAGGCCGACGGCATGTGGTACGGAGATGCCGACCGGCTGCGCCAGATCATCGCCAACCTGGTCTCCAACGCGGTCAAGTTCACCCACTCAGGCAGCGTCGCGGTGCGGTTCGAATCGGCCGACGCCGGCGGCCTGCGCCTGTCGATCGCCGACACCGGCATCGGCATCCCGCAGCAGAAGATCCTCACCCTGTTCGAGAAGTTCACCCAGGCCGATAGCTCGACGACGCGCCAGTACGGCGGCACCGGGTTGGGCCTCGCCATTTGTCGCGAACTCGCCCAGCTAATGGGCGGCCAGATCTCGGTGATGAGCGAAGAAGGCAAGGGCTCGACCTTCATCGTCGAGCTGCCGTTCCCGCGCGGCTCGTCGACCGGCGTCGTGGAAATCGCCGCACCGACCACGGACGTGCAGCAGCGCAGCGTTCGGGTGCTGGCGGCGGAAGACAACCTGGTCAATCAGAAGGTGCTGAAGGCGATCGTCGAGCCGATGGACGTCGACCTGTCGTTGGTCGGCGACGGCCGCGCGGCCGTCGAGGCCTGGCGCGCCGGAACCTTCGACGTCATCCTGATGGATATCCAGATGCCGGTGATGGACGGCATCGCCGCCGCCAAGGCGATCCGCGCCGCCGAGCGCGCCGAGGGCAGGCCCAGGACGCCAATCCTGGCCCTGACCGCCAACGCCCTGGTGCACCAGGTCGAGGAATATCTCGCCGCCGGCATGGACGGCCACGTCGCCAAGCCGATCGAGATCACCAAGCTCTACGATGCCATGAGCCGGGTGCTGAGCGAGCCCGCCGACGCAGAAGCGGAAGCAGCCTAAACGCGCAAGTCACTCTCGGCCACGGTGACCGCGCGGCCTTCCAGCAGCACGCGATCGCGCACGACTTCGCAGATCATGTCGCCGCCGCGGCCAGGATGGGCCTGGTGGTAGGTGAGCCGCGGCCGGCCGAGCTTCCCAGCGAAGAGCGGCGCGATCACGCAGTGATAGCCGCCGGTCGTCGGGTCTTCTGGGATGCCGGAGCCCGGCGCGAAGAAGCGGCTGACCACGTCGTAGCCAGCGCCTGCCGCCGCGAGCGCGCTGATCCCGACATTGCCCCGCTCCTGCGTCGCCGCGGCCGAGATTGTCTTCAACACCGCCAGATCTGGGGTCGCGCGGCGCACGGCGGCTTCGTCGTCGACGATCGCGACCAGGAAGCGCGCGGCCCAGACCTCGCGCAACTCCACCCCCAGCGCCTCCGCGAGACCTGCCGGTGGGTCGATCTGGGTCGGCGGAATGGCCGGAAAGTCCATTCGGTAGCCAGCGTCGGCGCGGGCCACGATCAGCGGGCCGGACAGGGTGTCGAAGGTGACCCTTTCCGCGGCGAGCCCCAGTTCATCGAAGATCGCATGGGTGCTCGCCAGCGTGGCGTGACCGCAGAGCGAGACCTCCACCGTCGGCGTAAACCAGCGCAGGCCGAAGCGGGCCGGATCGGCCGTGCGCAGCAGGAACGCCGTCTCGGCCTGATTGTTCTCCGCCGCGAGCGACTGCATCCAGCCAGTGTCCGGCCACGCGTCCACCGGCGCAAGCACGCAGGCGGGGTTTCCTTTGAAGGGTGCGCCGGCGAAGGCGTCGATGGTCCATTGGCGCATGTCGCTTACTCCGCAGCTTGAGTGATCGGGGCGGCGAGGCGCTGCGCGAGGCGCTCGCGCACCGCGGGCCAGTCGCTCGCGACCACCGAGAAGTAGACCGAATCCCGCAGCGAGCCGTCGCGGCGGACCATGTGGGCGCGGAACACACCCTCGCGGACTGCGCCCAGCTTGGCGATCGCGGCCTGGGAGCGATGGTTGAGGTTGTCGGTCTTCAGCTCGACGCGGTGAAAGCCGAGCGTCTCGAACGCGTAGCGCATCAAAGCGAGCTTGCAGGCCGGGTTGACCCGGCTGGCCCAGACCTGCGGCGCATACCAGGTGTGACCGATCTCCAACCGGCGATGCTGCGTCTCGATGGCGAGATAGCGGGTCGAGCCAACCAGCGCGCCGTCCGCGAGGTTGCGAACCGCCCAGACCGCCTCGCGGCCGGCGAGCGCTAGCTGCAGCGACGTGTCGAACCAGGCGGTGAAGCCCGCGCCAGAGCCGTCGGTCGGCATGTGGGTTTAGATCTCGGAGTGGTCCGCGGCTGTCGCCAGGCCTGCGCGGTGAGCCTCGGCCAGAGGCTCCAGGCGCACCGGTCCGGCCATCAAGGTCGGGTGGAAATCGAACGGCGGCATTGTCATCGCGCTCCACAGGATATGCTGGCTAATTGACTCGGCATAATCAGCGAGTCAAACTGAGTATTGTCACGGTGACAATCTTGGGGACACCTCATGGAGACATGGCGGCCGGCGTTGGCGCGAACCAATGGGCCCGCATATGCCCAGATCGTCGATGCGCTCGCGGCGGACATCGAACGCGGCGCGCTGGGGCGCGGCGCACAGCTGCCGACGCAGCGCGCGCTGGCGCATCAGATCGGCGTCGGGATCGGCACGGTCACTCGCGCCTATGCCGCCGCCGAGGCGCTGGGGTTGATCGAGGCGGTTGTCGGGCGCGGCAGCTTCGTCTCGGCCGCGGCGTCGTCGCAGCCGGCCGGCGACGACGGGGTGATCGACCTCTCGCGCAACATCACTCCGCTGGCCCCCGCCTCGGCCGCCCTGCGCGCCGGCTTCGCCGCCCTGGCGCGGCGGGGCGACCTGGCCGAACGGCTGGACTACGCGCCGGACGGCGGCTTCGAGGCCGACCGCCGCGCTGGGGCGGCATGGCTACGGCGCGCGGCCAACCTGCCTGATGCTGACGAGGCGCGCCTGATCGTGACCGCCGGCGCGCAACAGGCGATCGCGGTGGCGCTGGGCGCCCTCACCCGTCCCGGCGACGCGCTGATCGTCGAGGCCGCCACTTTCAACGGCCTGCTGCTCGCCGCCCGGCACGCCGCCTTGCGCATCGCACCGGCGGCGATGGACGCCGAGGGGCTGACCCCGGACGCGCTCGAACGGGCGGCGCGGGAGACCGGCGCGCGGGTCGCTTACCTGCAGCCGTTCCAGAACCCGACCGCGCGGGTGATGAGCCTCGCCCGCCGCCGCGACATTCTGGCGACCGCGCGGCGGTGCGGCGTCACGTTGATCGAGGACGACCTCTACGGACCCCATGTCGCCGACCTCGGCCTGCCACCGCTGGCGGCGCTGGCGCCGGATGAGGTGACCTACGTCTCGGGCCTGTCGAAGAGCCTCGCGCCCGGCCTGCGCACCGGTTTCCTGATCCCGCCGGCCCGCCATCGCGGCGCGATGCTGGACGTGATGCGCGCAGCGACCTTCGGCCCGCCGACGCTTGGCGCCGCGCTGGCCACACACTGGATCGAGAGCGGCGCGGCGTTCGACATCTTTGGCCTGATGCGCTGCGAACTCGCCGCCCGGACGGACTTGGCGACGACGCAGCTGGCCGGGCTGATCGAGCCGCTGCGGCACGCCATCAGTCCGCACGTGTGGATGCCGCTGGGCGAGCTGGACGCCGAACGGGTGGCGGGCCTCGCCATGCGGGCCGGGGTGCGGGTCACGGCCCCGGCAGCGCCCTTCCCTGCCGGAACGCCGATCGACGGCCTGCGCCTTTGCCTGGGCCCGGCGCGTGACATCGCCTCGCTCGAACGGGCGTTCGCGGTGCTAAAGGGAGCGCTCAGCCCCGGCCGGGCGCTCAGCGAGAATGTGGTTTGACCATGCCCTTCGAAACCCAGCACGGCGAGTTCACCGTCACCGACGATCCGGCCCGGTTCGATCTGGCCCGCGCGCACCACTGGCTTTGCGAGGAGAGCTATTGGGATACCGGCATCCCGCTCGAGACCTTCGCACGAGCCGTCGCCAACAGCCTGGTCATCGGCATCTACACGCCGTCTGGCGAGATGGTCGCCCTGGCGCGGGTGGTGACGGACAAGGCGACCTTCGCCTGGATCGGCGACGTGTTCGTCGACGCCAGCCTGCGCGGGCATGGCCTCGGCAAGGCGCTGATGACCCACATCCAGGCGCATCCGGACCTGCAGGGTCTGCGCCGCACCCACCTGGCCACCCGCGACGCGCACAGCCTTTATGCGCATTTCGGATTCGTCGGCCTTACGGGCGCCGATCGCTGGATGGAAATCCGCGGCGCGCCTTACCGTTAGCCAGCGGCATCCACGGTCAGCTCCGGCCAGCGGGCGCTGATTCCGGCGGCGATGCGCTCGAAGCCGCCGGTCTTGCGGTTCGGGTTTGGCCGCATGCGCATGGCGAAGAGGTCATCGAGCCCGAACGGCGCTTCGATGGTCAACCGGTCATCTGGCTCAAGCCGAACTCCGACCGAAAAGACCGGGCTGACGAACCGGGTCAGGGCCTCGGCGCTGCAGCTGAGCGGCGAATATGGCTCTCCGAAATGGCCCTCGAACCAGACATGGACCCTCGCCTGGTTGCGCACCTCGATGAGGTCGCGCAGCGGCGGCTCGAAAGCCGAAGCCGTCCGCTTGATCTCGACGTCCTCGGCTTCGTAGGAGATGTCGGAGGCGTCGAAATAAGCGAGGTCGTAGTCCTTGATCCCGTAATCGGGATCGCGGCTGGTCAGCTTGTTGAAGACCCGCTGGTAGACCGCGCCAGAGACGATCAGCCAGTCCGGCAGCGCCAGCGCGCGCGCCGTCTGCAGCACGTGCATCAGACTGGGTGTCGCGCGGACGATGGCGTCGAGGCGCTGCTCAAGGTCGCTCATCGCCCGCGCAGCGTCCAGCCGTGGTCCAGGGGGCCGGCGCCGGCGCCGAAGCCGGGCGCCGCGCGGATCGCTTCGGCGGTGTAGGCCCAGGCGCGGGCGACGGCTTGCTCGAGCGTCAGACCCTGCGCGAGGCCGGTGGCACAGGCGCTGGCCAGGGTGCAGCCGGTGCCGTGGGTGTGGCGGGTGTCGATGCGGGGGCCTTCCAGGACGGTCTCTCCGGCGGGGGTGATCAGGATATCGATGACTGAGTCGCCGGCGATATGCCCGCCTTTCATCAGCACTGCGCTGACACCCCACGTCAGCAGCCGCTCGCCGGCGGCGCGCAGGTCGTCGGTGGTTTCGACGGTCAGCCCGGTCAGCACCGCGGCCTCGGGCGCGTTCGGGGTGACGAGGTCGGCGCGGGCGATCAGTTGGCGCAGGGGTTCGAGCGCATCGTCGCTCATCAGCGCCGCGCCGCCCTTGGCCACCATCACCGGATCGACCACCAGCGGGATGCCGGGGACGTCGGCCAAGGCGTCCAGCACCGCGAGGGCCGCCGCCGCGCCGGCCAGCATGCCGGTTTTGATCGCGTCGGCGCCGATGTCGGAGAGCACGGCGCGGATCTGAGCGGCGATCACGTCCGGCGGCGTTGGGTGGATGGCGTGGACGCCCAGGGTGTTCTGCACCGTGACCGCGGTGATCGCGCTCGTGGCGTAGCCGCCGAGGGCGGTGATCGTCTTGATGTCGGCCTGCACCCCCGCCCCGCCGCCGCTGTCGGAGCCGGCGATGGTGAGGACGCGGCCCAAATGGGGTGTCATGTGGCGCCGGTCATAGGACGGCGGAGTGACCGATCGCTTCGGCGACCGCAAGCGCCTGGCGCGTCTCGGTGACATCATGCACGCGGACCATGGCGGCGCCGGCGCGGGCGGCGGCCAGCGCCGCCGCGATCGAGCCGCCGAGGCGCTGGTCCTCGGTCGAGCGGTCACCAGCGATGCGGGCGATCGAGCTTTTGCGGCTGACGCCGACCAGGACCGGATAACCGAGGGCGACGATGCGGCCGAGGTGGCGCAGCAAGGTGAGGCTGTGCTCGGCCGTCTTGCCGAAGCCGATCCCGGGATCGAGCCAGATCTTCTCTCGCGCCACGCCGGCGGCCATTGCTGCTTCGGCGCGGGCGACGAGGAAGTCCGCGACCTCGCTCACCACCTCGTCGTAGCGCGGCGCGGCCTGCATGGTGCGCGGCTCGCCCCGCATGTGCATCAGCACGACGTCGCAGCCTAGCTCTGCCGCGAGCTGGGGGCTGTCCGGATCGAAGCCGAGCGCCGTGACGTCGTTCCACATCGTCGCCCCGACCGCGACCGCCGCAGCGGCGACGCCCGGCTTCATCGTGTCGATCGAAATCGGGATCGCGCTCTCGGCCCGGATCGCCGCGATCACCGCGGCGACGCGGGCCACTTCGTCTGCTTCGGAGACTGGCTCGGCGCGGGGCCGGGTAGATTCACCGCCGATATCGAGCACATCGGCGCCCTCGGCGATCAGCCGGCGGGCGTGGGCGATGGCCGCGGCCGGGTCGAAGAACCGGCCGCCGTCAGAGAAGCTGTCCGGCGTAACGTTGACGATGCCCATGACGCGGCAACGAAGAGCCCCTCCTCCGTGAGGGGAGGGGTTGGGGGAGGGGGTTTGCCCGGGAGGAGGCTGTTGCGTCGAGAGACCCCCACCCGTCCGCTTCGCGTCCACCCTCCCCTCCACCGACGGGAGGGTTGTCGTTATGCCGGTTCCGGCGCGGCGCCGGGCGGGATCGGGATCGCGGCGGGGCGCGGGGCGAGCGGGACCGAGGTCGGGCGGCTGGGCGGCGCCTTCAGCTCTGGCTCGTCACGGCGCGGCGGGATCCCCTTCAGCACGGCTTTGATCTCGTCGCCGCTCAGGGTCTCATACTCGAGCAGCGACTTGGCCAGCGTGTGCAGGTCCTCAAGCTTCTCGGTCAGGATGCGCTTGGCTTCCTCGTAACCCGACTGGGTGAGCCGCTTGACCTCGGCGTCGATGATCTTCGCCGTGTCTTCCGAGACGTTCTGGTTGCGCGCCACCGAGTGGCCCAGGAACACTTCCTCCTGGTTCTCGCCATACTCGACCATGCCGAGCGCGTCGGAATAGCCCCACTTGGTGACCATCGCCCGGGAGAGCTTGGTCGCCTGGCTGATGTCGTTGCTGGCGCCGGAGCTGATCTTCTCCTTGCCGAAGATAATCTCCTCGGCGACCCGGCCGCCGTAGAGGATGGCGATGCGCGAGGTCATCTGCTGGAAGTCCATCGAGTAGCGATCGCGCTCGGGCAGCTGCATGGTCAGGCCGAGCGCCCGGCCACGCGGGATGATCGTCACCTTGTGCAGCGGGTCGGCGGCCGGGACGTGCAGCGACACCAGGGCGTGGCCACCCTCGTGGTACGCCGTCATGCGCTTTTCTTCCTCGGTCATGACCATGGACTTGCGCTCGGCGCCCATCATCACCTTGTCCTTGGCGTCCTCGAAGTCGGCGTGGGTGACCATGCGGCGGTTCTTGCGCGCAGCCATCAGGGCGGCTTCGTTGACGAGGTTGGCGAGGTCCGCGCCGGAGAAGCCGGGCGTGCCGCGGGCGACCACCTTGACGTCGACGTCGGCGGCCAGGGGCACGTTGCGCATGTGGACGCGCAGGATGCGCTCGCGGCCGACGACATCGGGGTTGGGCACCACCACCTGACGGTCGAAGCGGCCCGGACGCAGCAGCGCCGGGTCGAGCACGTCGGGACGGTTGGTAGAGGCGATGACGATGATCCCCTCGTTGGGATCGAAGCCGTCCATCTCGACCAGCAACTGGTTCAGGGTCTGCTCGCGCTCGTCGTTGCCGCCGCCGAGGCCGGCGCCGCGGTGACGGCCGACAGCGTCGATCTCGTCGATGAAGATGATGCAGGGGGCGTTCTTCTTGGCCTGCTCGAACATGTCGCGCACGCGGCTGGCGCCGACGCCGACAAACATCTCCACGAAGTCGGAGCCCGAGATGAAGAAGAACGGCACACCCGCCTCGCCGGCGACGGCGCGGCCGAGCAGGGTCTTGCCGGTGCCGGGCGGGCCGACCATCAGCGCGCCCTTCGGAATCTTGCCGCCGAGACGCTGGAACTTGGCCGGGTCCTTCAGGAAGTCGACGATCTCGGTCAGGTCTTCCTTGGCTTCATCGACGCCGGCGACATCGTCGAAAGTGACGCGGTTCTTGTTCTCGGTCAGCAGGCGGGCCTTGGACTTGCCGAAGCCCATCGCGCCGCGCGCGCCGCCTTGCATCTGGCGCATGAAGAGGAAGGTGAGGCCGAACAGCAGCAGCAGCGGCGCCCAGCTGATCACCAGCTGCGCCAGCAGGTTGGGACCGGGATGGCCGAAGTTGACCACGATGTCCTTGTGCTGCTGCAGGTGACCCATCAGCACCGGATCGTTGTCGCTGGGACCGGTGGCGCGGAAGCTCTTGCCCGCTTTGTCGTCCAGGTCGATGGTCTGACCACTGATGGTGACGTGGGTCGCTTCCCCATTGTCGATCTTGTTGGTCAGCACGGAATAGGGGATCTCGGCCGGCGCGGCGCCGCCGCGGGTCTGGCCCTGCATCACACTGTAGATCACCACCGCGGCGACCAGGATCGCGCCCCAGATCGCCAGATTACGTAGGTTCATTCGAACGGCCTCGATAAGCTCGGAGCCTCAATCTAGGCGCCCGGAGTTAATTTCGCTACGCGCCACAACGACGCCGCGAATTGGAATGTCACCGAAATCGCACAGATGAGGCGGCCAGAGCCTCATCTTGCCTCATCCTGAGCCGCCGTCGCCTCGTCTGGGATCGCTCCCAGCGCGGCGCGTAGTCGACCCAGAACGAGGGATCGGGCGGAGACGCCGCCGCCTTCGCTGAAAACGGGGCAGACGACGCCGCCCAGGGCATCGATCACCGCCGGCAAGGCGCGTCTGACGGGGGGCGCGAGACTGGCGAGGCGCGCCTGCTGGTCCTTCGGCAGCCGTCGGGCGAGGCCGCGCAGCGGGGCGACGCGGGCGCCATCGGGTCTCGCGGCAAGCAGAAACCGGCCGTCGAAGATCGTGTCGCCTTGGCCGTGGCCGATGGTCATGAGGCCGCCGCGGGCGCTTTCGCCGGCCTCGCGACAGAAGAGCACACCTTCCCCCGACGCCTCGATCCTCGCCCCCGCCAGGCTGGCAGCGAAGTCCTCGCCGGCGCTGAGCCGCGCGGCCAGCCGAGCCAGCGATACAGCCGCGGCCGGACGGGTGGTGCCGGCAGCGCAGAGGATCAGCGCGCCGAGGAGGCGGCGCGGCGGGTCGTCGCCCACGATCGCTGATCGCGGTACGGTCAGCTCGCCGCCGAGCCCCTCAGTCACTTCGGCGAGGCCGACGCACCGCACGGACGGTTCGGGACGTGGCGTCTCGGCGTCCGACCCGACCAACCGGCGCGCTCTGGCCCTGGCGTAGCGATGATCGTCGTTGGCGGGGTCGTCAATCCAGCGCTCGCCGCGGGCCGCCAAGTACGATCTCAGCTCAGCGCGGCGGTGGCCAAGCAGCGGACGCAGCAGGAAGACGCCCCGGCCTTCGGGCCACGCAGGTGATGGCGACCAGAGCCGCGGCGACGGTGTCGAGCCGCCGGCCCGGCGCATCAACTCGGTCTCGATCAGGTCGTCCGCCGTGTGGGCCATCAGGATGACCCGCGCCCCGGCGGCCCGCGCCGCGTCGGCGAGGAGCGCATGTCGGGCCGCCCGCGCCGCCGCTGGCAATCCACTGGATGGCTTCTCACCCAGCCAAGGCAGGATGCGATGGGCGACCTTCAGCCGGCCAGCCAACTGCGCCGCCTGCTGACTCCAGTCGGCGCTCTGCGGCTGCAGGCCGTGGTCGACGGTGAGCGCGAGCAGCTCGCGGCCCGCGCCGTCCGCCCAGGCTTTGGCCAGGTGCAGCAACGCCAGCGAGTCGCCGCCGCCGGAGAGGGCGAGCGCGATCGGCGCGGACGGCGAGCCGTTCAACCGCTCCAGCCCCGTCATCGGGGCGAGGCAGCCTAGCCCGCCGCGCCGCACCCCGCCTGGCCCTTCACCTCGGCCTCGCCGGCGCGGACCGACGCCCCGGCCTTGGGATAGTGGGTGTCGATTTCGGTCAGAACCCCGCAGGCCTCGCGGGTTTCCTTCATGCCGACCATGGCGCGGGCCAGATCGAGCGCCGCATCGGGGGCCCAGGAGATGGCGGGCCATTGCCGTACGACGCCGAGGTCCATCGCCGCGGCGTCGGCGAACGCCTGGCGCTTCAGCATGATCTTGGCGAGGTAGTACTTCGCCTCCATGCCGCGAGGCGTCTCGCCGGAGCGGGCGACGACATCGCGAAAGCCGGTCTCGGCGGCGGCGTAGTCGCCAGCGTTGTAGGCCTCCCGGGCCGCGCCCATCGCCGCGGCGGGATCGGACGGGACTGGCGGCGGTGGCCCGTCGGCTTGCGGCGCAAGCCCCGGCGGCGGCGCCTGGATCGCGGGCGCCGTCTTCTGTTCCAGGGCGGTGATGCGGGCGGTGAGTTCGCCGTTCTTTTCCCGCAGCGCGTCGGTCTCGTGGCGCGCCTCGTCGACGTCGTGGTTGGCCGTCTCCAGCTGACCGGTGAGGCGGGTCACCGCCTGCTGCAGGTCGTCCAGCTTCTGCATCACGCCCTGCAGCTGCGAGTCGGTGTCGGCCGGCTCGACCGTCACCGGCTTACCGGTCTCGCGGCCCTGGAACACGATCGCCCGGATCTCGCGCAGCGCTTGCTCCATCCGGTCGAGCCGTTTGGCCGAGTGGTCGTCGAGCGGATCGAGCGGCACCTGACCGAAGGCCGGGGCGAAAGCCGGCGCGGCGATGCTGAGCGCGACGGCGATGGAGATCGACCGCAGGAACCTCATCGCCGCAACTGGTCTCAACGGGCGCCCTCGGTGATCGCGGTGTGGCCGTTGCGGTTCTTGGCCCACGCCGCCTCGTCGTGGCCAGGATCGATCGGCTGTTCCTTGCCGTACGAGATCGTGGCGATGCGGCCGGCGGCGATGCCATGCCCAACCAGGAAGTCACGGATCGCATCCGCCCGTTTGGCGCCCAGGGCGAAATTGTATTCGCGGGTGCCGCGTTCGTCGGCGTTGCCTTCGATCCTGACCCGTACCGATTGGTAGCGCCGCAGCCACCCGGCCTGACTGTCGAGGATCGGACCGGCGTCGGCGCGGATCTCCGCCTTGTCGAAGTCGAAGTAGACGCGGTCGCCGACGTTGACGACGAAGTCCTGGGTGGTGCCCGGAAGCGGGCCGCTCTGGGTGTAAGGCGGCGGCGGGCCGCCGCGGTCCGGCGGCGGCGCTTCCGGGCCAGGCGGCGGACCGATCGGGGCCGCCGGCGGCGGCGGCGGATGCGAGGCGCAAGCGGCCAGCGACGCGGCGAAGGCGCCGCTCGCGGCCAGACGAACGAGGGACTTAGGGCTCAGAAACATCAAGCGTCTCCTTGAATCGGCAGGTGCAGGCCATGCACACCCTCCACACACAAAGGCCTCAGTCCCCCAACCAGCACTACAAACTTCATCACTATTCTGTTCCAGACCAGTGTCGCTCGGTTCGAGTCTTTTGTCGCTAGTGCAACAAGGGCGACCACGCCGGGTCTGAGCCGGACACTGGATACGGCCCTTCCTTTTGCACGTGGCCGGTCACGTCGACGGTCCAGAGCCGCGAGTCGCCGTCGCCGAGCTTGCGTTCGAACATGATCACCCGCCCGTTCGGCGCCCACACCGGCTCATCGGCAAAGTAGCTGGTGGTGAGGATGCGCTCGCCCGACCCGTCCGGGTTCATCACCCCGATCGAGAACGACCCACCCTCCTGTTTGACGAAGGCGATCAGCTTGCCGTCGGGGCTCCAGTTCGGCGCGTTGTAGCGTCCGGCGCCAAACGAGATCCGGTGCGCAGCACCGCCGGACGCGCTCATCACGTAGAGCTGGGGCGAGCCGCCGCGGTCGGAGTTGAACACCAGCTGGGTCCCGTCCGGCGAGAACGAAGGCGAGGTGTCGATCGAGGTGCTGTCGGTGAGCCGGTGCAGGGCTTGGCTGGCCAGGTTCATGACGTAGATGTTGACCGCGCCATCCTTCTCGGCGGCAAAGGCGACGCGGCTGTCGTCCGGCGAGAAGCGGGGGGCCATGGTCATGGTCATGTTGGGGAAGCGGCCCAGCACTTCCTCGCGGCCGGTGTCGAGGTTCTTCAGATAGATCGACGCGCCGGTCGGGCGCAGCACCATGTAGGTGATCTCCTGGCGCTTGGCGGAGAAGCGCGGGGCGAACACCATGGTTGAGCCGTCGGTGAGGTACGACGGGTTGGCGCCGTCCTGGTCCATGATCGCCAGGCGGGTGACCCGCTTGGTCTTGGGTCCACTCTCGGCGACGAAGACGACGCGGGTGTCGAAGTAGCCTGGCTCGCCGGTGAGCTTCTCGTAGACCTTGTCGGCGATCTGGTGGGCGATGGTGCGCCAGCTGTCCGGCGTCGCCGTTAGTCTGGTGCCGATCAGCTGATCGCCAGCGTAGACGTCCCACAGCCTGAAATCGACGCTCAGGCGGCCGTCGGCGCCAGTTGAAACGCCGCCGACGAGCAGCGCCTGGGCGCTGATCGCTTTCCAGCTGTCGAAACCGGGCGTCACGTTGACGTCGGGCTGCTCGCGGAAGGTCGCGACGTCGAGCGGACGAAACAGGCCCGATCGCTCGAGGTCGGCGGCGACGACGCTGGAGATCTGCGCCCCCACCGGCAGGCCGCCGAACCCGGGAATGGCGATCGGGAACGGTTGCACCGCGGCCTGGTCGACGTTGACCTCGACGTCGGCGAGGGTCGGTCCTACGGCGCCGAACAGGATCGCCAGCGAGCCGGCCAGGGCGGCGATCAGTTTGAGCATTTGCTCTCCCGCGCTTTCTTGGGATTGAAGTTCACGGTGATGGTCTGCCCGTAGTAGGGCTCGGCGAAGGGCACGACACTGCGAACGGCGTCGAGTGCGCGGCGGACCACGATGGCCGTGGCCGCGTCGCTCGAATTCTCCAGACCACCAGCTGTCGGCGGCCGCAGCAGCTGTCCGCTGAGGGTCACGGTGAAGGTGACCTTGAAGATCCCTATCGCGTCGACCCCCGGCATGTTGCACTGAAGCGACCACTGACGCTCCAGCAGCTGCTGCAAGCCGGTGAGGTCGCTCTGCGAGAGCCCCTGGCCAGCGTCGGGCCTGGCCTGCGGCGCGGTCTCGGCCCTGGCCGGACCTTTCTGAGCGTTCGAGGCCGGGGCGCCGGCGGCGCGCCTGGCGTTCTCGATGATCTGCTGCATGCGGTTGAAGTCGACCGCCTGCGACGCCTGGGTCGCCGCGTGCTGAGAGACCTGGGCCACGGGTGGCTTCGGGGTCGGCGTTGGCTTCGGGACGGTCTGGGTGAAGGCGGGGGTGGGGGCCGGCATCGGCGCCGGCGGCTGCGGCTGGGCTTGCGGCGCCGGCTCGGGGGTCGCGGCAGCCTGGGTCTGCGGCGCTTGGACGGCCGGACGGGTGTCGGTGTAGGGCGCAGTCGAGACGATTTTGATCGGCACCGACGAACCGACCGGCTGCAGCGGCTTGTGCGGACTGACCATCACCGCGAAGAACACCGCAACGTGCAGCGCCACCGCCAGGACAAGCGCCGGCGTGCGGTTGTCGTGCCGCGGCGGCGCGAAGGCGAGGCCGCTCATGGCGACGCCCGATGGCTGAGCGGCGGCTTGTCCCCCGAGGACGGTCCGCCGGTGTCGGTGATCAGGTTGATGTTGGTGAAGCCCGACGACGACAGCGCCGCCATCACCTGGGCGACGACGGCGTAAGTCGCCCGGCCGTCGGCGCGGACATAGACCGGCCGGGCCATGCCGGCGCCGGCCATGTCGCGCAGCGCCGGCGACAGCGCGCCGAACTGCACCGGGGTCTCGTTAAGGAAGAGCGAGCCGTTCTCGCGCACCGAGACGGTGAGCGGCTCGGTCTGATCCTGCATCGCCCCGGCTTCGGTCTTCGGCAGCTGCAGCGGCACGCCGACGGTGAGCAGCGGGGCTGAGATCATGAAGATGATCAAGAGCACCAGCATTACGTCAACCAGCGGCGTGACGTTGATCTCCGAGAGCGCGCCGCGCCGAGCGCGTCGGCCGCGGCGGGTCTGGAAAGGATCGTGAACCGAGAGCGCCACGCTAGGCCCCTCCACCGGTCGCCGATGGCCGAGCCCTGCTCCGTTGCCCCTTGCGGGGAAGGGTTGGGGATGGGGGTGTCGGCTCGATGCCGGCCAACGAGGCGAACATCCACCGCTTGCCGTCTTCACGCTGCCAACCGGCGACACCGAGCTGACACCCCCACCCCTGACCCCTCCCCGCAAGGGGGAGGGGAAATGCGCGTGGTCTGCTTATGCAGGAGTGGTGGAGGGGCCAGTGCGGCATCAGGCGCTCCGTTCGGCGAGGCGGCGCTGGATGGCGGTGACGAGGTCGTCGGCGAAGCCTTCCAGGCGGGCGGCGAAGCGGCCGGCGTCGCTGGAGAACTTGTTGTAGGCGATATAGGCCGGGATCGCGGCGGCGAGGCCGATGGCGGTGGCGAAGAGGGCCTGGGCGATCGCCGGGGCCACCACCGAGAGGTTGGTGTTCTTCTGGATCGCGATCGCCTGGAAGGCGTGCATGATCCCCCAGACGGTGCCGAAGAGGCCGATGAACGGCGAGGCGGTGGCGACGATGGCGAGGCTGGCGAGGCCATCCTCCACCCGCTGACTTTCCCGGGCGATCAGCGCCCCCAGCACCCGGTCGATCCGCTGCACCAGGAACGCGGCCTGGGTGTCCGACGCCGCGCCAGCCAGGAGACCCTTGGCCCTCGCCTCGCGCCATTCCCGGAGCGCCGACTGCAGCATCCGCGGTAGCGCATGGCGAGGGTGCTCGCCGGCCTGCTGGGCGATGTCTTCCAACGCCCGGCCCGAGCCGACTTCGCGCTCGAAGCGCTCGGCCTGGCTGTTCAGCGCTGTGAAGCGGGCGAACTTGTCCAGGATCACCGCCCAAGACCATAGCGAGGCCAGGCCCAGCCCGATCATGACCAGTTTCACCACCCAGTCCGCCGCGAGGAACAGATGGACGATGTTGAAGCTCTCGGGCGTTATCGCGGCGTTGGGATCCATGGGTCTCCTGGCAGAACCGAGACGCCGCCGATGGCGCCCGTGAATGGTGAAACTATGGCGCGGCCGGGGCCATGTAGGGCGCAAGTCGGGTGGTGAGTTCGGGCGGCGGCCGGCAAGGACGCCCGTCGAGGCCGATGCAGACGATCTCGACCTCGGCCTCGCAGAGCAGCTCGCCGGCCCTGAGAATACGCTGCTTCGCGCCGGTCCGGGCGCTGGTGATGCGATGGTTGGAGGTGCGGACTTCCAGTGCATCGTCGACCCGCGCCGGGCGCCGATAGGCCACCGAGATCTTGGTCACCGCGAACGCCACTGGCTGGGCCAGCGCCAGCAGCGAGGCGTGCTCGACCCCGATGCAGCGCAGGAACTCGGTCCGGCCGCGCTCGAAGAAGCGCAGGTAGTTGGCGTGATAGACGATGCCAGTGAAGTCGGTGTCCTCGTAGTAGACGCGCACTGGCAGCACGTGCTCGTAGCCCTCGAACGCGCCAGGCGGCGGATCGCTCATGTCACCGGTTCCGCATCGAGCGCTGTGCGCGTTACGTTCAGCAGATAGCGCTCGTCACCGATCGAACGGCGTGCCTCCCCCCTCGCGAGCAACCACGCTCGCCCCGCGAAGAAGGCGACCAGCGCAAAATAGCATGCCCAGAAGGACCATTCTGAACCGAGCCAGGGCGAAACCAGGAGGCCAAGCACGGCAAACATGACAGCCGTGATGGCCAAGCCGACGGAGCTCCCTTTGCGACTTGAGAAAAGCTGGTCGCAGGTGCAGGCGATGATCGTTCCTCTTTCCGCGGCCTCAAGGCGCACCCTCAGTTCGCAGGGTGCGTCACTCAAATCTTTGTTGTCGAAGGAAGTTCGCTTCCTCCGCAACGTGAGGCCGTAGTCGCCCTGCCGCTCGACTATTGCCTCCGCCTGGAACCCGACCTCGTGGGTCGCCGCTTTCAAACGCTCAGAGCATGTCTCGATGTCGAGCGCCGAGGTCATCCGTGAGCTTCGCTGGGCGAAAAGAGCGCGCCACAGTTGAACGGGCGGTAGGCTATCAAGACTCTCCATCGAACAGCCCCGGCTGCGGGGCGGGACCGGCGGGGGGCGTCAGGCCGAGGTGTAGGTAAGCCTTGCCGCAGGCCAGGCGGCCGCGGGGGGTGCGCTGGATGAAGCCTTGCTGCAGCAGGAACGGCTCGATCACGTCTTCGACGGCGTCGCGGGCCTCGGCTATGGCGTAGGCCAGGGTCTCGACCCCGGCCGGGCCGCCGCCGTAGTGCTCGATGAGCGCAGTGAGATAGCGGCGGTCCAGGCTGTCGAGGCCGGCTTCGTCGACCTCCAGCCGGGCCAGGGCCTTGGCGGCGGCCGCGCGGTCGATCAGCTCGCAGGCTTCGGCGGCGGCGAAGTCGCGGACCCTGCGCAGCAGCCGGCCGGCGACGCGGGGCGTGCCGCGGGAACGAGCGGCTATCTCGGCGGCGCCGTCGTCGGAAAGCCCGGTCCCCATCTTGCGCGCCGCGGCCAGTAGCACCTGCTGCAGCTCGGCGGCGGAATAGAACTCGAGCCTGAGCGGAATGCCGAAGCGGTCGCGCAGCGGGGTCGCCAGGAGGCCGGCGCGGGTGGTCGCGGCGACCAGGGTGAAAGGCGCCAGATCGATCCGGATCGAGCGCGCCGACGGGCCCTCGCCAATGATCAGGTCGAGCGCGTGATCCTCCATGGCCGGATAGAGGATTTCCTCGACGTTGGCGGCGAGGCGGTGGATCTCGTCGATGAACAGCACGTCGCGCGGCTCGAGGTTGGTCAGGATCGCGGCGAGGTCGCCGGCCTTGGCCAGCACCGGGCCGGAGGTGGCGCGGAAGTTCACGCCGAGCTCCCGAGCGATGATCTGGGCCAGCGTGGTCTTGCCGAGGCCGGGTGGGCCGAAGAGGAGCACGTGGTCGAGCGCCTCTGACCTGGCCCTGGCCGCCTCGATGAATACCTTGAGGTTCCCCTTGGCCTTCGCCTGGCCGACGAACTCGGCCAGCGTCTGCGGTCGAAGCGCGCGGTCGGTCGGCTCGACGGGGGCGGGCTCGGGGGACACCAGGCGGGATTCCCCTTGGCCGCTCACCGCCCCAGCTCCTGCAGCGCCGCCTTGATCAGCACCGGCTCGGCGACATCGTCGCCCAGCCGCGCGGCGGCTTGTTCGACCACGCGGCGGGCCATGACTTCGGCGATGCCGAGGCCCATCAGCGCGGCGACCGCTTCGCCGGTGGCCGACGGCGGCGACGCGGGGGTGGCGATGCTGGCGTGGAAGGCGGCGACGCTGGCGCCGGCGATCGGCTTGTCCTTCAGCTCGGTGACGATGCGCAGCGCCAGCTTCGGGCCGACGCCGCTGGCCCGGGCCACCGACGCTTTGTCGCCGCGCTGGGCGGCGGCGGCGAGCTCACCGGGGCTCAGCACGTCGAGCACCCCCAGCGCCGCCTTCGGGCCGACGCCCTGGATCTCCTGCAGCGCCACGAACGTCGCCCGCTCGTCGCGGGTTAGAAAGCCGTAGAGCCGCATGCCGGCCTGGTCGGACCACTGCGACTCGATCTGCAGCACCGTCTCGTCGCCGAGCGCCGGCAACCGGCCGAGGGTGCGCGACCCGCACCGCACGACGTAGCCGACGCCAAGGACATCGATCAGCGCCTCTTCCTCGCCGACCTCGGCGACGGCGCCGCGCAAGCGGCCGATCATGCGGCGGCTCCAAAGGAGCGGGCGCGGCGGGCATGGGCGTGGCAGATGGCGACCGCCAGCGCGTCGGCGGCGTCGGCGACCGGGCCGCCGGCGGTGGGCAGCAGCCGGGCGATCATGAAGGCGACCTGGGTCTTGCCCGCCCCGCCGGTGCCGACGACCGCCTTCTTGACAACCTTGGCGGCGTATTCGGCGACGATCAGGCCGGCCGCCGCAGGCGCCAGCATGGCTGCGGCGCGGGCATGACCGAGCTTCAGCGTCGACGAGCCGTTGGCGGTGACGAACGTCTCCTCGATCGCCGCCTCGTCCGGCGCCCAGGCGGCGACGATCTCGGCGATGCCGCGATGGATCGCCAGCAGCCTGTCGGACAGCGGCAGCGCGTCGTTGGGCGACACCACCCCATGGGCGACGTGGCTGAGGCGCATGCCCTCGAACGCCACGACGCCCCAGCCGGTGCGTCGGAGGCCCGGATCGAGACCCAGGATGCGAATCGCGTTCGTCATGTGTTCCGCTTTATCGCGCGGCAGGCGCTGAACGAGAAGCTTCTCTTGCGGTTAATGCGAGGTTACCGCGGAAGCGCATGATCCATGTGCCGACAGCGCCCTGGGCCCACACCGTCTTCGACCTGCTGGCCTGGTCGTCCGGCGGCGCGGTCGGCTACACGCTCTACCGCTGGCGGCTCAGGGACGAGCTGACCCAGCTCGCGGCGAAAAGCGGACCGGGCTACTTCGGCTGCCTTGCCATCGGGGTGGCGATCGGCGCCTGGGCGTCGGGCTCGCTGAACACGATGCGCCAGGCCTCGCCCGCGCTGTCGCACAGCATCGTCGGCGCGCTCGCCGGGGCGATCGTCGGGGTGGAAATCTATAAGGCCATCAAGGGCATCCGCGGTTCGACCGGCGGCGTCTTCGTCGGCTCGTTCGCGACCGGGGCGGTGATCGGCCGCTGGGGCTGCTTCTTCGCCGGGCTCCCGGACCGCACCTACGGCCTACCCACGACCCTGCCATGGGGCGTCGACCTAGGCGACGGCGTCGCGCGCCATCCGGTGCAGATCTACGAGAGCCTGGCGATGGCCGTCTTCCTGGGCCTTTACCTGATCGGCCTCGCCCGCCGGTCTCCATGGGCGATGCGCCGGGGCTTCTACGCCCTTTGCGTCTGGTACGGCGCGCAGCGGTTCGCCTGGGAGTTTCTGAAGCCCTATCCAACGGTGGTGGGCCCGTTTAACGTCTTCCATCTGCTCTGCGCGGGGTTGGTGGTCTATGGCGCCCTCTACTATCTCCGCGACCTCGCCGACGAGCGAACCCGGCGAGCCGCAGGCGGCCCGGAAGGTCGCGCCCTACCTGTTCCTCGGCCAGACCACCAGCCTCTGTGAGACCTGCCTTGAGCTGGTCCCGGCGAAGATCCTGGCCGAGACCGGCAAGGTGTTCTTCCAGAAGCGCTGCCGCGAGCACGGGGTGCAGAAGACCCTGATCGCTGATGACATCGGATACTGGAAATCGCAGCGCGACTGGCTGAAGCCGGGCGATCGGCCGCTGAACCTGCAGAGCCGCACCGAGCACGGCTGCCCCTACGACTGCGGCCTCTGCCCCGATCACGAGCAGCACTCGTGCCTCGCGATCATCGAGATCAACGACGCCTGCAACCTGAGTTGCCCGGTCTGTTTCGCGGACAGCGCCGTCGGCCGCGGCGGCCATCGCTCGCTGGCCGAGATCGAGGCGATGCTCGACGTGGTCGTGGCCTCGGAGGGCGAGCCCGATCTGGTGCAGTTGTCGGGCGGCGAGCCGACCATCCACCCGCAGTTCTTCGAGGTGCTGGCCGCCGCCAAGGCGCGGCCGATCCGCCACCTGATGATCAACACCAACGGCCTTCGGATCGCCCGGGAGCCGGGTTTCGCCGAGCGGCTGGCCGAGTTCACGCCCGGGCTAGAGGTTTACCTGCAGGTCGACTCGCTGCGCCGCGAGGCGCTGATGAACCTGCGCGGCGCCGACCTTTCCAAGGTGCGGATCGAGGCGCTGGAGGCGCTGGAGCGGGTCGGTGTTTCGACCACCCTCGTTTCGACCGTGAAGAAGGGCGTCAACGACGCCGATATCCCTGACCTGATCCGCTCCGCCCTCGACTGGCGATGCGTGCGCGGCGTCACTTTCCAGCCGGTGCAGGACGCCGGCCGCAACGAAGGGTTCGACCCCAAGGCCAACCGGATCGTGCTGACCGAGATCCGCCGCAAGGTGGCGGAGGCCGGGGTGTTTGCCCTGGAGGACATGATCCCCCTGCCTTGCAACCCCGACCAGATCTGCATCGGCTACGGCCTGCGCTCCGGCCGCGAGGTGACGCCGGTGACCTCGCTGCTGCCGCGCGAAATCCTGGTCAGCGCCACCCCGAACACCGTCGCGTTCGAAGCCTATCCAGAGCTGCAGCGGCGGGTGTTCGAGCTGCTCTCGCTATCGACCGCCCAGGGCGACACCTCCGAGAAGCTGGCCAATCTGCTCTGTTGTCTGCCGGAGGTCGCCGTGCCGCAGGAGATCGCCTACGAGCACACCTTCCGGGTGGTGATCTCGCAGTTCCTGGACCGCTACAATTTCGACCTCGGCACGGTGAAGCGCAGTTGCGTCCATTTCGTGCAGCCGGACGGCCAGATCATTCCGTTCGATACCTTCAACACCTTCTATCGGCCCGGCGCGGCCGGCAACGCGGCGCTGGCCAGGGGGAGAGCCTGACATGGGCCCGGGCGCTTTCTTCGGGGGATTGCTGATCGTCGTGGGCGCGTTGATCGCCGGACTCTGCGGGCTCTGCACCTTCACGGTGATGTACGTCAGCGTGATGTCGCCGCCTGGAAGCGGATCGACCGCCTACGGCGGCGGCGCGATGATACCGCTGGCCTTGCTCTTCGGCGGCATCCCGACGGTGATCGGTGGTCTGATCGTTTGGCTGGGAATCTTCCTGATCCGCCAGAGCCGCAAACCGCCCACGCCACCGGCGAGCTAGGATGACGGTCTGGCGGTTCGTCTGCGGGTTGATAATCGTGGCCGGAGTGCTGATCGCAGGGTTCTGCGGCCTTTGCACGCTCATGTACCTTTGGTGGGGCGCCGATCTCTCCGGTATCTCCCTCGTCCTCATCGTCGGCGGCACTCCGACTTTGATTGGCGTGGCGATGGTTTGGGCTGGCGTCGTTTCGATCCGTCAGGGACCGCCACGAAGCCCGAACGATCCACAGTGAGATCGCCTGACGCTGTGGGCGTCAAAGCGCTCAGGACGTCCGCTGGCGGCCTTCTCGACCCGACCTGCTACCTTCGGCCGTCCGGACTCTCGCGTCGGAAAACGAGCGCCTGAGGCGGGGTTTTTTGCGCGACTGCGCTGACCCGCCCGATCCGCGCCATCGCAGGTCAGCCGGCCAGCCGTTCCAGCTCCGCCTCGTCCATCGCATAGTTGCCGAAGACGTTCTGGACGTCGTCGTCGTCGTCGAGGGCGTCGATCAGCTTGACCAGGCGGGCAGTGTCCTCGGCCGAGACGGGGACGTCGCTCTTCGGTTTCCAGACCACATTGGTCGACTTGGCCGGGCCCAGCGCCGCCTCCAGCGCCTCGGCGACCGTGCCCAGGTCCTCGAACGCGGAATAGACGACGTGGCCGTCCTCATCGCTCTCGACGTCCTCGGCGCCCGCCTCGATTGCGGCCTCCATCATCGCATCGTCGGAGCCGGCCGAGCGCGGATAGACGATCTCGCCCAGGCGGTCGAACATGAACGCGACCGCGCCGCTTTCACCAAGGTTGCCGCCGTTCTTGGAGAAGATCGACCGCACGTTGGAGGCCGCGCGGTTGCGGTTGTCGGTCAGCACCTCGACGATCAGGCCGACGCCGCCCGGAGCGAAGCCCTCGTAGCGGATTTCCTCCATCAGGTCGGCCTCGCCGCCCATCGCCTTCTTGATCGCCCGGTCGATGTTGTCCTTGGGCATCGACTCGGCCTTGGCGTTGGCGATAGCCAGCCTGAGCCGCGCGTTCGCCGACGGATCGGGCACGCCGTGCTTGGCGGCGACGGTGATGTCCCGCGCCAGCTTGGAGAACAGCTTGGAGCGCAGCTTGTCCTGCTTGCCCTTGCGGAACTGGATGTTCTTGAATTTGGAGTGACCGGCCATGGGCGGTTTCTACCGTCCGACGCCTGCGGACGGAAGCGGGGCGCACTCGAACCGGTCGACGCGGCCTTCCCCGATACGGAAGATGACGTCGTGCGGGGTGTCGAGTTCACGCAACTCCTCGACGGCGAGGCCAAGCACGAGGCCGCGCATCATGCGGCCGACGCCGGCGTGGCTGACCGCGATCCGCTGATCCGGCGTCGCGAGCGCCTCGTCCATCCACGACCGCACCCGCTGGCTCAGTTGGGCATGGGTCTCGCCGTTGGGGTTGCGCAGGAAGAACTTCGTGAAGCCCGCCAGATCGGGCCGCAATGCGACGATCCCGTCGCGGTCGAGGCCCTCCCAATCGCCAAAGTCCACCTCGGCGAGCCGGTCGTCGAAGCGGCGAACCTCCAGGCCCGTCTGCTCGGCGATCAGCGCCGCCGTCCGTCGGGTGCGGCCAAGTGGGCTGGCGTCGAGCGACCACGCGCCGCCCTCAGTCTGCATCAGCGCCCTGAGGTGCGCCCCCACCTTGAGCGCATGCGCTTCGCCGAGCTCGGTGAGCGGCGCGTCAAGCCGGCCCTGGAAGCGACCCTGCCGGTTCATCTCGGTCTCGCCGTGACGGACCAGCCAGATCACGGCTGCGCCTCGGCGGCGCACTCGAACCGGTCGATGCGGCCGTCGTGCAGCCGGAAGATGGCGTCCTGCGGCGAGTGCTCGCTGAGGCCGGCCTCCTTGTCGACGCCCGCGTAGAGGCCGCGCAGCACCTTGCCGCTGATGCCGTGGCTCACGGCGATGACCGGGCCTGGCCGATCCGAGTAGTCGTAGATCCAGTCAGCGAGGCGAGCGGCGAACTCGTCGTAGGTCTCGCCATCCGGGGAGCGCATGAACCAGTCGCGCGGCGCCGCCTCGACGTCGAAGGGCGGGCGCAGCGCGACGATCTCGGGCCAGGTCAGACCATCCCAGGCGCCCATGCCGATCTCGGCGAGTCTGGGGTCGAGGACGATTTCGGACGTGAAGCCACCCGCCGCGCGGAGCCGCTCGGCCGTGGCCCGGGTTCGGCCGAGCGGGCTGCAGACGATCGGCGTCGCCGCACCAGTGAGCCCGGCCAGCAGGCGGCCGAACGCGTCGGCCTGCGCCTCGCCAACCGGGGTCAGCGGAGAATCGCGGCCGCCCTGGAAGCGGCCCTCGCGGTTGAATTCGGTCTGGCCGTGGCGGACGAGATAGATCATTTCGCGTCGGTGTAGCCTCGGCCTAAGCTGACGTCACCGCCGGAACCGCTTCGCCACAGCGAAGGTTCACTTGGGGACGGCGCCATGGAGGGCACGTGGAATGAGCGACGAAACCGACTTCGACGAGCCTGAGACGCTGCCGGAAGAGATCGTCCACTGGCAACCGAACCACCACCCGACCCCGCTGGCCCAGGCCCACATCGCCGCAGCCCAAGGCGCATCGGCGACCGGGACCTCGATCATCGGCGCCTTGGCGTTGGGAGCGCTGGCCGTCGGCGCCCTGGCCATCGGCGTCCTGGCGATCGGCCGCCTCAATGTCCGCACCGCCCGCTTCGACCGCCTCGAAATCGGCGACCTCGTGGTGCGCCGCCTGCGGATACTTGAGCGCCGATAGCGCCCGTTGGAGGGCCGCCAAGTCGCTATTTGCCATGGACAGAGGCGCGGCGGCGCGCTTGCCGGCGCCTAACCAGTGACCGCTTCCGACAGGGCCCGCTTAGCGCGTCGGGCCAGTGAAATAGAAGTCAGGTTTGCCCACTACGCCGGCGGCCGCCATCCTGTCCGCAAGCGCTTTGGAGCTGGCGAAGGCCTTCGCCTTCGCCACACCCGCCATGGTGCACATCACGAACACATCGTTGGGGTTGTCGACTGACGAACGCACCGTGCAGTTCGATAGGCCCGCGTCGTCGCGTCCAGACTTGTGGGCGTCGTACGCTGGGCGCCACTTGGCGTAGTCGGTGACCGTTTGGCGGATGACAAGCAAACCCGCCGGACTCGCCAACGCCGTCGCGGCGAAAGTCATCGAGACCAAGGCAACCGCAAGAAATAGTCTCATCACGTCGTCCCCCCCTTAAGTTCCAGCTCGACCCTATCACGCGCAGCCTGCGGGGCCAGCAAGGCGATGGACGTGGATGTGGAGGCTAGAGGGCAGCCGCTACGCCCGCCTTCGGACGCCTCGCTTTGGACCGCTATCGACCCCTTAGCAGACATTCGGGACGGGTGAACTTTACGCCTGTTTAGCGGATCATCTTGTCGAGGAGGGTAGGGTCGAGGCCCGCCTCGCGATAATAGGCCCGCGCCAATTCAAGTGCGGAAAAGCCATCTTCCAAGGCCGCGAAATTCCCGTCGACCGGCTTGTCGAGATAGACGAGCGCGCCCTCTATGACGAAGAGGACCAAGGCTGGTTCCGGCGAGTCCTCGCTGATGACGAGAGTGTGCGCTTCCCCCGCAGGCTCATAGATGAAGGTGCCGGGGCCGGCGACCCAATCATGTTCGAGGTAACGCCAATTGCCGCGTAGGGTGAGGCCGCGCACCGTGCCGGTATGATAATGCACACCCAGCGCCGCGCCGGGTAGGGCCTTCAGCAAGACGGTGAACCCGCCCGTCGTCACATTGAAATGGCAGGGTTGAATCCATACGCCCTCCGCGTAGGGAATCCATGCCTTCGATTCATCGAAGTCGATGTGCGCAATGAAGTGGCCGCGATCACGGGCCTCAGGTTTCAGTCCATCGGATGAATCGTTAAATGTCGCGATTGGCATAGCTTCCCCCCTGAGACCCCGGCTCCGCGACACAAGATGCCCTAGGAAGAGGCGACTTTAAGAAGAGCCGAGGTTGCCGGCGCGACGGCGCCGCCGCAGCCGCCCGATCAATAAGCAATATCCGCAATGCGATGACCAGTCATGCTCGCGAGTCCGCTCCACCCCGTAGCGAACCCTGCGGGTCCGCTTTTCGGCGGTCCGGCCGAGATGGCATGTCAGGCCGGCCTAAACCCGCACCGCCTCCACCGACGGCACGGTCTGGGTGAGGCGGCCGCCGACGCGGATGGGTTCGACGCGGCGGGCGAGGCCGGTGGCGTCGTCGGTCTCGACGTAGACGCCGCAGACGGTGGCCACGCCCTCGGCAGGCTTGAAGCGGCCCTGCGAGATGCGGGTGGTGAAGCGGCGGATCGGCTCTTCCTTCTGGTTGCCGATCACGCTGTCGTAGTCGGCGCAGGCGCCGGCGTCGGTCTGATAGGCAGTGCCACCGGAAAGCAGCTGGCAGTCGGCGGTGGGCACGTGGGTGTGGGTGCCGACCACCAGGCTGGCGCGGCCGTCGCAGAAATGGCCCATCGCCATCTTCTCGCTCGTGGCCTCGGCATGCATGTCGACGATGATCGCATCGGCGGCGACGCCGAGCGGGCAGGCCTCCAGCTCGCGGTCGACCGCCGCGAACGGATCGTCGAGCGCGTCCATGTGCACCCGGCCCAAGAGGTTGATCACCAGCACGTGGTGGCCGCTGTCGGTGCTGATCAGTTGCGCGCCGCGGCCGGGGGCCTGGGCAAAGGCCGGATAGTTCAGCGGCCGGATCAGCCGCGGCTCGCGGACGATGTAGGTCAGCGCCTCCTTCTGGTCCCACGAGTGGTTGCCGAGGGTCAGGCAGTCGGCGCCGGCATTGAAGAGATCGCGGGCGGTGTTCTCGGTGATGCCGAAGCCGGCGGCGGCGTTCTCCGCGTTGACCGCCACGAACTGCAGCCCCAGCACCCGGCGCAGGCCCGGCAGGTGCTCGGCCAGGCCGTCACGGCCAGAGCGGCCGACCACATCTCCGAAGAATGCCAGTCGCAAAGAGATCCTCGTTCGTCCGCCCCCGGTGGGCGGGACGCGAAATCAGGGTGGCGGCGCCGTGAAGAACCGTGGAGGGCGTTATAAATCCCCTCGGACCTGGATTTCCAGGTGGGCGCCGTGTGACCAAGCCCACGAGCCTGGTCAGGAACAGCTCCCGATGAGGTGAATTAAGGTCCCCGGGATTAATTGCCTCCGACGAGAGCCACAGCAAGACCCGCCACTGTCCAACGTAGGGGGTCGGGGGCGCAGGCTCAAGCGTGACCCGACCAGTCGTCTGTTCCCCCAATTGTGAAGTTTGGCCTGGCCGTGGCGGTAGACGCCACATAGACGCGAAGATAGGATGTATTCAATCAATAGACGAAGCGCGAGGCGATCGCCTCCACGGCGTTTTGGCGTAGAGGCGTGATGAGCGCAGGTTTCGCGAACGCGAGACGGGTCTCTGGAGGCGAGCGATGGCGGGGCATTTCTACACAACCAGCGCTGTCGAACGGGACAACGCAATCCACAACCTGGGCTACAATGACGAGGGGGTCGCCGGCTACGTCTACACAGGTCCGGCGGCAGGACCCGCGCCGCTCTATCGGGCCTACCACGCCGCCACCGACGCTCATTTCTACACCATGAGCCTTGCAGAGATGGACAACGCCACCAATCGGCTCGGTTACGCCGCCGAAGGTATCGCGTGCGACGTCTACGGCCCGGCCCATGCCGGCTCAGAGCCTCTGTACCGCGCCTATCGTGCAGCCTCGAACGATCACTTCTACACCGCCAACGCGGCCGAACTTACCCACGCCGTTCAGCAGCTCGGCTATGCGGCGGAGGGCGTCGTGGGTTACGTCTTCAGCGCAACCGGCGCTGGCCTAACGCCGCTATTCCGATTGGTCCACAAGACCCACTTCTACACCACGTCGGCGCCGGAACGGCAGAGCGCGATCGCCGGCGGCTACACCGACGAGGGGATCGCCTGCTATGTCGATCACTCCCAACCCACCGGGCCAGCGCCGCTCTACCGGGCCCGGCATGCTGCGACCGAAACCCACTTCTTCACGATGAGCATCGCTGAGCGCGACAACGCAACCAACAAGCTCGGCTACGTCGCCGAAGGCATCGCCTGTTTCATCGATCCAACGGCGCAGCCAGGTTTCATCCCGCTACACCGGGCGTACCAGCCCTCTAACGACGACCATTTCTACACCACCAATGCGGCCGAGCTGGCCAATGCCGTCCAGCACCTCGGCTACCAGAGCGAGGGGATATCGGGCTATGTGTCGGCCGCCGCCGGCGCGAACCTGACGCCGCTCTACAGGCTTTTTGGCCCGTTCGCGCGCTACCTCAACATGACCGAACAGCACCAGTCCCAGACCGAGTGGTGCTGGTCGGCGACCACGGTCAGCATCACGCACTACTACGACCAGGCTTCCACCTGGACCCAATGCTCGCTGGTGAACCAGGCGTTCGGCCAGTCGACCTGTTGCCAGAACGGCGGAACCGCGCAGTGCAACAAGCCTTGGTACGGGGATAAGGCGCTCAGCATCACCGGCCACCTGGCCTCAACCGCAAATAGCGCGTCTTCGCTCTCCACGGTCATGAGCCAGATCAACGCCGCCAAGCCGATCTCGATCGCGATCTACTGGAACGGCGGCGGGGGCCACAATCCGGCAATCGACGGCTACGACCTGCGGGGCGCGAGCGGGCCGACCGTGCACATCGAAGATCCCTGGTACGGTCCGAGCGTCCAGGACTTCAACAGCTTCCCAGGCACGTATCATGGCGGCGCGTCCTGGGGCGCCAGCTTCTTCACCCACTGACGCCGAGGGAGCAACCGAATGTCGGTTCGATTCGCCGAAGGGCCGCGGGACGGCGCTGCGCTGGTGCAAGCCGGCCTAACGCGGCAGGCGCTGAGCGCCGGGCCGCTGATGACCAGACTCGCGAACGTCCGCGCGGACGTTCGCGATCTTGCCCTGAACGAACCGCACGCCGTCTACGATCTCCACGCCGACGAACTGGCGGCTGGTAAGGGGCTGGTCGCCGCTCACGCCAGCGGTTTTCGCTACCTGGTGCACGTCGCCGGAGAACCGGTGGCTGCAGCGGAGGTCCATCCCGGGGCCCCAGGAGGCGCGTCCCTGCTAGCCAACACCAATTTCGGCCAGTTCGTGGAGACCAGCTCCCGGGCTTTTGACGAAGCGGCCAAGCTCGAACCGGTTCAGCACGGCGCCTATGAGGCGCGGCTGCTTAGGTGTTCGGCCGTATTTCTGATGGCCGTTTGGCTGAAATCCGACAACGCCGCGCAACCCGACATCATAGTGCCGATGGCGCCTGCGCCGTCAGGGCTGGAAGCCGACCGACCGTATGACGAGCCGGCGCTCCTTGCGGCCATCGCGCCGCTGGCCAGGATGCGAACCGCCAATTCCCCGTCGCAGCCCGTGCCTTAGCGGATCGTTGATTTCGCTGCGGCATTGACAATGGTCCTCGGTGGCGGACGACTTCTGGACCACCGGCCGAAACGTTGATGTCCCACCCAAGCTTCTCAGCGCCCGCCCGTAGGGGCGTTTACGATCGACTGTCCGCGCACCTGGCTGCGCTCAGCGACGATGCCGTCGCCGAGCTGATCGAACGCGGCCGCCCCGTGCGCACCAGCCGCCACGGCGCCGGCGCGGTGCTGGAGGTCGGGGGCGTCCAAGTGTTCGTCAAGCAGGTGGCGCTGACCGATCTCGAGCGGGCGCCGGGCAATATCCGATCGGCGGCCAACCTCTTCGACCTGCCACTCTACTATCAGTACGGGGTGGGCTCGACTGGTTTCGGCGCCTGGCGCGAGCTCGACGTCAGCCTGAAAGTGACCGACTGGGTGCGCAGCAGCGCCTGCCCGCATTTTCCACTGCTCCACCATTGGCGCGTGCTGCCGAGGCCAGCGCGCGAGCCGCCGACACCGGAACAGCTGGCGAGGTTGGACCAGGTGGTCGAGTATTGGGGCGGCGCCCCCGCGATCCGAGCCCGGCGGGAAGGGTTGCGGGACTCGAGTGCGAACCTGGTGCTTTGCCTGGAGTACTTCCCCGAGACCCTGACTTCCTGGCTTCAAGGTCTCGCTGCGGCTGGCGGCGAGGGTTTGGACGACGCCTTCGCCATGGTCGAGACGCAGATGAGCGCCATCGCCGCGTTCGTCAACGCCCAGGGCATGCTGCATTTCGACCTGCATGGCCTCAACGTCCTGACCGACGGCGAGCAGCTGTTCGCGGCCGACTTCGGGCTGGCGATCTGCACCGACTTCGAGCTTTCACCGGCCGAGCGCGAGTTCTTCGATCGCCACCAAGCCTACGACCGCGGCTTCGTATCGCTGTGCCTCGTGGCCCAGTTCGACGCCGTCGGAGCGACCGCGTCGCCGGCGACCGCGGCGATGATCGACGCTCATCGACCCGCGGCGGACATCATGCGCGGATTTCTCGAGGGCCTGCGCGACAGCGCCAAGACCACACCCTGTCCGATGGCTGAGCTGGAACGCGCCCTTGCCGCGCAATCCAGCCCCCTGCCTTAAGCGACATTGTCACCGCCTGTCCGCAACCCTAAGCTCGTACGAACACTGTTCTTCGGGGAGAGCGACGCATGCGTCTGTTCCAGCACCTGATTTTGGTGACGTCCATCTGTCTCGGCCTCGCCGTCGCGCCGGCCGCGGTTGGAGGTGGCCCATCCTCGCCCCGGCGGGGCGCGTGCCACAAGTGCACGATCGAATGCAGGTTCCACCATCACGGCGATTGCGCCAACGAGTGCAGCCTCCTGTGCAAACCGATCCTGCCTCAGAAGCTGCACTGACGGCCGGCCGGCGGCCGCTCATGCAGCCCGGTTCGCGGCGCGTTTTGCGCTAGACTGACGTGGCGGCGGGCGGCGTTGGTTGCGGGCTTATCCGTCCCGCGCGGCCAAGCTGCCGCGCCCAACGAGGATCGCAATCATGCCTGACGCTCTGATCATCGACGCCTGCCGCACGCCGCGGGGGATCGGCAAGGTGGGCAAAGGCGCGCTGGCCGAGATCCATCCGCAGCAGCTCGGCGCGACCGTGCTGAGGGCGCTGAAGGAGCGCAACAACCTCAACACCGCCGAGGTCGACGACATCATTTGGGGCACGTCCAGCCAGCGCGGCAAGCAGGGCGGCGACCTCGGCCGGATGGCCGCGCTCGACGCCGGCTACGAGACCAAGGCCAGCGGCGTCACCATCGACCGCTTCTGCGGCTCGGGCATCACCACCGTGAACCTGGCGGCGGCCTCAATCATGTCCGGCATGGAAGACTTGGTGATCGCCGGCGGCACCGAGATGATGTCGTACACCTCGTCCACCGCCGACCCGAACTCGCCCGGGCTGATGGACCAGGGCAACATGCGGCTGCGCGCTCGCCACCCGCAGACCCACCAGGGCATCTGCGCCGACGCGATCGCCTCCCTGGAAGGCATCCCGAGGTCGGCGCTGGACGAACTGGCGCTCTCCAGCCAGCAACGCGCCGACGCCGCGATCAGGGGCGGTCACTTCGACCGCGCCCTGGCGCCGGTCTACAAGGAAGATGGCTCGCTGGCCCTCGACCGCGAAGAATTTCCCCGGCCGCAGACCACACTGGAAGGCCTCGCCGGCTTGAAGGCGTCGTTCGCGCCGATGGCCGAGGTGGCGATCGACGGCAAGGGCACCACGCTCGCCGGCCTGATCCGGCAGGTCTACCCCGACCTGAAGATCGAGCACGTGCACCACGCCGGCAACTCGTCGGGCGTGGTCGACGGCGCCGGCGCGATCCTGCTGGCCTCGCCGGAATATGCCTCGAAGCACGGGCTGAAGCCGCGGGCTCGCGTCGTCGCCATGGCCAACATGGGTGACAGCCCGACGCTTATGCTGAACGCGCCGGTGCCCGCCGCCCGCAAGGTGCTGGCCAAGGCCGGCCTGACCCTCGACGACATCGACCTCTTCGAGATCAACGAAGCGTTCGCGGTCGTCGCCGAGAAGTTCATCCGCGACCTGAAGCTCGACCGCGAGAAGGTGAACGTGAACGGTGGGGCGATGGCGCTCGGCCACCCAATCGGCGCCACCGGCTCGATGCTGATCGGCACCATCCTCGACGAACTCGAACGCCGCGACCTGCGCCGCGGCCTGGTGACCATGTGCGCCGGCGGCGGCATGGCCCCGGCGATCATCATCGAGCGGGTTTAGGCGCACGGTTGGCTGCGCGCTCGACGCTTCGCGCCGAGCCCCCTCACCTAACCTCTCCCCGCAAGCGGGGAGAGGGATACCCTAGGATGGTCGCGCCGCCTCGCGCTCTCAGTAGCCCTCGCCCCACCGAAGAGTGGGGAGAGGTGAGGTGAGGGGCCTTTCGGCCGCGCTCGATCCCTCGCCCCTACGCCGCCACCAGCCCTTCGATCCGCGTCGCGGCGGCGTCCAGGGCGGCGATGGCGGTGAGTTCGGCGCGGCCGCCGGCGGCTTTAAGGTCGGCGACTTCGAGCTTCAGCGCGTCGATCTCCCCGCGCAGGACCGCGATGTCGTCGGCCATCACCAGCGCGCCCATCAGCATCAGCCGGGTTTCACCCAACGGGCCGACGTCCTGGGCGACCTGGCGGACCTGGGCGTCGACGGTGGCGGCAAGTTCGGTCAGCCGGCGCTCCTGGCCGTCCTCGCAGCCGACCACATAGTCGCGGCCGTTCACGTCGATGGTCACCTGCGCCAAGGCCTAGCCTCCCACTTCGCCGAGCGTGGTCCTGATTTCGAGGATCGCCTTGGCGAGGGCCTCGGACGCCGCCGCGCCGGCCTCTTCCAGCTCGCGTTCCCGGGCCCGCGCCTCGTCGAGGGCGCTGGCTAGTCGGGCGCGGTCGTCATCGAGCGCGGTCCCGGCGCCGGCGCTGGCCTCGGCGATCTTCTGGCCGATGCGCTGCTCCAGTAGCGAGACGGCGCGCTCCAGGCGCCTGGCCGCGAGGTCGAGCGGTGAGTCGGCGCTCGTCGTCATGCGTGGGGTGCTTCGCAAATCACCTCGCTTGTATAGAACGCGTCGCGACGATCCTTAAAGCCCACCCGCCACACCGCTTTCTTGACCCCCGCCCGCACGCCGTGCGACGCGGGCCCTGCCCCAACAAACCGCAGGAATCATGGCTGTCCAACCCCTCACTATGGCGAACGCGATCCGCGCGCTTTCGATGGACGCGGTGCACCGCGCCAAGTCCGGCCACCAGGGCATGCCGCTGGGCATGGCCGACGTCGCGACGGTGCTCTGGACCCGGTTCCTGAAGTTCGACGCCTCGCAGCCACACTGGCCCGACCGCGACCGGTTCGTGCTCTCGGCCGGTCACGGCTCGATGCTGCTTTACGCGCTGCTTCACCTGACCGGCTTCGAAGCCGTGACGATGGATCAGATCAAGGACTTCCGGCAGTGGGGCTCGCTCACCCCCGGCCACCCGGAATACGGCCACACGCCCGGCGTGGAGACCACCACCGGGCCGCTGGGTCAGGGCCTCGCCACGGCGGTCGGCATGGCCATGGCCGAGCGCAGTCTCGCCGCCCGCTACGGCGAGAAACTGGTCGACCACCACACATGGGTGATCGCCGGCGACGGCTGCCTGATGGAAGGCGTCAGCCACGAGGCGGCGCACCTCGCCGGACGGCTGAAGCTGAACAAGCTGATCGTGCTCTTCGACAACAACGACACCACGATCGACGGCAAGGCCACCCTGGCCGAGACTGGCGACCAGATGCTCCGCTTCAAGGCGGCCGGCTGGGCGACCAAGCGCGTCGATGGGCACGACTATGGCCGGCTCGTCAGCGCCATGCGCTGGGCCAAGCGTCAGGACCGGCCGGTGTTCCTCGACTGCAAGACCATCATTCTCCGCGGCGCCGGCTCGATGGAGGGCGACGAGCACGGCCACGGCTACGCGCTCTTCGACAAGGAGATCGCCGCGGCGCGCGAGGCGATGAACTGGCCCTCGCCGCCGTTCGAGATCCCCACCGATATCGCCAAGGCCTGGCGTAAAGCCGGCCAGCGCGGACGCGGCGCTCGCAAGCGCTGGGAAGGTCACCTGCGCCATCACGAGCACCGCGCGTCGTTCGAGCGGGCGATCAAGGGCGATCTTCCGGAGGGCGCGTTCAAGACGCTGGACGAGCACATCGCCAAGGTCGCGGCCGAGAAGCCGGCGGCCGCGACCCGGGTGCACTCCGGCGCCGCACTGGAAGTGCTGATCCCGGCGATCCCGGAGATGATCGGCGGTTCGGCCGACCTCACCGGTTCCAACAACACCATCGTCAAGGGCATGACCGCCTTCGACGCGCCCGACTATGCCCGCCGCTACGTTCACTACGGCGTGCGTGAGCACGGCATGGCGGCGGCGATGAACGGGATGTCGGTGCACGGCGGCCTGATCCCCTACTCCGGCACCTTCCTCGCCTTCGCCGACTACAGCCGCGCGGCGATCCGGCTGGGGGCGCTGATGGGGACGCGGGTGATCCACGTGATGACCCACGACTCGATCGGTCTCGGCGAAGACGGCCCAACCCATCAACCGGTCGAGCACCTGGCGGCGCTGCGGGCGATGCCGAACCTGCTGGTCTTCCGCCCTGCCGACGCGGTCGAGACCGCCGAGTGCTGGAAGGCGGCGCTGAGCGAGAAGAAGGCCCCGTCGGTGATGGCGCTCTCACGGCAGAAGACGGCAGCGGTGCGCACCTCCGGCGGCGATCTCAGCCTCAAGGGCGCTTACGAGCTTGTACCGGCGGAGGGCGCAGCCAAGGTCACGATCTTCGCCTCGGGAACCGAAGTGGCGATCGCCGTGGCGGCGCGCGAGTTGCTGAAGACCGACGGGATCGCCGCCCGGGTGGTCTCGACCCCTTGCTGGGAGTTGTTCGAGCGCCAGGACGGCGCCTACCGCGCCTCGGTGATCGGGACGGCCCCGGTCAGGATCGCGGTCGAGGCGGCGGTGCGGCAGGGCTGGGAGCGGTTCATCGGCGAGGACGGGCTCTTCGTCGGCATGACCGGCTTCGGCGCCTCGGCCCCGTCAGACCGGCTGTACCAGGCGTTCGGCATCACGGCCGAGGCCGTCGCCAATGCGGTGAAAACGAAGCTCGCCGCGACCGCGTAAAGCGCACGGCATAGTGCAATTGTATGATGTGCGAGCTTTCGGGCTCTGGCGGTATGCCCCTGTCACTAACGAGGGGGGTTGGCCGTGCAGGCACTCGACCTGGCAGTTGAAGCAATCGGCTTAGATGTCCGTCCCAGGGCGGTATTCAGCCCCCGCGAGCGGGACTGCGTCGCGCTGCTGGTGCAAGGCTACACCGACGAGGAGATCGCCGCCGATCTCGAGATCACCCATGCGACGGTCCGCTTCCACCTCGGCGGCGCGCGGCGCAAGGCCAACGCCCGCTCTCGCACCCACCTCGCCGCCCTCGCCGTCGCGCTGGGCGTGGCTCAGCCGTAGCTAGAACGGCGGCGGCTTCGACAGCAGGCTGACCAGCTCCGCCTGGCGCCGCACGCCGGTCTTTTCGAACACCTGCGCCAGGTGGGCGCGCACCGTGAAGAAGCTGAGCCCCATTTCCTCGGCGGCTTCCCGCGGCGTTCGGCCCTGCAGCAGCGCCTGCGCCACCTTCGACTGCGCCGGCGTCAGGCCGTACTGCTCGCGCAGATAGCTCGTCGAGGCGCTGGCAACCGCCTCTGGGTCGGTCACGCAAAGGACCGCCCCCGGCGCCGCCTGAAACAGCGACAGCCGCTCGGCGCCGACCGGCACGGCCGTGACGGTCAGCGGCGCTCGGCCGGGACGCCGGATCGAGAGCCCACCGCCGACCCGCTTCTCCGGCCCGACCGCCCGGGCGATCAGCGCCCGCAGCCGCTCGGCGTCGGCGAAGTCGGTAGCGGTAAGGCGCCCGCCCAGCACGCTGAGACCGGACGCTTCGGCCAACATCCGTTCGCCTTGCGGGTTGGCGTGGCGCAGCCGCCCATCGAGTTCGACCACTAAGATGGCGTAGGGCGACAGCTGCGCCGCCGCCTCCAGGCCGGCGCCGACCCGCCGGCTCTCGTCGAACTGGCGGCTGAGGCGGAAGGCTCGGATCAGGTGCGGCTGCAGCGTCTCAGCGAGCGCGGCCTCGTCCACCGTGAACGATGACCGGTTTCGCGGCCGGTAGAGATCGACCCCGGCGAACTGAGCGCCTTGGCTCCACAGGCCGATGGTCATGATCGAGTGAATGCCAATCTTCCCCAGGAAGTCGGCGTAGAATTCGGTCGCCATCAGGGCCGGCTTGGACATCGTCTGCTCGTCGATGGTGACGATCGGCGTGAAGTCTTTCATCCGCTCGACGATGTTGTCGCGCAGCCGCAGCGGGTTACAGCTGGCGTAGTAGCTGAAATAGGTCTGCAGGTCGGCCGGATCGGCGCCGACGACAAGGCCACCGCCGCGATTGGTGGACATGTCCTCCTGCTCGATCGCGCTGGCATGGGCGCCGAACGCGGTCGCCAGCCGCGACAACAGCTGCGGCCATAGCGCCGGTTCGAGCGCCAAGTCGTAGATGCGCTCGATCAAATCTGCGATCGCGGCTTCGTCCATCACGCGCCTGTAGTTCCCCACAGGCACTGTAACGCGTGAGATCGCACCCTGGCTATTGTGGGAGGGGCCGCAAGGGTGCGACCCCTCTCACACGCCTAGATAAGCGCCGCTGGCTCGAGCTGCAGGCCCTTCAGGAAGGGCGCCGCGTACTCGATCCGGCCGGTAAGGGTTTCGGGCGTGCCTTGCGTGAACTGGAACACCGCCTCGGCGATGTATTCGATCGGCTGCACCCGGTCGCGGGTATTGTCGTTGACCAGGTTGTGCAGCAGCGTTCCCGGAGTTTCGACCAGGCCGGGCGAGACGACGTTCACCGAGACGCCGTCGTGGGCGACTTCGGCCGCGAGGCCGGTGGTGAAGCGCTCCAGCGCCGCCTTGCACATGCCGTAGACCGTGCCGCCGCGGCCCGCCGCCGCCGCATAGGGCGGCTTCGGGTGGATGCCGGCGCCGGACGAGATGTTCACGATCCAGCCGGTGTGGCGCTCCTTCATTGACGGCAGGACCAGCTGCGACAGGTGGAACGGCGCATAGACCTGCACCTCCATCATCAGCTTGAAGCGCTTCTCCGGGAAGTCGACGACCGGGATGAAGTAGGTGACGGCGGCGTTGTTCACCAGGATGTCGACCGGCCCGTAGCTGGCGATGGTGGTCTCGACCAGCCGCTCACGGTCTTCCTTCGACGCCAGGTCGGCCTTAACGAAGCGCGCTTCGCCGCCGGCCTTGGTGATGCGGTTGATGGTGTCGGTGAGCGTGCCGGAGAGCCGGCTCTCACCATCTTCGGCGGTCCGCGCCGAGGCGACCACCTTGGCCCCCTCCTGCGCCAGACGTGCGGCGATCGCCTCGCCGATGCCCCGGCTGGCGCCGGTGACGATGGCGACCTTGCCGGCGAGCGCGCCGTTTGGATTGACTTTTGCGTCGGCCATAATGCCGTTCCTCCCTTTGAAATATGCGGGCGAACGGATGCGCCGAACGGGGCGCCGAGGCAAGGCCTAGGCAGCGGCGCCTACTACCTCCTCCTCGACGTCGCGCAGCCGGTCCTTGCCGAAGAAGAGTTCGCTCCCGACGACGAAACTCGGCGAGCCGAAGACGCCCGCTGCGACCGCGCCTTCAGTATTGGCGATGAGCTCTGCCTTCACCTCCGCGTCGCCCATCAGCTCGATCAGCCGGTCGGCCGGCAGACCGGCCTGCTCGAACGCAGCCTTGATCATTGCCGGATCGTCCATCTTCAGCCCATCGACCCACATTGCGCGATAGACCGCGTCGACATAGGCCTCGAATACCCCCAGCCGCCGCGCCGCCACCGCGCCGCGCATGATCTGCAGGGTGTTGACCGGGAAGTGCCGGTTCATCGCGTACTCGGTGATCCCGTGCTTCTTCACGAACCGCCGAGTCTCTTTGCCCTCGTAGGCGAGCTTGAGCGGGATGCCGGCGAAGGCCTGGGCCGGCGACTGGTTGCCAGTCGCCTTGAAGATACCGCCGAGCAGAGCCGGCACGTAGACGAACTTCGCGCCGGTGCGCTGTTCGATCGCCGGGATCACCTTGTGCGCCAGATAAGCGTTGGGACTTCCGAAATCGAAATAAAAGGTGACGTCGGTCATCGGTCTCACCACCTCTCGCCGTAGGGTCTCAGGTCCAGTTCGTGGGTCCAGGCGTCGCGGTGCTGGCCATGCAGCATCCAGTAGGCCTCGCCGACCGACGCCGGGTTCATCAGCTGATCTGGCGCGATGTTGGCGACCGCCTCGTCGCCACCCCGGGCCCTGATCCGTTCGCGGACGAACTCGGTGTCCACGCCCGAGTCGATGATCAGGTGCGCAACGTGGATGCCTTTCGGCCCCAGCTCCCGCGCCATCGACTGGGCGACCGCACGCAGCCCGAACTTGGCGGCCGCGAACGCCGAGTAGCCGACCCCGCCCCGCAGGGACGCCGTCGCGCCGGTGAAGAAGATCGAGCCCGAGCCGCGCGGCAGCATCTTGCGCGCCGCCTCGCGGCCGGTGAGGAAGCCGCCGTAGCACGCTAGCTCCCACACCTTGCGGAACACGCGCTCGGTGGTGTCGAGGATCGGGAAGTTGACGTTGGCGCCGGGGTTGAAGATGCACACCTCCAGCGGCGCGGCGGCGTCGGCTTCTTCGATGAAGGCGGTGATGTCCGCCTCGACCCGGGCGTCGAGGCCACGGGCCTGACAGCGACCGCCAGCGGCCTCGATTTTTGCCTTCAGCGTCTCCAGTTTGTCGGCGGTGCGGCGGCCAGCGTAGATCAGATAGCCTTCGGCGGCGAACCGCTCGGCGATGGCCGAGCCGATGAAGTCGCCGGCCCCGATCAGGGCGACACTGGCGTTGCGAGGCGTCATAGTGGCCTTCTCCTCGAGTGTTGAAGGGCCCTTGTGAGTTCTCTTTAGCTATCCACCTGTGAGACGGCAATGTCACGCGAACTTCTGAGGGACATGTTGGGCCGCGCCAGGCGGGTGGCGATCTTCACCGGCGCCGGCATCTCCACCGAGTCCGGCATTCCGGATTTCCGCAGTCCCGGCGGGGTCTGGAGCCGGATGAGCCCGATCTACTTCCAGGAGTTTGTCGGGAGCGAGGAGAAGCGCCGCGAGGCGTGGGACCGCGCCTTCTCCGGCCGCGCGGGCTGGACCGGCAAGCAACCGAACGCCGGCCACTATGCCGTGGCGCGGCTGGTCTCATCCGGCAAGGCGCGCGCGGTGATCACCCAGAATGTCGACAACCTGCACCAGGACGCCGGCGTGCCGGCGGGTCAGGTGATCGAGTTGCACGGCAATGCCAGCTACGCGACCTGCCTGGAGTGCGGTCTGCGCCACGAGCTTGCCGACCTGAAGGCGCTCTACCAGGCCACTGGCGACCTGCCGGCGTGTCGTTCGTGCGGCGGCATCGTCAAGACCGCGACCATCTCGTTCGGCCAGTCGATGCCGCACGAGCCAATGGCGCGGGCGGAGGCAGAGACCCTGGCCTGCGACCTCTTCCTGGTGTTGGGCTCGTCGCTGGTGGTCTACCCGGCGGCCGGCTTCCCGCTGATGGCGCAGGAGAACGGCGCCAAGCTGGTGATCGTCAGTCGCGACCCGACCGACCAGGACCAGATCGCCGACCTCGCCCTGCACGAGGAGATCGGCCCCCTGATGTCGCGCGTGGTGCCGGCGAACTAGCGGAGGATGGCCCCTCCACCACTTCGTGGTCCCCCTCCCCCGTTGGGGGAGGAGAAGGATGGCGCGCTTTCGATATCCTCCCCTGTATGGCAGGGGAGGGGGACCACGTAGTGGTGGAGGGGCCTGCGCGGCTACATGTGCATCCCGGCCATGCCGCCCGGCGCGTCATCTCGCACCACGAAGTCTGCCGCGACGTTCCCTGCCCGCTGGAACTGCAGCACGATCTTTACGTGTTGGCCGGCCTTTAGGGGTTGTTTGAGCCCGATCAGCATCAGGTGGTCGCCGTTCGGGGTGAAGCGGACGGTGGCCGACGCGCCAATGGCGAGGCCGCCGGTGATCGGACGCATGCGCATGACGCCCCCGGCCGTCGACATCTGGTGCGGGGTGACGCTGGCCGCGGCCGCGCTGAACGCGCCGGTCAGCCGGTCGGAGCTGATGGCGTGGTTGGTGATCGCGGCGTAGGCGGCAGCGGTCGGCGCGCCCGGCGGCGGCGTCCGGATCCAGGCGTCCTTGACCTCGAGCGTGCCGGCGTGAGCGACGGTTGCGACGGCGAAGGAAAGCAAGGCGGCGACGGCGAACGAACGCATGGGACGGCTCGGGACTGGTTGGGGAGGGCGGCGCTCTCGCCCACGCCGCACCCTCGCGTCAACCCTCCGTCGCGCCGCCGTCGATCAAATCACGCAGATAGGCCACGTGACCCTCGAACGCGCGCCGCCCAGCCGGCGTGATCGAGACACGGGTGCGCGGCTTGCGATCGGCGAAGTCTTTCTCGACCCCGACGTAGCCCGCCGTTTCCAGCGTGGTGATGTGGGCGCCGAGGTTGCCGTCGGTGGCTTTCAGGATCGCCTTCAGTTTGGGGAACTCCAGCTGGTCGCCGCGGGGCAGCGCGTTCAGCGTCGCCATGATCTTCAGCCGTAGCGACTGATGGATGATCTCGTCCGGTCCCACGGCTCAGATCCTCCGCAGCCACAGGCCGCCGAGCAGCAGCGCCCCGCCACTGACCAGACCCATGAAGAGCGGATACCAGTGGCCGATCTCGTAGAACCCGATCAGGGTCAACGCGATCAGCGCCGCACCCAGCGCCACCAGCCGCCACCCGGTCCAGATGCCCATGACGATGTAGATGAAGCCGAACAACAGCCCGAACACCGAGTGGACTTCCCGCCCGCTGGTGACCGGAATTACGAGGAAGAGTGAGACGATGAAGCCCGCGATCGCCAGCCAGCTTGCGAAGTAGCGCCAGCTGCCGGCGTTGGCGCTCTGGGCTTTCTTCCGGCCCATCGAGACGCCAACCGCTGTGCTGGCCAACGTCCCGAGCACCACGCCGAGCGTCCAGCCGTAGCGGTAGCCGAAGGCGGGTGCGAACTGGTCGGTCAGGTCGCAGGCCATCCACACAAGGCCCCAGATCACCAGAAATGGCGCGGCCTGGGCGTAAGCCGTGACCTCGCGCAACCGCCCGCCAGCCGCATCGATCTCGCTGAGGGCCAGTGCGGCGTCGTCTTTGGAGATGGTCATTCCCGGCCCCTAGAGCTTCGCCGCTGCGGGTGTCGATGTTTCCGGAAAGAAGATGCCACGGCGGCCGTTGTGCCTGCCAACCAAGGCAAAGCCGCCAAAGACCAGAGCCGAACCAACCAGCTTCGAGGTGATCGGATAGATGGAAATGAACATCGCCCAGGACTTCGGGTTGGCGCCGAGCGCGAAGTATAGATTGAGCGCGCCGCCAACCAGCACCAGGGCGGCGATGAAGTAGCCGGCGATGACGAACGCGATCATCGGGATCGGCGAGCGCTCCATAGGGATCGCGTAGCGGCGCATCCAGCCCGGCTGCAGCATCGCCAGGCCGATCACGGTGTATATCAGGGTCGGCTTGAGCATGATCACCAGCGGGCTTTTGGTGATGAGCGCGAGCGCGCCGGTGACGATCACCAGTCCGAGGCCCGCCCACTGCATCGCCGCGATCGGACGCCGCGTCGCCAGCCGCCAGGCCACCTGCCCGGCGCCAGCCGCGACGCCAACGACGATCGAGACCAGCAGGTCGCCGGTCAGGGCGTAGAGCCCGGCGAAGAACAGCGTAGCGACGAAATCCAGCGCGATCGGCTTCAGCAGGTGGGCAAGGTGTATGGGTCTGAACTTCGACGGGCCGAGCGCGGGCTGATCATCGACGGCGAAGGTGGCGGCCATGGCGGTTCTCCTCATCGGCGTCGAGAACTCTGCAATATAGAGTCCTCTGAGTCAAGCCTTCGCGTCTGGCACGCTGAAAGCTAGCTCAGGCCCCAGGCCTTACGCGCGCCCTCAATCCGCTCGAGCTTGAGGTTGAACGGCGACCAGTCGTCGTGCTCGGCGATGGACGCCCAGAGCGCTTCGATCTCGTCGTAGAGCAGTTCCTCCGGCTCGGCGGCGGCGAAGTAAGGCGCGTCCAGGCGATCCGGACGATCAGCCTGGAACTCCTTCAACCCGTCGCGAAACACCCCGAACGCGTCGCCGCCATAGAGGTCGGCGCGGGGCCCGGCCAGCGCACGCGCTTCTGAGGCCAGGCCGCCGAACCAGTCGAAGAAGAACGGCTCCCAGCGCAGCCCGGCGCCGCCCTCGGCCAAGGCTCGAAACGCCGCGTTGACGAGGTCGATGTCGGCGTCGGCGTCGCGCGAAACCAGCCCCAAACGACGCAGCATCGAGGCCGCGAGTTCAGTCCGGTAAAGGCCCGAAAAGGCGTTGATCGCTTCGACCAGAGGGTCGGCGTCCGTGACCAGGGTCAGCGATCCCGCAAGCTGACGCAGGTTCCAAAACACCGCTTCGGGTTGGCGGCCGAAAGCATAGAGCCCGTTCTCGTCGAAGTAGGCGGCGGTGAAGTTGGGGTCGTTGCGCGGCAGGAAGCGGTAGGGACCGTAGTCGAAACTCTCGCCGGTCAGGTTCATGTTGTCGGTGTTGAGCACGCCATGCACGAAGCCGGCGGCCATCCAGCGCCCGACCAGGTGAGCGGAGCGCTCCAGCACCGCCTTGAAGAGCGCCACCGGGCGGTCGGGCGCGTTGCCGAGGCCGGAGTAGTAGGTCTCCACCGCGTAGTTCACCAGTTCGCCGATCAGATCGGCGCGGTCGAAATAGGCATGGCGCTGGAACGTGCCGAAGCGGATGTGGCTGTAGGACAGCCGGGTCAGCACCGCCGCGCGGGTCGGACTGGGTTCATCGTTGCGCTGCAAGGCCTCGCCCGTCTCGATCAGCGATAAGGTGCTCGACGTCGGCACGCCCAGCGCCTCCAGCATCGCGGTCGCCAGCACCTCGCGCACGCCGCCTTTCAGCGTCAGCCGCCCGTCGCCGAAACGCGAGTGGGGCGTCTGGCCGGAGCCCTTGGTGCCGAGGTCCAGCAGCCGGCCGGTTCCAGCCTCGCGCAGCTGGGCGAACAGGAAGCCGCGCCCGTCGCCGATCTCGGGGTTGTAACTACGGAACTGGTGGCCGTGATAGCGCAGCGCCAGCGGCTCCGGCAGGTTGCCCGGCAGCGGCTCGAAGCGGCCGAAGTGGCGCGTCCACTCGTCGTCTGTCAGCGTGTCCAGCCCCACCGTCGCCGCAGCGCGGTCGTTGCGGAATCGCAGAATGGTGGCCGGGAAGTCCGCCGCCTTCACTGGATCGGCGAACTCCGGGCCCAGACGGCTGAACTGCGGGTCGGGCTGATAAAGCATCGAGACGGGCATGCGGCCAGATGCGCCGCGAGATCGTTCGCGGCAAGCCGTCGCCCTGCGTCAACTACGCGGGTTGTGGTAACCCCAGCGGATGCGGCGACCGACGCTGGATTACCTGAGGACCGAGTCCGGCTCCGGCCTGGTGCTCGCCGCCGCGGCCGTGGCCGGGCTGGGCGTCGCCAACTCCCGCCTCGGCGGCGACTATTTCCAGCTCCTCGCGATGCCGGTGCCGGTGCGCGTCGGCGACCTGACCGAAACGCTCACCCTGGCCGGCTGGGTGCGGGCGCTGCTGATGCCGGTGTTCTTCACCGTGCTCGGCATGGAGCTGAAGTTCGAGGTGCTGCGCGGCGAGCTTTCCAACCCGCGCCGCCTCGCCTTGCCCGCCCTCGCGGCGCTTGGCGGTTTCCTCGTTCCGGCGGCGATCTACCTGGCGTTCAACCAAGGTCACGGCGGCGACCTCGCCGGCTGGCCGATCGGCTGCGCCACCGACGGGGCCGCGGCGCTGGCGGCGTTGGCGATCGCCGGCCGGCGGCTGCCGCACGCGCTGCACGTGCTGGTGATGAGCGTGGCGCTGGTCGACAATCTCGCGGCCGTCTCGCTCACCGCGATCCTCGACAACCGGGCGCTCGACCCCGACATGCTGATCGGCGCCGGCGCGGTCTTGGCGATGCTGGCGTTGTTGTCGCGCTGGCGGACCGCGCCGTTCCTGTTCTACGCCGCTGGCTTCGTCGCGGTTTGGGTGTTCACGCTGAAATCGGGCCTGGACCCGGCGTTGGGCGGCGTTGCGTGCGCCTTCACCGTGCCGGTGGGCGCCCGGCGGCCGGGACAGGCCAGCCTCTTGAAGTACTTCATGGAGAGCCTGCACCCGTACGTCGCCTTCCTGGTGCTGCCGATCTTCGTCTTCGCCGCCGCTGGCTTCTCCCACCGCGCGGTGCGGCTGGCGGACCTGGCGACGCCAGGCGCACTGGGACTGATGCTGGCGTTGGTCATTGGCAAACCGCTCGGCGCCTTTGGCCTGCCGTTCGCGGCGACGCTGCTAAAGCTCGTGCGCCGACCTATCGGCGCGACCTGGCGGCAGATGCTGGGCGTCGCCGCGCTCTGCGGCGTCGGCTTCACCATCAGCTACTTCATCGCCGGAATGCCGGTCGCACCGAAGCCGGCAATCCAGCTGGCGATCTTGCTGGGATCAGTCGCGTCCGCCCTCGTAGGCGCCTGGCTGCTCGGCTTCGGCAATACGCGCGGCGATCTCCGCGACGCGCCGCCTGAGCTGATCTAGGTCAGCTGATCTAGCCCAGCGCCGCGCGGATCGCGGCCCCGGCTTCCTGCGCGGCTTCCAGCACGGCCGGCGAGACGTCGCCCATGATGAAGAAGTCGTGGACCAGGGCGGGGTAGTTCACGTGCCGCGCTTCGCCGCCGGCGCTGGTCAGAGCGGCGGCATAGTCGCGGCCCTCGTGCTCGAGCGGATCGAACCCCGCGGTGACGATGTAGGCGGGCGGTAGGCCGGAGAGGTCGCTCGAACGGGCCGGCGAGGCGCGGTGGCCATCCGGATGGCTGGCCGCGGCGAGCGAGGTTTCGAACCAGGCCATCGCGGCTTTGGACAGCACCGGTCCGTCTCGTTCCAGCCGCGACTGGGTCGGCGTCTCCGGCCCGACCGCGGGATAGAGCAGCATTTGCAGCTTGAGCTGGCGGCCGGCGTCGCCGCGCATGTCCTGCGACACCGCAGCGGCGAGGTTGCCGCCGGCGCTATCGCCGCCGACGCCGATTCGGGCGGGATCAGCTCCGAGCTCGGCGGCGTGGTCGAACGCCCAGCGCGTAGCGGCCAGGGCGTCGTCGTGACCGGCCGGGAACGGGTTCTCCGGCGCCAGGCGATAGTCGACCGCCATCACTCGCTGACCGGAGTTGGCGGCGAGGCGGCGGCAGTGGCCGTCGTGGGTCTCCAGGTCGCCGATCACCCAGCCGCCGCCGTGGAAATAGACCAAGAGGCCGGACGGCGCGGCCGCGTCGGCCGGGGTGTAAAGCCGCGCCGGGATCGGCCCCGCGCCGCCGCCGACCTCCAGGTCGCGCGCCTCGACCGACGCTGGCGAGGTCTTCGCGTTCTGGCTCGTGCGCTGCATCCGATAGCCGGCGCGGACCATCGCCGGCGGGATCTGTCCCATCGGCGTAGCCGCCCCGCCGCCGGCGGCTGCAGCCGCTTCGGCCTGGGCGTCGAACATGGCCTTGAAGTGCGGGTCGAGGGTCATCGATCACTCCTCCCCTCCCCCTTGCGGGGAGGGGCCGGGGGTGGGGGTCTGCCGGCTGGCGACGATTGCCGGCCGCTAGTCGCAAAAAGGGCGGGCGGCCCGACGAGCCCCCCGCCCCAAGCCCTCCCCTCAAGGGGGAGGGGAAGTTCTTACTCCGCCGCTTGCTTCGGGGTGTAGCCGAGCATGGCCTTGGTTTCGAGGTACTCGTGGAAGCCGTAGTCGCCCCACTCGCGCCCGTTGCCGCTCATCTTGTAGCCGCCGAACGGGGCGGTCATGTCGCCGCCGCCGCCGTTGATCGACACCTGGCCCGCACGCAGCTGGGACGCCACGTCGCGGATCTTGCCCATGTCGGAGCCGGAGATGTAGGCCGCGAGGCCGTATTCGGTGTCGTTGCCGATCTTCACCGCCTCATCGACACTCTGGTAGCCAAGGATCGAAACCACCGGTCCGAAGATCTCTTCCTTAGCGATGGTCATGTCGTTGGTGACGTTGGCGAACACCGTCGGCTTCACATAGAAGCCCTTCTCCAGGCCTTCCGGGCGATCCGGGCCACCGGTGACGAGGGTGGCGCCCTCGGCGATGCCGGCCTTGATCAGGCGCTGGATCTTCTCCCACTGGGTCTTGTTGACCACCGGGCCGATGGTGGCGTTGCCGTTCGGATCGCCGACGGTGACGCTCTCGGCGGCCGCCTTGGCGATGACGATGGCCTCATCCATCTTGCCCGCCGGCACCAGCATGCGGGTGGGCGCATTGCAGGACTGGCCGGAGTTGGTCATCACCGAGCGCACGCCGCCGCCAACGGCGGTCTTCATGTCGGCGTCGTCGAGGATGATGTTCGGGCTCTTGCCGCCCAGCTCTTGCGCCACGCGCTTGACGGTGGTGGCGGCGGCCTTGGCCACTTCCACCCCGGCGCGGGTCGAGCCGGTGAACGACACCATGTCGATGTCGGGATGGCTGGAGATCGCCGCACCCACGTCCGGGCCGGTGCCGTTGACCATGTTGAACACGCCGGCTGGCACGCCCGCGGCTGCCATCACTTCGGCCCAGATATAGGCCGAGAACGGGGCTTCTTCCGACGGCTTCAGCACCATGGTGCAGCCGGTGGCCAGCGCCGGCACCACCTTGCAGGCGATCTGGTTGATCGGCCAGTTCCAGGGCGTGATCAGGCCGCAGACGCCGATCGGTTCTTTCACCAGCCGCGTCGGGCCGCGATCTTCCTCGAACTTGAAGTTCTTCAGCACCTCGATGCCGGTGGAGATGTGGGCGACGCCAATGCCGGCCTGGGCGGTCTGAGCGAGGCTGGCGGGGGCGCCCATTTCCTCGGTGATCGCTTGGGCGATGTCGGCGAAGCGCTTGCGGTACTCGTCGAGCACGCGCTGCAGCAGCTCGATGCGCTCTTCGCGGCTGGTCTGCGAATAGGTGACGAACGCCTTCTTGGCGGCGGCCACGGCCTTGTCGACGTCGGCGGCGGCGCCGGCGGAGATGCGGCCAGCCACTTCCTCGTTGGCCGGGTTGATCACGTCGAGGGACTTCGCGGTCACCGGATCGACCCACTGCCCGTCGATGTAGAACTTCATATATTCGCGCATGCCGTGCTCCTTGGGCCTCCCGAGCCCCGCCGGTTATCCACAGGGGTCTCGCTCGGCCGGCATATTAGTGATCGCGGTTCAGACTGGAAGGGGGCTGGCGAAGAATCACCTTCACCAGTGCAGCGAATGATCCTCGCCGCCGAGCGCTTCGGCGATCCGCCGGCGGGTTCCGGGCGTGGCGCCGGGCGGCAGCTGGTCGGGCGCGAACCAGGCGATGGCGGCGATCTCACCCTGCTGCGACGGTGTGCAGGGCGCCCACTCATCGACGCGGTAGAGCATCACGTGATCGCCGCGGAAGACCCGGTGATTGGCGTGGACGCTGACCAGCTTCGGCCGGCCGATCACGCGCACGCCAGCTTCTTCCTCCAGCTCGCGCACCACCGCGGCCTCGATCGTCTCGCCGGCCTCGACCCCGCCGCCAGGCAGGAACCAGCCGCGCATATAAGTATGTTCGACCAGCAACACCTCGCCGGCCTCGTTCAGCACCAGCCCGCGCACGCCCAGCGTCGCGCTGCGGAACAGGCGCGAATAGACCTGATAAAGGGGCCAGACAAAGGGTTGGAGCGCTCGCCGCCAGGGCATGAGGTCTCGTAGCGCGGTTCGAACTGGGTGCGAAGCGCTTGACGGCGGGGGCGGGACGCGTGATTTCCCGCATCGAACAGTTTGAAGGACATCTCATGGGCTGGCAGGCCATCGGTCTCATCTTGCTCTTCGTCGTCAGCTTCCTGGTGCTGAACCGCTACGAGTTCGGCCGCTTCGACTGATGGGCGAGCGCGGCTGGGCGCTCGTCACTGGCGCTGCCCGGCGGATCGGCCGCGAACTGGCGCTGACGGCGGCGCGGGCCGGCTATGACGTCGTCGTCCACCATCGCCACGCCGACGAAGACGCCAACGAGACCATCGGCCTGATCGAGACAACCGGCCGCAAGGCGGTGTCGGCGGGCGGCGATCTTGCCGACGCCAGCGACTGCAGACAGCTGATCGCCGCCGCGCCAGGAATGCTGACGTTGCTGGTCAACTGCGCCTCGCTGTTCGAGGACGACCGCATCGACACCTTGAGCGCGGAGAGCTGGGACGCCGCCCAGGCCGCTAACCTGCGCGCTCCGATCCTGCTTACCCAGGCTTTCGCTAAAGCGCTGCCGGCCGACGCGAGCGGTCTTATCGTCAACATCGTCGACCAACGGGTGCTGCGCCCGACCCCGCAGTTCTTCAGCTATGCGGTGACCAAGGCCGCGCTCTGGGCGGCGACGCCGATGATGGCGCAGGGGCTGGCGCCCCGCATCCGCGTCAACGCCATCGGCCCCGGACCCACCTTGCCCTCGATCCATCAGTCGCAGGCCGCGTTCGACGCCGAAACGAGCGCCGTGATCCTCGGGCATGGGGCCACGCCCGGCGAGATCGGCCAGGCGCTCGCCTATCTGATTGACGCCCCATCGGTGACGGGCCAGATGATCGCCGTCGATGGCGGCCAGCACCTCTCCTGGCGGACGCCTGACATCATAGATTGAGGGGGGCGTCGATGCCTCTGACCCAACCAACGCCGGACGCAAAGCCGGGCGCCTCGCGCATCGTGATCACCAAGGTGTTCGTGCGCGGCCTTGTCGTCGAGGCGCAGATCGGGGTCTACAAGCACGAGAAGGGCCGCGCCCAGACCCTGGTGATCGACGCCGAGCTCGACGTCGCGGTGACCAACTGGAACGACCTTTCCGAGACCGTGAACTACGAGACCATCGCCGCCAAGGCCCGCAAAGTCGCCGCCGAGGGCCATCGGGGCCTGGTCGAGACCTTCGCCCACCACCTGGCCGACGCCTGCCTGGAAGAACCCAAGGTGACCCGGGCCCGGATCCGGGTCGAGAAACCCTCCGCGCTAGCCCCGGACGCAGCGGCGGCGGGGGTCGAGATCACGGCGGTGCGGGGCTAGGTCGAACCGCTCTCAGCCTACCAGAATTGTCATCCCGGAAGGCCGCGCGGCGGGCTATCCGGGACCTCATTCCCGTGATCGAGCAAGCAGATCCCGGCTCTTCGCTTTGCTACCGCCGGGATGACACGGTTGGTTGGGTTGGTTAGTGGTTTGTCGGGCGTTTGTTGGGGGTCAGTCGGGGAGTCCAACCGCCGCCAACGCGCCCGCCTGCCGTTCCGCCAATCCTTCGGCTGTGAACCCTTCCAGCGACGCCTCGAACAGCTGCCGCCAGTTCATCTCCGCGCCCAGCCGCAAGAACGCGGCGCCCAGCCCGATCGCCGCGCGTTCCATGAACACGAACTCGCGCGGCACCGTCACCGGCCCTTGCGCATCCAGCGCCTGCTTGACCTGGAACGCCTCGCGCCGGCCATAGGCGCCTGGGCTCACCCCGTCGGCGACGGAGCGGACGCGGTCGTCGAGCAGCGGGCCGTAGATGAACCTGGCCCAGATGTTCAGCGTCTCGATCAGCTCGCGGTTCAGGCCCGTGAAGCCCCAAACCCGGTAGGCCTCGGCCTGCGCCTCGTGGTCATCGTCGATCAGCGCCCGGTAGAGCCGCAGCACGCCATCGACGAAGCTGGGCGGGAAGATGCGGATGCAGCCGAAGTCGAGCAGGTTCAGCCGCGCGGCGTCGCCGGCGCCTTCGGCTCCCGCGAACGTGTAGTTGCCGAGGTGCGGGTCGCCGTGGATGACGCCGAGCTGGATCAGCGGGGTCCACCAGGCTTCGAAGAGCAGCCGCGCGATGCCGTCGCGGGTCTCCTGGTCGGCGGCCGTGAACTCCATCAGCCCGCGTCCCTCGAGCCAGGTCATGGTCAGCAGTCGGCCGGTGGAAAGCTCGGGGAAGGTTTCGGGCGCGGCGATGTCGGCGCGGCCGGCAAAGAAGTTGGCGTAGAGCGCGGCGGCCTTGGCCTCGCGCTCATAGTCGAGTTCCTCGCGGATGCGGTCGCTGATCTCGTGGGCGATCTCGCGGGTGTCGACCCCGCCGAACAGCTGGCGGCCAAGCGCCATGACGGTGCGCATCTGGCTGAGGTCGGTCTCCACCGCGCTCTGCATGTCCGGATACTGCAGCTTCACCGCCAGCGCGCGGCCATCGTGCGAGGTGGCGCGGTGGACCTGACCCAGCGAGGCGGCCGCGGCGGGTTGAAGGTCGAAACTGGCGAACTTCTCCGCCCAGTCCGGCCCCAGCTCCGCCGCCATCCGCCGCCGCACGAACGACGCCGACATAGGCGGCGCGTTCATCTGCAGGTTGGCGAGTTCCTGGGCGAACTCGGGCGGCAGCAGGTCCGGGATGGTGGTCGCCATCTGGGCGATCTTCATCAGCGGGCCCTTCAGCTGCCCCAATGCTTCTCGAACCGCCCTCGCATTGCGCGCGTCCTGATCGCCGCCGCCGCGCAGCGCGTTGACCCCGATCGACGCCGCCGCGCCGGTCACCCCGGCGCCGACGCGGGCGAACCGCGCCACCCGGCCGGCCAGGCGGTTGCGTTCCGGGTCAGTGGGCATGCGCGCTAGACCAGCGCCTCGAACTCGTCGACCAGCCGCTCCAGCCGCGCGCAGCCGCCTGACCAGAAGGTGGGGTCGCGGGGATCGAGTCCGAACGGGGCCAGCGCCTCGACGTAGGTGCGCGCGCCGCCGGCGGCGAGCAGGTCCTCGTAGAGCGGCACGAAGCCCTTCGGGCTCTGCCGCCGCGCCTCCATCAGCGCCTCGACCAGCAGGTTTCCGAACGCGTAGGCGTAGACGTAGAACGGCGCGTGGACGAAGTGGCTGACGTAGGACCAGTAAGTCTCGTAGCCCGCGTTGAGTTTGATCGCCGGGCCCAGGCTCTCGCCCATCACCTCCAGCCAGATCTCGTTGATCTCGCCGATGGAAAGCTCGCCCGCCTGGCGGGCGTCGTGAAACCGCGTCTCGAAGCGGTGGAAGGCGATCTGGCGCACCACGGTGTTGAGCGCATCCTCGATCTTGCCGGCGAGGAGATCGCGCCGCTCCAGCCCCTTGGCATCGGCGAGCAGCCGCTCGAACACCAGCCCTTCGCCGAAGATCGAGGCAGTCTCGGCGAGGGTCAGCGGCGTGTCGGCCAGCAGCGTGCCTTGCGGCGCGGCCAGGGTCTGGTGCACCGCGTGACCCAGCTCGTGCGCCAGGGTCAGCACATCGCGCCGCTCGCCCATGAAGTTCATGAACACGAACGGGTGCTTCTCCGATGTCACCGGGTGCGAGTAGGCGCCCGACTGCTTGCCTGGGCGCGGGTTGGCGTCGATCCAGGGCTGGTCGAAGAACCGCGCGGCGGTGGCGCCGAAGCGGGGCGCGAGCGCATCGAAACTCTCCAGCACCATGTCGCGCGCCTCCTGCCAGCCGTAGCGGCGAGGGATGGCGGAGGTCAGCGGGGCGTTGCGGTCCCAGTGATCGAGCCGGGTCTTGCCCATCACCTTGGCCTTCAGCGCGTAATAGCGGTGCGAAAGCCGCGGATAGCTGGCCACCACCGCCGCCTCCAGCGCGGCGACCGCCTCGGCGTCGACCTCGTTGGCGACGTGGCGAGCCGCGGCCGGGGTCGGGTACTTCCGCCAGCGATCCTCGACCTGCTTCTCGAACGCCAGGGTGTTGAAGGCGAGCGTCAGCGTCGAACTCTTGGCGTCCAAGGCGCGGGCCAAACCCTGGGCGGCCGAGCGCCGCGCCCTGGGATCGGAGTCGGAGAGCCGGTTCAGCGCCTCGGCCAGGGTCAGGGTATCGCGGCCGGCGCGGATCGAGAGCTTGGCCAGGGTCTCATCATAGAGCCGCACCCAGTTGGCGACGGCAGGGCCCTTGTCGAGCAAGAGGCGTTCGAGGTCGTGACTTAGCTCGTGCGGCCGCGACAGCCGCACCCGCCGCAGCCAGGGCCGCCAACGAGCGGCTACGGGATGGGCAGACAGCGCCGCTTCGATTTCAGTGTCGTCGATCTCGTTGAGTTCGAGCGTGAAGAAAAGGCTTCCAGCCGCGATCTGCGACGAGCGCGTGCGGATGTCGGCTTCGAAGCGCGACCAGGCTGGATCGTCCCTGGCGGTCGAAGCGGCGAGGCCGGCGTAAGCGCCGACCGCCCAGAGCTTGTCAGTGGCGCCTTGGTAAAGCCCGATCCCTCGGTCGATCAGCTCTCCCAACGTCGCGGGGGCTGTCTTGGCGGCGACGAAAGCGCCTTTCAGCGTCTCCAGCTCAGCGTTGATGCGGGCGGCGGCGGCGAGATCGGCTTCGATCCTCGGGTCCGCGCGGCCGGAATAGAGGTCTTCGAGGCTCCATTCCGGGAGCGAATTGATCGGCAGTTTGACGGGCGCGTTCATGTGCGCACGCTTTAGCGCGAAAATGGCGGCGCTGCTAAGGCGCGCGTTAACGCCTCGCTCAGGTCTCCGAAACCCCCTCTTTACCGGGGGCCTGTATCAGGAAGGGACAAAAAATAAGCCTCGCCCATCAGACGGCGCGGCGCAGTTCGGTGCGGGTGCTTCAAATGAACAAGACGGTCCTAGTCGTCGATGACGATCCGACTCAGCGGCGACTGACGCAGGCCGTGCTGGAGCGCGAGGGCTTCCGCGTCGCCCACGCCGACGGCGGGCGCTCGGCGCTGGAGCACCTGTCGTCCGGCGCGGTGACCGACATCGTTCTGCTCGACCTGAACATGCCCGGTATGAGCGGCCAAGAGACCCTCGAGGACATGCGTTCCCGCGGTCTCGCCCAGCCGGTGATCGTGGTCACCGCGACCGGCGGCATCGACACGGTGGTGGCGGCGATGCGCGCCGGCGCCTGCGATTTCTTCGTCAAGCCGGCCAGCCCCGAACGGATCATGGTCTCGATCGCCAACGCGCTCTCAATGGGCGCGCTCAGGACCGAGGTCGATCGGCTGAAGAAACATTCGGCGGGCCGCACCACGTTCGACGATCTGATCGGTTCAGGTCCGGCCATGCAGATGGTCAAGCGCCTTGGCGAGCGCGCCGCGAAGTCCTCGATCCCGGTGCTGATCACCGGCGAGAGCGGTTCGGGCAAGGAAGTGATCGCCAGGGCCGTGCACGGCGGCTCCGAGCGCGCCGGCCGGCCGTTCGTGACGGTCAACTGCGGCGCGATCCCGGAGAACCTCGTCGAGTCGATCCTGTTCGGCCACGAGAAGGGCAGCTTCACCGGCGCCAGCGACAAACACCTCGGCAAGTTCCAGGAAGCCAACGGCGGCACCCTCTTCCTCGACGAGGTCGGCGAGTTGCCGCTCGACATGCAGGTCAAGCTGCTGCGCGCGCTGCAAGAAAGCGAGATCGACCCGATCGGCGCCAAGCGGCCGGTGAAGGTCGATGTTCGTTTCCTCTCGGCAACCAATCGTGACCTTTCGCAAGCGGTGGCGGAAGGCCGGTTCCGCGAGGACCTGTTCTACCGGCTCAACGTCTATCCGATCGAGGCGCCGGCCCTGCGCGACCGCCGCGAGGACATCCCGGCGCTGACCGAGACTTTCGTGCGCCGGTTCAATCTGGAGGAGGGCCGCCGCGTCGCCGGCGCCTCGCCCGAGACTCTGGCGCTGCTGAACGCATTCGATTGGCCGGGCAACGTGCGGCAGCTGGAGAACGCGGTCTATCGCGCGATCATCCTCGCCGACGCGCCCTACCTGCAGCCGCACGACTTCCCGGCGATCTCCGGCGTCAGCCTGCCGCCGGTCAGCGAGCCTGCCGAGCGGGGCGCGGCGAGCGGCGGGGGATCCACCCCGCCGGTGCTGCCCACCGTGGCCGAGTTCGCCGCCGACATGCCCCGGAACTCACCGGTGCAGATCCTCGACGACCGCGGGCACCTGCGCACCCTGGAAGACATCGAGCGCGACCTGATCCAGCTGGCGATCGAGATCTACGCCGGCCACATGAGCGAAGTCGCCCGCCGCCTCGGCATCGGCCGCTCCACCCTCTACCGCAAGGTCCGCGAGCAAGGGTTGGAGGACCAGGTCAGGGAGGCGGGGTAACAGCTAACAAATCCGATCCCCCAAAATTGGTCATCCCGGACAAGCCGCGCCGGCGGCGCAGATCCGGGATCTCCTTGGCTCGACGGTGCAGGAGGTCCCGGATAGTCGCTTCGCGCCTTCCGGGATGACATATCAGGTGGGACTGGTCGTTGAATTTAGACTGCCAACACCCTTCGCCAACGCGACATTCTCCGCCCTGATCCGTACAAAGAGGATTGCCGCGTTCAGCGCGGTGAAAACGAGCGCGTAGGCCCACTGTCCGAACACCAGCGGCAGCACCAATATCTCCGCCGCGACCACCACATAGTTCGGGTGCGGAATGAATCGGTAGGGGCCGCGCCGCACGAGCGGGGCGCCCGGCAGGATGATGATCCGGGTGGTCCAACGCGGGCCGAGACTCATCAGTGTCCAGACTCTCAAGCCCTCGATGCCGAGGAACACCGCCGCCAGCGGCAGGCTCATCGGCGGCTTCAGCCAGAGCACCAGCACCCACAGTCCGACCAGCCAGCCTGCGTGCAGCAGCACGATCAGCGGATAGTGGCCGGGCGCGACCTCGTAGGCGCCCTGGGACTTCAGCTTGGCGGTGTTGTGGCGCGCCAGGACCAGTTCGCCCAACCGCTGGGCGGTGACCAGGCCCAGCAGAACGACCGCTAGTGTCCCGATTCCGAAGTTCGCACGCATTTGTGGAGAGCTCCGACGAACTTCGGAATCGTTAAGGACACTAGCAAGTATGTGTTTCTAGTGTGCTTATTGGATTTGAAGTTCGCTCGGCGGCCGACCCATGTGAGGGCGAACTTCAAATCCAGCACACTAGGATCACGCCGCCATCGAAACGCACGATGCGGTGAAGCCCGGACCCAGCGCCGTTAGCACCAGCTTGCCGGTGGTCTTGGCGGCCAGCGCCTGCTCCAGCACGAACATCACCGTTGGGGCCGACATGTTGCCGTGATCGGCCAACACTTCGCGCTCGAACGTCAGCGCGCCCTGGCCGAGGTCGAACGACTTCTCCAGCGCTTCGATCACCTTGGCGCCGCCGGGGTGGCAGATGAACCGGTCCACGTCGCCCATCGTCATGCCCATGCGAGCGAGCGAGCCGTCCATCGCCGGGCGCAGGTTGGCTTCGGCGAAGGTCGGGATCGAGCGATCGAAGATCACGCCGAAGCCAAGCGGATCGACGTTCCAGCCCATGATCTCGAGGCTGTCGGGCCAGGTGTGCTCGGCCGTGCCGGTTATCTCGGCCAGCCCCTCCTCATGACCGGCGCGCAGCACGCAGGCCGCGGCCCCGTCGCCGAAGAGCGCGGTGGCGACGATGTTGGCGCTGGTCATCTCGTCCAGCCGGCAGGCGAGCGTGCAAAGCTCGACCGCGACGATCAGCACGTTGGAACCGGGGCGGGCCTGCGCCAGCCGCGAGGCGATCGAGATGCCGGACACGCCGCCCGCACAGCCGAGCCCGAACACCGGCACGCGCATCACGTCTTCGCGGAAACCCAACCGGGTCAAGGCCCGCGCCTCCAGGCTGGGCGTCGCGATCCCGGTCGATGAGACGGTGACCACCGTGTCGATGTCCGCGCCCGTCAGTCCCGCGTTCTCGAGCGCCTTGCCCGCGGCATCGCAGAAGAGGTCGACCGCGCCCGTAAGGTAGGCGGCGGTGCGCTCCGGCCAGGTGCGATCCTCGAAATACCACTCCATCGGCAGCACCGCTTGGCGCGAGCGGATGCCGGTGTTGCGGAAGATCGGAAACAGCCGTTCGAAGTCGCGGAACTTGGGGCCGAACAAGCGGCGGGCCGCTGTGCCGACATCGGCTTGGAGAAATTCATGCGGGGGAGAGGCGCTTGCAAGCGAAAGCAGTCGGGCGGATGTCGGCACCGGCTAGAACCTCTTAAAATCGTTGATCGCGCCCTCGTGATACAAACCTATCCCTGATCGTCGGTTTTCCCAAGCGATCTGCGACGGCGCATCCCGGCGCGCGGCTTGCCGGACGCTTTGGCGACAATCTCCTTCAGTTTGACCCCCTGGCGGGCCGAAAGCGCGGCGCCCGGCGTGCCTTTCTCAGGATCTCCGAACGCGCGACCGTAGGTCGAGACCCGATCAGCGACCGAGCCCAGGAACTCGCCTTCCCACGCCGACAATTCCACCCCGGCCCGGTCAGCCGCCCGCTTGGCGCGCCGTAGCGCGTTCAAGGCGGAGCGCTTGGCCTGCGCCCGAGGATCGGTCGGCGTACGCTTCACAGGCCTCCGATCGCCGTGATGTAGAGCTCGATCAGCGCTTCTTCTTCCTGGCGCTTGGCGGTATCGGCTTTGCGCAGGCGGACCACCTTGCGGATGATCTTGACGTCGAAGCCCTCGCCTTTGGCCTCGGCGTAGACTTCCTTGAGGTCGGCGGCGACGGCGGCCTTGTCCTCTTCGAGACGCTCGATGCGCTCGACCAGGCTCTTCAGCTTGCCCTGAGCGGTGGCGCCAAGGGTGTCGATGCTGGAGGAATCGTCGGCCATGAGAGGTACGCAAGCTTTCTGGGTTGGAAGGAAGTTGGCGCGACCCTAGAGCCTGGCCCGTTTTGATGGAACCATCAAAACGGGATCAACAGGCTCGTCGCTTTGGTCTTGCGAGCACGCTTCAGACCTTTGTCGATTCCGACAAAGTCATCGTGCTCTAGCGGCGGCAAGAGCGGCTCACAACAGGCCGCGGGCCGCCAAGTCGGGTTGCAACCCCGCGGGGTCGACAAAGTGGTGGACGGCGAAGCCGCAGGCCGCGGCGGCGTCGATATTGGTGCGAGAGTCGTCGACGAACAGCAGCTCGTTCGGGGGCAGGCCAGCCTCCCGCGCGGCGAGCTCGAAGATGCGGGGATCAGGCTTGGCAAGCCCGACATCGCTCGAGACGACGATGTGTTCGAAGCGCTTGAAAGCCGGGCTCATCGCGAACGTGCCAGCGGCCGTGGAGGACGGCATGTTGGTCAGCCCGACCATGGGCGCGCCCTGCGCCGCCAGCGCTTCGATCGCGGCCTCGGTCTCAGGGATCGCGCCGGAGAACATCTCCCACCAGCGCTCCTCCCAGGCGACGATCGCCGCCTCGTGTTCGGGATAGCGCGCGATCAGCGGCGCGCGGTTTTCGGCGAACGGCACGCCGGCATCGTGCCGCGAATGCCAGGGCATGGTGCAGACATTGGCCAGGAACCAGTCGCGCTCGGCCGGATCGGGGAAAATCTTGGAATAGAGCGTGCGCGGATCCCAGCGCACGATCACGTTGCCGATGTCGAAGACGACTCCGCACAGAGCCACGGCCAGCGCAGCGCTTAGCCTTGCTTGGCTTTGAAGCGCGGGTCGGTCTTGTTGATCACGTACATGCGGCCCTTGCGGCGCACGAGCTTGCAGTCGCGGTGACGCGTCTTAAGCGACTTCAGGGAGCTGCGGACTTTCATCGGGCTTTTCGGGTCTTACAACTGGGGCGGCTGAGCGGAGCGCGCGGATATAGAGACCGGTTCCGCCGAAGTCAATCTGACCAGGCGCGGTCCACTGGGGAGGCCGCTTCCCGTCGCCTGTTGCGACGTTCATCAGTCGGCGTATGCCGGTCATCATGGATCTGGACGACATCATGATTTCGAAAACGCTGGCCTTTTGGCTGAGGCATCGGCCCGACGCCGTCGGCTTGAGCACGACGCTGCGGGCTGGGCCGATGTCGACGCCGTCCTGCGAGCGCTCGCTGCCCAGGGAGAGACCTCGGACTGGGAGCGTCTCGTGCGCGTGGTCGAAACCAACGACAAGGGCCGCTTCGAGCTGGCCGCCGATGCGGCGTCGATCCGAGCGCGGCAAGGTCACTCCGTGGAAGTGCAAGCCGATTGGACCCTCGCCGTTCCACCCGAACATCTCTGGCACGGCACGGTCGATCGGTTCATGGCTTCGATCGTGGCCGAGGGGCTGAGGCCGATGGCGCGCCACCACGTGCACCTCTCGGCCGATGTTGAAACGGCGGAGCGCGTCGGCCGTCGGCGCGGGAAGCCGGTGATCCTGGTCATCGAGGCTGGTCGGTTGGCCCGGAACGGGCAATTGTTCTGGGTGACCGGCAACGGCGTTTGGCTCACCCATGCCGTTCCACGAGATGGATTGAAGGTCGCATGATGACATCCGGTAACGACACTGCAGGCGCGGGCAATCCGCCGATGATGATTGATCCGACCGCGATCCTCTTCTCCATGCCGACGCTGGCGAACGACACGGCGCCGTTGGAACCGGTCGAGCGACTGGCGCCGAGCGACCTCGTCTTTCACGAGGATGAGTGGCGCCAGGCGGAATACTTCCAGCGCGCGCGGCTCGACGAGCTGAAGCACAAGCTCGCCGAGCTGAAGGCGTTCGTCGAGGCGCACCGGCAAGGCGCTGGCTGGCGCGACATCTATATGCGTGAGCTGTCGCCGGAAGCGGTCATTGTCGGCCCGACCGCGCTTGTCGAGTTGGCGGGTAAACTTGGCGTGGCGGCAAACCCTGGGCCGGTGCTTTTCACCGGCGTCAAGAGCCTGGTTGGGCGGGCCGCGGGCGGGTTCTCACTGCCGGTGGGCGGCGACGTGTCGCTCTATGGCCTGAGCGGCGACGCCGGCGTGTCGATCCTCGGCTCGCACGTCGCGGGAGCCGATGACGACGGGATCCTGGTCAAGCCCTTCGCGGCCCTGAGCGCGGGCTTCGAGCTGGTTCTGGTCGACTGGCGCTCACAGATGATCCTGATCGGCGTCAACGAACACGGCCGTATCGACGTCTGGAAGCCGTAAGCCACGGTCGGGGGCCTCCCACCCGGTTGTTGATTGTCCCCGCCCTAAGCGAGCACCAGCAGCAGCGGCAACGCCGCGCCCGCAGCGATGAGGGCGATCACCAGGCCGCTGCGGCGGCTGGTCGTGAGCGCCAGCCAGAGGCCGAGCAGGGTCGAGGTGATCAGGCCGGTCGCGACAGCGAGGAACAAACACTTCAGCGCCGGCACGTTCCACGGCGGCGGGCTGTCCGCCCCGTGATGACCTCCGGCGTGGGCCGCGTGAGCGTCATCCGCATCGGGCGGCCCGGGCGGCTTCGGATGTTTCAGCACCTGATCCTTGTGGATCGAGCCCAGCTCCTCGATCACCGCTGGCGGCGTGTAGCCGCCGTGCGCCTCGTGCAGACTGAAGAGCTGCAGTGACCCGGTGAAGGCGAAGAAGAGCACGCTGGGGGCGATGAAGGCGCCGATGTAGGTGTGCAGCCGCCGGATCGTCATCATCAACGCGGGGCGGTTCGGTGAACCTGACCGCGACGCCGACCTTGCCAATGTATTCTCCTGAACAGCTGTTGCGTTTGAGTCTCTGGCTCGGATGCAACGGGCCAAGCAAGAGTTCGACACGTCGAAATCGCGGCTTTTTCGTTGCGGCGCAGAAGCGCAGGCCGGTAGCTTGCGGCATGGATCGCCGCACGTTCGTCGCCCTGGCGCTTGCCGGCGCAAGTCTCGCCACCGACGCCTGCGCCGCCGAGGTGCGGCCGTCGGACCTGCTGGGCGCGGCCGGCGACGATGCGTTCCTGATCTGGCTCGACGGCTTCTATGCCCGGGAACTCGCGTCCGGATGGTCGCCGACCCAGCTGGCGCAGGTGCTGTCCGGCCTGGCGCCCGATCCCCGGGTGCTGGCTCACAACGCCGCCCAGCCCGAGTTCGCCCTGCCGATCGGCGCTTACGTGCAGCGCGACGTGACCGCCGGCGTCGTCTCGATGGGCAAGCACAAGCGCGACGGCGTCGCCGGGCTTTCCAAGATCGAAGCGACCTATGGCGTGCCGGGCGACATCCTGACCGCGATTTGGGGGATGGAGTCCGGGTTCGGCGCCAACCAGGGCGACATGGACGTGGTCCGCTGCCTGGCGACGCTCGCGGCGGAGGACCCGCGTCGCAAGGCCTGGGCCGAGACCGAGCTCGACGCCTGCGTGAAGATCGTGGCCAGCAGCGCCGCCGGCCGCAACGCGCTGAAGGGGTCGTGGGCCGGCGCGATGGGGCAGACCCAGTTGCTGCCCTCCAGCTTCCTCAACACCGGCGTCAGCGTCGCCGGGACTGGGCGGCCGGACATCTGGAACAACGATGCCGACGCCCTCGCCTCCGCCGCGAACCTGCTGGTGAAGGGTGGTTGGCTGCGCGGCCAGAGCTGGGCGGTCGAGGTGCGGCTGACGCCGAAGTTCGACTACGGGCTCAGCGAGGGTCCGAAGCAGCCGCCGGCGTGGTGGGCCGATCAGGGCGCGCGCCGGGCGGATGGGCGCGGCTGGTCGGCGGCGGACGCCGCAGCGCCGACCGTGCTGCTGCTGCCGGCGGGCGCGGCCGGCCCGGCGTTCCTCGCCCTCCCGAACCATTTCGCGATCCGCACCTACAACAACTCCCTGGCCTATGCGCTCAGCGTCGGCCTGCTCGCCGACCGCATCGGCGGCGCGGCCGGCCTGGTGACGCCGTGGCCGAAGGAGGTCCCCCTGTCGCTGGCCGATCGGATGGCGGCGCAGGAGGCGCTGGCCAAGCTCGGCTACAGTCCCGGCGTCCCCGACGGCCAGATCGGCCTCGGCACCCGTCAGGCGCTTCGGACCTGGCAGAAGGCGCGCGGGCTCCCAGCGGACGGCTATCTGACGCCCGATCTGGTGACGAAGTTGAAGACCGGCGGGAAAACCTAGGCCCTCAAGCCCCGGCCCCCTCGTCACTGCGCTCCAGGGTGGCTTCGATCGCCAAATCCTCGCCGCCCAGGCCTTCGCCGACGTTGCGCAGCATCGGGTCGAGGTAGGCGTAGGCAAAGAGGCCGGCCAGCACCGCCGCGGCGATCACGAACGGGCCCTCGGGGATCATCTTGTAAAAGATCACCGCGAAGGGGGCGATGATGATGTTGACCCCGTTGACGGCGGCGATGGCGCCCGCCGCACCGGCCTGATCTTCCATGCTCACCGACAGCGACGCGCCGGCGGTGAACCCCGGCCGGGCGAACGAGAAGCCGAGGCTGGCGAGGCCATAGCCAATGGTGGCGGTGGCGTAGTCGGGCGAGAAGGCGACGACGAGGTTGCCGAGCGCCGCCAGCCCCGCCCCCCAGCGCAGCAGGCTCTTAGGGGTCATCGAGAACATGCGGATGAAGCCCCAGAGGGCCAGCAGCCCGGCGATCGCGCCGGCCACCATCGCCACTTCGATGTAGCCCTGGGCGATGTGCAACAGCGCGCGCGGCGCCAGCTCCGGGAACGCCTTGTGGGTCTTGTCGATGATCAGGAAGCCGAGGGTCTGGCCGAGCGCGCTCTGGCAGGTCGAGAGCAGGAAGCCGTAGACGATGAACGGGACCAGCCGCCGGTCGCGCCAGAGACGCTGGCGGGGCCGCGTAGTGCGCTTGCCGGTGGCGGCGACCGCGCCGACCGGCTCCTCTTTCAGGTAGCGGATCACCACCGCCAGCATCACCACCGCGATCAGGGCGAAGGCGTAGAGGGGACCCGCGAACTCGAACACGCCGACGATGAAGATCGGCGCGACCACCGGCCCGATCACCGTGCCCAGGCTGAACGAACCGGCCAGGTTCGACATCCACTGGGTGCGTTCGGCCGGGCTGGTACGCTCGGCGACGTAGGCCTGGGTCGCCGGATTGGACGCGGCGCCGAAGAAGCCGAAGATTGCCCGTGAGACCAGGAAGAAGGCGAAGATCGTCATGGGCGCGGCCAGCTTCGCGAGGCCCGCGCTGACGACGAGGCCGCACAGCGTCATCGAGATCGCAAAGCCCGCGAGGCCGACCAGCATCATCGGCTTGCGGCCGCGGATGTCCGACTGCCGCGCCCAGAACGGCGACGACGCGGCCCAGAGCACCGCCGAGAGCGAGAAGATCGCCGCCACCATCGGATCGGGGATGCCGATCGAACGACCGATCGCCGGCAGTACCGACTGCAGCCCGGTGTTGCCCACCGCCGTCGCCATCGAGACGGCGAAGATGATCGCGAAGGCGCGCCGGGAGAGCTGCGGAGTGGTCTGATCGGTCGCCATCGGCGCCCTGGTTAGGCAAAGGGTGGCGGGGACGCAACGCACCGGCGTGGCGACTCGTGGTGCGACGTTCCGCACCTGCGTTCGTGCGCCGCGCTCACCTGCGATTAAGCATTAACGCCGAAGCTCCCGGCTTGTCCGCGCTGGCCAAGGGTTCGTCCGAAACGCATGTTCCAGATTATCGGCCTCGTCCTGCTGTTCGCCCTGGTGTTCGGCAGCTTCATCATCTCCGGCGGCAACATGGGGGTGATTATCGAGGCGGCCCCGCACGAGCTGATGGCGATCTGCGGCGCCGCCGCGGCTGCGTTCCTGATTTCCAACTCGATGGCGGTGATCAAGGGCGTCGGCGGTGGCTTCGGCAAGATTTTCGGCGGCCCCAAGTGGAAGGCCGACGACTACCGCGACCTGCTCTCGCTGCTCTTCCTGCTGACCAAGACGATGAAGTCCAAGGGCGTGATCGCGCTTGAGAGCCACATCGAGCGCCCTGCCGACAGCACTATTTTCTCGCGCTACCCGAAGGTGATGAAGGACCACTTCGCGGTCGACTTCATCTGCGACACGCTGCGCATGATGACCATGAACCTCGAAGACCCGCACCAGGTCGAGGACGCGATGGAAAAGCAGCTGGAGAAGCACCATCACGAGGCGTTGGCGCCCGCCGGCGCGCTGACGACCATGGCCGATGGCCTGCCCGCACTCGGCATCGTCGCCGCCGTCTTGGGGGTGATCAAGACCATGGGCTCGATCACCGAACCGCCGGCCGTGCTGGGTTCGATGATCGGCGGCGCCCTCGTCGGCACCTTCCTCGGCGTCTTCCTGGCCTACGGCATGGTCGGACCGATGGCGACGCGGCTGGCGGCCGTGGTCGATGAGGACGGGGCCTTCTACCGAATCATCCAGGCGGTGCTGGTGGCCCACCTGCACGGCAACGCGGCGCAGATCTCGGTCGAAATCGGCCGCGGCAACGTGCCCTCCCCGGCCCAGCCAAGCTTCCTGGAGCTGGAAGAAGCGCTGGGCGCGATCCCCGCCGAGGGGTAGCCACAACACTGCCTGGGGCGCACTCCAGAACACGCGCGGACAAAAAGTGATCACGCGCCCGTGAACAAGACTCTTGCGCTGCGGCAATAACCCGGCATATTGCAGGCCAGCGTCATCAACGGCGCTGCTAACACACTGGGACCAGGAACATGACCTCGGGTACGCTCCGCACTATCCTGATCGTCGGCGCCGCCGTTGCCGCCGTTTCCGTCGCCGCCTGCAAGAAGGCCGACGACTCTGCGAACAACTCCGCCGCCGCCGCTTCGTCTGACGCGAACGCCGCGATGGCGTCTGCCAACACCGCGACCAACGAAGCGATGTCGGCGACCAATGCCGCCGCCAACGCGTCGGCCACCGCGCCGATGAACGCCACGAACGCGCCGTAAGCGTTTCGTCGCAATAGTTTCTTGAGAGGGCCGCCTTTCGGGGCGGCCCTTTTTCGTTGGGCGCAGGTCTGGACCTTGGCGCTATGGACGAACCGCCTGCTTCCCCCGTGATCTTCGACGCCGACGGCGCGCCCCGGTCCCGCCGCTATGGCGACATCTATTTCTCCCGCGACGGCGGCCTAGCCGAGTCGCAGGCGGTGTTCCTGGCTGGCTGCAGGCTGCCAGAGCGCTGGGCCGGGCGGCGCCGCTTCACGGTCGCCGAGCTGGGCTTCGGGACGGGCCTCAACATCCTGGCCGTGCTTGACCTCTGGCGCGCTCACCGGCCCGTTGGCGGTCAGCTCTCCATCTTCTCCGTCGAGGCCGAACCGCTCACGGCCGACGAGGCGCGGCGCGCGCTCGGCGCGTGGCCAGGTGTGGGCGAGGTCGCGGACCTGCTGTTATCCCGTTGGCCGGGGCGTCGCCGCGGCTTCCATCGGGTCGACCTGCCGGAGTTGGGCGCGACCTTCGATCTGGCGGTGATGGACGCCGAGGCCGCGCTGGAGGCCTGGGACGGTCGCGCGGACGCCTGGTTCCTCGACGGCTTCGCCCCATCCGTGAACCCGCAGATGTGGACCGAGAAGCTGATGGCGTTGGTCGCGGCCCGCTCGGCGCCTGGCGCGCGGGCCGCAACTTACACTGTCGCCGGACAGGCCAGACGCGCGCTCGCCGCCGCGGGCTTCACGCTGGAGCGGAGACCCGGATTCGGCGCCAAGCGCGAGCGGCTGGAGGCGACGGCGCTAGGCCGCGCGCCGCCAGAGCGCTCGCCGCGTCGGGTGGCGATCGTCGGCGCAGGGATCGCGGGCGCCGCCCTGGCCCGGGCGTTCGCTGGGCTGGGAGCACGGTTCCGTATCTTCGAGGCGCAGGGCGTCGGCGCCGGCGCGTCCGGCAACCCGGCCGCCCTGGTCACCCCCAGACTAGACGCCGGGCTGGGTCCCACCGCAGCGCTCTACGCTCAGGCTTTCGCCCGAGCTTGCCGGCTCTACGAAGATCTGCCGGACGCGGTGATCGATCGCGGTGTGCTGCAACTGGAGTCGTCCGATCGTGACGGCCCTCGCTTCGCCAAGGTCGCCGCATCCGATCTGTTCGAGCCCGGCGCACTGGCGGTGCTCACCGCGGGCGAGACCAGCGCGGCGCTGGGCGAACCTGCGCTTCCGGCGCTGCGGCTCGCGGACGCCCTGGTAGTCGAGCCCTCGGCGGTCCTGCGCGCCTGGCTGAGCGACATCGAGATCGCGCGGGTCGAGCAGGTTGAAGCCGCTGGCGGCGCCTTGCGGCTGGTAGGTCCCAGCGGCCAGACGTTGGGCGAGGCCGATGTCGTCTGCTTGGCCCCCGGCGCCGACCTGGCGCGCCTCTGGGACCTCGTCGCGATCGAGCCCGTGCGAGGGCAGCTCAGCGTCGTCAGCGGCGTAAACTCCCCGGCCGCGGCTTGGGGGGCATACGTCGCGCCGACGCGCGATGGCGTGGTGTTCGGCGCCACGCACGACCGCGGGGTCAGCGACGCCGCCCCGAACGCCGCGGACGACGCCCGCAACCTCGTCGCCGTCGCCGCCGCGCTGCCCTCGCTCGCCGCGCGCCTGAGCACGGCGAGTATCCACAGCCGCGCCTCCGTCCGCGCCACGACGGCCGACCGGCTGCCGCTCGCCGGCGAGGTCGCGACCGGCCTCTACGTGCTGGGTGGGCTGGGATCGCGGGGCTTCACCCTCGCGCCGCTGCTAGGCGAACACATCGCGGCGTTAGCGTTGGGCGCGCCGTCGCCGCTGCCGTCGCCACTGGCGAGCCTGGTCGCACCCCAGCGGTTCGCGCTGCGAGCCGCGCGCCGCAGCAGCTTGGTCGCCGCGGGTCCGAAGGTGTAGTCTCGTGATCGAGTGAGGGACGCTTCGAGTTAAGGACGCGATCTGGATGAAGACCCTCCCGTCAATCGTGGTCGCCGCCGCCGCGGTCGCCCTCACAGCGTCGGCCCAGCCCCCAGCACCGCCGCCCGCGCCCCCTCCACCCCCTCACCATGGCAATTCCTGCTTCTGGCAGCGGGACGTGACCAACTTCGCCGCCCACGATGATAAGGCCGTCTACATCCGGGTGGGCTCGCGTCGGGTCTATGAGCTGAAGCTGTTCGGCAACTGCCTGGAGATGTCCTGGGTGCACAGCCTCGCGCTGCGCACCTTCGGCGACAGCAATGTCTGCGAAGGCTCCAATCCCAACCTGGAACTCTTCACCCGCGATATCGCGACCGGCCGCCAGCGCTGCCCGGTGACCTCCGTTAGGGAGTTGGACCCCCAGGAAGTCGCCGCCTTGCCCAAGGACGCCCGGCCCTAGCGGGCTGGCGTTCGAGCCGGCGAGGATGGTGGACGCGACAGGGATCGAACCTGTGACCCCCTCGATGTCAACGAGGTGCTCTCCCGCTGAGCTACGCGTCCGGCCAGGGGAAGCTGGGGCTAATAGCTTGGGCCGTGGCGGCGGACAAGCGCCGGTGAGCCTAAGTCAGCCCCCGCCCTGCGGCGCGTAGGGCCCAAGCGCTTCAAGCAACGGACCCAGCCGCGCTTCGTGGCGACGCCAGCGGTCGATCGAGGTGCGGAAGATCGGCTGACGCACCTGCCGCGCGCTGGCGGTGCGAACAGGCCCGGTTGCGTGATGGAATTCCAGGCAGGCGTCATTCCAGGGGAGGCCGCACGCCTCCGTGACCAGCCAGCGGATCTGCCCGTCCGGGGCGGCGACGAGCGCCTCGTGGTCCACGTCGACGACGCGGCCCGGCAGCACCTCGGCCCAGTGTTCCATCAGCCGTCGGTAAGTGACGTATTCGGCGCCGATGTCGGCGAGGTCGTAGAGCGTCTCGGCGCCCGAGGCGAAGAGCTGTCGGTAGCATGAGAGGCAGGTGTCCACGGGGTCTCGCACCGCGTGGAGGATCACGGCGTTCGGGAACAGCAGCGCGATGGCGCCAACGTGCAGGTAGTTCTCCAGCGTCTTGTCGACGAACCGGCCGACGCCGCGCCAGCCACGCTTGCGCATAGCTTCCAGATAGGTGCGGGCGACCGTGCGGACATCCTTCTGGCTCGCCTCCACCAGCGCTTGCCCTTCGAGCAGCTGCGGGAGCGCCGCAGTCTCGCCGAGCGCCACGACGTCCGGGTGGGCAGACAAGACCTGCTCCAGCAGCGTCGAGCCGGACCGTGGCATGCCGACGACGAAGATCGGCGCCTCGGTGGAAAGGCCGCGCCCGCCCCGGCTGAGGGACGCCGCGCTGAAGGAACTCGCGACGGTCCGAGCCGACGCTGCATGCGCCGCGACGAGCCAGTCCGGCCGCTCGGCTGGGTCACTGGCGGCGAGGGCGGCGTGCTTCAGCCTATTGCCGAGGGCGAAGGCGTCGAACGCCGCCGCGTCGTCGCCGCGCCGTTCCAGCACCTCGCCGAGCGCGAACTGCAGGCCGATGCGGGTATCGCCGTCGGTCGCGGGACCGGCGGCAGCCTCCCGCATCCAGGAGAGTTCCGCGTCGTCGATCTCGCTTGGCTGCAAGAGGGCGATGCGGGTCAGGGCCCAGGCTTTGTGCGCCGGGTCGGCGGCGATCTGGTGGTGCTCCGCGAGCGCCTCGTCGATCCGGCCGTCGATCGCGAGCACGATGGCGAGGTTCTGACGGGTCTCGACCGCGCCTGGCCGCAACTCGAGCGCCCGGGCGTAGGCGCCCGCCGACTGGCTCCAGATTTCGAGCGCCTGCGCCGCGACGCCCAGATTGTGCTGCCCCTCGAAGAAGTCGGGCTTGATCGCCACCACCTGGATCAGCCAGACGATCGCACGATCCGGCCGGCCCTGGCTGAGCTCGATCACTGCCAGCGAATAGGGCGCGCGAAAATCGACGGGGTTGGCCCGGGCGGCACGCTCGTAGGCCGCGGCCGCATCCTTCAGCCGTCCGGCCTTCGCCAGCGACGCCGCCTCGTGGAGGCGCACATCCACGTTGGGAAATGTCTCGAAGGGACGCTTCATTGCCGGCGGGGATAGCGGACGCGTCGCCGAAAGCCTAGGCCGGAGCCGTTCGAGCGCAACGCACCGGCCGCCAAGGAAACATCCCGGGCGGCCGGTCAGGCGCTACTTGAAGCGGTACTGCAGCTCGATGCCGTAGGTCCGGGGCGCGGTAAGGCCCTTGCCCGTCGACTCCGCCAGCGGCGCGCCGGAGGCGGCGAGGTTGGCCTCAGTGACCCGGTCGTAGCCAACGGTGTCGAAGAGGTTGTTGACGAACAGAATGACCGTGTAGCGGCCCTTGATGTCGTCGAACGTCCCGCGGATGTTCACCGTCTCGTAGGACGGCGCACGAGTCAGCGAGTTGTTGAATATCTCGCCGTAGGTCGAGTCCTTCCACACGAACGTGCCGGATGCGGTAAACGTACCCATGTCGAAATGGGTCGCGTACTGAGCATTCAGCGTCACCTTGTTCGGCGGCGTCTCAGGAAGCACCGCCCCGGTCAGGTTCTGGCCACCTGAACCAGGCACGCAGCCGGTCGTATTCGGCGTGACGCCGCCAATCGTCTGCGCCAGCGGGTTCTGGGAGTCCGCGACGCAGTTGCCCTTCATATCGGCCACCTTGCCGTTGAGGTACGCGTAGTTCGCAATCACCGTCAGGTCGTCGATCGGCCGCCATACCGCTTCGAGTTCGACCCCGTAGAGGTGAGCAACCGGGATATTGAATATCTCGGAGAGGAAGGCGCCGTTCTGGGCCACCGAGAACGGCTGCTGATCGTTCTCCCAGTTATAGTAGAAGAAGTCGCCGTTGAGAGTGAAGTTGCCGCCGAAGGTCTTTTTCAAGCCAAGTTCGAAGTCATCCACCGACTCCGGCTGGGTTTCAGGCTGTGGTCCGATCGAGCCGGCGTTGAAGCCGCCAGCCTTGTAGCCGCGGGAATATCGGAGGTAGGCCAGCGTGTCTGGATCTGGCGTCCAATCCAGTGTGGCGTCGCCGGTGAACGCACTCCACGACCCGGCGAGGGGCCGGACGATGTAGCCCGTCGCCGCATTGAGCGTGGCCACGCCGCTGCCGGGAACGGACTTTCCAATCGACCCCGCATCGAACACGCCGGTGACGTCGACGGCGGGCGTGACCGAGCCGAACGTGGTCGCATCCGGAAGGAAGCCGAACGATTCATCGAACGCGACCAGCCGCTGTTGTTCGAACCCATATTTGTGGTCGTAGGTGTAGCGAACGCCGCCCAGGAACTTCCACTGGTCATTGAACTTGTACGAGATCTGTCCGTACCCGGCATAATCGTCGTACTGCATGTTGCCATCGACGTTGATCGTACACGCATTGGCGTTGAGCGGCGCCGCAGTCCCCGCGAGCGTAGCCGGATGGATAATCTGCTGCTGTTGAGGATCGCAGCCCAGTCCGATCGGCTGATCAAAATGCTCATGGTACTGATAAGCGCCCGCCAACCACTGCAGCGGCGCCGACCCGGTCGAGGACAGGGTCAGCTCGTTGCTGTAGTATTGGTCCTGCTCGATGAAATCCAAGTGATCGTTGACGGGATTGATCGTCAGCGGGGCGGTGCACTGGGCGGCGGTGAACCCGGCGCCCGTACAAGCTGCGTTGGCGACCGCCGGTCCGGCGATCTGGTAGGAGGTAAGGCCAGCGTCGTAACCAGGCGAGAATGCCAGGTTATAGTAGAAGCGCTGGTATCCGCCCGTATACGTCAGATCGATACCGTCGAAGTGGTAGGTCCACGTCGTCGCGAAGGCGAGGTCGTGGCTCTGAGTGTTGTGCTGTGATCCCGTCTCGATAAAGAGGTGGGGGTTGATGTTCGAGGGGTTGTTGCCCTGGAACTGGTTGGCCACGACCGGCGCGCCAGTCGCACTGATTACCGTCTGGCCGCTGGCCGTGCAGCCAACGCCGGTGTTTCCGTCCAGCGCACAGAGCCCGAAGAACGGATTCGGCGCCAGGTTGCTCAGGTTGAAGGAGCCAAACTCGTATTCAGGAATGTTGCCGACGGTGGCGACGGTGTGGAAGTTGGTGTCGTAGTCGCCGCTCGAAACCTTCCCCCAACCGTCGAGCTTGCCGATATTGGTGTCGAATGACGCCTCGACATAGCGGCTCGAGCCGCCGTTGCCTTGCGGCAGGCTGCCACCCTCTGGCTTGCCATCGTAGTTCTTGAAGTACCCGAGGCCTTGGCCTGAGTAGTTAGCGCCGACGCGGAAGCGCAGATTGTCGTTGATCGGGCCGGAGATGACCCCTTCGCCCCAGTTGTAGCCAAAGTTCTGCGCGCCGCCGCGCATCTCCGCATACAGCGAGTGAGTCGGCCGCTGGGAGATGTAGTTGAGCGTGCCGCCGTCGGCATTCGATCCGTGCAAGGTGTTTTGCGGGCCGCGGTCGACTTCGATGTTCGAGATGAAAAGCGAGTCGTGCGCCAGCGCGATGGTGGCGTTCGCGCCGTAGTAGATGCCGTCGTAGTAGGTGGCGACACCGGAGGCGGTGGCCAGGTTGGTGGTGTTGCGGCCGATCCCGCGGATGAACGCCTGGTCGCCGATCGAGAAATAAGACAGGCCCGGCGTGAAGTCGCTCAGGTCCTGAACCGACTTGATCCCGATGATATCGCGCTGCTTGGCCCCAAACGCGGTAATTGCGACCGGAACGGTCTCAATATTTTCTTCGCGCTTCTCGGCGACAACCGTCAGCTCGCTGACGACACCTGGCGCTGTCGCGTCAGTGGTTGAAACTGCTGTCGACGTCGCCGCGAAAGCTGACGACGCGCACACGCTTAGAGCAACGGCCAGCACGGAGCCGCCGCCGAACAATGCACCTTTCATCACAGGTATCTCCTCCCATTGGGCTTCCTCAGGGCCCAGCTCTATGAGTTCGGCTAGGTCCCTGCCGTCAGGTTAGGCAGCGCTTTGGCAGCTTAGCAAGCAAACTCTTGCCGTGATGAAATTAGAGGGCGAAGACGCGGCAATGCCGCAACGCCAGCGCGACAGTGTTCCACGCAAGAAAATGCCCGCCGAAGGATCCCTTCGGCGGGCTTTCTAAGTGGAGGAACCTAGGAGGCGCGCTGGTCCTGAAGACGGGCCCGCGCCCTGGTCAGCGGAAGCGGAACTGGAACTCGAGGCCGAAGGTCCGCGGTGCGGTCAGGCTCTCGTTGGTGAGGATGTCCTGCTGCGCGCCGGTCGCGGCGTTCGCCGCTTGCAGCAACGTGCCGGTAGTCCCGTCGAAGCCGCGGTCATCGAATGCATTGTTGACGAAGCCGACCACGCTGTAGCGATCCTTGGCGTCCCGCCAGGTCAGGCGGAAATTCACCATCGTGTAGGACGGTGACAGGTCGTAGGGCCGGTTGAAGAGGCTGCCGTATGTTGCCGACTTCCAGATCACCGAGGTCGAGAAGATCAGCTTTCCGGGGTCGAAGGTCCAGGTATAGAGCCCATTGAAAGAGAGCTTGTCCGGCGGCGATTGCGGCAGGGTCTGACCGACGAGGTTCTGGGTGATCGCAGGGCCACCGCGCACTTCTTGAATTGGGGGGCCCGCTGGATTGGCTGGGTTCGGGACGAGGCAGCCATTGATGTTGGCTCCGGGTTGAAGCGCAAGTGGATCGACAGTGTCTTCGAAGCACTTGCCGCCGACGTTGGCCACCGTCGCGTTGAGGTGAGAATATTGCAGGTTCAAAGCCAGCGCGTCGATCGGACGCCAGGTGCCTTCCAGTTCGACGCCCGAGATATGGACCTCGTTCAGGTTGAACAACTGCGCCGCAATGAGCCCGGCTGGAGATTGGACGCTCAGCGGAATCTGGTCGTTGTCATAGTTGTCGTAGAACAGAGCGCCGTTGATGGTCAGCGTGGAGCCGAAGGTCTTCTTCACGCCAAGTTCGAAAGCATCGACGCTTTCCGCCTGGGTTTCAGGATTGGCGGCGATGGTAAAGGTCGAGAAGCCACCGGACTTGAAGCCACGGCTATACTTGAAATAAGCCAGCAGCGACGGATCCGGCGTCCAATCGATGCCGCCTTCGCCGGTCAGCGCACTCCAGCTACCGTTCAGGTTTCGCTGCCAATCACCGTTGGCAGTCGGGAACGCCACGCTTGCGCCCGCTTGCGGCGTCGAGCAAAGCGAGCCGCTATTTGGCGTCGTGTTCGGGCACACGACGATGCGAGTAATATCCAAGGCCTGTGTCGCCCCGCCGGTGGCTTTGTTGCCTTGAGTATTGTCGAACTCGATGAAGCGCCACGTCTGGTAGCCGCTCTTGTGGTCGGACGTATAACGGATCGCACCGCTAACCTTCCAGTGGTCGTTGATCTTGTAGTCAGCCTGGAAGAACCCGGCGTAGTCGTCGTAGGTCAGGAAGGTGTCTGACTTGGAAACGGCCATCGCGGTGTTGATCGGCGCCGCGCATTGCGCGGCGGCGGCGGCGGCGCCGCCCGGGTTGGCGCAAGCAACGCCGTTCAGGTCCGCGCCGGGATAAACCGGGTGGAGAAACTGGGACTGGCGCGGTTGAACGCCCGCATCGACCGGCTGCTCATACTTCTCTTCGTAGAAATACCCGCCCGCAACCCATTGGAACGGGCCGGGGTTGGTCGACGTGAAATCGAGCTCGTGGCTCATGAAGTGGTCTTTTTCCAGGAAGTACGTCGTGGACGGCTCCGGGAAAATCGTCAGCGGCTGGGTGCACGAGTTGGCGTTGTAATTCAGGTTCACGGCGTTCGCGGCGCAGGTGGCGCTGGCGACCGCGGGCTGCCCGCCCAAGGTGTACTGGGTGATGCCCGGGTTGGTCGAACCGGTGAAATTCAGCAGGTAGTCAAACACCTGGTAGCCGGCGAGGTAACTCACGTCGAATGTCGGGAAGTGGTAGGTGAGGTTCGAATTGAACGCGACGTCGTTCCGCAGGTTGTTGGTTGACGTGAATTCCTGGATGAAGTTGCGGATATTCGCGTTCGCCGGGTTGTTGCCCGGGAAGTTGTTCGCCGTGACGCCCAGGGTGCTGACACTGGTCACCGGGTTCGCTGGATCGCACCCACGACCGCCGGCTAGGCTGCCGATGTCGTTGGCGGAACCCGCAAATCCCGGAAGGCCGCAAAGGCCGTAGAACGCATTCGGCGTGAACGCGCCGTTGGCGAGGAAATTGGTTGGATAGGTGCCGAGCGAGGCCAGCGTCTTGTAGTTGGTGTCGTAGCCTTGCGACCAGACTTTGCCCCACCAGTCGAAATGACCGACGTTGGCATCGATCTGCGCTTCGACGTAGTGCGTCGTGCCGCTGTTGCCTTGCGGCAGGTCGCCGCCGACAGGCGGCCCGTCCAGGTTCTTGAAGTAGCCGCCGTTTTCCGAGGTGTAGTTGCCACCCAGCCGGATACGGACGTTGTCGCTGATCGGGCCAGACACCACCGCCTCGCCATAGGCCTTGCCGAAGTTGGCGACGCCGGCGCGGCCTTCCGCGTAGAACTCGTGGGTCGGCTTTTGCGAGATGTAATTGATCGTGCCGCCGTCGGCGTTCGACCCGTGCAAAGCGTTCTGCGGACCGCGGTCGATTTCGACCGTGTTCACGAACAGATCGTCCTTCTGCAGGATCGTGTTGGCGTTCGCGCCGTCGTAGATGCCGTCGTAGTAGATCGCGACGGCCGAGGCGGTGGCCAGGTTGTCGGTGTTACGGCCGATACCCCGAACGTAGGGTCGGTTGGCGATGCTGTTGTAGCTCAGACCCGGCGTGAAGTCGGTCAGGTCCTGGATCGACTTAATGCCGACGAGGTTGCGTTGCTCGGCGCCGAAGGCCGAGACCGCGACCGCGACCGACTCGATGTTGGCCTCGCGCTTGGTCGCCACGACCGTCAATTCGCTGACCACGCCCGGCCCATTGGCATCGGCGGCGTCAGCGGCGGTGGCGGCGAATGATTGCGATGCGCAGAGGCTCATCACGACGGCCAGCGCGGAGCCGCCGCAGAAATATGCGTTTTTAAGCACGGGTAGGTGCCCTCCCAATGGTTTCATCGGGCCCGGCTCTCTGAGTGCGGCCAAGTCCCTTGCGTGAAGTTAGGCAGGGCTGCTCAAACTTGGCAAGGGGCCGTTTTGCAGGAATGACATTTTTGGGAATCCCTGGCGGCGCATTTGACACACTCTGGGAGGGCGACGGCGGCGCCAGCCGAGGCCGAGCGGGCGCCACAAGTGTGACGATACGTCGCTTGCGCCGTGAAGGCCGTCGCTGACGGACCCTCAGGCGGCGGCCATCATCCGCTCCACCTCGGCGACGATTTCGCGCAGATGGATGGGCTTGGACAGCACCTTGGCGCCGGCCGGGGCCCGCTCGCCGACGGAGAGCGCCACCGCGGCGAAGCCGGTGATGAACATGATCCGCAGGCCAGGGTGACGTTGCGCGGCGAGCCGCGCCACCTCGATGCCGTCCATCCCGGGCATGACGATGTCGGTCAGCAGCAGATCCCAGGTTTCGTCCAGCACCGCGACCGCCTCCTCGCCATCGGCGCAGGCGGTGACTTCATAGCCGGCACGTTCCAGCGCGCGGCTGAGGAACCCGCGCAGGGAATCGTCGTCTTCGGCGAGCAGAATACGCGGCATGAGGCGGTCGGATGTCCCGGCGCAGGTGGCGTGGACCGCTAACCTAAACGCCCAGCCGTAAATTGGCGATGAACCGTTTGACCGCACCCCGCAGGCTCGCGAATAGTGGCGGCATGGACGATGCGACGCCGCCGGCGCCTGCCGAGGCTCCCCTGCTGGCTCTCGATGCGGCGCCGTTCCTGGTGGCGCGGCCGGTGGCGCCCGCCGCCGCCACCTCGCTGATCTGCGCCTCGCCGCACTCCGGGCGGATCTATCCGGCCGAGATGATGGCGGCCTCGCAGCTCGACCGGCGCGCGATCCGGCGCTCGGAAGACGCTCACGTCGACCAGCTGATCGCGGCGGCGCCCCTTTGCGGTCACACCGTGATCGCGGCGCAGTTCGCCCGCGCCTTCATCGACGTGAACCGCGAACCTTGGGAACTGGATCCGGCGATGTTCGAGGACGAGCTCCCGCCGTTCGCCAAGGCGCGCACCGCCCGCGTGGCCGCTGGCCTGGGCTCGATCGCCCGCATCGTCTGCGAAGGCCAAGAGATCTACGCCCGCAAGCTCGTCTTCGCGGAGGCCGAGGATCGGGTGCGGCGCGTCCACGCCCCGTATCATGCCGCGCTGGCGGCGCTGATCGCCGAGACCAAGGCCGCCCTCGGGCAGGCAATCCTGATCGACTGGCACTCGATGCCCGCGGCGGCCGCCTCGGGGCGCAATGGCGAGCCCTGCGACTTCGTGCTGGGCGACCGGTTCGGCGCGTCATGCGCCAGCGCGATCGCCGGCTTCGTCGAGCATGAGCTGAAACAGATGGGCTACCGCGTCGCCCGCAACGCGCCCTACGCCGGCGGCTTCACCACCGAGCACTATGGCCGGCCGGGCCGCAAGGCTCACGCGCTCCAGATCGAGATCAACCGCGCGCTCTATTTCGACGAGGGAGCGCTGGAATTGACCGACGGCTTCGCCGCTTTGAAGCGCGGCCTCGACAGCCTATTCGCGGCGATGGCGGCGCAGGACTGGAGCGGGCTGTGACGGGGGTGATTGCGATCGGACCGAGCGCCGACATTAAAACGACCGGGGTCCTCTGGCGCCTGAGCCAGCGCAACAGCTGAGCTGTGACCCGCGATCCGCCGACGTCGCAGATCGATTGGACCGAGGCGGAGTTCGTGGAACGCCTCGCCCGCTCGCTCGGCTGCGCCGACCAGCCGGAGCTGATCGGGGAAGGCGTCAACAACTGGGTCTACCGCGCCAACGCCGACTCGGGCCCGATCGCGGTCAGGCTAGGCAAGCCGGTTCGCGCTCACATCGTGGCCGAGGAGTTCAGGAAGGAAAAATGGTGCGCTGCGGTCGCCCGCGCCGCGGGCATTGAGACGCCCGAAGTGTTGGGGGTGGGCGACTTCGAAGGCCGAGCCTACCTCCTGCAAGCGTTCTGCCCTGGTCGTCCGGTCAGCGCAGGCGAGGATGCCGCGCCCTACTTCGAAGCGCTCGGGCGGATGGCCCGCGCGGCCAACGACATCACGGTCACCGGCTGGGGCCCCCGGTTCACCGGCGATGGCGTGTTCGGGCAGACGTGGGAGGACCATCTTGCCTACAATGTCGCCTGCCTGACGCCGGACGATCCGCTGATCGGACTTGGCGTTCTCGACGCGGCGAACTCGGCGGCGTGGCGGGCTTGGCTGGCTCGTCTGGCGGGGCTCGATGTGCGGATGGGGCTCTGCCATGGCGATCTGGCGCTGTGGAACCTGATCGTCGGCGAGAACGGAACGCTCACGCTGATCGACTGGGGCTGCGCCCGCGCGGCGCCGGTTCCGTTCCAGGAGTTCGTCGAAACCACCCGCGATGGCCGCGCCCAGGACGTGGCGCTGGACGCGTTCGCACGTGGCTACGGCCTCTCGCCCCGCGGGCTCAAGGCGATCCGCCCCCTAACCGCCGCCTTTCTGGCGCTGCGGGAGATCGATACTCTGCGGTGGACGTTGGAGCACAATGCAGGAGGTACCGCGAACCGCGCGATCCGCGCGAGGTCGGCGGTCGACGGCTTGCTCGCCCTCGCCTAGCGACCAGCCGAAAAAAAAGCCGCGCCCGAAGGCGCGGCAGTTCATTAGGGAGGAAACGCCCAGGAAGGGCAGAGGCGTCAGCGACGCCTCACAATCAGCAATCTAGGGTGCGGCGCACAATCGATCAAGCGGAAAATGCCATTCCGCGACGGCAAACGTCGCGCTATCTTCATTTCTCGGGGATAATCAATGCATTGCGGAGCGAGCTCAGCTATGACGCTTGATGTTGCATCGCAACAGCCGGACGTTTTAGAAATCTCGGTACGCAATTAGAATCATAGGTTTGGCCTGGATCGGCCACGCAACATGGCCGTCCGCCTCCGTGACGCATGGCCGTGCGGCGACTTCTCCCCTACAAGGCGCCGCCCATGTCCCTACGCAACATCGCCATCATCGCCCACGTCGACCACGGCAAGACTACCCTGGTCGACCAGCTGCTCGCCCAGTCGGGCGCTTTCCGCGCGAACGAAGCGCATGCGGAACGCGCCATGGACTCCAACGACCAGGAGCGCGAGCGCGGCATCACCATCCTGGCCAAGTGCACGTCGGTGCTCTGGCACGGCGAGGCCGGCGAGACTCGGATCAACATCATCGACACCCCCGGCCACGCCGACTTCGGCGGCGAGGTCGAGCGGATCCTGGGCATGGTCGACGGCTGCCTGCTGCTGGTCGACGCGGAAGAAGGGGTGATGCCCCAGACCAAGTTCGTGCTCGGGAAGGCGCTGAAGCTCGGCCTGCGGCCCATTGTGGTGCTGAACAAGGTCGACCGGCCGAACGCCGAGCCGGACCGGGTGCTGGACGACGCCTTCGATCTCTTCGCCGCCTTGGGCGCCACCGACGAGCAGCTCGACTTCCCGCACATCTACGCCAGCGGCAAGCAAGGCTGGGCGACGATGGACATGGCCAAGCCGAACGACACGCTGGGCCCCCTCTTCGACCTGATCGTCACCCACACCCCGCCCCCCGCCGCCGAACGGCGCACGGACGAGCCGATGACGTTGCTGGCGGTGCTGATCGAGGCCGACCCGTTCCTGGGGCGACTGCTAACCGGCCGGGTCGAGAGCGGACGCATCGCACCCGGCATGGCGATCCGGGCGCTGTCGCGGGACGGCAAGGAAATCGAACGCGGCCGCGTCTCCAAGCTCTTGGCGTTCCGCGGCCTGAAACGCACCGGCGTCGATGAGGCGATGGCCGGCGACATCGTGGCCGTGGCCGGCCTCTCGAAGGCGACGGTCGCCGATACCCTGGGCGCGATGGAGATCACCGAGGCGCTGCCGGCCCAGCCGATCGACCCGCCGACGATCGCGATCACCGTCTCGATCAACAACAGCCCGCTCGCCGGCCGCGACGGCGACAAGGTGCAAAGCCGGGTGATCCGCGCGCGGCTGCTGGCCGAGGCGCAGGCGAACGTGGCGATCAAAGTCTCCGAGACCGAAGACAAGGACGCGATGGAGGTCGCCGGCCGCGGCGAACTTCAGCTCGGTGTGCTGATCGAAACGCTGCGGCGTGAGGGCTTCGAGCTCTCGATCAGCCGGCCACGGGTGGTGTTCCAGGCCGACCCGGAGACGGGCGCGCGGCTGGAGCCGATCGAGGAAGTGGTGATCGACGTCGACGACGAATACTCCGGCGTCGTCATCGAGAAGCTTAGCGCCCGTAAGGCCGAGCTGACCGACATGACCCCCTCCGGCGCCGGCAAAACGCGGCTGACCTTCCTGGCCCCGTCGCGATCGCTGATCGGCTACCAGGGCGAGTTCCTGACCGACACGCGCGGCTCCGGCGTGCTGAACCGGCTCTTCGCGCGCTACGAGCCTTACAAGGGCGCGATCGAGGGCCGCCGAAACGGCGTCCTGGTCTCCAACTCCGATGGCGACATGGCCGCGTTCGCGCTCTGGAACCTGGAGGACCGCGGCGTGATGTTCGTCGGCGCCGGCGAGAAGACCTACCAGGGCATGATCATCGGCGAGAACGCCCGGCCGGACGACCTCGACGTCAACCCGATGAAGGCCAAGCAGCTGACTAACATCCGCTCGGCCGGCAAGGACGAAGCGATCCGCCTCACCCCGCCGCGCCGCCCGACGCTCGAGCAGGCGATCGCCTACATCGAGGAGGACGAATTGGTCGAGGTGACGCCCAAGGCGATCCGCCTGCGCAAGCGCGTGCTCAACCCGACTTTCCGCAAGAAGCGGATGCGCGAGGACGCCTAAGGCGGAACCTACAGCGTTAGTTCCATGCAGACGTCGGCGCGGGCGTAGGGGGACGGCTCGGCCGGCTGCACCTGTTTGAAGCCGACGCTGCGGTAGAGGCTTAGCGCAGGGGCGAGGCCGCTGTTGGTCTCCAGATAGAGCCGCCTGGCGCCGACGGTTTGGGCGCGCTCGATGCAGGCCTCCATCAGCGCACGGCCAAGGCCCCGGCCTTTGTAGGTCTCGATCACCGCCATCTTCGCCAGTTCAAAACCGCCCTTGGGCATGGCGATCAGGGCGACGCAGCCGACCGCCTCGCCGTCCTCGATCGCCAGCAGGATATGACCGCCCGGCGCAATGATCCGGGCCTCGGGATTGGCTAGAACGTCGATGTCCTTGGCTTCCAGCTCGAAGTACTTGCTGATCCACGCCTCGTTCAGCGCCTTGAAGGCGCCCGCGAGGTCGGGGCGGAAGTCCACGATTTCCATGCTGGCGATGTTATGCAAAACGCGGCCATGGCCAACCCAATTTACCAGGCGCTGCCCACAACCATCTTCGCTGTCATGTCCGGGCTCGCTTCCGAGCTAGGCGCGATCAATCTGGGGCAGGGATTCCCGGACGAGCCTGGGCCGGAGGCGATCCGCCGCCGCGCCGCCGACGAGTCCATGACTGGCGACAACCAGTATCCGCCAACGTTCGGCATCGCGCCGCTGCGCGAAGCCGTGGCGCGGCACTATCAGCGAGCACAGGGTCTCGACTTCGACTGGCGCAGCGAGGTGACGGTCACGTCGGGCGCGACCGAGGCGCTGGCGGCCTGCTTCCTGTCGCTGATCTCGCCCGGCGACGAGGTGGTGCTGTTCCAGCCGCTCTACGACAGCTACCTGCCGATGGTGCGCCGCACCGGCGGCGTGGCGAAGCTCGTGCGCCTCGAACCTCCCAACTTCGCCCTGACCAGGGCGGCGCTTGAAGCAGTGTTCAGCGAGCGCACGCGCCTGGTGGTGCTCAACAACCCGCTGAACCCGTCGGCCACCGTCTCCTCCGACGCCGATCTGGCGCTGCTGGCCGAGTTCTGCGTGCGCCACGACGCCATCGCGGTCTGCGACGAGGTCTGGGAGCACGTGGTGTTCGATGGCCACGTCCACCGCCCGCTGATCGCCTATCCCGGCATGCGCGAGCGCTGCGTGAAGATTGGCTCGGCCGGCAAGATGTTCGCGCTGACCGGCTGGAAGGTTGGCTTCATCTGCGCTGCGCCAGCGCTGACCGGCGTGATCGCCAAGGCGCACCAGTTCCTCACCTTCACCACCCCGCCGACCCTGCAGGCGGCGGTCGCCTGGGGGCTGGAGAACAGCGAGGCCTGGTTCGCGGCCATGCCGGGCGAGCTGCAGGCGTCGCGCGACCGACTGACCGAAGCGCTGCGCCGCGAAGGCTTCGCGGTGCTGCCGAGCCGCGGCACCTATTTCCTCAACGTCGATCTCGCCGCATCAGGCGTCACCGAGGACGATATGAGTTTCTGCCTGCGCTCGGTGAAAGAGGCTGGTGTCGCGGCGATCCCGATCTCGGCGTTCTACGAGGAGGCGCCGGTCAGCCACCTGATCCGGCTCTGCTTCTCCAAGCGCGATGCGACGCTCGAAGAAGGCGCGCGGCGGTTGGCGAAGGCGCGGGAGTTGGCGCTGAAATCGGCCTAGGGCGGGGGCGCCGGCGCCTGGGCTTCCGCCGTCCGACGCGGACCGCGACGCAGCCGCGCCAGCCGCCGGAGCCGCCGCCAAAAGCGGCTCTTCTCCGGCTCGGGGTAAGGCTGCAGGTTGCGGCGGAACTCTTCGGCGCAGGCGGACCACGAGAACTGCTCGGCGAAGGCGCGCACCGCGCCGCGATCGAGCTCGAGGCAGGCCACCGCCGCCTCGCGCAAGCCTTCGATCTGGTCGGGCGAGATGACGCCCGCGCCAGACCCCGGGATCAGGTCGATCGGGCCAGGCGCCGAGAACGCGGCGACCGGCGTGCCGGACGCCATCGCCTCCAGCAACACCAGGCCGAACGTGTCGGTCAGCGAGGGGAAGACGAAGACGTCCGCGCCAGCGAAATAGTCGGCCAGCTCGTCTCCGAACTTGGCGCCGGCAAAGACCACGTGCGGGTACTTCGCGGTCAGTTCCTCGCGCTGCGGCCCGTCGCCGACCACCACGGTCGTGCCTGGCAAGTCGAGGCTGACGAAGGCCTCGATGTTCTTCTCCACCGCGACGCGGCCGACGTTGAGGAAGATCGGCCGCTTCAGGCCTGCATAGACGTCGGGCTCGTCCGCCCGGCGCGGGTGAAAGACATCCGTGTCGACGCCCCTCGACCAGTGCGAGAGATTGCGGAAGCCATGGCTGGCCAGCTCGTCCCGCAGCGTCGGGGTCGCGACCATCAGCCGGCCCGACGGCTTGTGGAACCACTTCATGTAGGCGTAGCCGGCCGCCAGCGGCACCGGCAGCCGCGCCGAGACGTATTCCGGAAAGCGGGTGTGGTAGCTGGTCGTGAACGGCAGCTTCCACTCGATGCAGATGCGCCGGGCCGCCAACCCGATCGGGCCCTCGGTGGCGATGTGGATCGCCTCCGGCTCGAACGACTTGAACAGGTCCTGCACCTTCTCGTAGGCGCCGACCGCGAGCTTGATCTCCGGATAAGTGGGCAGCGGGAAGGTCGGAAACTGGTCGGGGCTGATCACCTCGACCTCGTCGCCCATCTCGCGCAGCTCGGCCACGATCCGGGTCAAGGTGCGCACGACGCCGTTCACCTGAGGCTCCCAGGCGTCCGTAGCCAGCAGGATGCGCATCAGGCGATCAGGGGCTCCGCGAACTCGCCCTCAGTGACTTGGCGGGCGCGGGCGATCATGGACCAGGAACGCAGCTTCGCCCACTCCAGAATCTCGAGCCGCCCGTCGAAGTGCTCGACCAGGGCGGTGCAGCTCTCCACCCAGTCGCCGTCGTTGATGTAGGTGATGTCGCCGATCTCGCGCATCTCGGCCTTGTGGATGTGGCCGCAGATGACGCCATCAACGCCGCGCCGGCGCGCTTCGTCGGCGACGGCGAGTTCGTAATTCTCGATGAACTGCAGCGCGTTCTTCACTTTGATCTTCAGATAGGCCGAGACGCTCCAGTAGCCGAAGCCGAGCCGGCGGCGAACGCCGTTGAGCAGGGTGTTCAGCACGAGCACCGTGCGATAGGCCCAGTCGCCCAGGACCGCCAACCACCGGGCGTATTGAATAACGCCGTCGAATTCGTCGCCGTGAGTCACCAGAAACCGCCGTCCGTCCGCCGTGATGTGGATCGCATCCTTCACTACGACGACGCCGCCGAAATGGACCCCGAAGAAGCCGCGCACCATCTCGTCGTGATTGCCCGGGATGTAGGTGACTGAAACGCCTTTGCGCGCCATGCGCAGGATCTTCTGCACCACGTCGTTGTGCGCCTGCGGCCACCACCAGCCGCCCTTCAGCTTCCATCCGTCCAGAATGTCGCCGACCAGATAGAGCCGGTCGCACGAGAGATTTCGGATGAAGTCCAGCAGCAGCTCGGCCTGGCAGCCGCGCGTGCCGAGGTGGACGTCGGAGATGAAGACGCTGCGATATCGGAGCTGAGGGCCGTCGCCATCGTCCATTGCGCTAATCCTGAGCCGCAACGTCCGCCCGATAGCCTGATTGCTTGTAGGATTTGTGACTCTGGCGTTTTCGAGCGTCGGCGCGCTTGGCCACGCAGCGATTCGCGCTCTATGAGCTTGTGCGTCGAGGGCGCTCCCCCGCCTGGCAGTTCCGATTGGTTCAGTTCCTTGAGTAAGGACACTCCGAAGTCACGCCGCACGCGCGTCCGGATTCTGGAAGCGGCGATGCGGCTGTTCGCCGAGGTCGGCTACCATGCCGCCACCAACGCGATGATCGCCGACGCCGCCGGCCTGACGCGCGGCGCGATGCTGTACCACTTCCCTAGCCGCGAAGACCTTGTCGCCGCGGCGATCGAGCACATGCACGCCGAGCGCCTGGCGCTGTTCGACAACGCGGCGATTCCGCCGATGGGTGTCGATGCCACGGCGCACGCGATCGGCGCCTACTGGTCGCTGCTCGGCGAGGCGCCGTTCGTGGCGTTCGGGGAGCTGGAGGCTGTGGCGCGGACCGATGCGATGGTGCGCGAGCGCCTGGCGCCGGCGCAGGCGGCGTTCGACCAGGCGCAGGTGGCGGCGCTGGCGCAGGCGGGGCAAGGTCAACGGTTCCAGGCCAGTCGCGACCTCGCCCGCTTCCTGCTTGAGGGCCTCGCTCACGGCAATCTGGCCTACGATCGCGACGGGCGAGTGAAGAACCTGATCGCGGTCGTCGACCGGGCCGTGCGGATGCTGAATCGCAAGGGCGACGTGCAGGAATTGTGGCCGGAGTGATCACGGCTTCGGGATGAGGGATCGTTAAGCGGCGCGGTCTAGGACTCCACCGAGGGATGCGTATCAGGGGGGCGGCGAAGGCGGCCGCCGACAGCATGGAACTAGGTCGTAAGGCGGCGCTCTGTCTGACCGTGGGGTGGGTGGTCTCCGCTCCGATTTTACTCAGCGCCTGCGCCAGCGACGGCGGAAGCAGTCCGACCGTTTCGACGCCCTCGCCGCCGGCTTCCCCGCCGGCTCCGCCGCCACCGCCACCCCCTCCTCCCCCGCCGCCGCCAGCTCCGCCTGCACCGCCTCCACCTCCTCCTCCGCCGGGTCCGACCGCGAGCAGCGCCGAGTTTCAGAAGGGCGGCTATCTGGCGCAGATGCATGCCGACGTGGCCTACGCCGCCGGCGCCAGCGGCCAGGGCATTCTGGTGGCCGATATCGACACCGGCGTCGATCCGACCCGGCCCGACCTCGCGGGCGCCGTCTCGCCACTCTCGACCGACATCATCTCTGGCCGGAATACGCCAGTGGGAACCGATCCCCACGCCGACTTCGTCGCTGGCGTGCTGGCGTCACGCTTCAACAATTTCGGCACGATCGGCGTCGCCTACAATTCCACCGTCCTCTCGATCCGTGCGGATACCGGAACTGGGGCCGACGAGGGCTTCAACGACAGCGATATCGCCAACGGCATCGCCTATGCGATCGCCAACCACGCCCGGGTCATCAACCTGTCTCTCGGTGCGACGACACCGTCCAGCGGCTCGCTGCAGCGAGCGCTCGCCAACGCCGTCGCCGCGGGTATCGTGGTCACAGTCTCGGCCGGCAACGAGAGCAACCCTAGCCCGGATTGGCCAGCGGAGTACGCCGTGGATCCGCGGTACTCAGGTTTCGTGGTCGCCGTGGGAGCCTTGGACACCACCGGCGCGCTGGCGTCGTTCTCCAACCAGGCGGGCACGGCGGCGAACGGCTATCTCGTCGCGCCGGGCGTCAACTTGATTACCGACTGCTCGTCGACCAGTTGCGAGCGCGTGTCCGGCACCTCGTTCGCTGCGCCACAGGTGGCCGGCGCGATCGCGCTGCTGCTGCAGGCGTTCCCGAACCTGACCGCCCAGCAGGCGCTGGCGATCCTGTTCCAGAGCGCCGACGACCTTGGCGCCGCCGGGACCGACGCGGTCTTCGGCCGCGGCGAGCTCGACCTGACCAAGGCGTTCCAACCGGCCGGGACGATGTCGGTGCCGATGTCGGCGTCGGCCAGCCTGGTGGTCAACAACCCGAACCTTGCCGGCGGCGCCGGGATGCAGACCTCGACGACCGGCCCCGCGTTTGGTTCGTCGGTCAGCAGTAGTCGGGTGCTGACCACGGTCGGCTACGACGCCTATCACCGGCTCTATACGGTCAACCTCGCCGCCGCTTACCAGCGCGCGCCGGTGCTGGGCCTGATCGCCCCCGATCCGGCGCTGCATCAGACCCAGAGTTCGACCACGGGGCCCGACGGAAGCACTCTGTCGTTCGCTGACGGCGGCATGATCGCGCCGTCGCCCGACCTGCCACTCGACCGCACGTTCCAGGGCAACGCAGACCCAGGCTACACCCAGGTCGCGGCGGGATTCGGCGGCCTGACCCTGATGGCCTGGCATGGCCAGGGCGGCGTGCAGCCGGACTTCGGCGAGGCGCGCGATGCGTTCCAGCAGATCGCTGGGCCGGACCAGGTCGGGGCCGCGAGATTCCAGCTGGGCGGCGCTTCGCTGATCGCGGAGGGCGGGACCAGCCAACGACTGCCGCCGTTGGCGACGACCCCGCAGAAAGGGCCGAGCTACGCCCGCTTCGGCGCCGATTTCTCTGGCGCCGGCTATCAGGCCCACATCGGCGTCGGCTCGCTGACCGAACCGCTGGGACCGCTGGGCTCGGCGCTATCTGGCGCCTTCGCCGCCCCGGCGCTGACGCGCTTCGCCACCGTCGGAGGCGAGGCCTACCTCGGCCGTTCGACCCTCTACGGCGAGGCCTCGATGGGGCGCACGAACTTCAGCGGGACCCTGCTGCAGCTCGAGGGCTCGATCAGTTCGTCGTGGCGGCTGGGCGTGGTCAGCCCTTGCGCCGGGGTCTGGCGGGGCTGCTCTAACGTCGGGCTCGAGATCGCCCAGCCGCTGCGGATCGAGAGCGGCGACGCGGTGGCGACGCTGGCCGACGTGCCCGCGCAGTACTTCGACCCGCTGACTTTCAGCCAGCGCCGGGTAGGCCTTGCGCCCTCAGGCCGTGAGCTCGACCTGCGGCTCTTCGCCGACAAGCGCCTCGGCGACTTCGGCCTGCTGCGCCTGGAGGCGACCGCGGCTTCGGACGAGGGCAACGTGGCCGGCGCGCCGGTCGGGTTGGGGTTCCTGGCCAGCTGGCGCAGCCAGTTCTGAACGCACGACCGTGACCGGGTGGGGCGGCGGCGCAGGCTTGGTCCGCAGCCGCACGCCCTTGGCGAGCAGCTTCAGCGCCTCCCAGTGGATCGCGCCGACCACCTTCAGGGTGAGTAGCGGATGGCTGAAGAAGGCGTGCGCCAGGGCCCTGTCGTCGACTTCGCGGCGGGCGCCGGAGAAGGTCGCGGTGATGATCGGGACGCCGTCGGCGCCGCGACCGAGGATGGCCGTCACTACGCTGTCGGTCGGGAGAGAGAGGCGGAAGTCGTAGGTCATGTCGAGACCCATGAACGGGGAGACGAAGAACGCCTTGGCGCAGGTCTGGCGCACGAGTTTGGCGCCGGTTGGGACCTCGATCAGATAGGTGTGGCGCTCGCCGAAGGTGTTGTTGACCTCGAGCAGCACCGCCGCCAGCTCGCCGGACGCGCGGTGGCAGTAGAAGATGCTGAGCGGGTTGAAGACGTAGCCCAGCACCCGCGGCATGCAGAGCAGCCGGACCCGGCCGCCGGCGATATCGATCCCCGCCGTCGCCAGCAGCGCCTCGACCTGCACCCACAGGGGCCGGCCATCGCCCGCGAGATGGTCGCGCTCGTGCAGGCTGAAGAGCGCGAAGCGATTGTGCCCAAACAGCTTCAGGCGCTCGCCGAGGCCCGCCGCTTCGTCGAGGTCTATCAGCAGCTGGAACAGCCGGTAGCGCAGCCGGTGACGCCGCGGTGCGAGCCGCTCGTGGGTTACGACGCCGTCGTAGAGGCCGCTGGCCTGGCTCACGCGACCGCCTCCAGCGGTTGCGGGACCGCCGCCGCCTGACCAAGATAGATCCGGCCGGACTCGTTCTCGACCGTCCAAGGCCGCCGCACGCCGCCGATCGCCTCGGCGACTGCCAGCCCCGCCTGCAGCCCATCCTCGTGGAAGCCCGCGCCGCAATAGGCCCCGGCCCACCAGACGCCGCCCTCCCCCTGCACCGACCACAGCCGCTTCTGCGCCTGCAGCGCGGCGCCGTCGAAGAGGGGGTGCATGAACTGCTCGGTGCGGATCACCTTGGCGGGGTCGGGCGGGTTGATCGGGTTCAGGGTGACGAAGAGCGGCGTCGGGCGCGGCAGGTTCTGCAGCAGGTTCATCCAGTAGGTGACGCAGAGCTTGCGGCCGCCGTCCGCGCCCGACTGGCCAAGATAGTTCCAGCTCGACCAGGCTTTGCGCCGGCGCGGCATGAAGCGATCGTCCGAGTGCAGCACGGCGACGTTCGGGGTGTAGCTGAAGGCGCCGACGACCTCGCGTTGGGCCGCGCTGGGCGCGGCGAGCAATTGAAGCCCCTGATCAGCGTGGCAGGCGAGCACGACCTGGTCGTAGCGCTCCACGTGGCCGCCTTCATCGGTCACCAGCACGCCGGCTGCAGAGCGCTCGACGCGGGTCACGGCGACGCCCAGCCTGGCGGTCGGGGCCAGCGCCTCGGTCAGCTTGCGCACGTAAGAGCGGCTGCCGCCGACGACCGTGCGCCAAAGCGGCTTATCGAGGATCTGCAGGAGGCCGTGGTTCTCGAAGAAGCGGATGAACGAGGCGGCGGGCAGGTCGCGCACCGCGTCGATCGAGGCCGACCAGATCGCGGCGGCCTGCGGCAGGATGTGGTCGTCCTGGAACGCGCGGCCGTAGCCGGCCTGGCCGAGGTATTCGCCGAGGCTGATCATGCTGGCGTCAAGCGCACAGGCGGCCGCCGGCGCCTGCCGGGAGAAGCGCACCACGTCGCCCAGCATCGACCAGAACCGCGGCCGCAGCAGATTGCGCGGCTGCGCGAAGAGAGTGGTGAGGTCGGTCGACGCATATTCCAGGTCGCCGCCATCCAGCGACACGCCGAACGACATGTCGGTGAAGGCGGTCGGCACGTCCAGGTGACGGAAGAGGGCCGCCAGGTTCGGGTAGTTGGCTTCGTTGTAGACGATGAAGCCCATGTCGACCGGGATCGGCCCACTCGGCGACGGCGCATCCACCGTGAAGCTGTGGCCGCCGAAGCGCTGCTCGGCCTCGTAGACAGTCACCCGATGCCGCTGCGAGAGCAGCCAGGCCGCCGACATGCCAGCGATGCCCTGGCCGATCACGGCGACCTTCAACGGCGTCGCGCCCGAGAGTGAAACCACGCGTCAAACCCCTGGCTGCGACGGCGCTGGAGGCGCACGGCGTCTTTCCCTAGGCTCTACGCGGGGTGCGGGTCGGCGGATCACCGAGGAGCGGCCCGAGCGTAACCGCCTCGGCGCGCTCTGATCCAAAGCGACGCTAGCCCCGTACAGGCGGCATGCATGCGATCGCTATCGATCAGGGCAGGTATCGTCGACGGAGCTGGGCGCCGCTGCGCCTGGCTGCCCCGATGACCAGACCGCCCGCCGCCAGCGACGGTTTTGCCGAAATGATCGGCCGGATCGCCGCCCATGCCGACCGTGCCGCCTTCGCGGCTCTGTTCGGACATTTTGCCCCTCGGGTGAAGAGTTACATGCTGCGCCTCGGCGCCGAGCCGGCGCTGGCGGAGGAGCTCGCGCAGGAGACGCTGCTGACGGTCTGGCGCAAAGCCGCCGCGTTCGACCGCGCCAAGGCCGCGCCGTCGACCTGGATCTTCACCATCGCCCGCAACCTGCGCATCGACGCCGCCCGCCGCGCGCGCCGTGGCGATCCGGTCGAAGATCCGTCCGACGTCCCGGAAGCCGAACCGACGCCCGACGCGGCGCTGGCCGCCGCCCAGTCGGTGGGGCGCATCCGCGTCGCGCTGCTGAAACTGCCGGCGGAGCAGGCAGAGGTCGTGCGCCTGTCCTACTTCTCCGATAAGCCCCACTCCGAGATCGCCGAAGAGCTGCAGCTCCCGCTCGGCACCGTGAAATCGCGCCTGCGCCTGGCCATGGGCCGGCTGCGCGAATTGCTGGGAGACCTGGCATGACCACGCCAACCCGCCATCCGTCCGAAGACCTGATCCTCGATTTCGCCCGCGGCGCGCTTGAGCGCGGCCGCGCCGCGGTGATCGAGGCGCACCTGGGCGCCTGCCCGGCCTGCCGCGCCGCCGTCCGGTTCGCCGAAGCCGTGGGCGGGGCTTTGCTGGAAGAACTGCCGCCGGCCGACCTCGCGCCTGACGCCCTCGAGGGGGCGCTCGCCCGGATCGAGACGCCGCCGCCATCTCCAGGCAGCGCGCTCGCCGCGCCGGACGACTGGATCCGAGTCCCGGCGGACGTGCTCGACGCCGCGCGCGGCAACCGTCGCTTCTCCGCGCCCGGGGTGTGGGTGGCCGCCTTCACCGGCACGCCGCGCCGCGGCGCTCGCAGCTATCTGCTCGGGATCGATAAAGGCATCGCCGTGCCGCGCCACACTCACGACGGCAAGGAACTTGTCTGCATCCTCAAGGGTGCGTTCGAGGATCGTGGCGAGGTCTACCAGGCCGGCGACTTCATCGAGAGCGACGATCGCGTCGAACATGAGCCGAGAGTGACCCGAGACGGCGAATGCGTCTGCCTGGTGTCGGTCGATAACTCGCTGGTGCCGCGCAGCCTGATGGCCCGCCTGTTCCAACCCTTCGTCGGCATCTAGCGACCGCATGAGCCTCACGGCGCTCATCGTCGGCGTGACGGTCGGGCTTTGCCTCGCCATGGCGATCGGCTGGACCGTGCAGCGGGCCAAGGGCAACGGCGGCTGGGCCGACGTGGTCTGGACCTTCGCCACCGGGGCCGCTGGGGTCGCCTATGCGCTGATCCCAACCGACGGATACCGCGCCGGACCCCGCGCCTGGCTGGTCGCCGTCCTGGTCGGGGGCTGGTCGCTGCGCCTCGGCGCGCACCTCTGGCGCCGGACCGCTTCATCGACGCACGAGGATGCGCGATATGCCGAGTTTCGGCGCGAGTGGGGCGGCGCCTTCGAGCCGCGGATGTTCGGCTTCCTACAGGCGCAGGCGTTGGCGTCGGGTCTGCTGACCCTCGCCATGCTCGCCGCTGCCCGCAACCCGGCCCAGTTCCCCGCCTGGAGCGACGTCGGCGGCATCGCGCTGCTGGCGCTGGCGGTTGTCGGCGAAGGCGTCGCCGACGCCGAGCTGGCGCATTTCAAGGCCGACCCCGCCCATCGCGGCGGCATCTGCGAGCGTGGGCTCTGGGCCTGGTCGCGGCACCCGAACTACTTCTTCGAGTGGCTGGGCTGGCTCGCCTACGCGGTGATCGCGATCGGGCCGGATGGCGCGCGGGCCTGGTCCTACGTGGCGCTGACCGGCCCGGTCTTCATGTTCGCGCTGCTGCGCTTCGTCTCCGGCGTGCCGCCGACCGAAGCGGCGATGGCCAAGTCGCGCGGCCCGGCGCTCGCGCTCTACCAGGCGCGGGTCAGCGCCTTCTTTCCGCTGCCGCCCCGCGGCGCGGCCCATCTCGGAGACACCGCATGAGCCTGACCGGCCTTGCCGCCCGCGCGGTCGAACGAGCACCCATTCCCGACGCCATCGCCCGCCTCGGCGTCGGCTACCTGGTCGGCCGCGCGCGCCGTCAGCTCGACGCCGAGGGCGCCGACGAGACCCTGTTCGTGCGCGAGATGGGCCGCCGGCCGATCGCGCTGGCCACCGCCGAGGCCAACCGCCAGCACTACGAGCTGCCGGCCGCGTTCTTCACCCGCATCCTCGGCCCGCGCCGCAAATATTCGTCCTGCCTCTACGAGCCCGGCGACAGTCTGGGCGAGGCCGAGAACCGCGCCCTCGCCGAGACCTGCGCTCACGCCAACCTGCAAGACGGCCAGGACGTGCTCGAGCTTGGCTGCGGCTGGGGCTCGCTCAGCCTCTGGATGGCCGAGCAGTACCCGGCGAGCCGCATCGTCGCCGCCTCCAACTCGGCCTCGCAGCGCGCCTTCATCGAGGAAGAGGCGTGCCAGCGCGGCCTGGCCAACCTGCGCGTCATCACCGCCGACATGAACGACTTCGCCCCCGCGACAGGCGCCGCATTCGACCGCATCGTCTCGGTGGAGATGTTCGAGCACATGTCCAACTGGCGCGCGCTGCTAAGCCGGGCGCGCGGCTGGCTGCGGGACGACGGCCGGCTCTTCCTGCACGTCTTCACCCACCGCAACCGGCCCTACAGCTTCGAGGTCGCCGACGAAGCGGACTGGATCGCCCAGCACTTCTTCACCGGCGGCATCATGCCCAGCCACGGGCTGATCCGGCAGTTTCCGGACCTGTTCGCGGTCGAGGCCGAGTGGCGCTGGAGCGGCGACCACTACCGCCGCACCTCGCTGGACTGGCTGGCCAACTACGACGCCAACGCAGTCGAGATCGCCACCATCCTGCGGGACGTCTACGGCCAGGACTGGCGCATCTGGCGCCGTCGTTGGCGCCTCTTCTTTCTCGCCACCGCCGGCCTCTTCGGCGAGCAGAACGGCGACGTCTGGGGCGTCAGCCACTACCGGCTCAGTCCGTCAGCCCGCGCCTGACCATGATCCGGAGCGCGGTTGCCTATGCTGGCGCCGGCTTGGTGTTCGCGGGGCTGGACGCGGCCTGGCTGACGCTGACCAACGCCGCGCTCTATCGTCCAATCCTCGGGCCTTTGCTGGCCGATCGGGTGCGGCTGGTTCCGGCGGTGCTGTTCTACGCGCTCTACCTCCTGGGCGTCGTCGGATTCGCCGCCATGCCGGCTGTTCGCGCCGGGCGCTGGCAAAACGCGGTGAAGCTCGGCGCGGCGTTCGGCTTCGTCGCCTATGCGACCTATGACCTGACCAACCAGGCGACGCTGAGAGCGTGGTCGACCGAGATCACCGTGCTCGATCTCAGCTGGGGGACGTTCGTGAGCGCCTGCGGCGCCGCAGCTGGCTACTTCGCGGTGAAGGCGGCGGGGCTCAGCCTCCCGGCGCCGCTTACGGCGTCTCGGGCGGCGCCCCGAACGTCGCCTTGAGGATCCGCTCGATCCCGGCCGCATCGATCTCGTCGAAGGCCGCCAGCCCGGTCGAGTCAGCGTCGAAGACGCCCAGCAGCGCCCCATCCGGCCCCATCACCGGAACCACGATCTCGCTGCGCGAGCGGCTGTCGCAGGCGATGTGACCCGGAAACGTCTCGACATCGGGCACGATCACCGTGCGCCGCTTGCTGGCCGCCGTCCCGCAGACCCCGCGCCCGAAAGCGATCCTGAGGCACCCCAACGTGCCCTGGTAAGGCCCGATCACCAGCTCGCCGGGTTTTGCTGGATCGACCAGATAGAAGCCGGCCCAGAAGTAGGTCTCGAACGCCTGCGCCAGCATCCCGGCCACCGTCGCCAGCCGCGCGACGACGTTCCGTTCGCCCTCCAATACCGCGGCGACCTCGTCCGCAAGGGCGGCGTAGCGCTCCGCCTTGGCGCCCGGCAGCACCGCCTCGTTGAACGCCTCAGCCATCGTCGCCCCTGGAAGGTAGGCCTGGCAGAACTGAAACGGCCACCTATCGTAGCGCAAGGCTCCTTACACCCAACCCGGCGAGCTTCGCGACAAGCGGCCTGGCACCTCGCCCCATCCGACTAAGGGCAGGCTTGGATGCGGAGGCGAACCAATCCGGCCTCGACGTTGTGCACTGCAGTAGAAAGCCATTGAACCGGCCGCTCCCTAAGATCGAAAGGCCTATCTCGTGCTCTAGCATCTTGAGAAAGCAGAAAGAGAAAGTTGGCAACTCAGCAAACAGGACTGTTGCCTCATCGGGTCCGATCCACCGCCGTTCATCCGGAAAGTCGCGCTTGATCAGTGCGGCCCGCTCGCCCACTGGGAGCCGGAGGTAGCTTTCGCGAACGAATTCTGCCCGAGACGAGAGCGTTCCCGCGACCCGTGCAATCGTCGGCGGAAACAGCGAGATCAAGAATCGACCCATCCAGCACCATACAAAGAGCGACGCGATCCGGCGCTACTCAGTTGCATCCCGGTAACCATCACCTCAGTCGTTCAGTCCTGTCCAAGATAGCATGCGGCCCTGTGCCAAAGCTCAAAGACCGAGGATGGTCTCACATATTGCCACCCTACCAACGGGTCGTCCTCTGCGGCCTCGCCCCTTGGACTTACGACACCGGTCGGCTGCTGCATGGCAAGGTCTCTATAGCCATTGAGTTGGAGGTACCGAACACGCTCTCCGGCGCAGTCCACTTCTACCAATGCTACCATCACTCGCGCCTCGCCGCGTCCCAGCTTTCCCAGGCTGTCCGAACGTGTCCAGATGCGCAGCATGCCGTTCTCCTCGCGGACTACGTGAGGCTTGAGCCAGAGTTGGACGGAGTTGGAGAGTTGACCCAAAGACATCCACTCCCCGTCCGTCGACCCCACTGGAACCGCAGCGAGCGAAGAGCAGGTAACCGCAATGCAAAACGCCAGCGCCAGCGAGACCGGTACTCTCATAAGCCACTCCTTACTTGTATTTTTGAGGGCCGATATTCCGGCTTCGCGGCGTCAGACTAACCTTCGCGGCTACCGGCTTGCGGGTCACCTGGCAATGCCTCGGGCCAGCTCGCCTAAGGCTCGCGCCACGAATCGCCATCGTCCATTGCGGCACAACAATACGTCACAACGCGGGCCGGAAGGCGATCTTTCTCAAAGGGCTGAACGAATTCAGCCGCTTCGAGCAAAGGTGGTAGGCCCGGCAGGACCGGAACCACTATCGCCAAGAAGCCAACTAAAACAGCTACTTAGATCGCGTCCGCTTGAACAAGGTGTCACAGCCGTGTGTCACACCTTGCCGTTCGCAAGGAAGCTTTACCCAGTGGACTAAGCAAAGCAAGCGGTCGCGCAGGCGGGGTTGAGGAGTCGAAAAGCCGACACTCCGAATTTCGGCTAAGGGTGTCGGAGCGGACATCGTCTCGTGGCCAGAAAGCGGACCTCGGCCGATCAGGTCACACTAACTTTGACGTAC
>DASXOP010000074.1:0-20421 GCA_036494265.1 Caulobacteraceae bacterium | reverse complement strand
AGCAGGTTCGCCGCCGCGTCGGAGGCCAGCACCCGGACTTCCCGTGTCTCGGAGAGCGTGGCCAGCACCTCCAGCGCAGGGCCGACGAGACCGGAGAGTCGAAAGTCGCCACCAGGGATCGCCACGGTCAACGGTCCGGTCGGGCTCGGCGCCGGGCCGCCCAGCCGGGGGTCGAGCGCCGGCCGGCACACTTCCACCCGGCCGTGCAGCCAGACCCGCGAGGCGGCCAGCGCCGATGTCGAGGTCCAGATCGCCTCGGCGGTCGCCAGCGCGGCGCGCATCCGGGCATCGACGTAGAACGGCGAAGCCTGGCCTTCGCGGCGCAAAACCTGGAAGTTGTCGTCGACGAACCAGACGTAGGGCGTGCCCGCTCGGTCCAGGAAGTCGATCACGCCTTCGTCCCAGAACCGGTGCAGCTCGCGCACCAGCACCACCAGGTCGGCGCTTGCCAGAGCCTCGGCGTCGACGCCGAGGCGGGTCAGCGGGCGGAAAGCGACGTCGAGGTCCGGATCGCCTTCCAGGACATCGAAGTAGAGGCTGGTCGAGACCTCGATCTGCCCCAGGATCAGCACCCGCGCCTTGAGGGTCGCCGTCAGGCTCGGGCAAGGCGGCTCGCCGTCCAGCAGCCGCGAGCGTCGAGGCGCCGCGCCCACCTCGGCGATGCGGCCGACCCGGGCGACCCCGAGCGCTGTCTGACGCCACCAGTCGGCGCCGGTCTCGGCCGGCAGCTCCGCCAGCACGGCGGCTAGCACCTCGCGCCGGAAGAGCAGCGAGCCGGGCGCGGCGATGTGCGCGAAGCGCAGGCTCTCGAGGTTGCGTTCGTGCGAACGGAAGCGTCGGCCGCGCCACGCGTCGCCATGTGGGAGACCGGCGAGGCGTAGGCGAAAACCGTCGGCGGTCGGGTCGTCCACAAGCGTGGATGCGAGCCGCCCCCAGGCGTCGTCGTCGAGGTCGAGGTCGGGTGTCGCGGCGTAGACGAAGTCGCCCCCGCACCGCGTCACCGCAGCCTCGAACACTGGCGCCAGGCTGTCGAACGAGCCGACCGCATGCACGATCTCAACCGCCCAGCCTTGCGCTACGGCGCGTTCGAGCGGCGGCGGCGGCTTGGCCTCAGCGGGCGGGCCGATCAGCACGATGGAGAGCGTCGGCGGCCGGGTCGGGGCGGTCATACGGGCGGCCGAAACGTGGCGTGGGCGGTTCGGATACCCTACATCGGGCCAACCCTCCACCTCGCGAGCTCTGCCTTGGTCCTCGAAGACGTCTACCTCAGCCTCGCCGACATCGAAGCGGCGCGCCGGCGGATCGCTCCCTACGTCCGTCGCACCCCGGTGCTGCGGTGCGATGTGCTCGACGAAGCGGCCGGCGCCGAGCTCTTCTTCAAGTGCGAGAACCTGCAGGAAGTCGGCGCCTTTAAGGCCAGAGGCGCCGCCAACGCGGTGTTCGCGCTCTCTGACGCCGAAGCCGCGCGCGGCGTCGCGACCCACTCGTCCGGCAACCACGCCGCCGCGCTCAGCCGGGCGGCCGCGCTGCGCGGCATACCGGCCTATATAGTGATGCCCGAGGGCGTCTCGGCCCCCAAGGCGGCGCAGGTCGAACGGCTGGGCGGCCGGATCACCTACTGTGCGCCCACCCTGGCGGCGCGCGAGGCGGCGGCGGCGCGGATTGTGGCCGAGACGGGCGCGGCGATGATCCACCCTTACGACAACCTGATGGTCATGGCCGGCCAAGGGACCGCGGCCCTCGAGCTGATGGAGGACGCGCCGGACCTCGACCTCGTCATCGCGCCGATCGGCGGCGGCGGCCTGATCAGCGGCGTCGCGACAGCGGTTAAGGCGGTACGGTCGTCGGCGCGGGTGATCGGAGCCGAACCAGCCGGTGCGGATGACGCCGCGAGGTCCTACGTGGCCGGCCGGCTGATCCCGCTGGAGACCGCGAGCACCATCGCCGACGGCCTGCGCGCCTCGCTCAGCCCAGCGACTTTCGCCCACATCCGCCGCGGCGTCGATGCGGTGGCGACCGTCTCCGAACCCGCCATCGTCCGGGCCATGCGCGCGCTTTGGGAAGCGCTGAAGGTGATCGTCGAGCCGTCGTCGGCCGTCGCTTACGCCGCGATCGCCGAGGGCAAGGTCGACGTCGCCGGCAAGCGCGTCGGCGTCGTGCTTACCGGCGGCAATGTCGATCTCGACCGGTTGCCGTGGGTCACATCGCCATCAGCGCGAACATAGCGATCACCATCGCGCCCATAATCGCCGTCGCCGCCCAGCCGCCCCAGCGCTGCCAGCGCGTGGCGACGAACACGCCCATCAGGCTCTTGCGCGTCGCCAGCAGCATGATCACCGCCATCAGCGGTACGGCGATCACCCCGTTGACCACCGCGCTCAGGAACAGCGCCTTGATCGGATCGAGTGGCGAATAGCTGAGCACGACGCCGCCCACAGTGGCGATGCCGATCACCGCGTAGAAGCCGCGCGCGTCGCCGAGCTTGCGTTCCAGGCCCTCCGGCCAGCCCATCGCCTCGCTGAGCGCATAAGCGGCCGAGCCGGCCAGGGTCGGGATCGCCAGCAACCCGGTGCCGATGATGCCGAGCGCGAACAGCAGCGATGCGTAGGCGCCGGCGACCGGCTTCAGCGCTGTCGCAGCCTGGGCCGCAGTCTGGATGTTGGTGATCCCGTGGGCGTTGAGGGTCACCGCCGTGGTCAGGATCACGAAGTAGGCGATGATGTTGGAGTAGCCCATGCCGATGTAGGTATCCCAGCCGATCCGCTTCAGCTCCTCGCGCGCTTCCAGCGGGGCCTCCTTCAGCGGTTGGGCGCCCTTGTCGCCCTCGATCTCTTCGACCTCCTCCGACGCCTGCCAGAAGAACAGGTAGGGGCTGATCGTGGTGCCGAAGACGGCGGTGACCAGGGTGGCGGCGTCCTTGTCGAAGTGGAACCGCGGCCAGACCGTGTTCAGCAGCAGGGTCGGCCAGGGCGCGTTCACGATGAAGGCGACGGCGACGTAGGCGAAGAGCGAGAGCGTCAGCCACTTCAGGAAGAAGACGTAGCGGTGGTAGGGCACGAAAATCTGCAGCGCGAGGGTGAAGACCGCGAAGCCGATAGTCAGCAGGTGCGCCTGGCCGGGGATCAGCAGCGCGCCCGCCTCGCCCATCGCGGCCACGTCCGCCGAAACGTTGAGCGTGTTGGCGATCAGCAGCAGCAGTACGACGCTGAGCACCACCCAGCGCGGGAACACCGACTTGATATTCGACGCCAGGCCCTTGCCGGTGACCCGCCCGATCCGCCCGCAGACCGACTGGAACACTGACATGAACGGGTAAGTGAGGACGCAGGTCCACAGCATCTGCAGCCCGAACTGGGCGCCGGCTTGGGAGTAAGTGGCGATGCCGCTGGGATCGTCGTCCGCCGCGCCGGTGATCAGGCCGGGGCCAAGCGCGCTGAGCGGATTGAAATGCCGCGTCCGCTTGGGGAGGTTCTTGACCATGCCGCCTCCGCTCCAACTCAGGCCGAGGCGAGCGCCAGGACCAGAGGATTACGTGTCGGCTCGGCCACCTTGGTGAGGGTGTTGCTGTCGATATGGTGGAACGGCTCAGCCCGGCCTTGCACCTGTAACACCGTGTCTTCGGAATAGCTCCAGGAGCCGTTGTCGTGGAACGTCACCTCGATCTCGTAGGAGAGGGTGGTGAACGCCTGCTCGAGGAAGGCGGTGGAGGCGATCCCGTTTTCGGTCGAGCCGCGCCGGGCAGAGACCTTGATCGATCCGTCGGGCGCCGCCCGCCCGCTGGCAAGCGCCACCTGGCCGCGCGGGATCCCCAGGGTTTGCATGATCAGCCCAGTCGCCGGCTCGTAGAGCCAGTAGCCGACCTGATCGTGGAAGGTGATCGCCTCGGTCGGTTTGACGATGTGGGCGTGGTAGCGAAGGCCGTAGAGCAGCTGCGGGCCATTCGACTGCGCGTCGATCGGCTGCAGTTCGATCCGCTCGAAGAACACGCTGCGCTCAGGCCCGTCTGCTTTCGGGTTCACGTCGGCGCCCTTCGAGCCCTCCCAGACGCCGGCGAGACGGCGCAGTGGGCCGAGGTTCGCCAAGGTGTCGGGATCGATCTCCTGCTCGGTGAAGATATCGGCGACCGACATGAACGGAACTCCAGCAAAGCTTGGCGCATTGGACGTCGGGCGCTGGCGTCGTCAAGAAGCCAAGCGCCTACGCTGACAGCGGCTCCGAATCCGCTATGAGGTGGGCGCCGCCCAATGGCCGAGAGTGATCCGAACCGATGACCGCACTGCAGGCGATCCTTCTGGCCATCGTTCAAGGGATCACCGAGCTCTTCCCGATCTCCAGCCTGGGCCACGCGGTCCTGCTGCCGGCGCTTCTGGGCTGGAAGGTGGACGAGGGCGCTGACGGGTTCCTGCCGTTCCTGGTGGTCATGCACCTCGGCACTGCTATCGCGCTTCTGGGCTACTTCTGGCGAGACTGGTTCAACTTCGCGACCGCGGTGCTGGTCCGGCGCGGGCCCAAGGCGGAGTCGGAACGGCGGGTGTTCTGGCGCGTCGTGGTCGCGACCATCCCGGCGGTTATCGTCGGTTTCTTCCTGGAGAAGCTGCTGCGCCACGCGTTCGGCTCGCCGGTGCTGGCCGCGGGGTTCCTGATCGCCAATGGCGTGATGCTGTTCGCGGCCGAGCGGCTCAAGGGCCGCCAGGGCCGGCAACTCTCACGGCTGCGATACGTCGACGCCGTGATCATCGGCTTCTGCCAGTGCCTGGCGCTGATCCCCGGCTTCTCCCGCTCGGGCGCGACGATGGCCGGCGGCTATCTCTGCGGCCTCGATCACGAGGACGCCGCTCGGTTCTCATTCCTCACCGCCACCCCGATCATCCTCGGCGCCACCGTGCTGGAAGCGCCCAAGCTGCTGCACAACCACGACAGCTTCGGCGGCGTGGCGATCCTGGCCGGCGTCGTCGCGGGCGTGGTCGCCTTCATCAGCATCGTGCTCTTGATGCGCTGGTTCCGGCAGCCGGAGGTGAAGGGGTTCGACCCGTTCGCGATCTATTGCGGGCTCGCCGGGGCCGGTTCGCTAGCCTGGTTGTTGCTCAGATAACGCCGAAGAGGGCATGTCATGCCGGCTGTGGCCTGCTTGGCGGAATGCATGTGACCGTGCGATGACGCTGAAGGACGCGCGGCGGCGAGGGACGACCTTCCTGACATGAGCACGATCGCCGACGCCGCAACGCTGATGCCGGCCGCCGAGCCGACCGATCTCCCCGGCCGTGATCGCAACCGCATCCTGGTCTACCTCGGTTTTCTGGTGTTCGTGCTCGGGTTCGGGGCGCCGTTCGGCGGGCTGATCAGCCTGCCGGTCACCTTCTTCCTGAAGAACAAGCTGCACCTGCACGCCAGCGAGGTGGCGCAGTTCGTCTTCGTCGCCGGCGCCCCGCTCTACGTCGGGTTCCTGTGGGGGTTTGTGCGCGATCTCTGGAACCCGTTCGGCTTACGCGACCGCGGCTACATGATCATCTTCGGCGTGCTCTGTGCGGCGATCTACGCCTACTTCGCGTTCGTGCCGCTGGGTACGGGCGCGTCGGCGACGACGACGCTGATGATCGCCTCGATCCTGATGACCATGGCCTTCCTCTTCGTGCAGAGCGGGCAGACTGGCCTTGCCGCCACTGTCGCCCGCCAACACGTGATGTCCGGCCAGATGAGCTCGGTGATGAACGGCGTGCTCAGCGTGGCGACGCTGATCCCGTTCGTGGCCGGCGGCTATCTGAGCGACCAGCTGGAGGGCAAGAACGCCGACCAGGCGGCCAAGACCCTGTTCCTCGTCGGCGCCGGGGTCATGGCCTTCATGGCGCTCTTTGCGCTGTGGCGGCCGCGCGTGGTCTACGACAATGTCCACCCCGAGCACGACAAGCAGTTCCATCCGCTGCAGGACGCCAAGCGGCTGTTCAGTCACTGGCCGGTCTATCCCGCGCTCGGCATCTGGTTCCTGTGGAACTTCGCCCCTGGTTCGGCGACGCCGCTGCAGTTCTATCTGCAGAACACGCTGCACGCGACCGACAGCCAGTGGAGCTGGTGGCAGGGGCTGTTCGCGGCGGGATTCATCCCCACCTACGCGCTGTTCGGCTTCCTCTGCCGCAAGATGCCGCTGCGGCGGCTGCTGTTCTGGGGCACGATCGTCGCGGTGCCGCAGATGCTGCCGTTGATCTTCGTCAACTCGGTGCCGATCAGCCTGGTGGTGGCGCTGGCGGCGGGTCTGATGGGCGGGGTGGCGACGGCGGCCTACCTCGACCTCCTGATCCGCTCCTGCCCCAAGGGCCTGGAAGGCACCATCCTGATGGCGTCGAACGCGCTCTACTATCTCGTCAGCCGTCTCGGCGACATCCTGGGCACCTATCTCTACGACAAGTTCCACGGCTTCCTAGTCTGCGCGGTGGCTATCACTGTCGTCTACGCGCTTATCGTCCCGGCGCTTTGGCTGGTGCCCAAGCGCCTCACCGCCACCGCCGACGGCGAGGCGCCAGAAGGAGGCTTCGACGCCTGATGGCTGACGACGCCCAACATCCTCACCGCGAAGGCGTCGGCGCGGCGTTCTCGCTTCCAGCAATGGTCAAGGCGCGCGACCTGACCTTCGAGGCGGTCCGCCGGATCGGCGCGGCGGTCCACGCCGGGATGAATGAGGCGCAGGCGCAAGCGGCGGCGAGCGACATCCTCGCTGCGATGGGCATGGAGCGGCTCTGGCACAAGAACGTCATCCGCTTCGGGCCGGGCACGATCGACACCTTCTTCGCCCCGGTCGAGCCGGAACGCACCCTCGGCGCCGACGACATCTTCTTCGTCGACCTGGGCGTCGTCTGGGATGGCCACGAAGGCGATGCGGGCGACACCTTCACGGTCGGGTCCGATCCGGAGATGGCCGCCTGCGCCGAGGCGGCCCGCACGCTCTGGCGCGAGGTCGCTGCGGCATGGCGAGACGCCGGGCTCAGCGGCGAGTCGCTCTACGGCTTCGCCCGCGATCGCGCCGAGGCGATGGGCTGGCGGCTGAACTGGGAGGTCAAGGGCCACCGCGTCAGCGACTTCCCGCACGCGATCTACAAGGCCGGCGCGCTCGGCGACCTGGATGACTGCCCGACCACCGGCCTTTGGATTCTCGAAATCCAGCTCGCCCACCCGACCCGCAAATTCGGCGCGTTCTACGAAGACCTGCTGATCGGCGACGTGAACGACTAACCCGCGGCCACGCCCCGCGCCCAGTCCCGCACGTCCTCGACGAAGAGGTCAGGCTCCTCCATCGCCGCGAAGTGGCCGCCGCGGGGTTCTTCGGTCCAGCGGACGATGTTGTAAGCTCGCTCGGCGTAGGAGCGGGGCGGGGCCTGGTAGAGCGGCTCGCCGGGGAAGTTGGCGAAGGCCGTGGGCGTCTCGCAGCGCTCGCCTTCCTTCAGCGGCACAGCGCCGCCCTCGGCCAGAGCGCGGTAGTACCAGGCGCCCGTGGTGAAGCTGCCGGTCATCACATAGATCATCGCGTTGGTGATCAGCTGGTCGAGGCTGAACACCTGGTCGAACGGCTTGGCCCGCCGGTCGCTCCAATCGTAGAATCGCTCGACGATCCAGGCGGCCTGCCCCACCGGGTTGCCGGCGCCGAGCCAGGCCACCGACTGCGGCTTGGAGATCTGCAGGCGGAAGTAGGCGCCCAGCGCGTCCATCATCGCGCCTTGATGGGTCATCCACGCCGTCTCGGCCTCGGTCTTCGGGCCGCCGGGCGGACGGAAGCCCAGCATGTTGAGGTGGATGGCGCGGACGTGCGGGGCGTGGTCGTAGCCGAGGCACGAGGTCACCAGCGAGCCCCAGTCGCCGCCCTGAGCGAGATAGCGGTCGTAGCCCAGCACCTCGGTCATCAGCGCATTGAAGAGCCGCGCGGTCTGGCGTTGTCCGAACGGCCGCGCCGGCTTCGACGAGAACCCGAATCCGGGCAGCGACGGGACCACGACGTCGAAGGCGTCCGCCGCCGCGCCGCCGAACCGTGACGGGTAGGCCAGCTTCTCGATCGAGCCCCAGAATTCGAAGTGGCTGCCCGGCCAGCCATGGCTGAGGATTAGCGGCCGCTTGCCGCCAGCTTCACCGACCACATGGACGAAGTGGATGTCGAAGTCCTCGATCCGCGCGGTGAACTGGGGGAAACGGTTGAGGTCGGCAACGGCGGCCCGCCAATCATAGCCGCCGGTCCAGTGATCGCAGAGCCGCTTCAGGAAGCCGGCGTCGCAGCCGTACTGCCACCCGTCCTCGACCGCCGGCGCCGGCGGCCACGGGTAGCCTCGCACCTGCTCCAGCACCTTGCCGACGTCGGCGGCGCTCCAGTCGACGGTGAAGGGGGTCGGCGCGCTCATCGGCGGGGCTCCAGCTTGCGGTCGGCCACGCTCATGGCCTGACGCGGCGGCGGTCAAGCCGGCGCGTCGAAAACCCCGCGCTGCAGCGCCACCATCAGGCCGGCGATGATCCGGCGCGCGTCGTAGCCGGACTGCAGCTTGCCGGAGAAAGCGAGCATGATCGGCCCGTGCAAAGCGGCCCAGAACATGTGGCCGACGAGGCCCGGGTCGCCGTCGAACAACCCGGCGTCCTTCATCACCTCAAGGTGCCGGGTCATGGTGCGGCGCGAGCGATCCCCCGCGGCGACCAGCTCGGGATAAGCTTCCTCGTGCGGCTGGGTGATGTCGAACATCAGCTTGTAGGCTTCGGGGTGGGAGAAGGCGAAGTCGACGTAGGCGCGGCCCGCGGCGCCCGCTCCGGCGATCGGATCGTCCTTTGTCGCCTCGTAGGCCGCCTCCAGCGCCTCGGCGTGGCGGTTGAAGCCGCGAGCGCGGACGGCGGCCAGGATCGCGTCCTTGTCGGCGAAGTAGCGGTAGGGGGTCATCGGGCTGACGCCGAGCTCGGCGGCCAGCTGGCGCATGGTCACCGCCTCCAGCTCTTCGCGAGCGAACAGGTGCTCTGCGGCGTCGATCAACCGCTCGCGGAACGCCCCGATCGCTTCATCGCTTAAGACGCGTGGCACGCGGCCGACTCCAACCCCACATTAGCCGTTGCCAAGGCTTAGCGCTTACGGCATAAATTTACAACGTAAGACTTAAGCGTCTTCACTTCTGAGCGCCTCAAGGAGGATCGCCATGGACGGCTCGCAGGTCATCAACACCTATCTCGCCGGCAACTTCGCCCCCGTCCGCAGCGAGGACGACTTCGAGCTGGAGGTGCTGGGCGAGATTCCGGCCGGCCTAAACGGCGCGTTCTATCGCAATGGCCCCAACCCGCAGTTCGAGCCGCGCGACACCTATCACTGGTTCTCCGGCGACGGGATGATCCACGGCTTCTACGTCGAGGGCGGCAAGGTGCGGTACCGCAACCGCTACGTCCGCACGCCGAAGTGGGAGCTGGAGCACAGCGCCGGCAAGTCGCTGTTCGGCACCTTCGGCAATCCGATGACCACCGATCCGGCGGCGATGGGCCAGGATAGCGGCGTCGCCAACACCAACATCGTCTGGCACGCCAACCGCCTGCTGGCGCTGGAGGAAGGCCACAAGCCGTTCGAACTCGACCCCGCCACGCTCGAGCCGCGCGGATATGCCGACGACTACCGCGGCAAGGTGACGGCCCACCCGAAGCTCGACCCCGAGACCGGCGAGATGGTCTGGTTCGCTTACTCGGCCGGCGCGCTGCCGCTGAATGGATCGATGTCCTACGGCGTCACCGACGCGGCCGGCCAAGTGGTGCGGCGCGACGAGTTCGAGGCGCCCTTCGCCGCGATGGTGCACGACTTCCTGGTCACCAAGCGCTACGCGCTCTTCCCGATCCTGCCGCTGACGTTGAGCCTGCAGCGGGCGATGGGCGGGCAGCCGCCGATCGCCTGGGAGCCGGACAAGGGCTCGCATGTCGGGGTCATGGCCCGCGACGCCGGCATCGAGACGATCCGCTGGTTCACCACCGACGCTTGCTACGTCTTCCACCCGATGAACGCGTGGGAGGAAGGCGACAAGATCTTCGCCGACGTGATGGAGTATCCGGTCGCGCCGCTCTTCCCCACCGTCGATGGGTCGCGGCCGCAGAACGCCTTCGCCCGGCTGGTGCGCTGGACGTTCGATCTCGCGGACGACAGCAACAGCATCAAGCGCATCCAGATCGACGACCTGGCCGGCGAGTTCCCGCGGTTCGACGAGCGCCGCGCCGGGCTGGACTACCGCCACGGCTGGTTCGCCGGAATCACCCGAGATGCGTCGGAGTCGATCCGTTTCGACACCATCGCCCACATCGACCTGGCGAGCGGCAAGCGCAGCGAGCACGTCTACGACATGGGTGACTCCCCCGGGGAGCCGGTGTTCGTTCCGCGCACGCCGGATGCGGCCGAGGGCGACGGCTGGCTGGTCGCGGTGGTCTACCGCGGCGGCGAAGACCGCAGCGACTTCGTGGTCTACGACGCCCAGGATGTCGCCAAAGGCCCGATCGCCACGGCCAAGGTTCCGCGCCGCGTCCCGTTCGGCTTCCACGGCAACTGGCGCTCCGCTTAGGCTATCGCTTACCGGGCGCGGTGCTATGCATCGCGCCCGATGACCTTCGCCGCCACCGTCCTGACCATGTTCCCGGAGGCGTTTCCCGGGCCGCTCGGCGTTTCGCTGATCGGCTCAGGTTGGCGCGAGAGCGGGCTGTGGCGATTGGAAACGGTGGACATTCGGGGGTTTTCCAAAGATAAGCGCGGCTTCCTCGACGACACCCCTGCCGGGGGTGGCCCGGGACAGGTGATGCGGGCGGACGTGATCGCCTCGGCGCTGGATAGTGTCAAGGTGAGCGGTCGTCCGCTTTTGTGCATGAGCGCCCGGGGCAGGCCCCTGACCCAGGCGCGGGTTCGCAAATGGTCGAAGGGCCCCGGCCTGGTCGTCCTCTGCGGCCGTTTCGAGGGGGTGGATCAGCGGCTGATCGATGGCCGCGGGTTCGAGGAGGTCTCCGTCGGAGACGCGGTGCTCGCCGGCGGCGAGGCGGCGGCCGTGCTGGTGATTGAGGCGTGCGTTCGGCTGCTGCCCGGCGTCTTGGGCGAAGCCGAGAGTTTGAGTGAAGAGAGTTTCGAGGACGGGCTCCTCGAACATCCGCAGTTCACCAGACCGCGGTCGTTCGAAGGGCTCGATATCCCCGAGGTCCTGCTCTCCGGTCACCATGGTCAGGTGGCCAAATGGCGCAGGGCCGAGCGTGAGCGAGCAACGCGAGAGCGGCGTCCGGATCTCTGGGCGGCCCATCTCGCCAAACAACAGGCAAAGGGCGCTTCAAGCCCGACTGGAGATGACGATGAACGTGATTGAAGAGCTGGAGAAGGAAGAGGCTCAGCGCCTGACCGGCGGCAAGAAGCCCCCCGTTTTCGGCCCGGGCGACACCCTGCGGGTCAATGTCCGGATCAAGGAAGGCGAGCGCGAACGCGTGCAGGCCTTCGAAGGCGTCTGCATCGCCCGCTCTGGCGGCGGCCTTCAAGAGAGCTTCACTGTGCGCAAGATCAGCTTCGGCGAAGGCGTCGAGCGGGTGTTCCCGGTGATGTCGCCGATGATCGAGTCGATCGAGGTGAAGCGCCGCGGGGCCGTGCGCCGGGCCAAGCTCTATTACCTGCGCGATCGCCGCGGCAAGTCGGCCCGCATCGCCGAACGCGCCGCCGGCGGCCGCGACGAGCAAGCGGAAGACTAACTCCGCACGTACTCGCCGAGACCCTCGACCAGCCAGTCGAACATCGCTCGCATGCGGCGGCTGGTCTTGAGGTCTTCGTGCATGGCGATCCAGACTTCCATCTCGTAGCGGAACTGGCCCTCCAGCACCTGCACGAGGTCGGGGTTGCGGCGGGCGAGTGGCGCATGGCACGCGCCGACGCCGAAGCCGGCTCGCAGCGCGGCCAGTTGCGCCAGGTCGTTGTCAGAGCGGAACGCGAAAGTCTCGCGATCGAGCGAGATCTGGCTGTGCATGAGCGATCGGCTGATCTGCAGGTCGCGGTCGAAGCCGATCGGCGCGTGGCCGGGCTCGTCCATGCGGGTCGGCACACCGTGCGCCTCGATGTATCGCTTGTGCGCATAGAGGCCGAGACGTACCGAGCCCACGCGTTTGGCCACCAGCGAAGCTTGCGTCGGGCGCACCATGCGCACGGCGATGTCGGCCTCGCGGCGCAGCAGGTCTTCCTGGCGGTTGGAGAGTGCGAGCTCGATGGCGATGTCCGGATGGGTCTCGCGGAAGCCGGTCAGGATCGGCGGCAGCACCTCGACCCCCATCACGTCCGCCGCGGCGATGCGGATGACGCCGCGCATGGCCTCGTTCTCGCCTGACGCCGTGCGGATCAGCGCCTCGGCGGCGGCGGCCATGGCCTCGGCGTGCGGACGCAGGGCCAGGGCGGTCTCGGTCGGCGCGAGGCCGCCGGCGGAGCGGGTGAAGAGCGGCGCGCCGAGTTCGGCTTCCAGCGCCTCGATGTGGCGTCCGGCGGTCGGCTGGCTGAGACCAAGCACCCGCGCGGCGCCGGAGAGGCTGCCCTCGGCCAGCACCGCGAGCAGGGTGCGGTAGTAGTCCCAGCTATCCATTCAAGAATGAATAGACGGCGCACAGATTCAGTCAATTCCGCATACTTCGGCGTCGGCGCATACCCTTGCTCCAGACAACGGAGCGACCCCTATGACCGACCAAACCCCCAAGACCGCGCTGATTATCGGCGCCACCGGCAGCTTCGGCGCCCACGCGGTGCAGGCGCTGATCAAGCACGGCTGGGCGATCCGCGCCCTGGCCCGTGATCCCACCGCAGCCGCTGCCAAGCTCGGCGACCGCACCCCGATCGACTGGGTCCGGGGCGATGCGATGGACCAGTCCAGCGTCGTCGCAGCGGCGACGGGCGTGCAGCTGATCATCCACGCCGCCAACCCGCCAGGCTACCGCAACTGGAAGGGCACAGTGCTGCCGATGGCCGAAGCCGCCATTGCCGCCGCCCGCGCCTCGGGCGCCCGGCTCGTGGTTCCGGCCAGCGTCTACAACTTCGCTCCCGACTCCGGCCCCAATATCGGCGAGGACGCGCCGCAGCGCCCCGCCACCCGCAAGGGCGCGATCCGGGTCGCGCTGGAACGGCGTCTGCGCGAAGTCTCTGCCGAGGGGGTGAAGGTGCTGGTGCTGCGCGCCGGCGATTTCTTCGGCCCGGCCGCGCCCAACAGCACGCTCGGATGGCTGGCGCAAAAGAGCCGCGGACGGCTGACCGGTCTCTTCGCGCCGGGCAAGGCCGGCCACGCCTTCGCCTACATGCCCGATCTCTGCGAGACCCTGGCCCGGCTGATCGACGCCGATGAGCGCCTGGGCGACTTCGAAGTGTTCCACTTCCGCGGCCACTGGATGGCTGATGGCCAGAGCCTGGGCGAAGCCATGCGCCGCGCTTCGGGTAACCCGAAGCTGCCGGTCCACGGCTTCCCCTGGATCGTGGTCACCCTCGCCGGGGCGTTCAACGAGACGTTCCGCGAACTGAACGAGATGCGCTACCTCTGGGACCAGCCGATCGGCCTCGACAACGGCAAGCTGGTCCGCTTCCTCGGCGACGTGCCTCACACCCCCATTGAGATCGCCCTGCGAGCCACCCTGGACGACATGGGGCTGATCGACGAGCGCGCGGCCGGTCAGGCGAGGACGGTGCGGTCCAGTTCGGCGATGGCGCCGGCGATGTGATAGAGCGACGAGCCCGGCGAGGCCTCCTCGCGGAACTCGCCGGTCCGTTCGCGCCAATCCCACCAGAGGCCTTCCCGCGGAACCGCGAGGAAGGCCTCGAGTGCGTGACACGCCTCCAGCGCCGCTAGCCAGAGAGCGTCGTCCTCGGTCGCCGCCGCCGCCCGCGTGCAAGCTCTGACGCGCTCGGTCTGCGACCAAAGACGAGTCCCGCGGTCGGTCGGGGCGAGATGCTCATCGAGCGCGAAGATCGTCATCCCCGCTGCGTCCACTCCGGTCCGCTCGGCAACCTCGATCAGCCGCAGCGCCGCCGCCTGGCTCGCCGAGCCGCCGTCCTTCCAGTCTAGCAAGAGCCAGCCCCACTCGTAGAGATGGCCTGGCCAGACGAAGCGATCGGCGCTCGCCGCCGGCGGCGCCCAGTCGGGGCCGAACCGCTCGCCTAGCGTTCCCGCCGCCGGTTTGATCAACCGATCCATCGCCAGCTTGGCTTCCATGGCCGCGAGGTCGCGCCAGGATGGATCGGTGGAAATCGCCGACCAACCCTGGAAGCTCTCGAAGAGATGCATGTTGGGGTTGGCGAACAGCGGTTCGGCCAGACCAGGCGCCTCGCCGTAGCCCCCGAGCCGGTGGGCAAAATCGGCGATGCATTGCTGCAGCGCCAGCGCGGGCGCTTCGAACCCGGGATGGCCCAACTGGGAGCGCGCGGCGGCCAGCGCCAGCAGCACGAACGCTTGGTCGTAGATGAGGCCCATGCCGTCCAGCGGCGCGGCGTCAGGGCTCGCCTCGTTTCGGTAGAGCCCGTCGTCGCCCCGCCGCGCCAGCACGTAGTCGATGGCATGACGGCACGCGGCGTCCGCCGGGCCGTCCCAGCCGAGGCGCGCGCCCAGAGCATAGACGTGCGCCTGCCGCGCCGAGACCCGCAGCCGCTTCGGCGCATGGGTCGGCTGGCCGTCCATGCCGATGCGCTCGAAGAACCCTCCATGCCTGAGGTCGGCGCCGCGCTCCCACCAGAGCGGCAGCGCGTGCCTGAACAACCAGCGCTTAAGCCGCGTGGCCGCGCTGACAAGGTCGGGCGGCGCGCTCACCAGGCCTTCCGAACCGCGCCGGCTTTCATCGAAGCGTCACTCCCGGCTATAGGTCGGCCAAGCCCCGGGTCAGGGCCACCTTAGGGGAAGTCACAATTTCCGAACTCACTCAAGCGGGTCCCATCCTGGCGGTCGACAACCTGACCGTCCGGTTCGCGACCCATGACGGCATGGTCGAGGCGGTGCGCGGCGTCTCGCTCAGCGTCGGCAGCGGCGAGTGTCTAGGTGTTGTCGGCGAGAGTGGCTCGGGCAAGAGCCAGACTTTCATGGCGGTGATGGGCCTCTTGGCCGCCAACGGCCACGCGGCAGGGTCGGCCAAATACCGGGGCCGCGAGCTGCTCGGCCTGAAGGCCGGCGAGCTCAACGACGTGCGCGGTTCGAAGATGACGATGATCTTCCAGGATCCGCTCACCGCACTGACCCCGCACGTGCGGATCGGCGAGCAGATCGCCGAGCCGCTGCGCCTGCACCTCGGCATGAGCGGCCAGGCGGCGATGGATCACGCCCGGCTCTGGCTGGACAAGGTGCGCATTCCTGAGGCGAAGCGGCGGCTCAGGCAATATCCGCACGAGCTTTCCGGCGGCATGCGCCAGCGGGTGATGATCGCCGCGGCGATGGCCTGCAATCCCGACCTGTTGATCGCCGACGAGCCGACCACCGCGCTCGATGTCACCGTCCAGGCCGAGATCCTCGACCTGATGGCCGACCTGAAGCGCGAGACCGGAACGGCGATGGTGCTGATCACCCACGACATGGGCGTCATCGCCCGCCTCGCCGACCGGGTCTGCGTGATGAAGGACGGCGCCTACGTCGAGGCCGGGCCGGTGAACGACATCTTCGCCAATCCGCAGACGCCCTACGCCAAGAGCCTGCTGGAGGCGATCCCGCGCCTCGACCGCACCGACCGCGGCGGCCGCCCGACGCTCGATCCTGCCCCGGTCGACGCCCCGGTCGTGGTCGAGGGCGACGACGTTAAGGTGTGGTTCCCCGTCGATGACGGTCTCTTCGGCAAGCATCGGCAGCTGCGCGCCGTTGACGGCGTCAGCTTCCAGATACGCAAAGGCGAGACGCTGGGCGTCGTTGGTGAAAGTGGCTGCGGCAAGTCCACCCTGTCGCGTGCGGTGCTGAACCTGATCCCGGCCACCGGCGGCGCGGTCACGGTGCTCGGCCGCGACATCACGCGCGCCAACCAGGAGACGCTGCGGGCGGCGCGCAAGGATCTGCAGATCGTCTTTCAGGACCCGCTGGCCAGCCTCGATCCGCGCGCCACCGTCGGCGACTCGATCGCCGAGCCGCTCAGGGTGTTCAAGCCGGGCATGGGGCGCGCCGAACGCGAGGCTGAAGCTGCGAAGATGATGCAGCGCGCCGGCCTCTCGCCGGAGCTGGTCAACCGCTATCCGCACGAGCTCTCCGGCGGCCAGAACCAGCGGGTCGGCATCGCCCGGGCGATGATCCTGAACCCGCAGCTGGTGATCTGCGACGAGGCGGTCTCGGCGCTCGACGTCTCCATCCGCGCTCAGATCATCGACCTTCTGATCGAACTGCAGAAGTCGATGGGCCTCGCCATGATGTTCATCAGCCACGACCTGGCCGTGGTGAGAGAGATCAGCCACCGGGTGCTGGTGCTCTATCTCGGCCGGGTGATGGAGCTGGCCGACCGCGACCAGATCTACGCCTCGCCACAGCATCCCTACACCAAGGCCCTGCTCTCGGCTGCGCCGATCCCCGATCCGGTCAAGGAGCGCGCCCGGGTCCGGGTGCGGCTCGAGGGCGAGCCCCCCAGCCCGCTCGATCCACGCTCCTCGCTGCGTTTCATGCCCTCCAAGCTGGACGAGACGCCGGTCTACCGGCCGAAGCTACTGGAGTTCGCGCCGGGACACTTAGTGAGCGAATACGACCCTGTTTAGGACGCAACGGCCGCAACCATTCCACAACGGTTGGCCCCTACCTTGCACGCCGCTGGGCGACGGGGCTGGGGATACCTAGAGTTGGACATCGAAGTTGTACGTCCTGGCCGGCTCTCGCCGCCGCAAATCACCCACTGGCGCGCGCTCCAGCGGCAGCGGCGCGACTGGGACTCTCCATTCTACTCGCCCTATTGGGCCCAGGCCGTCGAACGGGCCCGCGGCGACGACAGTGTCCGCGTGGCGATGATCGGTGGCGGCTCGGCCGTCGGCGTGGCCGCGTTCATGTCCATTTGCCCCGCCAAGATCACGGCGATCGCGGCGGGCGGCGCCATGTGCGATTACGAAGGGCCGGTCGGAGACCCGGGGCCGGAGTTCGAGGCCACTCAGCTGCTGCGGGCGCTCGGCGTGGACCGCTACGACTTCAGCCATATCCCGCAGGGCCAGCGCGCGTTCGACGCCTACGGCCGCGGCGAGACGGTCTCCTGGATCATCGACCTGCCAGAGGGCTACGAGCCATACGCCGCTCAGCGCCGCGAGGCGGGCGTCTCGGCGCTGAAGGAAATGGACCGCAAGCGCCGCAAAGCTGAGCGCGAAGTCGGACCCCTCACCTTCACCGCCCGCTCGACGTCGCGGCCTGATTTCGACCGCCTGATCTCGCTGAAGCGCGAGCAATATCGCGCCACCGGCCAGACCGACGTGTTCGCCGCCGGTTGGCCGCTGCGGCTGGTCGAGGACCTGTTCGCCCTCGACATGGCCGGCTTCGGCGGCCAGCTCTTCACCCTCCATATCGGCGACGCGTTGGCCGCCGCCCAGTTCCACCTTGTCGGCGAGACCACCATCCATGCCTGGATGATCGCTCACGAGGAGGCGTTCGAACGCTATTCGCCAGGCCTGCTGCTCTTCCAGGACATCCTGCGCTGGATGGATGGCCAGCCCTACGACCGGCTCGACCTCGGCTACGGCGACTATCGCTTCAAGCGAGAACTCTCCAACTACCAGCTGACCCTGATGCATGGCTTCGTCGGCGCGCCGTCAGCCGCCTCCCTGGTTCGCGAGGCCGCCTATGGCGTGCGCCGGGTGGCCGAGGCGCTGCCTCTGGGGCCGGCCTCCAGCCTTCCCGCCAAGGCCATGCGCCGGATCGACCTGATGCGTGGGTTGCGATGAGGCGGCCAGTTCTTTAAGGCCGCGCCTTCGGCGGCGTCTGCGATTGCCGCTTACGCCGAACGCGTTCTAGGTTGCGCGCCTTTCCCAAAGCCCCGCCATGACCATCACTCTCGACGACATCAAGGCCGCCGCCCGCCGGGTGGAAGGCCACATCGAACGCACTCCGTGCCGCTATTCGATGACGCTGTCGGCGATTACCGGGGCCGAAGTGTGGGTGAAGTTCGAGAACCTGCAGTTCACCGCCTCGTACAAGGAGCGCGGCGCGCTCAATAAGTTGCTGCAGCTCACCGACGACGAGAAGCGCAACGGCGTGATCGCCGCCTCGGCCGGCAACCACGCGCAGGGTCTCGCCTATCACGGCCAGCGATTGGGTGTGCCGGTGACCATCGTCATGCCGCGCGGCACCCCGTTCGTGAAGGTGCAGCAGACCCGCGATTTCGGCGCGACGGTGGTGATCGAGGGCGACAGCTACGACGCCGCCTACGAGCATGCGCTCACACTGAAGGAAGAGCGCGACCTCCTCTTCGTTCACGCCTTCGACGACCTTGACGTGATGGCCGGCCAGGCGACGGTCGCGCTGGAGATGCTCGAGGACGCGCCGGATCTCGAGATCCTGCCGGTGCCGATCGGCGGCGGCGGGCTGATCGCCGGCGTCGGCACGGCGGCCAAGGCGCTGAAGCCGGACATCCACATCATCGGCGTCGAGCCGGCGATGTATCCCTCGTTTACGGCCCGGATGCGCGGCATCAACGGCCCCTGCGGCGGTCAGACCATCGCCGAAGGCATCGCGGTCAAGGACGTCGGCAAGCTGACCTACCACACCGCCCGGCCGGTGATCGAAGATGTGCTCTTGCTGGAGGAGCCGTTCTTCGAGCGCGCCATCGCGCTTTACTGCAACGTCGAGAAGACGGTGGCGGAGGGCGCCGGCGCAGCGTCCCTGGCGGCGCTGCTGGCGTTCCCGGAGCGGTTCCGCGGCAAGAAGTGCGGCCTGATCATCACCGGCGGCAACATCGACCCGCGTCTGCTGGCTTCGGTGCTGACCCGCGAACTGGTCCGCGCCCAGCGCCTGGTCTCGCTGCGCATCGTCGGCGACGACCGGCCGGGCCTCCTGGGCACGGTCTCGGCGGTGATCGGCAAGCACGGGGCCAACATCATCGAGGTGGCTCACAACCGCCTGGCGCTCGACGTGCCGGCCAAGGGCGCCGAGTTCGACGTTCTGATCGAGACCCGCGATGCGCAGCACACCCAGGAGATCATGGATGCGCTGCGGGCCGAGGGTTACCCGCCGAGGGCCGTTTGATGCGCTTGTTGCTTAGCTTTCTGCTGTCGCTGATCGTTTCCAGCTGCGGCGACCCGCAGGCGAAGGCCAATCTCGACGCCGCCAACGCGTTCCTGTCCGGCAACGCCAAACACGCCGGGGTGATCACTCTGCCGTCCGGCCTGCAGTACAAGGTGCTGCGCGCCGGCGCGCCGGGCGGCGCCTCGCCGACGCCGAGCCAGCAAGTGACGGTCAATTACGAAGGCAGCCTGCTGAACGGCCAGGTGTTCGATTCCACCTACAAGCGCGGCGAGCCGGCGACGTTCCAGGTCGGCGGGCTGATCCCGGCCTGGACCGAGGCGCTGCAGAAGATGAAGCCGGGCGATCAGTGGATGCTCTATGTGCCGCCGAAGCTCGGCTACGGCGAGAAGGGCGCGGGCGGCGTCATTCCCCCGAACGCGGCGCTAGTATTCAAGATCGAGCTGATCGCGATCCTGCCCGACGACGCCTCGGTCGGGCGCGGCTGACCTCATGGCGCCGGACGAGGCCCTGGCTGAGCGGGCCTTGCCGATCTTGGCGCGGCTGGTCGCCTTCGACACTACCTCGCACCTCTCCAACCTCGCCCTGATCGAGTGGGTGGAGCGCTACCTGGAGAGCTTCGGTATCGCCAGCCGCCGGGTCGCCGATGCCGCCGGCGACAAGGCCAACCTGCTGGCGACGGTCGGGCCGTCGGTCGAGGGCGGCGTCGTGCTCTCCGGCCATACCGACGTGGTGCCAGTGGAGGGCCAGCCCTGGACCAGCGACCCGTTCGAGCTCGTCCGCCGCGAGGACCGGCTCTATGGGCGCGGCTCGTCGGACATGAAGGGGTTCATCGCGTTGGCGCTGGCGGCGATTCCAGATTTCCTGGATGCGAACGCGGCCCGGCCGATCCATCTCGCCTTCTCCTACGACGAGGAGATCGGCTGTTTCGGCGCGCCGGCGATGATCGACCTCATCGCTCGCGAACTGCCGCGCCCGGCGCTGGTGGTGGTGGGCGAGCCGACCAGCATGGAGGTCGTCTCCGGCCACAAGGGCGTCGGCGCATGGCGCGTGACGGTCACCGGCCACGAGGCCCACTCCGCCCAGACGCACCTCGGCGTCTCGGCCAACATGGTCGCCGCGAAGCTGATGGGCGCGCTCACCGACATCGCCGACCGACTCGAGCGCGAGGCCGACCCCGCCTCGCCGTTCCTGCCCAAGCACACCACGCTGACCATCGGCCGCGTCAATGGGGGCACCGCCGGCAACATTCTGGCCAGGGCTTGCGTCTTCATCTTCG
>DASXOP010000073.1:0-30148 GCA_036494265.1 Caulobacteraceae bacterium | reverse complement strand
TGGGTGCGCTCGATGTCTTTAGGGATAGTGCTGACTTCTCCGGGATGGCACCCCTCCCTTATGCCGGAGATCCCGAAGCGACCGGTTTGAAGATCCACGAAGTCGTCCACCAGGCTTGGCTGGACGTGGACGAGGAGGGCGCAGAGGCAGCTGCCGCCACTGCAGTGATCCCGGAGATCACCGTTTCAGGCCTGTACCGCAACAGGCCGCCGGCCATCTTTCGCGCGGACAGGCCGTTCCTCTTCGTCCTGCGCGACAAGCGGACGGGGCTCATCCTGTTCATGGGCCGGTACGTCGCGCCCCACAAGGGCTGAGCCCGAGGCGCTGAAGACAATCAAGGATCGCTTCCTCGCTGGCGCGGCAAATGCGGCCGACGTCCAGACGCCGCTGCTGGCCGGCATGAACCGGATCAAGCCGCGTTCCGCCTGAACGCCTCGACCTCGGCTCGGTCGGGTGCCGCCGCATTTGCCAAAAAGGCGGCGAGCCATGAGGAGGTCCGCTGCCGCCAAGGGCGCGTGGGCTCGGTCAGGCAGCCGTAAGAGGCGCTGCCTTCCGTCGGTTCATACGTAGCCCGCCACCGACCATTCCGACGCCGAGCAACATCACAGCCCAAGTTGCTGGTTCGGGCACGGCGCCATTGACCGCGAACGCGAAATTCGTGAACGTTGATCCCGACGCATTGTCATTGATGTAGGCCGACGCCGGCGCGGTCGGATCGTTGGTCGGATATCCCGAAGTCGGGCCGTAGTATAGGCCGAGATACTTCGATGAATAGTTGTCGGCGAGCAGGCTACCGCCATTGCTTTGATTGCCACCGTAGCCAATAACTGAATACCACGCCATGTTGTTAACGTCGGCCGGGTTGGAGTCGATTGTCGAGATAACGTAGTTTGAAGAATTGCCTCCGAACAACAGCGCGGCAGCCTCTTGGCCCGTATACGCCAGCTGTCCATTGCCCTGAACGGCTGACCACGTAGGTCCTTGATCCACTTCCCAGCTTCCCACGTAGGCTAGACCCGCACTCGCGGAACCTGCTGCGAGCAAGCCGATAGCGGCCGCCGTGCCTGCAATTGCGCTCCTAAGTTCCATCGTCATCCCGCACTGCCCGAAGCGACCCCCGGGGGGGGGCCATCATTCGATTAACCATACAGCAAGGCGTGCGTCGTGGGTGACGCAATTGCGAAGGTTTCGCGAAGCTGCGCTAGGCGCTGCGTGAAATGCGCCTTCCCGCCTCTCCGTTGAGCCGCGGTCACCCATCTAGGCGGAGTTCGTCCACCTCAGGAAAGGCCGACAGCCAGCTCGTCGCGCCTCGGAGGGCGGCAATACGCCCCCGCTTTCAGGCCGCTGCTGACTTCTTCGCTTCGGCGCTGGTGACGCGGTTGCGGCCGGCGTGTTTGGAGTCGTAGAGCGCGGTGTCGGCGCGTTCCATCAGCGAGGTTGGGGCCTCGCCCGGGTGCATCTCGGCGAAGCCGGCGGAGATGGTGATGGCGCCCAGCTCTTCGTTGGTCGAGCGGCGTTTCAGGCGGCGCGAGGCGACCTCTTCTCGGATCTCGTGCAGCATGCGCTCCACCTGGGCGGTGGTGTCGGCCGAGAAGATCATCGCGAACTCCTCGCCGCCGTAGCGCGCGGCGAAGCGGGGCGGGGCGCCGACGCGGCCGATCACGCTGGCGACGTAGCGGATCACCTGGTCGCCGGTCTGGTGACCCCAGCTATCGTTGAAGTTCTTGAAGTGGTCGATATCGAGCACAGCCAGGTGCAGCGCGCCCTTGCTGGCGGCGGCGTCGGCGCAGGCGCGCTCCAGCTCCTCGTCGAACGACTTGCGATTGGCGAGGTTGGTCAGGCCGTCGGTGGTGGCGTCGCGGCGGACCTGGATCAGGTGGTCGCGCAGGCGGCCGACTTCGGCGGTGGAGTCAGCGAGGCGCTGTTCGAGCTCGCGGTTCTCGGTCTCGGCGCGGGTGGTGGCGTCGGCGAGGCCGCGAACCAGCGACTTCAATTCATTGGGATCGAGATCGTCGCGCAGGCCCTGCGTGGCGCCGGCGAGTTGCTGGCCGTAGGCGGCGCTGGTCTGCTGCGCCGCCTGAACCGCCCGGGAGACGGTGGCCAGTTCCTGGCTCAAGGCCTCGCCGGCGTCTTTGATCTGCTCGTGCAGCTTGGCTTTGGGCAGGTAGACCTGCGCCAGATCCTCGGCGACGTAGTCTGTGATCGGCTCGCCGGAGGTGAGCAGGCGCTGGATTTCCTTGGCCAGTGCGCCGCTCGGATCGGCGACCATGTGCAGCCAGAGTTCGAAATTGAGCGCGGTCGGCCAGACCTTGGCGCTCTCCATCATCTCGATCGCCGCGCGGGCGACGTCGTAGCCCCTCGGTCCGCGCAGTGTGAGATCGACTTCGCCGGCCATCCGGTCCCCCTGGAAACTTGGGCGGCAAGATAGGGCCGAGAGTTCAAACAGCGCGTTAAGGCTGGACCTTAAGCTTAAGCTTGCTGCGACTTATTTGCGCGCGAGGAACGCCGGCACGTCCGACCCGAAACCGACCACGCGGCGATCGTCGTCATCGCGCGAACGGGCGGCGGGCGGCGGGTCGCGGCGCGCGGGCGGCGAAGCGTCGCGCCGCGGTTCGTGGCGTTGTTCGTTGCGGGGCTCACGCGGCTCACCTCGGGGCTCGTAAGGAGGTTCGTTGCGCGGTTCGTTGCGGGCGGCCGGGCGCTCGGCTGACGCTTCCCGAGCGGGGCGTTCGCGATCTCGGCGCTGGCGTGGCGGGCGTCGTTCTTCCACCGGGGCGGGCGCGAGGGCGGTAGGCGCGGGCGCCTCGTCCCCGGCGCGCGGGGTCGGCGTCGCCGGCTCCATCGAGGCGACCGAGGTCTCCGAAGCCGGGCGGCCGAAACCGCGGTCGCGGCTGCGAGCCTGCGGCGGGCGACGCTTGTCGCGCGGACCGTCGGACTTGGCCTGGCTCCAGTCGATGTCGAGCTTCAGCTCCTCCGGCGTCTTGCCGATCAGCTTGATCACCTTGTCGAGGTTGCGGCCGTCGGCCGGGGTGACGAGGGTGATCGAGTCGCCGTTCTTACCGGCGCGGCCGGTGCGGCCGATGCGGTGCACATAGTCGTCGGCGTGGTGCGGGACGTCGTAGTTGAAGACGTGACTCACGTCCGGGATGTCGAGGCCGCGCGCGGCGACATCGGACGCCACCAGCAGCTTCAGCTCGCCCTTGCGGAAGTTATCCAGCGTCTTCATCCGCTGGCTCTGTTCCAGGTCGCCGTGGATAGCCGCGGCGTCGAAGCCGTGCTTCTTCAGCGACTTGGCGACGATGTCGACCTCGCTCTTGCGATTGCAAAAAACGATGCCGTTCTTGACGTTGGTGGCGCCGACCAGCGCACGCAGCGCCAGCCGCTTGGCCGCGTGGTCGACCACCGGCACGCGCAGCACGTGCTGGGCGATGGTCTCGGCTGTGCTGGCGGGCTTGGAGACCTCGATCCGGGTCGGATCGCGCAGGAACTGCTTGGTCAACCGGGTGATTTCCGGCGGCATGGTGGCCGAGAAGAACAGCGTCTGCTTGACCGCCGGGGTCAGTTTGAAGATGCGCTCGAGGTCGGGGATGAAGCCCATGTCGAGCATCCGGTCGGCTTCGTCGACGACCATGATCTGCACACCGGTCATCAGGAGCTTGCCGCGTTCGAAATGGTCGAGCAGGCGACCGGGGGTCGCGATCAGCACGTCGACGCCGCGGTCGAGTTTGGCTTCCTGGTCGCCGAACGAAACGCCGCCGATCAAGAGCGCCCAGGTCAGCTTCTGGCCCTTGGAGTAGCGCTCGAACGCCACCGCCACCTGGTCGGCCAGCTCACGGGTGGGTTCGATGACCAACGAGCGCGGCATCCGCGCCTTGGAGCGGCCGGCGACCAGTCGGTCGATCATCGGAAGGGTGAAGGCGGCGGTCTTGCCGGTGCCCGTCTGGGCGATGCCGAGGATGTCTCGGCCGGCGAGCGCGACCGGAATGGCCTCGCTCTGGATGGGGGTGGCCTCGGTGTAGCCGGTTGCGGCCACTGCTGCGAGGGTCGCTGGGCTGAGGCCCAAATTGGAAAAGTCTGTCATGTCTCGATAAAAACGAACCAGCTGATCCGGCGAGAATCATACGCGCCGCGACCCGGTCCGGGTAGCTGGAACATAGGAAGAAAGTGTTACAAGTCAATGCGTGTAGCCGCCGCAATCACATCCATCCCTTCCACTTGAACCAGATCAGCGGGAGGATCGTCGCGGCGATGATGGCGCCGATGCCGAACTGGTAGCCGTAGGCCCAGTCGTACTCGGGCATGTTGTGGAAATTCATGCCGTACCAGCCGGCGACCAGGGTCGGGAAGATGCCGACCACCGAGGCGATGGTCAGCACCTTGAAGATGTCGTTCTGCTCGATGTTGATGAAGCCGAGCACCGCGTCCAGCAGGAACTGGACCTTGCCGAGTAGGTGCTCCTCGAAGAGGTTGAGCGAGTCGACGTCTTTGCGGGCGGTCTCCAGCCGGTGCGCCAGCGGCGGGTCGAACCAGTCCTTGGCCGCCTCCAGCGCGAACGAGATCATCCGGTCGATGGCGAGCAGGGTCTCGCGGATCATCGAGGTGCGCTCGCCGATACGGCCCAGCACCTGCAGCTTCTCGCGCATCACCCCAGTCGAGCGCATCGCCTGCTTCGGATCGGTGCGGGAGGGACGAAAGACGCGGTGCGAGATCTGGTCGAGGTGGGCGCTGGCGCCTTCGAGCAAGTCGGCGAGGCGAGCCACGATCGACTCCATGAGCGTGGCGAAGAGACCGGTGCTGGAATCTCCGCCGCGGGTCACGTCGATCTTCCCGGAAAGCGCGTCGAACACCGAGAGCGCGTCGTAGCGGATCGAGATCAGCCGGTCCTTGGTCAGGATCAGGCCGATCTGGGAGAGTTGCGGGTGGTCGGTGTCGGACTGGGCGACGACCGGGCTCGCCATTCGGAGCACGCCGTCGGTGAAGTCGAGGCGGGACGACTGCTCGATCGCGCTCAGTTCCTCGCGGTTTGGCAGGTCGATGCCGGTCGCCGCCTCGATCTCGACGATCTCGGGCTCGCTGGCGTTCAAGAGGTCGAGCCAGATGGCGTCCTTGGTTTCGCAGACGGGCGGGTGAGTCTTCAGCATGCGCTTGCGGCTATAGCATCGGCGGCGGGGCAGGGCAGGGGGCGCGTTAGAGCCTGTCCCGTTTTGATTGATCATCAAGACGGGGTCGACAGGCTCGCCACTAAAGTCTTGCGAGCACGATTCAGACTTTTGTCGGTTCCGACAAAAGTCATCTGCTTTGCCGATTGTGGCGCCGCGCCGGCCAGGTTGTGGCACAAGGGTGGCCAATTCATCCGCCGCTTGAACGAGCTTTGCCACCATTTCGCCACCACCCATAGTTAGCGCCGATAACGGACGGTCGAGCGAGGGATGCGGGCCCTCGGAACTATTTCGATGCATTTGCTGGCGGGGAAACAGATGAAGACAACGATGATGGCGGGTGCGGCCCTATTGGGCGCGCTCTGGCTGGGCGGCTGCGCAACGCAGGACTACGTCGATAAGCACGTCAACACGGTGCAGGGCCAGGTCGACGCGTTGCATGGGCAGGTGGCCGGCAACGATGCGCGCATCTCGGCGGTCGACAAGACCGCGCACGAGGCGCTGGCCCGCGCCATGGCGGCGGGCAAGCTGGCGGAGGGCAAGTTCCTCTATTCGGTGGTGCTCTCCGACGACTCGATCAAGTTCAAGGTCGCCAACTGGGAGCTCTCCGACGAGGCCAAGTCGCGGCTGAACGACCTGGCCGGCAAGCTGAAGGGCGACAACCGCTCGGTCTACCTTGAGATCCAGGGCTACACCGACGCGACCGGCTCGCCGGCGCGGAACCTGGAGCTTGGCAACGAGCGCTCCGAAGCGGTGCGTCGGTTCCTGAACGAGCAAGGCGTGGCGCTGAACCGGATGGCCACGATCTCCTACGGCCAGGACAACCCGGTCGCGCCGAACACCACCCGCGACGGCCGCGCCCAGAACCGCCGGGTCGTGATCCAGGTGCTCGACTAGCTGCAGCGGGCCGGGGGCTTCAGCTCCCGGCCTTCGAGCCCAGATCGCTAACGCTTCATCCGCGTTGCGCCCATGAAGTCCCGCTTGCCGAGGGGCACGCCCTTGGAGCGCAGGATGTCGTAGGCTGTGGTGGCGTGGAAGTAGAAGTTGGGCAGCGAGAACGACATCACGAAGCCCTCGGCCGTGAACGGCATCTTGAAGTCGCCGATCGCGAAGGTGACGTCCTTGCCTTCGAACGCATTGATCTCCTCGGGCGTCGTCGCGCTCAGGGCCTTCTGCGCGTCGGCGACTAGGCCTTGCAGCTCAGTGTAAGTCAGCGGGCGCCGCTCGGACGGCGGCGCAAACGCCCCGGCCTTCACCCCGGCGATGGCGCCGGCCGAGTGGTGCGCCACCGAGATGATCTGGAAGCGGAACGGCAGCATGTCGCCGTAGAACTGGGTGGCGACGATCTCTTCCGGGTCGATATTGTTGTCGCGGCAGTGCGCCAGCCCGCGATCCAGGAAGTTCGACACGGCGCCCAGCGTCTGCAGATAGGACGCGACACTGAGGTCGTAGAGTGAAGTCGCCATTGGTCGTCCCTCGGTTTCGTTTCGCGACCCTATTGCGGCAGGCCCTTGCGCGACGCAAGCGGCGGGCTATGTAATACCGACATCGATAGCGGTATTACGGTGCGACTCATGGCGACGACGGTCACAAGCAAAGGGCAGGTCACAGTGCCGAAGCCAGTGCGAGAGCGGCTGGGAATCGTGCCGGGCAGCAAGGTGGAGTTCGAACTCGCGGAAGATGGGCGCGTCGTCCTTACCAAGGTCGACGCGCAGAAGCCGATCAGCCGCTTCGAGAAGCTGCGCGGGATAGCCGGACCAGGCCCGACGACCGATGAAATCATGGCGCTGCTTCGTGACTGAAGCAGTCTCGGCTTTGGTCGATACGAACGTTCTGCTGGATATCTACACCAACGATCCAGACTGGGCGCCGTGGTCGATCGCCCAACTCGAGGCGGCGGTGCTCGGCGGTGCGGTCGGCATCAACGACATCATCTATGCTGAAATCTCAGTCCGTTTCTCTGATGTCGCGACGCTCGACGAGGCGGTCGAGAGGTCGCAATTGCGTCTACTGAAGATGCCAAGAGCCGCGCTGTTTCTCGCGGGCAAGGCGTTTCACCGCTATCGGTCCGTGGGTGGTGCGCGCACAAGCATTTTGCCCGACTTCTTGATCGGGGCACATGCGGCGCTGCTCGGTGTCCCGCTGCTAACGAGAGATACGCGCCGCTATCGCAGCCACTTTCCGACGCTTCAACTTCTGACGCCTTAAACGTCCAAATCCTCGGTCGCGAACTCGGCGTTTTCCTGGATGAAGCGGTAGCGGAGCTCCGGCTTCTTGCCCATCAGCGCCTCGACCAGGTCGATCACGCTCTCCTCGGCCCGGGGCAGGCTGACGCGGGCCATGGACCGGGTCTTCGGGTCCATGGTGGTCACCTTCAGCTGGGCGGGCATCATTTCGCCCAGGCCCTTGAAGCGGCCGATCTCGGGCTTCTTGCCCTTGAACGTCGTCGCCATCAGCTCGTCCTTGTGGGCGTCGTCGCGGGCGTATTCGGTCTTGCCGCCGTGGCTGAGCCTATAGAGCGGGGGCAGGGCGAGGTAGAGCCGGCCGGCGCGGATCAGGTCGGGCATGGTGCGGTAGAAGAAGGTGATCAGCAGCGAGGCGATGTGGGCGCCGTCGACGTCGGCGTCGGTCATGATGATCACGCGCTCGTAGCGCAGCGCCTCTTCCTTGAACCGCGCACCGGTCTCGACCCCGAGGGCGAGCAGCAGGTCCGACAGCTCCTTGTTGCCGCGCATCTGGTCGGCGCTGGCGGAGGCGACATTGAGGATCTTGCCCCTGAGCGGCAGGATCGCCTGGGTGCGGCGGTCGCGCGCCTGCTTGGCCGAGCCGCCGGCGCTATCGCCCTCGACGATGAAGATCTCGGTGCCGTCGGTGGCGTTGCCGGAGCAGTCGGCGAGTTTGCCGGGCAGGCGCAGCTTGCGGGTCGGCGAGGCGCGGGCGATCTCCTTGTCCTTGCGCCGCTTCAGCCGCTCCTCGGCGCGGTTGACGACGAACTCGAGCAGAGCGCCGGCGGCTTTGGGCTGGCCGGCCAGCCAGTGGTCGAACGGGTCGCGCAAGGCGGCTTCCACCAGGCGCTGGGCGTCGGCCGACGAGAGCCGCTCCTTGGTCTGGCCCTGGAACTCCGGATTGCGGATGAAGACGCTGATCATCGCGCCCGCCTCGGCCATCACGTCATCGGCGGTGATTAGGGCGCCGCGCTTCTCGCCCGTGAGTTCGGCGTAGGCCTTGAGGCCCCGGTTCAGCACGGCGCGCAGGCCGGCCTCGTGCGTGCCACCCTCAGGCGTTGGCACAGCGTTGCAATAAGAGCGGATCAGGCTGTCCGCCTCGCCGAAACCGTCCGGTGTCCAGGTGACCGCCCACTCGACCGCGCCGGCCTCGCCCTGGCGCTCGACCCGGCCCGCGAACGGCTCGGCCGTGATCGTGGTCAGGCCCTCTGTCGTCTCGGCCAGGTAGTCGGTGAGGCCGTTGGGGAAGCGGAAGGTGGCCTCTGGCGGCGTCGCATCGCTGGTCCGCTCTGGCGCGCACCTCCAGCGGATCTCGACGCCGCGGAAGAGGTAGGCCTTCGAGCGCGACATCCGGTGCAGCCGCGCTGGCTTGAACGCGACGTCCTCGCCGAAGATCACCGGGTCGGGGGTGAAGGTGACCTGGGTGCCGTGCTTGCGGGAGGGGCCGAGCTTCTCCAGCTTCGAGGTCGCCTTGCCGCGCGAGAAGGTCTGGCGCCACTCGAAGCCATCCTTCCAGACGGTGATCTCGACCCGCTCGGAGAGCGCGTTGACCACCGAGGCGCCGACGCCGTGCAGGCCACCCGAGGTCTCGTAGGCCTTGCCCGAGAACTTTCCCCCCGAGTGCAGCATGGTCATGATGACCTCGACGCCGGAGAGGCCGGGGAACTTGGCGTGCGGGTCGACCGGCATGCCGCGGCCGTCGTCCTTGACCGTCAGCGCGCCATCGGCGGCGAGAGTGATCTCGATCAGTTTGGCGTGGCCGCCGACGGCCTCGTCCATCGAGTTGTCGAGCACCTCGGCGAAGAGGTGGTGCAACGCGCGCTCGTCGGTGCCTCCGATGTACATGCCGGGGCGCTTGCGGACCGGCTCCAGGCCCTCCAGCACCTCGATATCTTTGGCCGAATAGCTGGAGCTGGGACGCGGCTCGTGCGCCTCCGACAGCGGCGCGGCCGGCGCAGGGTTCAGCGCGTCATCGAACAGAGATGGCTGGGACGCAGACTTGGGCATCGGAGTGATGTAGCAGCGATTCGAGCCGAACGCCCGGCCGCCGAACGGGCAGCGACGTTACGCCGGGATGGGTCGTCCGAAGCGCTCGGCGGAGCGCTGCTTGGCCTTGGTCGCCTCGATCTCGCGGTCACGGGCCGGAGCGGTGGTCTCGAGCGAGTCCATCAGCCGGCGAGCGGCCTGGAACACGTCCTCGATCGCCTGGTTGAACGCTGCCTCGTTGGCCTTGGACGGCGCGTTGTAGCCGCTGAGCTTGCGCACGAACTGCAACGACGCGGCGCGCACCTCGTCGTCGCTGGCGACTGGGTCGAAGTTGAAGAGGGTCTTGATGTTGCGGCACATGGTCGGGCTCCGCGAGGGTCAGGTCTTGGGATGGCCGCCGAGCAGGATGCGCGACGGCGGGCGGACGAACGCCACCGACTTCGCCCCGACGAGGGTGGCGGGCTCAATATAGGAGACTGTCCCGATCGCCGGGAAGGCGAACACGGGCAGCGGCATCGTGCGCCCATCGGCCATCACCGCCTGGGCGCCGCCCGCGTCCGGGAAGTAGGCCGCTGTGAATTTCGGCGCCACGAGCGAGAGCGCGCCGACCAGCTTGACCACCGCCTGGTTCACCTGCGCCAGCGCCAGCGCGAGGTCGGCGACGTTGACATGGGTCGATGGCGCGAGCGCGCAGCGCATCTCGGGGCCCATCTGGAAGGGGGCGCTGTCGATTTCCATGTGCGCGTCGGTCTTCAGGAACGCGAGGTTGGGCAGGCCGGTGACGATGCCCTGGCGGTCGAAGCCCACCGGTGTGCGCGCGCCGTCGGCGGCGATGATGGTGGCCTTGGCGTCGCTGACCGGCTTCTTGTTCCGATACGCGCGGTAGACCAGATAGAAGCGCGACCGCTCGGCTGCCGGCACCCGCAGATAGGCGCTGAGATAGGGGAAGGCCTTGTCGATCGGCACCATCGGCGCGGCGGCCAGGGCGGCGCCCGGCGCGGCGGCGGCCGCAGCGATGATGGCGAGCATGTCTCTTCGACGCACGGCGTTCCTCACTCGATTTTTCCCTTAACTAGCTCGGTCTGACGCCCGCGGCCACATGCGCCGCCCATTGGGGCGGGAAAGCGGTCGCTCGCGCTTGGCGGATATGGTCAGCGGCGCCTACAATGGGTCAAAACAACGGTAACGACCCCAGGGAGCGACAGGCATGGGCCAAATCAGCGCAGTCGATGAGCAGACCGGCCGCAAGTTCTATCTCGACGATCCGGACGATCTGCACCCCGGCGAGAAGGTCACCTTCATCCTCAACCTCCACGGCGGCGGCTCGGTCGGCAACTGGCAGCGGCTCTATTTCCCGGCGGTGGACTACAAGAACCAGTATCGCCTCGTGGTCGCGACGCCCTCCGCCGCGACCAAAGAGCCGAGCCGGCGCTGGGTCGGCGAGGCTGACGACGCGCACCTGCACAACATCGTCCGCTACGTGTTCGACAAATACGGCGTGGAGAACATCCGCGCCTTCTGGCTGGCGGGTCACTCGCAGGGCGGGATGACTTCGAGCCGGCTGCTGCACGAGGACCCGTTCTTTCAGGATCGCGTCGACGGCTGGCTCAGCCTCTCGGGCGGCCGCATCGGCCCCGCCGAGCGGGCGCCCAACGCGGGGCCGCCGGTGCGGCCGGGCCAGGAGCTCAACCTCGGCGCTATCCGCCGGCCGCCAGCGGGTCCACCGCCGGTCGAGATGTCCCACATCTTCACGGTCGGCGAGCACGAGATCGCCAGCCTGCCGGAGACCTCGCCCTGGGCCGAGAAATACGGCGCTGGGCCGCGCGAACGGCGTCCTGACATCGTCGATACCGAAGCTGGCCAGATCTACGACACCGGCCGCGTCGACATCTCGACCAAGGAGTGGGGTCTCCATCCGGCGCCGGGCACGGCGCAAGAGTGGGTCTATCCGGGCGCCAAAGATGGCCGGGTGATCGCCGACGTCGTGCGGCTGAACAAGGGCCACACCGAGGGTCTCGAACCGCACGTGACCGAGGAATTGATCCGGCTGTTGGTCTCTGCACCCGGCGGCAAGGTGCAGAAGGCCGAAGCGGCCACGGCGGGGGCCTGACGGCGATGGGCCATACGACAGCGGTCGAACCCGGCAGCGGGCGCAAATACTACCTCGACGACCCGGACGACCTGCGGCCGGACGAGCCGGTGACCTTCCTGCTCAATCTGCACGGCGGCGGCTCGGTCGGGGCCTGGCAGCGCAGTTATTTCCCGGCGCAGGACTACAAGAACCAGCACCGGCTGGTGGTCGCCACGCCGTCGTGCGCGACCAAGGAGCCGATGCGTCGCTGGGTCGGCGAGGCCGATGACGCGCATCTGCGCGGCATCGTCCGCCAGGTGTTCGACACCTACGGCGCCCGTCGCATCCGGTCGTTCTGGCTGGTCGGCCACTCGCAGGGCGGCATGACCTCTAACCGGTTGCTGCGCGACGACCCGTTCTTCCAGGATCGGGTGGACGGCTGGCTCAGTCTGTCGGGCGGACGGTTCGGGCCGATCGAGCTGCCGGAGTCGTTCTTCGCCCCGCACGGCCAGCGGCCGCGCATGCCGGAGGGCTCGCCCCGGCCTGGCCAAGGCGTGCCGCCGGACGCGGACTTCTCGTTCATCTTCGCGACCGGCGAACACGAGATGCTGGCGTTGCCGGAGACCTCGCCCTGGGCCGACAAATACGGCGCCGGTCCTCGCGAGCGGCGGCCGGACATCTTCGACACCGAACCGGGCCAGATCCACGACACCCGCTTCGGCGCCGAGGGCGGTCCGAAGTCGACGGCGGCCTGGGGCCTGCTGCCCGGACCCGGCACGGCGCAGATGTGGGTCTATCCGGGCGCCAAAGACGGCCGGGTGATCGCCGACGTCGTACGCCTGAACAAAGGCCACACCGAAGGGCTCGAACCGCACGTGACCGAGGAACTGATCCGGCTGCTGGTCTCCGCGCCCGGCGGCAAGGTGCAGACGGCCGAGGCGGCGACGGCGGCTTAGCCGGGCGCGGTCGCGTTGTCGTCGTCGGCGTCGTCCGGGGTCTGACCTGGGGCGCAGGGCCCCATGTACTTCGCGTCGATGTGCATCTTCGACGTCTTCGGCGGCTGACCCTGCATGGTCACGGTCATGGTCATGTCCGAGGTCATGCTCGACTGCATGTCGCCGGTCGCGACGGCGTCGGACACCATCGAGAACTCGGGCGAACTGCAGTTCATGTGCATCTTGATCGCACCCAGGAACGTGCGGGTGATGGTGAACTGAGTGCAGCTCTTCGGCATCTTCACATTGGGGTTCTTGCCGGAGAGGCAGCTGGTTGTGGACGCGGGATGGCCGTCGCCGTCGTCCATAGTTTGCTGCCATAGCCCGGCTTTCGGTCGCGGAAGGTCGGCGAAGCTGATCACTTGATCCGGGCCGCTGGCTTGCGCGCCGCCTGCGGCTGTGGTGGTTCCGCCGGCGGCGGCGTTGCCGCCCGCCTTCGGGCCGCAAGCGGTGACGAAACAGAGGCCGGCGATGGCGATGGCGGCCGTTGGTGATAGCTTCATTCTGGTCGGTCTCCCCGCCGCCGCGCCCAGTCGCGCGGCTTCTTTGCAGCTTTGTAGCATGCGTTGGGCGGCTGCCGACATGCTATGACGGGGCGGCTGAGGACTGAATAAGGAGGAGGGGGCGGCCCTGGACGCAAAAGGCGCCGGACCTTCCCAGGTCCAGCGCCTTCTGCGGTTTCGAGCTCAGGCCGGAGCCTAGAGCATCCGGGGTCGCACCAGCGCGTGGTAGATCACCAGCACCACCATCGAACCGATCGCGGCCACGAAGATGCTGTAGAGGTTGATCCCCGAGACGCCGGAATGGCCGAACAGGTGGAACAGATACCCACCGACGAACGCGCCGACGACGCCGAGCACGATGTCCATGATCAGGCCCTCGCCGCGGCGATTGACGATCATGGAGCCGATCCAGCCGGCGAGAAGGCCGACCACAAGCCAGGATAGGAATGACATTGGGAGCTAGCCTCCGCTTTCGATCCATTGGAGCCGGCTTCGCGCCGGCGATGTTCAAGAAAAGCCCCAAAGCGCCAGCGGTTCCGAAACGGGTTGACCGGACCTTAACTCCGCTATAATGACTGAGCCGTCAGTTTTATTACGGATCGGTCGATGCCGAAGACCTCTCAAGCCCAGAAGGACGCCCGTCGCCAGCAGATCCTGGACGCGGCGCTGCGCTGCTTCTCGCGGGACGGCTTCCACGCCACCACCACGGCCGACATCGTGCGTGAATCCGGGGTGAGCCAGGGCTCGCTCTACCTCTACTTCACCACCAAGGACGAGATCATCGCGGCGCTGGCGGACGACCGGCACCAGGGGGAGGCGTTCCTCAACGCGCTGGCAGAGAGCGAGCATGATCCGGTGCAGGGCCTGCTGCTGCTGATCGAGCTTTACGGCCAGGGGCTGGGCGACCCGCAGCGGATGGACATGCGCCGCGTCGGCATCCAGGGCTGGGCCGAGGCGCTGCGAAATCCCGCCATCCACGCCAGCGTTCTCGAGGGCCACGCGGCGATCCGGGTGGCGCTGACCGGCCTGATCGAGCGCGGCCAGGCCGCCGGCGAGGTTCGCGCCGACGTCGATCCCGACACCGCCGCGCGAACCCTGATCGCGCTCTTCCAGGGCCTGGTGCTGCAAATGGCCTGGGACGAACCCCTCGACCTCGCCGCCACCGGCCGTCTCGTCCGCGAGATGGTTGGCGGCGCCCTATTCACCGAAGCCGGGCGGGCGATCGCCCAACCGGCCGCCTGACGGAGACCCTCTCATGGCCATGACCGACACAATATCCGACACCGTCCAAACGCCGCGAGCGGTCGATGCCAAGGCCGCGACCCGCCGGCAATGGGGCGTGGCGCTGAAGGCGCTGCGCCGGCTGCTCTCCGACAAGGAAGACACCGGCCAGGTGTTCGAGATCATGCGCGCCCTGAACGGCGATGCGACCCGCAAGGCTTACGTCCGGCTGCTGGACACGCCCGACGGCGGGCGGCTGGCCTACGAGCGGGTGGAACTGTCGCCTCGGCTGATGGACGATGCCTGGCTCGACACCTTCGCCGCTGGCACGGTCGGCGCGGCCTACCGCGACTTCATCCGCAGCGAGAACCTTTCAGCCGAGGGGCTGGCCGAGATCAGCCGCCAGCAGCGCGGCGGCGCGCGGGTAGAGCAGGCACATCCCTATGCCTGGTTCGGTCGCCGCACCCGCGACGTCCACGACATCTGGCACATCCTCTCCGGCTATCACCGCGACGGCCTTGGCGAAGCGTGCCTGGTCGCCTTCTCGTTCGCCCAGACCGGCGGCCTCGGCTGGGCGGCGATCGGCATCGGCTCAGCGCTGCGCCCCCGCGGCGGCGCGCGCGGTCCGTACGTCCGGGCGATCTGGCAAGGCTACCAGCGCGGCAAGGCGGCCGCCTGGCTGGCCGGCGAGGACTACGAGACGCTGCTGACCGAACCGCTGGACGCCGCTCGCCGCCGCCTGAACCTCACCCCGCCGACGTTCTACGACGCGATCCCGGCCGAGGCGCGCGACAAGGCTATCTGAGCGGGAGATCTAAGGCTCGGCGGCGCCAGGGGTGATTGCGAACTCGAAATAGCGGGCCTCGGCGTCCTCGCCTTCCTGCGCGTCGCTGGGGGTGTAGACGAACGCGTACTGGCCGGGCTCGAGGGGGCTATCGGGCGTCACCTTGAACACGCCCGGCGAGACCTCGGCGAAGTTGAAGGTGACGCGGGCTCGGCCGACCCCGCCAGACTGGTCCCCGCCGGCGCCGAGCTGCTGGATCAGCGCTTCGCGGTTCCCGCCCACGACATCGAAGTGAATCAAGGTGAAGAGCGCCGGGGAGGGGGCGGGGCCGGGCATCCGCAGCACGCCCAACCCGTTCTTGTAGAGCCCCGAGCCGGGCTGGTTGAAGTAGAAGTAGAAGGCTGGCCGAGGCGCGTCGCTGCCGAACCGCGCCGCTGGGCCGTCTAAGATCGTAGTGATCTTCAGGGGCGCTGCGCCGTGGCTGAAGAACCAGGCCAGCGCGCTGGTCGACTTGCTGTCGTCGGCGATGGTCGGATCGAGGATCTGCATCCCGGGCGGTCCGGCTTCGGCCATGTAGATGCCGCCCGCATGCGGCGCCATCGGGTCCGACAGGTCGGCGCCGCCGGCGAAGCGGGCGGGCGCGCCGCCGACGGCGAAGGCGTTCACCATCGCCGCGATCACCGGGTCGGGCAGGCCATCGCGCTTCAGCGCCACCAGCGCGTTGGTCGAGACGTCGAAGCGGCTGTCGGTGGTGCGTATCTTGGCGACGATCGCGTCCGGCCCGAGCCCGGCCCGCTCAAGCTGGACGATGGAGTCGTCGGTCAGCGTCTCAGCGATCGCGGACGCTCCCACGAGGAGGGCCGCGCCTAGGGCGGCTGCGAAGGAAAGTCTGTTCACCGAGGCCTCCGGCGCTCGAACCGCGAAAGCGGCTACGGGGCGCCTCGCGGGGTTGCGCCCAGCGCGATGAACCGGGGCTGAAGCACTTACGCTTCGTCAGGTCCTTGCAGCCACGCCGGAATGTCGCGATGCGCGTGGAGCACCCGCCACACGTCGACGTAGTCTTCGCGCTCGAGATAGAAAATCAGATACGGGAACCGCGGCGCCATCCGACTGCGCAATCCCGGAAAGCCAAGCTCGTGAGCGTACCTCGGAGAGCCTGCGGCCGGGTGGGTCGTGATCGCGCGAAACGCCTGCTCCACCGCATCGACGAACCGCAGGGCCACGCGTGCGCCGGCTTCACGGGCATAATAGTTGGCGGCCTCATCGACATCTCGACGAGCCTGTTCGCGTAGAACGACCGGCTTCATCTAGCCAGCGTTGGTGCGGATACGCTCGCGCAGACCCTCGAAGTAGGTGGCGTCGGCCGTTGTCGACGGCGGTGACGCCGCGCCGGCGAGCAGGAGCTGACGAAGATGCTGGCGATCCTGGTCGCGGCGGATCAGCTCGCGCACATATTCGCTACTGGTGCCGTAGCCACGCCCAGCGACTTGCTCGTCGACGAACGACTTGAGGGCATCCGGCAGTGAGATGTTCATCGTGGTCATGATGAGAAGGGTACGTCTTTGGCAAAAAATGGCAAGGCAAGCGCCACTCAACAGAGACAGGCTTGCCGTCAGAGCTGCGTTGGAGCTTCGTTGAGCCATGCAGCTGCCCCGCCACGACCTCATCGGCCGCTACGTCCGGCTCGAACCATTGGCCGAAGTTCATCGCGAGGACCTTCGGGCGGCGTGCGCGGCCGACAAGGAGATCTGGGAGATCTATCCCTGGTCGATGGTCGGCGAGCACTTCGATGCCTGGTGGGCGCGGACCTTCGCGCCAGATAGCGGGTGGAATCTCTTCGCCGCGATCCTCGGGAGCGCCGTCGTCGGCGTGACCGGGTTTGCCCCGGAGCGGGCGCCCGGCGTGGTGCTGGTCGGCGGGACGTATTTCCGACCTGAGGTCCGCGGGGGGCCAACCAACCCGGAATCCAAGCGCCTGCTGTTGGAGCACGCCTTCGCCAACGGCGCGCGGCGGATCGTGTTCAATGTCGATCCGGTCAACGGGCGGTCACGCGCGGCGATGAACAAGCTCGGCGCCACCGAGGAGGGCATCGCCCGCCAAGCCAGCGTCACCTGGACAGGGCGCGTGCGGGACCTGGTGGTGTTCTCCATGCTGGCCGGCGAGTGGCCCGGCGCGCGGGAGGCTCTCGACCATCGGCTGACAAGGTTCGCGCCGTAGCGGCGCAGACGAAAAAGGGCCGGGGAGCGATCCCCGGCCCTTCCGCGTCGCGCTAAGTTTGCGCTGCTAGCAGTTGTAGTACATGGCGAATTCCACCGGGTGGGGGTGGAGGGCGAGGCGCATCACCTCTTCCATCTTCAGCTCGATGTAGGCGTCGATGAAGTCGTCGTCGAAGACGGCGCCCTTCTTCAGGAAGGCGCGGTCCTTGTCGAGCGCTTCGAGCGCCTCCTTCAGGCTGCCGCAGACTTCCGGAACCTTCTTCTGCTCGCGGGGCGGCAGGTCGTAAAGGTTCTTGTCGGCGGGGCCGCCCGGATCGATCTTGTTTTCGATCCCGTCGAGGCCGGCCATCAGCATCGCGGTGAAGCCGAGGTAGGGGTTGCCCATCGGGTCCGGGAAGCGGACTTCGATGCGCTTTCCCTTCGGACTGTCGGTGTGCGGGATGCGGATCGAGGCCGAGCGGTTGCGGGCCGAATAGGCCAGCTTCACCGGGGCTTCGTAGCCGGGCACCAGGCGCTTGTAGGAGTTGGTGGTCGAGTTGGTGAAGGCGTTGATCGCCTTGGCGTGCTTGATGATGCCGCCGATGTAATAGAGGCATTGCTGCGAGAGGCCGGCGTACTTGTCGCCGGCGAAAAGCGGCTTGCCCTTGGCCCAGATCGACTGGTGCACATGCATGCCCGAACCGTTGTCGGCGAACATCGGCTTGGCCATGAAGGTGGCGGTCTTGCCGTAGGCGGCGGCGACGTTCTGCACCACGTACTTATAAAGCTGCAGGCGGTCGGCCATGGTGATCAGGTCGGCGAACTTCATGCCGAGCTCATGCTGCGCAGGCGCCACTTCGTGGTGGTGCTTCTCGGTCTCGACGCCGATCTCGGCCATCACCGAGAGCATCTCGGAGCGGATGTCCTGCCCGCTATCGATCGGGTTGACCGGGAAGTAGCCGCCTTTGGGGCCCGGCCGGTGGCCGAGATTGCCCTCCGGGTAGTCCTTGGCCGAGCTGACCGGCAGCTCGACGCTGTCGTAGGAATAGCCGGTGTTGTGGGGCGCGGTGGACCACTTCACGTCGTCGAAGATGAAGAACTCGGCTTCCGGGCCGAAGAACACGGTGTCGCCGACGCCGCTGGCGGCGGTGTAGGCCAGCGCCTTCTTGGCGATCGACCGCGGGTCGCGGTTGTAGGGCGTGTTGGTGTCCGGGTTGAGCACGTCGCAGGTCAGGCAGAGCGTGGTCTGCTGGTAGAACGGGTCGATGTAGGCGGTGGAGAGGTCCGGCCGCAGCTTCATGTCGCTCTCGTTGATCGCCTTCCAGCCGGCGATCGACGAGCCGTCGAACATGGTGCCGTCGGTCAGGAAGTCCTCGTCGACGAGGCCCAGGTCGAACGAGACGTGCTGCAGCTTGCCGCGCATGTCGGTGAAGCGGACGTCGACGTATTTGACCTCCTTCTCCTTGATGAGCGCTTGGATTTCCTTCGGCGTAGTCATGGTTTCAGACAATCCCCTTGCTTGAACTTGGATGACGGTTGGGAGGCGGGGCCGCTCATATGGCGGCGGACCCGGTCTCGCCGGTGCGGATGCGCACGACCTCGGTGATGTCCGAGACGAAGATCTTGCCGTCGCCGATGCGACCGGTGCGGGCGGCGGCCTGGATCGCTTCCAGCGCCGGGGCCAGCTGGTCGTCGCCGATCAACACCTCGACTTTGATCTTGGGCAGGAAATCGACGACGTATTCGGCCCCGCGATAGAGCTCGGTATGGCCTTTCTGGCGCCCGTAGCCTTTGGCCTCGAGCACGGTCATACCGGTGACGCCGAGCTCCTGCAGCGCCTCTTTGACTTCGTCCAGCTTGAACGGCTTGATCACCGCTTCGATCTTCTTCATCTGCCTCGACCAAGGACGCGATACGCTGGGCGCCGTCGCCGGTGAGATTGCCCGGCGAGCGCTTCGCGGCGACCCAGCATGGGCGCGCCGACGACGACAAGGGAGAGCCGGTGCGCCTTATCGGCAATCGCCCCCCGCCGCAGTAGGCGCCTATTCCATAGGCGGCGGTTGCGCAAGAAGCGTACAGCGCCGACGCGACTCCAGGCGGCTGTGTTCGGACGCTGGCGGCGTCTTCTTGGGGGGCAATGAGCGCCGTTGGCGGGTAATCGTGCGCCGAATGGTCCGATTTGTGTCAAAACTGCCGAAAACGTAGGCGTAAAGCTGGCGAAGCATTCCCGCGCCAGTGTTCAAGATTGCGGCGATGCGGCGCCGCGCCGCCGCGCCGCGCGTTGTCATCGACAGAGGGTTGAAGGCGGCCCTGGAAGCGGGCATGCCGATGGAGCGCAACCCAACGATCCGGACCCGTCCATGACCCGCGTCTACCTGATCCGCCACGCCAAGCCGTCCGCGACCTGGGGCGGGGACGATGACGATCCGGGCCTGGACGACATCGGCAAGGCGCAGGCGCGGGCGGCGGCCGACGCACTGCTGGCCCTCCCGGCTGGGGAGCGGCCGACGCGGGTGGTGTCGTCGCCCCTGCGTCGCTGCCAGGAGACAGCCCAGCCCTTCGCCGACGCCATTGGTGCGACGTTGGAGATCGACCCACTGGTCGGCGAAATTCCCAGCCCCCGAGCGCTGAAGCCGGAGGAGCGTGGTCCCTGGCTGCGCGCGGCGTTCGCCGGCCGCTGGGCCGACATCAAGGGCGATCTCGACTACGACGATTGGCGCCGAAGCGTGGCGCAGGCGGTGGGCTCGCGGCCGGGCGCGGCGGTGTTCAGCCACTTCGTCGCGATCAACGCCGTGCTGACCACCCTGGCCGGCGCGCCAGAGGTGATCACGCTCAGGCCGGATCACGCCTCGATCTCGGTGTTCGACCTGGAGGGCGGCGCGCTGACGTTGCTCGAGCGCGGCCGCGAAGCCCAGACCGGGGTGCTGTGACGCGCCGATGAGCGCGCCCATCTCCATCCTGACGGTGGCCGAGATGGGCGCCGCGGACCGGGCGGCGATCGCCGCCGGAACCCCGGGCCTTACCCTGATGGAGCGCGCCGGCGCGGCGATCGCGGAGGCCATCTGCGATCGTTTCACGCCCTGCCGCACGCTGGTCCTGGCTGGCCCTGGCAACAATGGCGGGGACGCCTACGTGGTCGCACGGCTGCTGAAGCTGGCTGGCTTCACGGTGCGGGTCGAAGCGCTGGCCCCGCCGGCCACCGACGACGCCAAGGCCGCGGCCAGCGGGTGGGATGGCGAGACGCATCCGCTGCGGGGCGGCTTCGGCGACGCCGAGCTGATCGTCGATGGCCTCTTCGGCGCCGGGCTTGCCCGCCCGTTGACCGGCGAGGCGCTGCGGCTGGCGCGCGCCTCTGAGCGGGCGCGGGACCGCATCGTCGCCATCGATCTGCCCAGCGGCCTCGCTGGCGACACCGGCAAGCCGGTCGGCGAAGCGGCCTTCTACGCCGCGCTGACGATAACCTTCCATCGCCGCAAGATCGGCCACGCGCTACAGCCGGGCAGGGCGCATTGCGGCGACGTCGTGATCGCCGACATCGGGCTCGGTCCCGTCACTACGAAGCTCTCCGAGAACGGGCCGGGGCTGTGGGGTGCGAAATTCCCGTGGCCGAAGGTGACCGACCACAAGCACGCACGCGGTCGCCTGCTGGTGGTCAGCGGCGACGCCTGGCGCACCGGCGCGGCGCGGCTGGCGGCGCGGTCGGGGCTGAGGGTCGGCGCCGGCCTCGTCACCGTGCTCTCGCCTCCTGACGCGCTGGCCGTGAACGCCGCCCATCTGGAAGCGGTAATGCTGGCCCCGTTCGAGACCGACCAGGAACTGGCTGATGCGGCCGAGAATGCCGAAGCGGCGGTGATCGGGCCGGCCGCCGGCGTCGACGACGAGACCCTGGCCAACGTGCTGGCGCTGGCCCGCACCGGCGCGGCGCTGGTGCTCGACGCCGACGCGCTCACCGTCTTCCGCGACGACCCGGACGAGCTTTTCAGCGTGCTCGACCGCGACGACGTGCTGACCCCGCATCCCGGGGAGTTCGAGCGCATCTTCCCCGGCCTGCTGAAAGGCGCGGCGAGCAAGGTCGAGGCGGCGCGCGAGGCGTCTCGCCGGGCGGGCGCGGTGGTGCTGGTCAAGGGCGCGGACACGGTGATCGCGGCGCCCGACGGCCGCGCGGCGGTCAATCTCAACGGCGCGCCCTGGCTCGCCACGGCGGGGTCCGGCGACTGTCTGGCCGGGTTCATTGGCGGACTGGTGGCGCAGGGCATGGACAGCTTCGAAGCCGCCTGCGCTGGGGTCTGGATCCATGCCGAATCCGGGGCGAGGTTCGGGCCCGGCCTGATCGCCGAAGACCTGCCCGGTCTTGCGCCGAAGGTGCTCGCCGACCTACTCATGCAGCGATAGGAGTCCCGCCAGGGATTCGGGCCCTGGGGGGCCAGGCCAGCGCCAAGGCGCGCGCTCTCGGAGTTGATCGCATGATCCTTCCAATTCGCACGATCCTCGCCGGCCTCGCGGTGGTGGTGGTCATGCTCGCCGGCGCCAGCGCCGAGGCGCGGGTGCACCATCATCGCCATCACGGCCACGCCGCAGCGACGGCCTCCAAGCCGGCCGAGGTCTGTGGGCGGCATCATCGCCACTGCCACCCGGCGGCGGGCGGCGGCAAACCGTCCCAGGTCTGCGACCGTCACCACCGGCACTGCCACGCCGCGCCAGCGCCCGAGGCGACCAAGCAGATCTGCGATCGCCATCACCGCCATTGCCACGCGGCGCCGGTCGCAGGCGCCAGCAAGACGGTCTGCGATCGCCACCATCGCCATTGTCACGCCGTGGCCGCCAGCGGCGGGCCCGCCAAGGTGGTCTGCGGTCGCCACCATCGCCATTGCCACGCGGTCGCTTCAGGTGGGAGCAAGACCGTCTGCGGCCGGCACCATCGGCACTGCCATGTGGTCGCAACCGGCAGCGGCGGCCATCGCCATCGCGGCGCGGGTCACGTCGCGGCGGCCGCCCCGGATGCGGGCGGCGACAACGGCATGTGCAAGAGCGTCCGCATCCACGGCGAGTGGGTCCAGCGCTGCCACTTCCCGGGGCAGTAAGCCAGGTGGCGGCCCCGGCCACGATCGCCGGAGTCTCGCCGTTCTTCATCGTCGGCGACGTGTCCCTCAGCGTCGCGTTCTATCGGGAGCGGCTGGGATTTCAGGTCACCTACCAGGAGCCAGCCGCCGACCCCTTTTTCGCGATCGTCGCTCGCGACGCCGCACAGCTGTTCCTCAAGCACCTCGGCCCGGCGACGCCCGCGCTGCCCAACCCGAGGCGGCATCCCGACGCGAAGTGGGACGCCTACTTCCACGTCGCTGACCCGGATGGGCTTGCCGCCGAGTACGCCGCGAGCGCTACGCCGTTCGCCGCCGGGCTCGGCGACACCAGCGATGGCTTGAGGGGCTTCGAGATCGCCGATCCCGATGGCCACGTGCTCTTCTTCGGCCGGCCGATCGGAGCGACCTAGAAGCTCCAGCGGGCGCCGAAGCCGCCGTGGACGCTGGTCCCGATGGCGCGGGGGGCGACGATGGCGTTGACGAACGCGTCCGCGGTCAGGCGCCGGCTGACGCGATAGCCGAGCCGGCCGCCGAACTCGTAGTAGACGAAGCCCGGCTGCGATGGCGTCACCTGCACGTTGGCGACGACGGGCTTGAGCCCGCTCTCCGAATGGAATGACCAGTCCAGGCCGACGTTGACGTCGGCCTCGATCCGATGGCCGTAGAGATGTGTGTACTGAGCGCCGACGTTGGCGACGTCCATGATGTCGGTGCCGCCAGGAACGGTGGCGTTGAACGGGTTGGCGATGTCGGTCTGCTCGGCGTAGCCGCCAACGATCTGCCAGGTGCGCGAGACGCCGATGTTGGCGGCGACCTCGTCGCGGGGCGTCACCCGGCTGACCCAGCCGACCAGGGCGAAGGCGCTGACGTCGTAGTTGCGCGCCGACCCGCTCCCCATGCCCATGCCGCTGGTGGTGAGGTACTGGCGGGCGTAGCTGGTGTTCTGCAGCGAGCCGCTGAGGCCAACTTCGGCGTAAGGCCGCGAGGCGCCGAAGCCCGCCGGGTCGTATTGCAGGGCGGAGGCGAAGCCAGCGTTGAGCTTCACGTCGGCGCCTTTCTGCTTGTACTGGCCGATGTCGAGGCCGCCCATCGCGGTCCACTCTTCGTTGATCGCGTAGCGGCCGTGAGCCGAGACGTTGAAGCTGCCAAAGCCCATGCCGGCGCCGCCGCAGTTGCCGCAGCTGACTTGCTCGTTGAGGCCAAGCATCAGCTGCGAGAAGAGGCCGTTGAGCATCATCTGGGCGGTGCGCGCGTCGGCCAGGGCCTGGATCGAGGCGGCAAGGTCGGCGTCGGCGATAGCCGGTCCGGCCGTGCCGATGACCTGCGTGCCGCTCGCCGCTGCGATCTGGAACGACGGATTGTTGATGGACGCCGGCGCGACACTGGCGCCGCTGGCGCAGATGAAACTGGTCGTGTTGTTGCAATAGTACTGCGCGCCGCTGAACAGGCTCTTCTGGAACAGCAAGAGGCCGCCGTCGCCGCCGCTGTAGTTGAAGAGCAGCTTGGTCTGGGTGGCGGTGAGGTCATTGCCTTGCAGCAGCACCGAGCTGGTCCCGCCGACGGAGGTGAGGGTGGTGGTGGCGCCGGGCCCGGTCAGGTCGAGCTTCCAGCCGACGATGTTGGACTGAGCCAATATCCCGATTGTGCCGTCGGTGACGATCTGGCCATTGACCGTGTCCGAGCCGACCTGCTGGCCGACGGTGTAGGTGATGTCGCCGGCGCTGGCGGCGCCGATGCCGACACTAAGGGCGACGGCCGCGGAGGCCAGCAGAAGACGCGTGAGTTTCATGGGTTACCGGCCACAGAGGGAGTCAAAGCCGGGCACGCTGTAGATCGCGCCGGGCATCGACCAGTCGTCGCCAACGGGCGTGCCGACGCGCAGGCCGCTGTTGATGCTGAGGCCGGTGAGCTCGTTGCCGAGCGAGTTCATCACCGAGCTTGGCCCGAAGACGTCCGGGTGCGGGGTGTTCATCACCGAGCTTGGCCCAGGCGGGTAGAGGTCGGGGGTCTGGTAGATGCTGCCGGCGTTGTTCGGGCCGTAGGTCCAGCCGTTGTAGATCGGTTTCACCTGCGCGACGGTGTAAGCCTGACCGTTCTCGTAGCCCTGGAACGACCCGCCATTGGCGTTGAGGGGCGACTTCTGCGCCGAAACGTTGGACTTGGTCGCCGGCGCTATGCCGCTGCCGCCGCCGTTCGAACCGCCGCCGCCCCCACCCGATCCGTTGCCGCCGCCGTTCTCCATCAGGTTGTTCTGGTTGAGCACGTGGCTCTGGCCGTCGGCATCGACGTAGACAAGTGGCGTCTTCCCATCGGTCCCGTAGTAGGTCTTGCCGCCCATCGGGTCGTCGAATTCGACGAGCACGCGGTTGCCGTGGGAGTCGGTGGAATAGATGTAGCTCCCGGCGCCGGCCATGCCATCAGGATGGGTGAGGACGAGGACCGGGGTGGGGTCGGGCGTAAACGGCGGCGGCGTGCGCGGCTGTTGCTGGGTGACAACCGGCGGCGTCGCTGGAGGTTGGGGCGCTACCGGCGGCGGCAGGGGGACGTGATAGAAGGGGTCGGTCGAGGGGTCTTGGGAAGTCCCGGCGCCAGAGCCGTGGTGCGTGTCCACACGCCCGGGCGGCGTTGTCGGGTCGGCGGGCGCCGTGGTCGGGTCGGTAGGCGTGGCATCCGTCGTCGGGTCGGCGGGCGGTGGTTGGTTGTCGCTCGGCCAACCGGCGCCCGTCAGCGGAGGGACGGGTGGGTCGCCGTCGCCGAGGGTTCCGTTGTCGAACTTGGTCTGCAGCACCTTGATCGCCGCATCCCGCTGCGCTGGCGTCATGGCCGGAGCGTCGATGTGCAAGTACGTGCCTAAGCCGTTGAAATATGCACCGACCCGTTGCCGCGCCAGATCATTCTGGTGACTCATGTTGTTCGTGGCGACGGGATCAAAGTTGCCCATGTTCTTGCGCTGCGTGATCAATTGATCCTCGAGCGCATAGATCTCGTCCGCGGCGATGCTCACGGCGCTGATCAGGGATTTCGCCGAACTGCCCTGTACAGCCCGGCCAATAGCCTCGGCGGCGTCGACCGCGCCCGTCGCATCTTTCCGTTTCACCGCGGCTTGAAGGTCGTCCAGGGCCGCGTCGAGATGCTTGGCGGCTTGTGGATCCGAGGGCGGCGTCGAGCGGTCGGCGAGACGCACGATCGAGTCGCCGATGCGAAAGAGGCCTTCCGTGTACGTTGCGTTCAACGTGTCGTACTGCGCCTGAGTGAGGGTGTGGTTATCCAGCTCGGTCTTGAAGTCGACCATCACCCCGAAGTTCTCGAACGGCTGGGCGGCGACGCTGGTGGGTTGGGCCAAGAGGGTCAGGGCCGCAGCTGCGGCGGCGAGCGAACGACGGATCATCGGCTGGCCTCCAGGGCGGGCGTCAGCGGGGCGACGGTGAAGCTCTCCAGCTTGGCCTGGCCGCTGGATGTCGGGTCGGTGAAGTGCGCGAACCAGGCGGCGCCGACGGCGTCGGAACTCTGCAGCACCACGCTCCAGCCGTCGGGCCGTCGCACGGCGCTCACCGGGCGCAAGCCAAGTTCGCCGGCCTCGCCCATCATCGCGAGGTCCTGCTTGAGGTCAGGGCCGAGCTGGTCGGGGCCCCCTTGCAGCGACTGGCGGATCGCCGCGTCGTAGCCACGGTAGCCACGTTCGCGGGAGATCAGGCGCAGGTAGAGTTCGGCGGTGCTCACGCGGGAGATCAACACCGACGCCCGCAACGCCCTGTCTCTCGCGGGAGCGTCGAACGCCTTCGCCCAGGCGCCGCTGGCGGCAGCTTGGTTGTCGGCGGCAGCCGTAGCGGTGAGGCCGGCGGCCAACGAGGGCGTCGCGCCCGGCCAGGCGACGTTACCAGCGCCGGCGCCAGGATCCAGAGGTTCGCCGCGTAACGTCTCGCCGAGCACCGGCGCGGCCCCGACGGCCACCCAGCCACGGTCGGTGCGCCTCCAACGGACGGCCAGTCCGGCGTCGAACACCGGGTTGAACCAGAGCGTCACGCCGTCGTCGGCGGTCTCGCGCCGGGTCTGGACCGCGCCGGTGAGCAGGTCGGCCCAAACCCGATCGAACGCCTCCGTTCCGTTCGACCGGATCACCCAGGTGAACGTCCTTCGCGACGGGCCGCGCAGGGCCTGCAGCGCCTGGTTCGGCGAGGCCGCGATGGCGAAGCGCGTCCGTGCGGCGACCGAGGTCAGAGCGTCCGACGACGGTTGCGCCACGGCCGGCGCGGCGGCGGCCACGCTAGCGGCGAGCGACACGGCGGCGAAGGCGGGCTTCATCGTCCGCCCCGCGCGGCGTCGCCGGCGACGTTGAGCATCGTCAGCCGCCGCAGCTTCAGCTTGGCGTCGAACTCGGCGGCGACGATCAGTTGCGGCGCGTGTGGTGAGGCGAGTAGCAGCGCCGAACCGTCAGGTTCCTGTAGCGCCGCCACGGGGAGCAAAGTGTTGCGGTCGGCTTCGGGCACGGACGACAGCCGCCCGTTGCCACCGGGATAGTCGCGCTTGGCGGCGTCGCCAGTCTGGATCGCCGTCAGCAGTGCTTCGGCCGCCGCGCGATGTGCTGGGTCGTGCGCCCAGACGGTCAACCCGGCTTGGGCGGCGTCGATGCGTCCGTAGACGTCGCTGGCGGACGTTTCGGCGCCGGACGCGAGCGGGGAGGGCGAGGTGATCATCACCGATCTGGCCTCGAAACCGCTCGCCGCGGCGCGCGCCTCGGCGGCGAGGGCGTCGCCCCAGGGTCCGCTACGCTCGGTCCACGACGACGCCTGATCCGGGCCACGCAACGCCGCAGCCGGCGTCCAGCGCGCCGCGACGACGCGCCAGGCGCCGTCCAGCCGCGACCACCGGGTCAGCAGCCAGGCGTCGGAGAGCGGATTGTAGAAACCGACCGCCGGCTCGGCGAGGCCAGGTCCGGCGATCCGCACGCCGGCGGCGCGCATGAACCAGCTCAGTCGGAGCCCGCGGGCCGCGTCGCCGGGACCCATCGCGCCGGCGATAGCTCGGCGCTCGAGCTCGGTGCGGGCGGCGAAGGTCGCGGCCGGCATGGTCGCCAGGCCGGCTTGCAGCGCCTCAGCGCTGGCGATCAGCGCCGAGGCGTCGGCTGACCGCGCCGGCGCCGCGGCCGACGGCGCGGCGGCGCCAACGGCGGCGACCGCGGCCGCCAGCCCAACCAGCCCAAGATGCAGACGAGGACCGCCCCGTCGTCGTCCACCCATTTACCAAGCCCCCACCGACTACATGGGCGAAGGGTGGCGAGGGCGGCGGCGACCCGCATCTCACAAACGATATATGCGCAGGTGGTTCAGCGCGCTCAGGCGGCCGGGACGATCGGGCCGTTGATCTCGCCGTCCTGGTAGGCGTTGGTGTGGACGTTGAGCGCCAAGAGGCCAGCGCGCATCGAGGCCATGAAATCGGCGAAACTGACCTTCGAGTTCAGCAGCGCCGCGCCGGCGGCGTAGGAATAGCCCTTCAGCGAGACGGCGAACCCGTCGGCGGTGGCCGAATAGGCGAAGCCGAACGGCACTGGCAGCACCAGGCTCACCGACGGGTCGTTCATGTGCGCCATCGAGCCGTAATGGTGGATGTGCACCGGGCCGATCGGCTGCGCCTTCAGCTGGTCCCACAGCTGTGCGATGGTGATCCCGACCACTTGCAGGTCGAGGTCGACGCTTTGGGCGGCCATATCCACCACCAGCCGCGCATTCCCGGTCGCCTTGGACCCGGTATTGGCCGGCGGCGCATTGCCGCGCAGCATCGAGGTGAAGGTCGCCTTGCTGGCGGTGGCGGCGAGGGCGGGCGCGGCGAAGCTCAGGCCCGCCAACCCGACGATGCCGCCGAGCACGGTGCGGCGCGGGGGCGTCGAGAGAGTGCTGACGCGCAGCTTGTTCATGCCGAATCCTTCGTCCGATCGATCGAGAACGCGATCTACTGTGTTTGGCGGCGTCGGTCTCCATGGCCGGAAGCGGCAAGCGGCTTGACCGCTGAAAACTACAGACGTAGCTAGTTGGAGCTACGGTCGTAGTTTGCGGTGGAGCTGTCGTGAGGACCTCGTCTTTCGGCCTACGCTGGCGCGTCGGCAGTCTACTCGCCTGGATGCTCGTGCTCCTGCTTGGTGGGACGCCCTCAGTCGCGGCGTCTCAGGCGGCCTCGGGGCCAGTGGCCGGCTATGTGAGCGACTACGTGGCGGCGGTGAACGGCGTCGATCCCGCCGTCGTGGCCCGCTTCGCCACGGTCGATCTCTCGGCCGACTTCGACCAGCCGCATGCGACGCCGGTCGTGCAACGGTTCTTCGCCAGCCAGCGCCGGCTCACCGGCGGGATCACGGCGCTCGGCTTCCGGTACGAGGATGCCGCGCAGACCCGCGGCGTGTTCGCCTTTAAGGACGCGATCTACGGCGGCGTGCGCGCGGTCGAGTTCAACTTCGACGCGACGCCGGAGCGGAGGATCACGAGCTTCACCTTCGTCTCCGCACCGGACTGGGCGACCGCCTCGCAAGCGAAGCTGACCCCCGCTCAGGTCGCCTCGCGGGCCGCCCGACGCATCGAGCGCGGCTGTCGGGCGGGCGTGTTCTCCGGCGCGTTCCTGGTCGCCTACAGGCAACGGGTGCTGGTCCAGCGCGCCTGCGGCGAGGCCAGCCAGCGCTACCACGCGGCCAATCAAGTGAGCACGCGCTTCAACATCGGTTCCATGAACAAGATGTTCACCGCCGTCGCCGTCGCCCAGCTGGTCGAGCAAGGCCGCGTGTCCCTGGCGGACCCGCTTGGCAAATTTCTCGACGAAACCTGGCTCGCGCGGCCGATCCTGGATCAGGTCACAGTCGGCGAGCTGCTCTCGATGACCAGCGGCCTGCAGGACTATTTCGACGCCGCGCCCTTCGCCAGCCTGCAGATGAATCGGACCCTCGACGCCTACAAGCCGCTCTTCCGCGGTCTGAAGGTGGTCGCGGCGCCGGGCGCCGGTTACGTCTACAGCGACACCGCCTACTTCCTGCTCGGGCTCGTCGTGCAAAAGTCCTCCGGCGAGGACTACTACGACTACATCCGCCGCCACATCTACGCCCCGGCGGGGATGACCTCGACCGACAGCTACGCCCTCGATGGTCCGGCGCCGGACCTGGCCACCGGCTACGTCTACAGCCCGTCGGCCAAGGGGTGGTCGGAGAACCTCACCGGCGTCTCGCTGCGCGGCACGCCCGACGGCGGCGGCTATTCGACGGTGGGCGACCTACGCCGCTTCGCCGAGGCGCTGGCCTCGGGCAAGCTGGTGAAGCCGGCGTCGCTGGCGCTGCTGCTGCGCGATCACCGCCCGCCGTCCGGGACCGGCTTCTACGTCCTGGACACGCCCGCCGGCCGCATCGTCGGCAAGGACGGCTTCGGGCCCGGCATCAGCGCCGAAATGGACCTCTACCTCGACGCCGGCTGGCTGGTCGTCTCCCTCTCCAACTACGACGACGGCGCCCGCGCCCCGCTGGAGGCGACGCGGGCGGACATCTTCGCGGTGAGGTGAGTAGGTCGGCCGAGACGGTTGGAGATCCTACGGAATTCCTATAAAGTACGGATTATCCGGAAGATGGGCAACTCGATATGGTCAAGGTATCTTCAGCCGAGTTTCAGAAGCATATCGGCCGCTATCAAGATGTGGCGTTGGTGCAGCCCGTCACGATCACCCGCAACGGGCGCGATCGTACGGTGATGATCTCGGCGGATGAGTATCAGAGACTGAAACGGCGGGACCGTGAGGTCCTGGGCCTCGGCGACTTCACCGAGGCCGACCTTGCTGCGATCCGCGCCGCCGAACCGCCGCCAGAGGCCGCCGACTACGACGACGAACTGAAGTAGTGCCATTCCCGATACCGGTTCCGGGCCTTGTTATCCGCTACTCGTTCCTGTGGCGGGACGCTTTCGCTA
>DASXOP010000072.1:0-18393 GCA_036494265.1 Caulobacteraceae bacterium | reverse complement strand
GACCGCCGCCGGGGCGTTCCTGACCAGGTACTCGATCGCGTCCTGGTCGCCCAGCCAGTCCGACCCCTTGACGGTGTCGTACATGTGCCAGCGCCAGTCATCCTCGCCCATGTTGCCGAGACTGGCCGAGATACCGCCCTGCGCCGCCACCGTGTGCGAGCGAGTCGGGAACACCTTGGTGATGCAGGCCGTCTTCAAGCCCGCCTGCGCACAGCCCAGCGCGGCTCTCAGCCCCGAGCCGCCAGCGCCTATCACCACCACGTCGAACCGGTGGTCGATCAGGTTATAGGTCGGCATGGAGTCCTTCGCATACCGCGATAGATTGGCGCGCCAGCCAATGACAGCAATGCGCGATTGCGCTAGGGTTACTTCGCGAAAGGCGAAGGCATGCGCGTCGACCTGACCGATATGCGGCTCTTCCGCGACGTGGCTGAGGCAGGCTCGATCACCGCCGGCGCCGCGCGCAGCCACCTGGCCCTGGCGGCGGCCTCGACCCGCATCCGCGGCCTCGAGACCGACGTCGGCGCGCCGCTGCTGGTCCGCAGCCGCAGCGGCGTCACCCTGACCCCCGCCGGCCATACGCTGCTCGGCCATGCCCGCCGGCTGCTCGCCGACGCCGACGCCCTGGCCGAGGATCTGCGGCCGTTCGGCGCCGGGCTCGCCGGCGAGGTGCGGCTACTTTCCAACACCAACGCGATCACCGAGTTTCTGCCCCAAGCCCTGGCGACGTTCCTGGCCGCCAACCCCGGCGTCAGCGTCGACCTGGAAGAGCGGCTCTCTGACGAGATCGTCGGGCTGGTGGCGGAAGGCGCGGCCGATATCGGCATCGTCGCCGGCACGGTCGACCTCGGCGCGCTGCAGACTTTCCCGTTCCGCACCGACCGTTTCGTGCTGGTCGCGGCGGAAGGCCGTTTTTCGCCGCCTAAGGCGCAGGTTTATTTCCACGAGGTGCTGGGGGAGGACTTTGTAGGGCTGGACCGCTCGAGCGCCCTGCAGCGCTTCCTGGCTGGCAAGGCGGCCTTGTCCGGCCGGACGTTGCGGCTGCGGGTGCAGGTTCGCAGCTTCGACGCGGTCTGCCGGCTGGTCGAGGCCGGAGTCGGGATCGGCGTCGCGCCGGAGACCACCGCTCGCCGCGCCGCAGCCGTGATGCGCCTCGCCGTGATCCCGCTCGCCGACGACTGGGCGCTCAGGGAGCTTACCCTCTGCGTCCGTGACCTCGCAGCGCTCAAGCCGACCGCCCGGCGGCTGGCCGAGGCCCTCATTGGCGATGCTGACGTCGCTCGGCCCGCGGAAGCGCTACAGTCGGCGCCAAGATGATCGTCGTGCTCGGCTTCCGACCCCACACTTACTGGACTGCCGTCGTGGCGGTGAGCGGGACGCTGGCGGCGCCGCAGGTGGTCGCCCGGCACAAGATCGTCTTCGCCGGCGGGCTTGAGCGCAGCGTCTATCACCAGGCTGCCGAGGGCGCGGCCGACGTGGCCGAGGTGCTGATCGAGGACGTGCGAGTGGCGGTCGAAGCCAACGCCACGGCGGGGATCGGCACGTTGCTCGACCTGCTGCGCAAGGACGGCCTCGAACTTGGCGTCGCCGTCGCCCCGACCGGCGGCCGCAAGCTGCCGTCGCTTTCAGAGATCGTGCGGGTTCACACCCTGCAGCACGCCGCCGAGGGTGAGTTCTACCGCGACTGCGTGGCCGCCGCCTGCGCCAGCCTCGGTCTGGAGGTGCGCCGGCCGGTGGAGCGCGAACTCCCAGCCCTCGCCGCCGACGCGCTCGGCGTGACTCCCACGGCGCTGCAGTCGACGCTGAAACAGATGGGCGCCGCCCTCGGCCCACCCTGGAGCGAAGACCAGCGCTTGGCGATGCTCGGGGCGTGGATTCAGCTGCCGGCCGCTTAGCTCGCTGTCTTAAAGATAGTTGTCATCCCGGAAAGACGCGAAGCGGCTTATCCGGGACCTCATTCCACGAAGCGCGCTGAGGAGATCCCGGCTCTCCGCTTCGCTGCGGCCGGGATGACAATGAGGGTGAGGCGTGAGGAACGAATGAACCCTCAGTGCCCGTGCGAACCCTCGTACACCCCCGGCGCGGTGAGTTCGTTCTCGACTCCCTCCACGCCAGCCACCAGCTGAAACCGGCGATCACAGTAGAGGCACTCGACGAAATTCGCCTCGCCCATCTCCAGCCACACCCGCGGGTGGCCGAGCGCTCCGCCGACACCGTCGCAGGCGACCCGCCTGGATCGGACGGCCACGATTTCCGGGGCCGGACCTGGCGTAGTGGCGGCCGGCGCCGGCTCGGCCTGGACCTTGGGCTTGCGCGCCATCGACATCAGCTCCCATCGCCGCCTTGGCGCGGCGCATTCGCCGCCCTAGAGCGCGATGATTTTGGGTTGAATCAACCCAAAATCTGAATCGCGATCTAGGGTCTAAAAGTTAGAGCGGGTTGCGGGCGCAAAAGTAGGTCCCACTTTTGCTCAACCCGCTCTAGGTATGCGGCCATGCGCCGGCCCGTCAATCGAGCCTGGCGGCGCGCCACAGCTTCCGGGGCAAGATGGACCTTCCTGAGTACGCCATCGAGGCGAGCGGCCTCGTCAAGACCTACCCAGCCCAGCGCGGCGTGCCGCCGATGCAGGCGTTGAAGGGGATCGATCTGAAGATTCCGCGTGGCTCGATCTTCGGGCTGCTGGGTCCGAACGGCGCTGGCAAATCGACCTTCATCAACATCCTCTCCGGCCTGACCAAGAAGACCTCCGGCAAAGTGACCATCTGGGGCCGCGACATCGATGAGCGGCCGAGAGACGCCCGCGCCGCGATCGGCGTCGTGCCGCAAGAGATCGCCGCCGACTTCTTCTTCACCCCGCGAGAGTCGCTCGACGTGCAGGCCGGGATGTACGGCGTGCCGCGCAAGGATCGCATCACCGACGAGCTGCTGGCCGCGCTCGGCCTCTCGGACAAGGCCAACGCCTACGTCCGGGCGCTCTCCGGCGGCATGCGGCGGCGGCTGATGGTGGCCAAGGCGATGGTGCACAACCCGCCGGTGCTGATCCTCGACGAGCCCACCGCCGGGGTCGACGTCGAGCTGCGCCGCCAGCTCTGGGACTATGTGGTCGGGCTGAACCGGCGCGGCGTCACCATCCTGCTGACCACCCACTACCTCGAGGAGGCCGAGGAGCTCTGCGACAACATCGCAATCGTCAACCACGGCGAGGTGGTCACCTGCCAGCCGACCGCGCAGCTGCTGACCCACCTCGACACCCGCGCCGTGGTCATCACCCCGGAAACGCCGCTGACCGCCGCCCCGTCGCTGCCGCCGTTCGAGACCCGGCTGCGCCCGTCCGGCGACCTCGCGATCAGCTTCCGCAGCCACGAGGCCGGCGTCGAGCAAGTGCTGGCCGCCGCCAGGGCCGCCGGCGTCCACATCCGCGACCTGCGCACCGAAGAGCCCGACCTGGAAGACGTCTTCCTCGCCTTAACCTACGGCGCCGACGCCGCGAGGGTGGGCGTTCCGTAGGCCTTCTCCTCCACCCGCCCGCAGAGGCGGGGGAGGTGTCGCGGTGTGCTACCAGCACGCCGTGACGGAGGGGGCGCAATAGGTGGCCGGCTCCGCGCCCCCTCCACCACCGGGCGATGCCCGGCGGTCCCCCTCCCCCGCCTCGTTGGGCGGTGGAGGGGAAACGACGAACTACCCCTTCACGAACCTCAACGTCATCCGGTCGCTCTCGCCGATCGCATCGTATTTGGCGTGGTCGAACGCTGGGTTGGGCGGCTGGCCGGCCGGTGCGCTGCGGCGGGTGGGCGGCAGGGTCCAGACCCCGAACGGATAGTCCTTGGTGTCCTTCGGGTTGGCGTTGATCTCCGAGCGCGCCGCCAGCCGGAAGCCGGCCTTCTTGGCCTCGCCGATCACATAGCCCTCCGACAGATAGCCGTTGGCCTTCTTAGGGTCGGCCCCCTCCGGCGCGCGGTGGTCTTCCACCGCCAGCACCCCATGCGGCTTCAGCGCCGCGTGGAAGTCGGCGAAGCACTTCTGCACGTAGCCATCGACCTGCGCCCAATCGTGAATCTCGCGGGAGACCAGCACCAGGTCGACCGTCGCCGGCGGCGCCAGCGCCCCGGAGGTCGCGCTCAGGCCGACCACGCTGACATCGCCGTAGAGCGCCTTGTTCCCCTCGTACTTGGCCTCGAACGCGGCGCGCCCCTTCTTGGCCCCGTCGCTGGTCTTCGGATTGTCGAGGTCGGCCGACGCAGCGATGTAGCGGCCGTGAGTGCGGGCGAGGTAGGGCGCCAGGATGTCGGTCCACCAGCCACTGCCGGGCGCCACGTCGATCACCGTCTCACCCGGCTTCAGCCCCCAGAACTCCAGCGAGGCTTCGGGATGGCGCCACACGTCGCGGGCCTTGTCGGCCGCCGCCCGTGGCCCGTTGGAGATCACATCGGCCAGCACCGCATCCCCGGCGGCGAGGGCCGGTAACGCCGTCAGCGCCAAGGGCGCCGCGCCCATCGCCGCCAGCAACACCCGTCTGTCGTAAGCCCGCATCCCGTTCCTCCCGCCCTGCTTTTCCTCATCCTAGAGGGGCCGCGAAGCGAGCGCGATCCGTTTGCGCGGCGGCAGCGTTTCGTCTAGAGATCGCCGCCCTTCGGCGCCCCCGCACCCGTAGCTCAGCTGGATAGAGCGCTGCCCTCCGAAGGCAGAGGTCACAGGTTCGAATCCTGTCGGGTGCGCCAGCCACGAGATGATGCAAAAGAGGCCTAGCCGCCGATCGGAAAGCCGATTGTCGCCGAGCGCGTCAGACCCTCTCGCTCGCGACCCGTTCAACCGCAGCGGTCAGACTGCCAGAGCGGATCATCAGGAACGAGCCCGACCAACCACTTGGAACCGTCCACGTGCCTTCGATTTCCTCGCCATCGCCGCTGACCCGACCGTCGTAGGCGACGGTGTCGTAGTTGCGTAGATCGGCGTCGTAGAGCTTGAGGAACGTGATCGCGCGGCCCGCTCGACGGCCTTGCACCGTGGCCGTGAGCGTCCGCTTCCCGACCGCCTCCTCGGTCGTTCCGCCCACTGAGCCAACTACATCGGTCAGCACAGCAACGAACGACACGGGTTGGCGATTGCTGCCACCCGGGTAGGAATAGACCCCGTGCCACACGCCCGAGAGGTCAGCCGCCTCGTCTAGCTCGACGCCCGCGCTCACGATTGATCCTGTCGTCACGCCGCCCCACTCACGGCGACGCTTATTGGCCCGAACCTGGCTTTGCGCAACCTTGGAACGCGCATCCGCGTGTCTCTGACTGTGACGGTCGACGCCAGAAGCGGCCGATCGAATCGAGATCATCTAAGCGAGGGGGCCTTGAGCACGCGGGGTTCCGGAGACTCGCCGCACTTGGCGTGCTTCGGCGCTTGCCGCCTGCGCCTAAGCGTCCAGCGTCTCCGCCATCTCCCCCACCGCCGCGGCCGGCGAGAGCGGCCGGCGGCGGATCAGGTGGTGGAGGGACCCGAGGCTGCGTTGGGCGCTGGAGTCGCGGGTCGCGAAGGGGCGGACGCCATCCGGTGACCTCTGGGCCGGGACGAGGCATTCGGCCTCGCCGGTTGCTTCCAGCGGCGACGCCAGCCGATGCGGCCGCCAGGCCAGCACGGCGCTTGGGTCGGCTGACGCCAGGCGGGCGAGCAGCGGGATCACGAAGAGGCGGGCGGTGACGAAAGCCGCCGTGGGGTTGCCAGGCAGGCCGAGGATCAGCGTGCCCCCCGACCGCCCCAGCCAGACCGGCTTGCCCGGCTTGATCGCCACCTTGGCGAAAACGAGCCCCAGCCCGCGCTGCTCGAACATCGCGCGGGCGTAGTCGCGAGGTCCCACCGACGCGCCGCCGGTGACCACCACCAGATCGGCTAAGTCCGCCGCATCCTCGGCCGCCTTCCGCAGGCTCGGTAGGTCGTCGGCGTAGCGCTGGCGCAGCACAACGTTTGCGCCGGCGGCCCGCGCCATCTCGGCAATGCCGATCGAGACGCTGTCCGGAATCTGCGCGCAGCCCATCGCCTGGCCGGGCTCGGCCAGTTCGTCCCCGGTCGCCAGGATCGCCACTCTGGGGCGGGCGAACACGTCCACGTGCGAGCGGTTCGCCGCCGCGATCGCCATCAGCGACCCGGCCGTGAGCACTGCGCCGGCCTCGACCATCACATCGCCGGCCCGGAAGTCCGACCCGGCCAGGCGGATGTGCCGCTTCTGCGTGGCGCAGTCGGGGAGGAACACGCGGTGGCCGCTGACCGTGGCCTCTTCCTGCACAACCACCCGGTCGGCGCCGGCCGGGGTTGGCGCGCCGGTGGCGACGCGGACGCAGGCGCCAGGCGTCAGCGCTCCGGCGAACGGCCGCCCGGCTAAGGCCTCGCCGATCAGCTCCAGCGCGTTGCTCGGCGCCCTCAGATCGGCGTCGCGCACCGCGAATCCGTCCATCGCCGCGACATCAGCAGAGGGAGCGCATCTGCGGGCGCGCACTGTCCGGGCGAGCACCCGGCCGCCGGCGTCGTCCAGCGCCACCCGTTCGGTCCGGCCGAGCGGCGGCTGGGCGCAGACCAGCGCCAGCGCTTCGTCGAGACTGACCAGGCGTTGGCCGGCGGCGGCTTCGGGCGCCTCGAGGTCGCGATCAAACGGCATCCAGCACCTCCACTTGGCGCGCCGCCAGGATGTAGGCGATTTCCGGCCGGCAGGAGCCGCAGACCTGGCCGGCGCCGGTCACCTCGCCGATGGCGTCGACGGTGACAACGCCGTCCGCCGCGGCGCGCTCGATCCGGGCGGCGCGGACACCCCGGCAAACGCAGACCAGCGGCGAGGTCTCCAACGCCCGGCCGGGCGCTCGGCCGATCAAGAGCGCTACGCGGTCGGCCGCACTCAGCGCCGGCGCGGCGAACAGCTCCACCAGCCAGTCGCGCGGCGGCAGCGCGCCGCCAACGGTGGTGAACAGCACCCGGTCCAGCCGCTCGCCCTCGATGAAGGCCTCGCGCAGGCCACCGGCGGCGCTGTCCTCGAAGCGCAGCGCGTCGCCGGGCGCGCCGCGGCTCAGCGCACGCCGCACATCGTCCCGCTCGGCGCCGTCGCCGCGGCCGGCGAATTCGTGCAGCTGACAGCCGGTCTGTGGGATCCGCCGCCAGATCAGGTCCAGCCCGGGCGGGGTCTGCCAGGCGGCTCTGGCGAGGAAGAAGCCGCGCCAGGTCTCGCGATAGGGCCGCACCCTGGCCGGGGTGTGCTTGAACTCGGGCTGGCCGGAGGTCGGGTCGACATCGGCGGCGACCAGCGGGTTGGCGCGGCCGGACGGGGCGAAGGCGGCCGTCCAGTGCATCGGCATGAAGATCGCCCCGCGCCGCTGGCGGTCGGTGAGCCGGGCCAACGCCACCGCCTCGCCCTGCCGGGTCTGCACCCGCGCCAGCATACTCTCGGCCAGGCCCAGCGGCGCCGCGTCGAGCGGATGGATCTCGACGAACGGCTCGGGGACGTGGCGACAGAGGTCCGGCGCTAGCCCCGTGCGGGTCAGCGTGTGCCAGTGATCGCGTACCCGGCCGGTATTCAGCGCCAGCGGGAACGCAGGATCGGTGGAGCGGGCCGGTCCTCTCGGCGTGAGCGGGATCATCCGTGCCCGGCCGTCCGGTGTGGCGAACCGGCCGTCCGTAAACAGACGATCCGTACTACCGGCGCGGGTCAGCGGCCATTGCACCGGTTCCAACGCGCCGTAGCCGGCGGGCGAAAGTCCGACCAGCGGGCCGAGGTTCAGGGTGCGGAGGGTCCGACCGGGTGCGTTCTCGTAGGCGCTCAGCCGCGCCCATTCCCGGAACACCTGCGCCGGCGAGCGCCAGGCGAACGCTTCGCCGTGACCCATCGCGGCGGCGACATCGGCGACGATGCGCCAGTCTGGGCGCGCTTCGCCAGGCGGCGGCATCAAGGCGCGCTGACGCGAGATCCGCCGCTCGGAATTGGTGACCGTGCCGTCCTTCTCGCCCCAGGCCAGCGCCGGCAGCTTCACCTGCGCGAAATCCAGAGTGTCGGTGCTGGCCATGCAGTCCGACACCACCAGGAACGGACACACCGCCAGCGCGGCGCGCACCCGGCTGGCGTCCGGCAGGCTGACCGCCGGGTTGGTGGCCATCACCCAGAGCGCCTTGATCCGACCGCCGGCGACGGCGTCGAACATCTCGACCGCCTTCAGCCCCGGCGCCGGCGCCACCCGGGACGATCCCCAGAACCGGCCGACGCACGCCCGGGCGGCCGGGTCGAAGTCCATGTGCCCCGCCAGCGTCGTCGCCATGCCGCCGACCTCGCGGCCGCCCATCGCGTTAGGCTGGCCGGTGATCGAGAACGGGCAGGCGCCGGGCTTGCCGATCCGGCCGGTGGCGACGTGGGCGTTGATGATCGCCAGCCCCTTGGCGACGCCCTGCGCCGACTGGTTGGCGCCCATTGAGAACAGGCTGACGGTGCGCGGCGTGGCGGCGAACCAGTCGAAGAAGGTCTCCAGGCTGTCCAGCGGAACGCCGCAGTCGGCGGCGACAGCCGCCGGCCCCTGGTCGTCCCGGCCCAGCGCCGCTTCCACCTCGGCGAAGCCGGCGACGTGGTGGGCGATGTAGCCCCGGTCGACCGCGCCGCGCCGGATCAGGTCGGCGAGCAGGCCATTCCAGAGCCGAACGTCCGTCTGCGGCGCAATAGGCAGATGCAGGTCGGCGACCTCGGCGGTGTCGGTCCGGCGCGGGTCGATCACCACGTGGCGCTGGCCCTGCGCGGCCTTGGCCACCTCCATGCGGCGGAACAGCACCGGGTGGGTCCAGGCGGCGTTGTGGCCGCTGAACACCACAAGGTTGGCAAGGTCGAGGTCTTCGTAGCAGCCAGGGACCAGGTCGGCGCCGAACGCCTGCTTGTGGGCGCTGACCGCCGAGGCCATGCAGAGCCGCGAGTTGGTGTCGATGTTGCCGGAACCGATGAAGCCCTTCATCAGCTTGTTGGCGGCGTAGTAATCCTCGGTCAGCAGCTGACCGGAGACGTAGAAGGCGACGCTGTCCGGCCCGTGTCGCTCGATCGCCTCGCTGAAACGCCGGGCGACCAGGGCGGTCGCCTCGTTCCAGCCGACCGTCCGTTCACCGATTATCGGCGCCAGCAGCCGCCCCTCCAGGCCGACAGTCTGGGCGAGCGTACTGCCTTTGGTGCAGAGGCGGCCGAAGTTGGCTGGGTGGGCCTCGTCGCCGCGCACAGAGAGGGTCGAACGGTCTCCGTCGGCGACGATCCCGCAGCCGACGCCGCAATAGGGACAGGTCGTGCGGCGCGGGTTCGCGTGGTCATCCGCCGCGTTCAAAGCCGGCCCAGCAGCAGGCGGCCGTCGCGCACCTCCAGCGACACGACCGGCGCGCAGCCCTTGCCGCGGTCGGCGCCCATGGCCTCGCCCGTGGCCAGGTCGATCGACCAGTTATGCAGCGGGCAGGCGACCGCGTGACCGTGGACGATACCCTGGCTGAGCGGACCGCCCTTGTGCGGACAGGCGTCCTTCAGCGCGAACACCCGGCCGTCGCCTGTGCGGAAGATGGCGATCACCCCGCGCGGCGTCGGCACCCGCCGCGCGCCGCGCAGCGGGATATCGGTCACCGCGCCGACATCGGTCCAGATTGGCGGATCGGTCACGGCGAGGCTCATGCGGGCTCGCGCTCCATCCGGCGGCTGAGCGGATGGAACTCCTCGGCGTGGCGGCCGGCGACACGCTCCGCCCACGGATCGATCTGGGCGAAGCGCTGTGAATGGGCGAAGCGGTCGTAGAGCGCGCGGCGGCTTTCGGGGTCTTCGACCTCGGCTTTGACTGCCTCCAGGCCGACGCGGGCGAGCCATTTGTAGATCCGCTCCAGGTACCAGCCGCGTTCGCGGTAAAGCTGGGTCACCGCGCAGACGGTCCAGATCGCCTCCTGCTCGGTGGCGACCTTGGTCAGCGGCTCGGCCCCGTGGATGTGCAGCCCAGCCGCGCCGCCGATCAGGATTTCGAAACCGCTCTCGACGCAGACGACGCCGATGTCCTTGCAGGTCGCCTCGGCGCAGTTGCGCGGGCAGCCGGAGACGCCCAGCTTCACCTTCGCCGGCGTCCAGGAGCCCCACATGAACTTCTCCAGCCGCACGCCCAGGCCGGTGGAATCCTGGGTCCCGAACCGGCACCAGTCGGTGCCGACGCAGGTCTTCACCGTCCGCAGCCCCTTGGCATAGGCGGCGCCCGAGACCATGCCGGCGGCGTTGAGATCCGACCAGACGGCGGGCAGGTCGTCCTTCTTGACGCCCAGGAGGTCGATGCGCTGACCGCCGGTGACCTTGACCGTCGGGATCTTGAACTTATCGACCACGTCGGCGATGGCGCGCAGCTCGTCGGCCGAGGTCAGCCCGCCCCACATCCGCGGCACCACCGAGAAGGTGCCGTCCTTCTGGATGTTGGCGTGGACCCGCTCGTTGATGAAACGCGACTGCTTGTCGTCTCGGTAGTCGGCCGGCCAGGCGCAGAGCAGGTAGTAGTTCAGCGCCGGGCGGCAGGCCGAGCAGCCATCGGGGGTCGTCCACTCCAGCGCCTGCATCACGGCCGGGATCGAGGTCAGGCTCTCAGCCAGGATTCGCCGGCGCACCTCGTCGTGGCCGAGGCCCGTGCAGGCGCAGACCGGCTTGGGGCCGACCTGGGCCTCGAACCCGTCGCCGAGGGTAAGCTGCAGCAGCCGCTCGACCAGCGGCGTGCAGGAGCCGCACGAGGCCGAGGCCTTGGTGTGGGCGCGCACCGCCTCCAGCGTGGTCAGGCCCTGATCCACGATCGCCGTGGTGATCGCGCCCTTGCAGACGCCGTTGCAGCCACAGACCTCTTGCTGGTCCGGCATCGCCGCAACGGCCGACTTAGGGTCCGTCCCCCGCAGGGCCTCCGTGATCGCCTGGCCGAACACGAGCGTGTCGCGCAGCGGTCCGATGTCCTCGCCCCGCCGCATCAGGTCGAAGTACCAGCCGCCGTCGGTGACATCGCCAAACAGCACCGCGCCGGCCACCTTGCCGTCCTCGACGACGACGCGCTTGTAGACGGCGCGGCCGGCGTCGCGGAACACAAGGTCCTCGCAGCCGTGGCCGCCGGCGAACTTGCCGGCGGAGAACACGTCGACGCCGGACACCTTGAGCCGGGTCTGCAACAGCGAGCCGGCGTAAGCCGCGGTCTCGTCCGAAGTCAGCACGTCGGCGAGGGTGCGGCACATGTCCCAGATCGGCGCGACGAGGCCGTAGGCGACGCCGCGGTGCTCGGCGCATTCGCCGATGGCGAACACCGAAGGATCGGAGGTGCGCATCTGGTCGTCGACCACGACGCCGCGGTTGCAGGTCAGGCCCGACGCCTGGGCGACCGAGGTCGCTGGGCGGATGCCGACAGCCATTACCAGCAGATCGCACGGCAACTCGCGGCCATCCTTCAGCCGCAGGCCGGCCACGCGCCCATCCACGCCGATGATCGCTTCGGACTGGGCGCCGAGCACCGTCTCGACGCCCCGCTCGGTCAGCGCCTGGCGCAGCAGGAAGCTGGCGCTGTCGTCGAGCTGGCGCTCCATCAGCACGTCCATCAGGTGCACGACGGTCGCCGCCATGCCCCGCCGCACGAGCCCATAAGCGGCTTCCAGCCCCAGCAGGCCGCCGCCGATCACCACCGCCCGGCCGCCCTGTTCGGCGGCTTCGACCATGGCGTTGACGTCGTCGAGGTCGCGGAAGGTGACCACCCCGCGCAGCTCGGCGCCGGGCAGCGGCAGGCGCACTGGGTCCGAGCCGGTGGCCAGGATCAGCCGGTCGTAGGGCAGCTTCAGCCCATCGCTCGCCTCCACCCGCTTGCCCGCCAGGTCGATCCGGTTCACCCGGCGGCCGGTGAAGAGCGCGGCGACGTTGCGATCGTACCAGGCCGCGCCGTTGATCACGATCTGTTCGAAGGTCTTCTCGCCGGCCAGCACCGGCGAGAGCATGATCCGGTCGTAGTTCACCCGGGGCTCGGCGCCGAAGATGGTGATCGCGTAGCGATCCGGATCGCGCTTGATCACCTCCTCGACCGCGCGGCAGCCGGCCATGCCGTTGCCGACGACGACGAGGCGCTCCTTTCGCCGCGTGGGGACCGGATCGGCTTGGGTTTGGGTCATCGGGGCGTCTCCTCGGGATCGGGTCATCGGGGCGTCTCCTCGGGATCGGGTCAGACGCGAACCGGCATGGCGGCGATCTGCGGCCACCGCGCGCGCCATCCGTTTTTCAGCCCGGCCAAGGCGGCGAGCGCGACCAGGGCCAGCGCGGCGAAGCCGAGGAAGCCGGGCTGGAAGCTGCCGGTCAGCTGCTTGGCCGCGCCGAGAGTCGAGGCGAGAAAGAAGCCGCCCACCCCGCCCATCGCGCCAACGACGCCGGTGATCACGCCGATTTCCTGGCGAAAGCGCTGCGGCGCCAGCTGGAATACCGCGCCGTTGCCGGCGCCCAACGCCATCATCGCGACCAGCAACACTCCCAGCGCCAGCCACGCGCTCGCTAGGTGGAAGCTCGCCGCGCAGAGGCCGGCCGCGGCGATCGCATAGACCACGATCAAGGTGTTCACGCCGCCGCGCCGATCGGCCAGCGAACCACCGAACGGCCGCGCCAGCGATCCGGCGAAGACGCAGCCGGCGGTGAAGAAGCCGGCGATCACCGGGTCGAGCCGGTACTCGGCGTTGAAATAGATCGTCAGCGACGACGCCAGCCCGGAAAAGCCGCCGAACGTCACCGAGTAAAGCAGCATCAGCCACCAGCAGTCGGCCTGCTTCAGCACGCTGAGGTACTCGCTGGCCCGCTTCGGCTTGGGCTGATCCGGCGCGTCCTTGGCCAGCACCAGGTAGACGACGAGGGCGCCTAGCAGCGGCAGCGTGGCCAAGCCGATGACGTTGGTCCAGCCGTAGGCTTTGGCCAAGCTGGGGGCGAACAGCGCCGCCAGCGCCGTGCCCGAGTTGCCTGCCCCAGCGATGCCGAGCGCCAAGCCTTGATGCTCCGCCGGATACCATCGCGAGGCCAGCGGCAGGGCGACCGCGAACGAGGCGCCGGCGACGCCCAGCACCACCGCCAGCAGCAGCACCTGACTGTAGTTGTGAATGCCGAGGAACCAGGCGAGAGCCAACCCCGCCAGCACGACCAGTTGGCCGATGATCCCGGTACGGCGCGGCCCGATGTGATCGACTAGCACGCCGCCAACGAGGCGCAGCGCCGCGCCAGCCAGCAAGGGCGTCGCGACCATCATCCCCTTTTGCCCCGCGTCGAGATGCAGGCTCTTGGAGATCGCCACGCCGAGCGGCCCGAGGATCACCCAGACCATGAAGCTGAGGTCGAAATAGAGGAAGGCCGAGAACAATGTCGGGACGTGGCCCGACTTCAGGAACGAGCGGCTGTGCATGGCGGCTTACGGCCTCGGACGAGTGGTGGAACTGGCGGCGTCGCCGGGCGGAGAGCTCATCCTCGAGCCGATCCGAATGAGCCGCGAACGCCGTTGTCCTGGGCCTGATCGAGGAAAGCGCCGGCCTCGCCGCGATGTCACGCCTGCCGACCGCAGCGCGGACCGGCAAAGTCGCTGCAGTGCAAAATCAGGGCGTCGCGAGCAGGTCGGTGTCGAGAAATCAGGCGCTGGGGGGCAGCGCCGCCTCATAGAGATCGCGGCGGAAGACCTCGGCGGCGACCGCTTCGGCGTTGGTTCCGGCCGGCGCCTGACCGCAGCGCAGCATTTCGCCGACCAGCCAGATCGCGTCGGCGGGGTCCGGAGCGGTCGCCGCGCCGTGTTGTTGGACCATCTCGTCGAGGCCAGGCTCGATCAGGTCAGCATCGACGCCGATGTAGTGCGGAGCGGAGAGCATTTCGGCGGCCGCGTCGCGATGATCCGGCGCCGCCAGCCAGTCGGCGGCGGCATGGATGGCTCGCACCAGCGCGAGCAAAGCGTCGGGGTTGTCAGCTGCCCAGTCGCGGGTGACGCCGAACACCTTGTCCGGGGTGCGCTCGCGCAGATCGGCGGCGCGGGCGACGATGCGACCACTGCCGGCCGAGACGGCGACCCGGTTCCAGGGCTCGCCGGCGCAGAAGCCCTCGACCACCCCGCCATCTAGCAACTCGGCCATCCGCGAGGGGGGCGCCACGGTCAGTCGCACATCGCGGTCCGGATCGATGCCGGCGGCGGCGAGCCAGCCGCGCAACAGGTATGTGTGGACCGAGTAGGGGTAGACCGAGGCGAAGGTCAGCGGGCTCGATCCCTCTTCGCGTCGGCGCCTCACGAGGTCGGCGAGGGCCGCGGCGCTTGGTTCGTCTCTCATCGCGGCGCTTACCCGGCCCGAGAGGGTGATCGAAGGTCCTGTGAGGTTGAGCACCACCGGCGCGATCATCGGCGCAGGGTCGCTGCCGATCCCCAAGGTCGCGGCAATCGCAAGCGGCGCCAGCATGTGCGCCCCATCGAGCGCGCCGACCGCGATCTTGTCGCGTACGGTCGCCCAGGAGACCTCGCGGACCAGCTCGACCCGCACGCCTTCGGCTTGAAACAGACCAAGTTCCTGGGCCGCCATCAGGGCGACGCTGTCGACCAGCGGGACGAAGCCGAGGCGCAGGACGTCGCGGCCGCTCATGGCTGGTCCCCCTTGAGCACGCCGGCGAAGGCCAGCAGGTCGGCGGCCACGGCGCCCAGGTTGCGGCCGGTGTCCATCGAGAGCTTGCGCAGCAGTTTGTAGGCGGCGTCCTCGTCCAGCCCACGCTCCTTCATCAGCAGCGCCTTGGCGCGTTCGACGGTCTTGCGGGAGGCGAGGTCAGCCTTGGCCCGGGCGAGGTCCTGCCGCAGCTGGTGCATCAGCTGGAAGCGGGTCATCGCCACTTCGAGGACGGCGCGCACGCGCCCCGCCGCAAGCCCATCCACGACATAGGCCGCGACGCCGGCGCGAATGGCTTCCTCGGCCAGCCCCGGTTCGGAGCGGTCGACGAACATCACCACGGGCCGCGGATTGGCGAGGCTGGCCTCGCGCAGGCTTTCCAGCGTGTCGCGGTCCGGGCTGTCGGCGGCGATCACCACCACGTCGGGCTCGAAGCGGCGCGCCTCGGCCTCGTCGTACGCCAGCGCGTGGCGAACCTCGACCGGGTCCCCGCCAGCCAGCCCCTCTGCCACCAGCGCCGCCCGGGCCGGGTCGGGATCTATGACGAGCACACGCATACCGGCCGATCTTACGGCGAAAGCGCTGCGCCTTGGGCAGGCGTCTCGTCGAGCGAAGGCGCCTCACGACACCGCGGCGCCTGCGCAGCGCTCAGTCGGAGCCTCTTATCTAGGCGTTTTCGAACGCGGCGAGTTCGGCGAGCAGCGCCTCACGCTCGTCCGACGTGTTGGCGCCGCGGAGTCGCGCCTGGATCCCGGTCGGGCACTCGATCCGCGTGACGCCCGCCCTCTCCGCCAGCCGCGAGATCGGCCAGTCGGCCTCGGCGTCGGCCGGCAATGCGGCGAGCGAGACCATCAGCGGCAGATGGTAGCCCGCGAACGCTGCGCCCTCGGTCGCGATAAGGAGCGTCAGGTCGCCGGCGCGGATCGTGGGGGCATCGACGGCGAGCACGATCGCCCGATCGCACCCGGCGGCCCTCAGCGCGGCGGCGCCGGCGAGGATGCCGCCGACCGGACCGCCCAGGGGGCGATCGTCAGCGACGAAGGTCAGCCCGTAGTCGGTGCGGCCGACGGTCAGGATCGGGTCGGCGCCGAGCGCCTTGGCCAGACGCGCCACGCGGTCTATCGCTCGCAGGCCAAGCCAGTCCTGGCTGGCCTTGTCCTCGCCCATCCGCGCCGAAGCGCCGCCGGTGAGGATGATCGCGCCAAGGCGCGGCAACGGACCGCTCCGCCGGCTAGGCGGTCCACCGCAGACGTGGCTTCCGCGCCGCAGCGGTCTCGTCGAGGCGGCGCAGCGGGGCCTTGAACGGGGCGCCTTTGAAGCGCGCGACATCGCCGGCCTTGGCGGCGGCCGCCAGACGCAAGACCGCGTCGCAGAAGCGGTCGATCTCGCGCCGGGACTCGGTCTCGGTCGGTTCGATCAGCATCGCCCCGTGCACCACCAGCGGGAAGTACATCGTCATCGGGTGGAAGCCCTCGTCGATCAGCGCCTTGGCGACGTCGAGGGTGGAGATGCCGGTGTCCTCCAGCCAGGCGTCGTCGAACAGCGCCTCGTGCATGCAGGGCCCGTCAGGGAACGCCGCGGTCAGTACGCCCGAGAGCCGCGCCTTGACGTAGTTGGCGTTCAGCACCGCATCTTCGGCGACCTGGCGCAGGCCGTCGGCGCCGTGGCTCATCATGTAGGTCAGCGCGCGGACGTACATGCCCATCTGGCCGTGGAAGGCGCAGAGCCGGCCGAACGCCTGGGCGGCGTCGCCCTCGTTGCGTTCGATCAGATGCAGCCCGTCCTCGCCGGCGACGATCCAGGGGGCGGGGGCGAACGGGGCCAGCGCAGCGCTCAGCACCACCGGACCCGCGCCCGGCCCGCCGCCGCCGTGCGGGGTCGAGAAGGTCTTGTGCAGGTTGATGTGCATGGCGTCGACGCCGAGATCGCCCGGCCGCACCCGGCCGACGATGGCGTTGAAGTTGGCGCCGTCGCAGTAGAAGAACGCGCCGGCCGCGTGGGTCAACCGGCTGATTTCCAGCACGTCGCGCTCGAAAAGACCGCAGGTGTTGGGGTTGGTGACCATCACCGCCGCGACGTCCGGCCCAAGCTTGGCGGCGAGGTCGGCGATATCGACGCGGCCGTCGTCGGTCTGGGCGATCTCGACCACCTGATAGCCGGCCATCGCCGCGGTGGCGGGGTTGGTGCCGTGGGCGGAGACCGGGGCCAGCACGGTGCGCCGCGCATCGCCGCGCGCTTCCAGCGTCGCGCGGATGGTGAGCAGGCCGCAGAGTTCGCCGTGGGCGCCAGCCTTGGGCGATAGGGCCACCGCCGGCATGCCGGTCAGGGTCTTCAGCCAGTGCGCCAGCTCGTCCATCAGCGCCAGCGCGCCCTGCACGGTCGACTGCGGCTGCAGCGGGTGGATGTCGGCGAAGCCGGGCAGGCGCGCCATCTTTTCGTTGAGCCGCGGGTTGTGCTTCATCGTGCACGAGCCGAGCGGGTAGATCGCCAGATCGATCGCGTGGTTCTTCTGGCTGAGCCGCACGTAGTGGCGCAGCGTCTCCGGCTCGGAGAGGCCGGGCAGGCCGATCGGCGCGGTGCGAACCAGATCGCCGAGGTCCGACGCATCGAACTCGGCCTCGGGCAGGTCGACGCCGGTCTTCTCCCAGCCGCCGAGTTCGAAGATCAGCGGCTCATCTTGCACCAGGCCGTGCCCCTGGCTCTCAGGCGACGCTTCGTTAGCGGCGTCGAGGTCGGGTCGGGTCGGGCGGCCAACAGCGAGCATGGTCATTGGGCGAGCTCCTGGGTCAGGGCTTCGGCAAAGTCGGCGATATCGACCGGCAGGGTGGTCTCGGTGGCGCAGACCAGTAGCACGTCGTCCATGCCGGCGGCCGGATCGAGCCGCGAGACCGGCACGCCAGCGATGATCCCGTCAGCGGCCAGCGCATTGACCACCCCCACGGCGGACTTCGGCAAGCTCACGGCGAACTCGTTGAAGAACTTCGGCGTCAGCACCTCGACGCCGGGGATGGCGGCGAGCGCATCGCGCAGCATCCGGGCCCGGGCGTGGTTGATCTTGGCCAGCTGGCGCAGGCCAGTCTCGCCCAGCAGGGTCATGTGGATCGTGAACGCCAGCGCACAGAGGCCGGAGTTGGTGCAGATGTTCGACGTCGCCTTCTCGCGGCGGATGTGCTGCTCGCGGGTCGACAGGGTCAGCACATAGCCGCGGCGGCCATCGGCATCGAGGGTCTCGCCGCAGAGCCGGCCGGGCATCTGGCGTACCAGCTTGTCGCGGCAGGCGAAGAGGCCGACGTAGGGGCCGCCGAAGTTCAGGCCGTTGCCGATCGACTGGCCTTCGGCCACGACGATGTCCGCGCCCATTTCGCCGGGCGATTTCAAAAGGCCCAGCGACAGCACCTCGGTGACCACCACGATCAGCAGGGCGCCGGCGGCGTGGGCGGCCTCGGCGATCTTCGAAACGTCGGTGACCACGCCGAACACGTTGGGCGTCTGGACGACGACGCAGGCGGTTTCCGCGTCGATGGCGTCGATGACCGCGGCCTCGGCGTCGATGGCGGCGGCCAGGCGGTTGATTTCCATGCCCTCGGCGTGGGCGATGGTCTGGGTGGTGGCGGCGTAGTGCGGATGCAGGCCGCCGCTGAGCACCGCCTTTTCGCGCCGCGTGACCCTCTGGGCCATCATGACGGCTTCTGCACAGGCCGTGGAGCCGTCGTACATCGAGGCGTTGGCCACATCCATGCCGGTGAGCGCGGCGACCTGGCT
>DASXOP010000071.1:0-107827 GCA_036494265.1 Caulobacteraceae bacterium | reverse complement strand
TCGTCGAAGTCGTCGCAGCTCGCCATCGAGCCGCACACCACCAAGAACAGCACCTCCGGCAGCGGATGGGCCACCCGCCAGCTCTCCCGCGGATCAGCAACCTCCGCGAAATGATCCAGCAACCGCCGCAGCCGCGGCTTCTCCAGCGCAACATCCATCTTCATGGCTCCGAATCAAACCCAGAGCCCAGAGAATCACCACCGCCGCAACCAGTCATCGCCGTTAACCCGAGTTCGGGGCCGTGGCTGGCTGATCGCGCCGGTTGACAGATCGCCAGGCGCGCGATCACACTCACCTCAGGTAGATACGACCTGCTGCTTGCGCCCCTTGGGGTACGGTGAACGTATCGAGGCTGATCGAAGCCCCCTTTCGCCCGAACGATCGGGTCAGCAAACGCAAGCGCCTGATGCTCCCACTCGTTCGGCCAAAGGGAATGATCACATGCGCGATTTTCGCGACGCCAAAGCCATGGCCCAATCCATCCGCGCGGCCCTCGCCGCCAAGGGCCAGAAGATCACCGTCGGCGAGAGCCTCGAACTGACCGCCAAGGCGCTCGGGGCTGGTGACTGGAACAAACTATCGGCGACGATCAAAGCGGCGGAAGCTGAGAGCAATAAGGCTGCGCCCGAAGCGCCGCCCGCGGAGCCGGTCGGGGGGGCGTATGCTCTAGCTGCCGAACCGCGACGCCAGCGCTTCTCCCCCAATCTCGCGGACACGCTGCACCGCGCCGTTCACGACGCGGTCGAGCGCAAATGCCAGCACACGACGCTTGAGCACCTGCTGCTGGCGCTGACCGACGACCCGGACGCGATGGCCGTGATGGCGGCCTGCCTGTTCGACCGCGACGGCCTGCGGCGCGATCTGATCGCCTTCGTCGATAACGAGGCGACCAAGGCAGCTGAGGATGACGCCGATCCGGTTCCGACCGACGCCTTTCACGGCGCCGTGCGGCGTGCGGTCATTCACGTCCAATCCAGCGGTCGTGACGCCGTCACCGGGGCCAACGTTCTGGTGGCGATCTTCTCGGAAAGGGAGAGCCGGGCGTGTCATATGCTCAAGGACCGGGGCCTGACCCGTTTCGACGCCGTGAACTTCATCGCACACGGCGTCCGCAAGGGCGACGCGGCGGCATGAAGCGGCTGGCTGATCGGCGCCGTTGACAGATCGGCGGGCGCGAGATCACACTCACCTCAGGTGGATACGACCTGCCGCTTGCGCCCCTTGGGGTACGGTGAACGTATCGAGGCTGATCGAAAGCCCCCTTTTTCCCGAACGATCGGGTCAGCAATGCAAGCGACTGGCGCTCCCTCTCGTTCGGCCAAAGGGAAGATGACATGCGCGATTTCCGCGACGCTAAAGCCATGGCCCAAACCATTCGCGCGGCGCTCGCCGCCAAGGGTCAGAAGATATCCATCAGCGAGAGCCTGGAACTGATCGCCAAGGCGTTCGGGGCGGCCGACTGGAACACGCTCTCGGCCGGCATACAGGATGCGGGTTCCAAACCCCCGCCACCGACGCCGGCGCCGGCGCAGATCGCCAAGGCGTTCGGCGCGCCGGATTGGGAGGCGCTCGAGGCGCGATCTCGCGCGGCGCCCATTCCGCCACGCTTGCGGCCGGCCACCGGCATCGACCCCAACCGGCCCATCCGGCTCAGCCCAGCTCTCGAGGCGACCTTGCGCAACGCGGTGGCTTCGGCCAGCGCGCGGCGGCAAAGCTTCGCCACGCTGGAGCACGTGCTGCTGGCCCTGCTTGATGACGATGACGCGCCTTTGGCGCTCGAGGCCTGCGGCGTCGATTTGGCTAGGTTGAGGCTCTCGCTGACTGGCTATCTCGACACCGAACTGGCGGAGCTCGTGCAGGACCAACATATCGAGCCGTCGCCAACCGCTGGCCTCAATCGCGTGATCCAGCGCGCCGTGATCCATGTCCGATCGAGCGGCCGCGATACGGTCACCGGGGCCAATGTATTGGTGGCGATCTTCTCCGAGGATGAGAGCCACGCCTGCTACGTCCTTCGGGAACAACAGATGACCCGCCACGACGCGGTGAACTTCATCGCCCATGGCATTCGCAAGGACGACGCAGCGGCGTGAGCGGCGTGTCAGTCCTTCACGAACAGCATCGCCTTGGTTAGGAACGCCGCGTCCTGACCCGCCACGCGCAGACCGGCCGCGCCGAACAGCTCGGCCAGGTCGGTCTGCGCATAAGTCGCGAAGTAGGGCTCGTGGAAGTAGGCCGGGAAGGCTTCGAGCAGCCGGCCCAACCGAGGCTCGTCCACGGGCTGGATCGAGTCCGCCAGCGCCAGCACGCCGCCCGGCTTCAGCACCCGCGCGATCTCGGCCGCCGCCGCCTTGCGCACCTTCGGCGGCAGCTCGTGGAAGAGGTAGACGCAGCAGACCGCGTCGAGGCTGGCGTCCCTCAACGGAAGCTGCTCGGCCTTGCCCTGCACCAAGGCTGCGAGCGGGGCTGTGTGCCGGGCCGCATCCAGGTAGGCAGGCGAAAGATCGAGACCGGTGAGGCGGGCGCGGGGGAACATCGCGGCGATGTCGGCGAGAAATGCACCGGCGCCGCAGGCCAGATCGAGCACGGCGAGGCCGCGGTGGTCGCGGTCGCGCCAGGCCTTGGCCAGCAGCGACAGCGCGCGCCGCCGCATCGCCCCCGCTGTGCCGGCGAAGAGCGCCTCGACCTGGGTCTCGTAGCGACCGGCGCTCGCGGCGGTAAACCAGCCGCCGCTCTGGAAGTGGAAGTTCTGGCGGTAGTAAGCCGGATAGCTTGGAGGCGCTTCGGCGCGCACCTCTGCCCCGTCTCCACGCCGCCGCCGCGCCTCCACCTCCATCGCGTCGGCGATGAAGTCGGCGGTGCGCCGGATCGCCCGGACCGGATCGGCGGGGCGGTCGTCCATCGCCGGATAGAGCCCCGCGGCGACATCGGCCGCCTCTTTCTCGAACGCCTGCAGCCAGGCGCGGCGCACGAACCCGGCCGGCGGCGCCTCCGCCGTGGGCGCGAAGTCGATCGGGGTCGCCTCAGCGGGCCGCGCCAGGGCCCGCGCGGCCACGCCCGCCGTCCCCCACCAGAGCGCCTTGGCGGCGGCCGACGCAGCGTAGGCGCGAACGTCGCCAGCAAACGCGCGGCGGCGGGCTGGCTTGGCGGGCGGTTCGGTCGCCTCTGGCTCCGACTCCGGCTCACTCACGCGCCGCTCCTCTCGAACACCCCGACAAGCTCCACATGGGGAGACCAGAGGAACTGGTCCACGGGAAGCACCCGCGCCAAGCTGAATCCGACATCGGTCAGAATTCGGGCGTCCCTGGCGAAGGTGGTCGGATTGCACGACACGCTGACGACGCGGGCCAGGCCTGACTTCGCCAACTCGCGATGCTGCTCGGCGGCGCCGGCGCGCGGCGGGTCGATCACCGCCGCATCCGTCCGCTTCAGCTCGGCGGCCAACACGGGCCGGCGGACGAGGTCGCGAGCCTCTCCGGTCACCGACTTCAAACCGGGCGTTGCACCGGACGCCGAGCGAAGCGCGGTCACCGCCGGCGCGGAGACATCGTAGGCGGCGACAGACGCGGTTTCCGCCAGCCTGAGCGCGAAGGCGCCGACGCCGCAGTAAAGGTCGACGATCGACTTCGCGCCAGCCAACGCCTCCCCGGCGAACGCGGCCATCGCCGCCTCCGCCTCCGCCACCGCCTGCAAGAACGTGCCGGCCGGCAGCACGACGCTGGCGCGGCCGACGCGGACCGCGGGCGAGCGAGCCTGATAGAGCGCGTCGCCGTCCAGCGTGACTCGCGCGAAATCGGCGTCGGCGGCGGCATCGGCCACCTGCCGGCGGGCGTCGGCCGAGAGCGCGCCAGCCTTGCGTTCCACGCCGGTGATGTCGACGTCGATGCCGGTCTCGGTCAGGGTGACGTGCAGGGTCGGCGCCGACTTCGGTCCCTCGAACAACGGCGACGCCAGCCGCCGCAGCGCCGGGAACGCCGCGACCAGCCGCGCGTCGGCGACCGGGCAAACCTCGATCGCAGCCAACCGCCACGAGCGCCGCGCCTTGAAGCCGATCTGGACCCCGCCCTCCCCGCGCCGCGCGTGCAACGCCAGCCGGCGCCGCGAACCCGGCGGCGCAGCGTAGGGCGCAAGTATCTCCGTCTCCAACCGCTCCCAGCCCAGAGCCAGCCGGATCTGCTCGACCTTCCAGGCAAGGTAGGGTTCCGCGCGCCAGTGCTGCAGCGCGCAGCCGCCGCAGTCGCCGAAGTGGGGACACGGCGCCGCCACACGATCCGGACTCGGCGCGAGCACAGCGGTGACCTCAGCTCGATCGCCCGCGACCGACGCTTCGACGCGCTCCCCTGGTAGTGCGCCGGCAACGAAGATCGGCCCGGCCGCCAGTCCATCGCCCTGCGCGCCGACCTGCTCGACGACGAGCTCGCGCTCCTCGGCCATGTGGGTCGGTTCGGGTCTTCCCCGTCGGCGATGCGGCGCCGGCCGCGCCCCGCGCACTATGTCAGTGCAGGCTGCGCAGATAGACGGTGCGCAGGATCGTTTCGTCGAGGTTGCACTGGTCGATCTCGGTGTTCTGCAGCGAGCCGCCCACCTCGTCGTCGCCGGCGTGGTCGCACTTGTGCTGGGTGCGCTTCAGCCAGGCCCGCTCGTCATCGCGCAGCTCGGCCTTCGCCGCCGCCGGTCGGCTCGCCATCAGCACCTGGTAGACCTTGTTGAGCTGCGCGTCCCACGCGTCATGCTCGGCCCCCATGCACTCGGCCATCGGCATCGTCGACCCGCCGGCGGTATCCATGCAGGCGTTGTAGGTCTTGGAGTAGTAACGGTCGACTTTTGCCGCGTGGGCAGCGCCGGCCAAGAGCAACCCGAGCAGACCAGCCAATGCGAGCGATTGCTTCACCAAGCTACGACCTCCAAACCAGCGATTTCATTGAAGTCAGCCGCGTTCATCGTGATGACCGTGGCCCGGTGAACGATCGCCTGAGCCGCAATCATGCGGTCAAGCACCTTGCGGCGCGAATAGCCCAGCCGTTCGAGGATCGTCCGATAGGCGTCCGCGGCCGCTCCGTCGAACTCCACTGTCGGAAGAGTCTCGAGAATCGCGTCGAGGCGACGTCGCCTGATCGCTGTCTTTGCCGGGTCGCTGTAGACGCCGCCTTCCAGTTCGACGCGGGTCACTATCGAAATCATGACCGCATCCGTGAGCGCCGCCAACTTGCTCCTAACAGCCACGTCGCGATCACGCAGATGAATGGCGACGTTCGTGTCGAGCATGAAAGGCATTCGGCTAGAGCCCGGGGCGGTCCGGCACGACGTCCGCGTCGCGCACCTCAATTTCGCCGGGGCCTGGCAGGGCGTCCAGCTTCGCCAGCATGTCGGCGATCGACGGGCGTTTGGGGTAGATCGTGAGCACATCGCCCGAGCGAACGATCGTCACATCGACATCACCATCGAAGGCCACATCCTTCGGCAGGCGAACTGCCTGACTATTGCCGCTCTTGAAGGTGCGGCTAGTTACCGTCGTCATCGCGTCACCCGCCTCATATACACGTATATACGCGCGAGGCGCTTACCATGCAACAAGACCTATCCTGACGCCGCCTCCGTCTCGAACAGCTTCTTCAGCTCGTTCTTCAGTATCTTGCCCTGGGGGTTGCGCGGCAGGGTCTCGCGCCAGAAGAGGATCTTCACCGGCACCTTGAAAGCCGCCAGCCGTTCGGCGACGAAGGCGCGCAGTTCTTGCTCGGTGGCTTCGGCGCCCGGCTTCAGCGTGACTACCGCCCCCGGCTCCTCGCCCAGCGTCTTGTGCGGGATGCCGACCAGCGCGGCGTCCATCACTGCCGGGTGGTCGTAGAGGACGTTCTCGACCTCGATGCAGTAGATGTTCTCGCCGCCGCGGATCAGCATGTCCTTGGCCCGGTCGATGATAAAGCAGAAGCCCTCCTCATCGAGCCGCGCCAGGTCGCCGGTCTTCACCCAGCCGTCGACGAAGGTCTGCGCCGTGGCTTCCGGCTTATTCCAATAGCCCTTCACCACCTGCGGCCCCTTGCACCAGAGCTCGCCCACCTCGCCGACCGGCAGTTCGCGATCGCCCTCGACGGTCATGATCTTCAGGTCGGTGACCGGCACCGCTGGGCCGCAGCTGTCTGGCCGGTTCTCGTAGTCTTCGCCGCCGTTGCTGGTCGCGGTGGCGGAGGTCTCGGTCATGCCCCAGCCGTTGCCGGGCGCGGACTTCGGGAAGGTTTCCTTGATCTTGCGCACCAGCTCCGGCGCTGAGGGTGCGCCGCCGTAGGCGACGCTCTCCAGCGACGAGAGGTCGTAGTTCTTACGCAACGGGTGCTCGATCAGCTGCCAGGCGATGGTCGGCACGCCGCCGGCCGCCTGGATCTTCTCGCGCTCGATCAGCTCGAACGCGCGCACGGGGTCCCAACGCCGCATCATCACCAGCTTGCCGCCGCCGAAGCAGATCGGGTTCAGCACCGCGAAGCAGCCGGTGGCGTGGAAGAACGGCACCGAGAGCAGCATCGAGCGCTGCGGCGCGTTCGGGTCCGGCGCCGGCGGGGTTTCGCCGCGGCGCAGGAACTGGCGCTGCGCGGCGCTGGCGCCGGCCATGATGTTGGAGTTGATGTTGCGCTGGGTGGCGAGCGCACCCTTCGGCTTCCCGGTCGTGCCCGAGGTGTAGAAGATCGTGGCGTCGTCCTCGGGCAGGATCTCCACCGCAGGCAGCGGGCGATCCGGCAGATTGAGCCAGCTGTCCGGACCGCCGATCGTCGCCTCCAGCTTGGCGATCAGCGGGTTGGCGATCTCCTCGCCTGAGCGGCTGACATAGACGCGTTTCAGATCCGGACAGTTGGGCAGGTGCTCGGCGATCCGCTCCAGCCGCTCGGCGTCGACGATGCAAACCTTCGATCCGGAGTCGACCAGCCCGTACTCCAGCTCCGGGCCGGTCCACCAGGCGTTCAGCGGCGTCACGATCGCGCCCAGCGCGGCGGCGCCATAGAAGGCGACCGGCCACTCCGGCAGGTTGCGCATGATGATCGCGACCCGGTCGCCCTTCACGACACCCTGCTCCGCCAACTCGTGGGCGAAGGCGCTGACCGCCCGGAAAAACCCCTCGAAGCTGACCCGCTCGTCCTCGTGCACCAGGAATATCTTCTCGCCGTGCGCCCGCGACGCTTCGGCGATCGAGCGCAGCGACGGAGGCAGGTTCTTCCAGACCCGCGTCGTCACGCCTCGGATCACCACCTCTTCCATCTCGCAGGGCATGCCAGGACCGGTGATGATGCGGTTAGCCTCGGCGATCGACATCGCCGGCCATCCCGCGGGCAACTGGGCTTCACTCATCGGACGCTCGTCTCCAGACGGCCGAAAGCGCCGCCATTTGCGCTGGGTGAACAAGCATAAGGGACGGCGCGATGCAAACCCCGGCGCGGCCAGCTTGCCGTCGGGCGAATTCGCGTTTGTTGCAGCTTGACCGCGAACCCGTTCCACCGGCGTCTCCCTGACGGCACAGGTAGATGAGGGAAGACCGATGGCGCAGAAGATGACGGCCGGCGAGGCCTTGCTGGCCCAGCTGATGTCGGTGCCGGAGTATCTGCGGCCGAAGGACCAGAAGGTGTTCGCGCTGATGTGCGAGACCGCCGGGGGCCTGGGACAGGGCGGCGCGAACGATGCCGGCCTCGCCGCGACGATCTACCAGATGCTGGGCGGCGCGGGCGGCTATGGCGACGACCATCCGCCAGCCTCGGTCGTCTTCCCGATCGAACACCGCCTGCACCTCGACTGTGGCAACGAGTGGTACTGGATCAGCGCCAACCTCATGGGGGGCTCCGACGGCGCGTCCAAGAAGATCAGCCTCCTGATCGACATGCTGCGCATCCGGGTGATTTCCAAGGCGGTGCAGGAGCAGGCGGGATGGACCGACGCCGAGTGCCAGGTGGTCTGGAACGCGGTGACCTGCGTCATCGCCGATGGCGCCGGCGTCAGGATGATCCGGCGTAGGCCCAACGTGCAGTGGGCGGCCGTCGGCGGCAAGGTGGCGTTTCCGGACGGCGAGAGCTTCGTCTACAGTTGCGGACCGGACTCGATGACCGGGTCGGTCGACGTGCTGCCGCTGAATGTGGTCGTCGACGACGGCGACAATATCCGGTTCGACCTCAATCTTTCGACCGATATGCCGGCCAAGACCGCCTTCTTCTTGCAGGGCAAGAACGGCATCACCCCCGACCCGACGCCGGGCATCTACTACAGCTGGCCCCAGCTGAGGGTCGAGGGGCAGATCCACGTCGAGGGCCAGCAATATCCCATGCAGGGGACTGGCTGGATCGACCATCAACTGCTGGCCTGGGACACGCCGTCGCCGCCCTCTTTCACCCAGCCGGAGTTCAGCGGCTGGAACTGGTGCCAGTTCAACTTCGACAACGGCGAGGCCTATACCGCCGCGGCGTTCCAGACCGGGGCCATCGGCACCAACAAACTGACCCCGTACGGCTTCTACCTGCGTCGCAACGGCGGTGTCTGGGACGCCGAGTACGCCATCGGAGGCCTGACGATCGACAACCTGATCCCGACCTTGCACGATGTCTTCCAGCCCACCGCGTGGAACTACGCAGCGGTCTCGCTCGAGAGCGGGGCCGAGCTGATTGTCTCACCGGCGCCGTGGATACTGGACGGCAGCTTCGAGACATCCGATCTGGCCGTACCCAGCGAAGTGCCCGTCACTGTCGCGGCGATCCTGCGGAGCAAGGGCGCGGACGGCGCGGATGTGATCCGGGCGATTGGTGGCGCGGGGTATTGCGAGACCGTCGGCTTCGAGCCTCGCGGGCTCTATATGACGCGAGCGGTCGCGCATCTGAACGACGCTCAGAGTTGAGCGCGGCCCTGCGGCCCCTCACCTCCTCAGTCTCTAGCTGAAGCCTTCCAGCCGCTTCAGCGCCGCTGCGAGCCGCTCTTTGGCGGCCTCGGCCTCGGCCAGCCGCTCGCGGTTCTCTTCGACCACTTCTTCCGGGGCGCGGGCGACGAAGTCGGGATTGGCGAGCTTTTTGGCGGTGCGGTCGATGTCGCCGGCCAGGGCCGCGACTTCCTTCGCCAGGCGCGCCTTTTCGGCGGCGAGGTCGATGAACTCTGCCACCGGGAGAGCCAGCGAGGCGCCCTCCGCCAGAAAGGGCACCGCGCCAGCGTCGGCGGCGTCGAAGCGCAGCTCGCTGACCCGCAGCATCTGCCGGATCGCCTCGGCGTTCTCCTCCAGCACGCGGCGTTCACGCGGCCCGGCGGCGGTCACCAGCAGCGGCGGCTTGGCCGCGACCGGCACGTTGAGTTCTGAGCGGACGGAGCGCCCCTCGCTGATCGTGGCGATCACGAGCGCCATCTCGGCCGCGGCGACTTCGTCGGCGTAGCTGTCCGGCAGCTCGGGCCAGGGCGCCGTGATCAGCATCGAGTCGCGCGGCGGGCCGGCTTCGGCGGTCTTCTCCCACAGCTCCTCGGTCATGAACGGCATGATCGGGTGCAGCAGCCTGAGGATCAGATCGAGGGTCCAGGCGGTCATAGCCTGGGTCTCGGCCGCGGCCTCGCCCCCGGCCGCCAGCACCGGCTTGGCCAATTCCAGGCGCCAATCGCAGAACACGTTCCAGATGAAGCGATAGAGCGCGCCGGCCGCCTCCTCCATCTGCGCCGCCTCCAGCGCCGCGGTCACGGCTCGCGCCGCCTTCAGCGCCTCGCCGCGGATCCAGCGGTTCTGCACGTGGCGCACCGACGCCGGGTCGAACCCCTCGACCCGCACGCAGCCGTTCATCTGGCAGAACCGTGCGGCGTTCCACAGCTTGGTGCCGAAATTGCGATAACCTTCAATGCGTTGGCGCGAGAGGCGGATGTCGCGAACCTGCCCCGACATGGCGACCACGGTAAAGCGCAACGCGTCGGCGCCGTACTCGTCGATCAGCTCCAGCGGGTCGACCACATTGCCCTTGGTCTTCGACATCTTCTGCCCGTGCTCGTCACGGATCAGCGCGTTGAACACCACCCGATGGAACGGGACCTCGTCCAGGAAGTGGAGGCCGAACATCATCATCCGGGCGACCCAGAAGAAGATGATGTCGAAGCTCGTGACCAGATCGCTGGTTGGGTAGAACCGCGCGAGGTCCTTGGTCTGCTCCGGCCAGCCCAGGGTCGAGAACGCCCAGAGCCCGGACGAGAACCAGGTGTCGAGCACGTCCTCGTCCTGGATCAGCGCCTCGGCGTGGCCGTAGTGGGCTTGGGCCGAGGCGAGCGCGGCTTCCTCGGTCTCCTCGACGAAGATCGCGCCGTCCGGCCCGAACCAGGCCGGGATGCGGTGGCCCCACCAGACCTGGCGCGAGACACACCAAGGCTCGATGTTGCGCATCCACTCGAAGTAGGTGCGCTCCCAGCTCTTCGGCTCGAACACCGTGCGCCCATCCTCGACCGCCTTGATCGCCGGCTGGGCCAGGGTCTTGGCGTCGACGTACCATTGATCGGTCAGGTAGGGCTCGATGATCACCAGCTTCGACTTCTCGTCGTAGGGGACCATCATTTTGTTGGGGTCGACCCCGTCGAGCAGGCCGAGCGCCTCCAGGTCTGCGACGATCTTCTTGCGCGCGACGAAGCGGTCGAGGCCGCGATAGGCCTCCGGCGCGTTCTCGTTCAGCTTGGCGTCGGGCGTGAGGATGTTGATCGCCTCCAGCCCATGGCGCTGGCCGACGCGGAAGTCGTTGAAGTCGTGCGCCGGGGTGATCTTGACCGCGCCGGTGCCCTTCTCGGGATCGGCGTAGTCGTCGGCGACGATCGGGATCAGCCGGCCGACCAGCGGCAGGCGCACCTGCTTGCCGACCAGATCCTGGTAGCGCTCGTCGCCGGGATGCACGGCTACGGCCGTGTCACCCAGCATCGTCTCCGGCCGCGTGGTCGCGACCACGATGAACCGGCCCGGCTCGCCCTCGATCGGATAGAGGAAGCGCCACATGCTACCGTTCACCTCGACGTTCGCCACCTCGAGGTCGGAGACTGCGGTCTGCAGCTCCGGCTGCCAGTTCACCAGCCGCTTGTCGCGGTAGATTAGGCCTTGCTTGTGCAAGGTGACGAACACCTTGCGCACGGCGACCGACAGGCCTTCGTCGAGCGTGAAGCGCTCGCGCGACCAGTCGCACGAGGCGCCCAGCCGCCGCAGCTGGCGCACGATGTTGCCGCCGAACTTGGCCTTCCACTCCCACACCTTCTCCACGAAAGCGTCCCGGCCCAGGTCGCGCCGGCCCATGTTGCCGCTCTCGGCCAGCTGGCGTTCGACCAGCATCTGGGTGGCGATGCCGGCGTGATCGGTGCCGGGCACCCACAGCACCGCCTTGCCGCGCATGCGCTCGAAGCGGACCAGCACGTCCTGCAGCGTATTGTTCAGCGCATGGCCGATGTGCAGCGAGCCGGTGACGTTCGGCGGCGGGATGACGATCGCATAGGGCTCGGCGCCCGGATCGTCCTTGGGTGCGAATACCCCCGACGCCTCCCACTTGGCGTAGAGGCGCGGTTCGACGGATTGCGGATCGAAAGTTTTATCGAGCATGGGGTGAGCAGCTATATAGCCACCCTCCCCGTCATGGGGAGGGCAAGATCGCGAGACGATCCGAAGTGAGGCGCCAGAGCCGCAGGCTTTAGCTTAAATGCCCACGGCCGATGCCTCGCTCGGCTTCCCTCCCCGCCAGGGGGAGAGGGCTAGCGTACTCGGGTGCGCGAGATGCGGTCGACTTCCTCGGCCACTTTCGATTCGACGATGCGCGGCAGGTTTTCGTCGAGCCAGGCCTTCAAGAGCGGGCGCAGCAGCTCGCGGGTCAGGTCTTCCAGCGTACGGCCGGCTGCGGGCATGGCGATCGCCGCGGTGAAGTTGGTGAACGCACTGGCGGCGGCGTGCGCGCTGGGCTCGCTGACCAGCGGTTCTTCTTCCGGTTCGGCGCGCGCGGCGACTGGCGCAGGCGCGGGCTCGGGTTCCGGCGGCGTGTAGACTTCCAGGTCGCCGACTTCTTCCTTCGGCGCCTCGACCCGCTGGGTCAGCTCCAGCACGTCGTCGGCGACGACCGGTTCAGGCTCGGGTTCCGGTTCGACCACGCGCGCTTCGGGTTCCGGCTCAGGCGCCGGCGCGGCGGCGACTTCGGCCACCGGTTCCGGCGCGGCCTCGGCGGCTGGGGCGTCGTCTTCAGAGATGATCCGCCGGATGGAGGCGAGGATTTCCTCCATCGTTGGTTCTGGAGCAGCTTGTTCCGACATCAATAGTTTCCCGACCGAGAATCTCTTTCGACGTCAGGCTACGCGTGAAGATCGGTTCCTGCAATTTGTCGCTGTTGTCACAGCCTAGCGATCCTGAGTCTTGATCACTTCACCGGGCTCGGACGGCGGCGGCGCGGGGGTCGGAACCGGGGCGCCGACGTGATCGATCGCCTCGATCGCGCCCTCCCACGGCACCCAGCCGGGGGCGTGTTTCACCTTCTCGAAGTTGGCTTTCGGATCGTAGCGCGGCTCGGCCGGGATCAGATCCTTGGCCTCCAGCGAGCCGATCGCCGACAGCACTGCCGCGGCGGCGACGTATTCGTCGTGCCGCGCGCCGACCAGCGCCAGCTGCGAGGTCTCCAGCTCCTGCTGGGCGTTCAGCACATCGAGGATCGTCCGCAGGCCGACCTTCTGCTCCTCGCGCACGCCTTCGAACGCCACCGTGTCGCTCCGCACCGTCTCCTCGTCGGCGGTTAGGCCGGCCCGCGCGCCCAGCAGCTGGTTCCAGGCCTGCGAGACCGCCTGCAGCACCTGGCGCCGCGCGCTCTCGACCCCGATCCGGCTGACGTTGTCGGCCTCCGCCGCCTGGCGAATCTGCGAGGCGTACATGCCGCCGGCGAAGAGCGGCGCCTTGGCGCTGACCGAGACGGTGACGTCCCGCGCATAGTTCGAGAATGGACCCCCGGAGGAACCGAGCCCCGAGAGCAGCCCCGAGATCGATTCCGCGCCGCCGGTGTAGCCGTAGCTGCCGGTCAGACCCACCGTCGGCCGGGTCAGCGCCTTGGCCTGGGCCAGCTTGGCCGCGCTGGACTGCTCGACGTAGTTGGCCTGCAGCAGCTGCGGGTTGGCCTTCTCCGCGTCGTCGAACGCGGCGTCGACGCTCGCCGGCAACAGCGAGGCGATCGGCGGCTCCGGCGCGAGGTCGCCGGGGTTCTGGCCCACCACCGCCGCGTAGGCCGCCCGCGCCACCGCCAGCGACGCCTGCGCCGACGCCAGCTGGCTCTTGGCCTGCGCCAGCCGGGCCTGCGACTGGGCGACGTCGGTGCGGGTCAGCTGGCCGGCATCGAAGCGGCCGTTGGTCTCGTCTAGCTGCCGCGACAGCACGTTCACATTGTCCTGCGAGATCGTCAGCTGCTCCTGGTCGCGCCGCACGTCGAGATAGGCGCCGATCACGTTCTGCAGCACGCCGATCTCGGCCCGGCGCAACCCCTCGCGCCCGGCCAGGATGTCGGCCTTGGCGGCGTCGACCTCGGCCGCCACCCGCCCGCCAGTGTAGAGCGGCTGGCTGATCTGCACCGCGCCGTTGGTGGTGTTCGACACCGTCGGACCGAACAGGCCGGCTTCGTTGTTGTCGTAGGTGTAGCTGGCGGCGATGTCGGCCGTCGGCCGATAGCCAGCGCGGGCCTGGACGTACTCCTCGTCGGTCGCCCGCAATTGCGCGCGCTCAGCCTGCAGCGTCGGGTTGGTCTGATAGGCCAGCGCGATGGCGTCGTTCAGCGTCTCGGCGCTGGCGCAAGGCCCGGCGATGAGCGCGGCGATGCATGCGGCGGACGCCGCCCGTTCAAGCACGCGCATTGGGCCTATTGTCCCCGTCGCCACCCCTTAAGGGTGTGTCCAGGCAGGCTATAAGCCGCGCCCTGGCATGTCGCCGAGTGAAGCTTTCGTCATCTCGGTACGGTGCTTCCGTTGGACCGAGCGTGCGGCGAGATCGCTAGTCTCTGACCACGAACCTCACAAACCCCACGAACCCTCGCTACTCCCCAACAACCCACTACTCCCCAGCATTGTCATCCCGGCCGTAGCGAAGCGAAGAGCCGGGACCTCCTTGGCGCGATCGAGCCAGGAGGTCCCGGATCCGCGCCGCTGGCGCGGCTTGTCCGGGATGACCCGCTTTGGGGGTTCGTGGCCCTTGGGAGCGATCTGTTCGTGGAGTTCGTGAGGTTCGTGGTCAAAAACCTTACGGCCGTCCGACCAAGCGAGACCTCAGAACGTAAACGCCGCCACCGGCTCGAACCCGGCCATGATCGGCGGCGCGCAGTCGAAGAGGTCGCGGTGGCCGACCCCCGCCTCGGTGTGCACGAAGAGTTCGGCGCGGCCGACCACTCCCTGCCGCACCACCGCCCCCAGCCGCCCGTGCGGCGCGGCGATCGCCGCGCACCAGCCCTCCGGCACGGCCGAGACCGCGCCTTCGCAGACCACCACGTCGAACGTCCCGCCTGCCGGCTTGGCCAGGTCGCCGTCATCGAGCCGGCTCACCGTCAGCCCGATCGCCTCCAGCACCGCCGCCGCATAGGGCGCGGCGATCGCCAGCGCGGTCTCGCCCGGCTTCGGCCGGATCGCCTGCAGCAGCTTGGCGACATCGCGCGCCTTCAGCAGCCAGCGCCCCGGCGCGTAGGGCGCCTCGACGTCGACATAGGCGAGATAGGCTTTGTCCGCCGGCAGCAGCGCCTCGCGCGCCACCACGCGCATCGCATCCTGGATCGCATAGTCTGTGACGTCGGCCACCCGCACCTGGCTCTCGACCATCGTCGCCCGTTGGGCCGCGAAATCGATGCTCATGAGTGCCGGCCGCTCCAACGCAAGAAGACGCGCCGGTTATAGGGCGTCTACACGCCTCGGCAATGTCTCCCGCCTATTCCTTGCCGCCAATCGGGCGGTCTGCTAGCCAGACCCCTCCCCCGACGGCCTGGTGGCGGAGTGGTGACGCAGCGGACTGCAAATCCGCGCACCCGAGTTCGATTCTCGGCCAGGCCTCCAATATTTTCAGTGACTTACGAAGATGGCGGCAAAGGTCGTTGTCATTTGTCGGGGATTTGTCGGGCTTGCCGCGGCGCGGCGCGGTCGAATCAGCGGGGCGGCGCCGACATGATCGAGCCATCCGCGCGAACGTAGTCCGCCCGCTTGGCGATCACGCACTCGTAGTCGGGGCGCGCTTCCGAGATGATTCCCGCGAGCCGGAAACCGACGATGCCGGAGGGGCTCTCGCCGACGCGCAGCACCGGTCCGCCACTGACGCCGCCCAAATCGAACATCGGATGAGCTGCGGCTGGGTTGGCGGGTGTGCTGGCGAGGTATTCGGTGGCGAATTTCCAGCTGATTTGATCGTCGCTCACGCCTCGCGCGATGCTGAGAACCACCCAGGGCCCAAAGGCGAGTTCGCCGGGAGCGGGGCTGTGCCTCAGGCTCGCCGGAAAGCCGCCGAGCGTTATACCGAAGTCTTCCGCCGGCGGCTGTGGAGGCCAAAGCTCTAGCGGGAAGACATCCCAACCCGGCCCGCGCGTCGCCAACAGTCCATCGTTGAGGTCGATCGTCGCGAGGTCGAGGCCATCGTTCACGTCGATGATGCGATTAGCTAGGTCCCCGATATCTACACCCCCGCCCAACTGAGCGCCGAGTGCTGGCAGGTCCGCGAGGTCCTTCTGATAGCCGCGGATCACGTGCGCGGCGGTGATGCCGAAGGTTCGGCCGGAAGACGACGGCTTCACCAGCGTGACTGTTCCGCTGTTGAGAATCGGGGCGCCAAGTCGCGGCTCAAACCAGTAGATGGGCAGGCAGCACGACATGGTGAAGCGCGCCGCGGCGACGCCGTAGGGGCCGGCGACGAGGGCGCGGGCCTCGGCTTCCGTCACCTTGCTGTCTTCCGGCATGTGCCAGTCGTCAGTCATTTGACGCTCTCGTAGATCAGCACGCCCTCGCGTTCGATCGCCGGCCACACCACCACGTCGTCTGGGTCGGCAAATTGCAGGTCAACCTTCACCGGGATCGCCGCGCGCAGTCGCACGAGCCATCGATCCTCCGAGAACATCGCGAAGGTGAAGGGGCTTTCTTCGGCATCGGTGGCCTTAGGGGCGACCGTGTACCCCACGTCGAGGTCAGGTACGGGGTCGGGACTCTCCTTCGGCGTGCGCGAGCCCGTCGCCCGCGAGCCGAATACCCACACGCGGGTGATGCGCGGCTCGCTCGCTGCCCAGGCCCGTATCGCCTCGGTCCATGCGGGCGCAGTGTCGAAGTACCAAATCGGCCCAGCGCTCACACCTTGGCCTTCGACAGCTTGGCGGCGCCGGTCGCCATCGCCGCTTTGTAGCGGTCGGTCGCCATCATCTCGTCCCGTAGGGCGTCGTTCTGCTGAGACAGCGTTCTGAAGATCGCCTCGAAATCGTCGCGAAACACGAAGCCTCCGTGCTTCTTCCGCACCGCGTAGTAGAGGTCGAGAAGGCCTCGGGCGATGTTGGCGATCTGCCAAAGCCTCGTCTTGACGAGGTGGTCGTCCTCAATGTCGAAGAACGGTGTCTCCATCATCTGGCCGTCGCCGCTCCATTCAAAGTTCTGATGGGTGTTCTGAAGGTAGGCGTGCGCGAAGGTCTCGTTGATCGCGTCTTTGATTGCCTTGATCTGGCCCGACGCCGCCGGGAAGTTCTGGTCGAGCCAAGCATATGCCGGCTTGCTCGCCGTTTTCTTGATGAGCCCATCGTCGTCGAGGATGACGTTTTGGTCGATCGCGGGGTTGGCGAGCGCGTAGGCGGCATAGGCACCCGACTCCAGCACTTGCCGCATGTCCATGGACGCTTGAACGGCGTGGAGCCGCGCGGTCGAAAGCACGGCGAGCGCCTGGTGCTTCTTCGCCTGCGACAGCCAGCGCACGAACATCTCGCGGTCAACGCTGACGCTCTTGACGAAGTCGGCCAGCAGCCAGCTAAACAGCCGAGCGTTCTCCCAGTAGTCGCCGTAGCGAGGGGGCGCGCGGCGCACCAAGCCCGCTTCTGTCTCAGCCCAGCCTTCAAGGCTGTTCGGGGGCGGTTTGCTCTTGTCGTTCACCGGGTGGCGCCCTTGTGCTCCGCCGACTGAGCTCGGCCTCGACGCCGCAGATCGGGTCCAGGCGCCGCCGCTGCAAGCTTCCCGGGCGCGCAAAACGTTATCGACAATGTTCCTGAGTGTTCGTGAAGTTCTCCACAGGACTCAGCACACGTCCGCAATTGCCGCCAGCGTAATACAGAAAGGTGATTGCTGGGACAGGAGCACTATTCACTAAGTCCGCAGACTCGCGAGGATGGTGCCCCAGTCCCGGTATTCGCAACCCCCGCAGCTAGCGAAACTCCCCCGTGTGGGCGGTGGAGTCGGTTAGGCCGGCGGCTTTGCAGCTGTAGTAGGCTTCTGTGTAGGCGCCGGGGGTGTCGTAGGTCGTCCAGAGCACTTGCCCGCGCTTGATGGCGACCAGGAACCACTCGTAGCCAGCCCCACTTGGTCGATCGACCTGGTTGAACTGACCGCAGACGACTGAGACGGGGCCATCGACGGGCTGCGCGAACGCGTCGCGTCGGATCGCCTTCGCCTCGAGCGCGTGAATGGCGCGGAAGGTGACCGGTCCGTGGTCGCCGACAGCCTGAGCCACCGTGGCTTCCGCTTGCTTGCGCGCTGTAGCGGGAACCGTGGGGACCGGGGCTGGGACCGGGACGGCGTCTCCGCCCCCGTTGGAAACGTCGCCGGCGGCCGCGTACGCGGCCGTTCCGAAGCCAGCGATCGCCGCCGCGATGATCAGAACTCGCATTTGTCTGCCTCAAGCGATCAGCCTTGGTACGCTTTCGCGACGCTGCCGAGAAGCTTCGTACTGGACTTGCGGACAGCAGCACAGGTTCGCACGCGGAAGCAATAGGACTGAAGCAGCTCCTCGAATTGATCCCGATTTGATTGGCAGCGAGCTACCGCAGGAGGCTTCTATGGCCGTCAGAGGCTGTTAGTCAGCCATCTTCACCACGACTTGCACGCCCTTGCCGGAACAGTCCCATGACGTGATGAAAGCTTCAACTGCATGGCCATCTTGGTAAAAGGAGCATTTCCCTCGTACGACCCTGCCCCATTGGTCGCTGACGGAACACGTCTCCTTTGTCACCGTTCCGCCCATTTTCGCCTCGAAAGAGAATATTACCTGTTTGCAAGCCGCGAACTCGCTGAGCGGAGAGCAGACAATTTCGTCCGCACCAACACTCCAGGGGGGGAAAGTAAACGGAATCATCGTTGATCTCCAGTACAATCAAGTCGTTCGAAATCCATAAGTAGTTAGGTGGACGATCTCCGAATTGGCGGAAAATCTTTCGAAGTAAGAGGTGGAAGATACCGATCCAACTGCCCCTTATCGATCAGCACAACACCTCGATGAGGAAAAATTACACCCCCTCTCTCGCCACAGGAAGATCTTCGATCATCCAGGAAAGTGTGTCGCAAACTGAGGCGGCCGCCTTGCAGTTTTCGATGTCTAAGAAACGTGAATTATCATTGGCCGAATCATAGCGAGACTCGCGAACCGCTGCGTTAACACAATCCACCAGGGCGTCTCGACAAGCGTGTATTGATCCCACGGGCGGCTGAACTGCCGGAGTAATTGTGCTTGGGTTGACTTCTGAGTGTGCCGGATCGGGCATTTGAATTTGCGCATCCACAGACGGAACCGTTGCCATCCCAGTGGGAATCCTGTCCGCGTGGGCGTCGGGGGAAGAGCTTGCCGGCGCGCCACCGTCCGCCGACACCCACTCGCCACTGATCTCGCCCGATCCGGCTGGCGCCCTTGGCTGATTCTCGTCGTACTTCAGCAGCCGATGCCAGGCAGACTCGCCAGCCTCGATCGAGTTGAGAAGGGCGTCCGGCGCGAGTCCGGCTGCCAGTTGCTCGTTGGCTAAGAACAAGCGGTGGGCATCCGCGAAAGGTCGCTTCAGCCGGTCGATCCGACTAAGCGCCAAGTGCATGGACGCCAGCGCATGCTGGCCTTCTCGCCACCGTTGAGCAGCTCTGGACACGTGTGACAGCGACGTGGGCGATGGCACCGTCAGGTGCGCAGCGGCCAATAGCGCGAGAAGTCGTGACTCGTTGCGTTTTGAGGGATGCTCGCTGCCGTCCTTGAACTTGACCAATATCGTGCCGAAGCCGAGCACCAACCCCTCATCACTGAAGCGCATGACGGGATCGATAGGTCTCAGAGCGCCAGACGTCGCCCCGACGACATTCGAATCTCGATCAAGCATAGCTCACCCCCGATTGATAAGCGGCTAGGTGCGTCGCCACTCTAGGCACCGAAGGTAACAGAAGGGCCGGTCGGCGTCAAGAACAAATCAGGAACAAGGCCGCTGCGACCTAGGCGGCGTCACCTGGGGCCTAGGTCGCGGGCGACGACCTTTAGGGCAGGAACCGAACGCTGCTCAAGATCGGCGCCGTGACCGATTGCGGATTGGGGTAGTCGTCGGTGTTGGCCAGCAGGGAGCGCTTGCCGTGGTTCAGCACCGCCCACAGGCACTCGCCGCCCGCCGCATGGAAGCCGCTCCTGGGGGACGACACGCCGCAGGCGATCGTCACGCGCATCTCGGTCCAGTTGGGCGTGTGCAAGGTCTCCACCGGCGACGGCATGCCTGGGCCCGCGGTCGAGACCCATTTGCCGTCGACAACGTCGAAGTCGGCGTCCTCGCGCGCGACCGTCTCGAGCGGCGCGTCGAACGCCTGCAGGCGCAGCAGCATCGTCGCATGCCCCTTCAGCGGGCCATGGATTTCGATGCATCGAGCTTCGTCGTGACAGGGCTGGATCTTCGAACCGGCCGGAATCTGCAAACTGATGCCGAGCGCGGCTTCCGTGATCGGCTGCGCGGGCGCGGCCATGCCTGGCCCGGCCGCCAGTGCGAGGATAGCGAGCGAGACGAAGGGGGTACACGTTCGCGACATTGCTCACTCCGTCAGTGGCGGAAGAGGTAGCCTAATTGCCAGACGCGCAACCAGCAATTCCCTCCGGAAGGGCTCGACTGGGCGGCCGTCTGTGGCGCAGCGCGACCATGCGCCCTGCGGGACCGCAGCGGGACGACTGACGCCCGCTCAGAAGAAGTAGCCCAGCCCGGCCACGACGGCCGTGCGGGCCTGGCGGTCGCCGATCGGGTAGACCGGGGCCGGGGCGGTCGAGGTCAAGGCGAGGCGCAGCTCGCAGTGCTTGAACTCGCGCACGAGCCCCGCCCGCAGGTCGACGCGTTCGGCGTCCATCGAGGCGTCGCCTGAGCGGCTGAGCGGGGTCAGCAGGCCGACGTGGCCGGCGAGCCGCCAGTGGTCGCCGAGACGGTGGGTCCCGTCCAGCTCCAGGTAGATCGTCTGGGCGCCGAAGAGATAGCGCGGCGAATAGTAGATATGGCCCGACAGCTCGCCGCGCGTGAAGCCGGCGTAGATCTCCGTGTAGTGGGACACGTAAGTCCGGTCGGCATAGGCCGCGACGCTGCTGTTGGTGACGCCGACGTCCCACGACGCGCCCGGCCCGAGCGATCCGGCATAGCCGAGGTAGACCACATAGCTGAGGGGCTGGGGTCCGTCGTGGCTGGTCTGGGTCGCCGCGCCCGAGGCCCCGCCATAGACGCCGTCCGGCGCGTCGTAGGCCAAGGCGAGGGTCGCGACCGGACGCCCGTCGCTGAGCGAGACGCCGCGCAGGCGATCGTCGCTGTCGAGGCTGACGCTGGCGGCGACCTGCGCGCGCGCCACCGGGCAGAGGGCGCCAGCGAAGACCGCCATCGCCGCGCCGATCCCGAGCGAGGCGAGCCGTGCTGCGCTAGCGACGCGCCGCGGCGGCGGCTTCGCGAATGTCGGCGGCGGCCCCTTCACAGACTTGCGCTGGGCCAAGCAGGGAGGCGCAGGCGTCGACCACATCGCCGCGCGCCGCGGCCAGCTTCAGCGGCGTCGGCGAATGCGGCGTGCGCTCGCGGAGCAGCGCGTAGAGCCCGCTCACATGCGCCGCCGCGAACGAACTGCCGTTGACAAGCGCCCAATGTCCGCCCGGCGTCGTGGTGGGCACATCCTGCCCCGGGGCGCTGTATACGCCCGGCGGCGGCGGCCCCCAAGACTCGTCCGACACCGCGATCACGCCAGGGTGCGACGCCGGAAATCCGCCGCCTGGCAAAGTTGGGTCGAACGCGGCGACCACGACGATGCGGCGCGCATCCGCTACGTCGATCAGCTTGCCCAGCAGCGCGTCTGGCGGTCCGCCGAGGCTCATGTTGATCACCTGGGCGTCGTGGTCGATCGCGAACTCCAGCGCCTTGGCGAGGCTCAGGCTGTCGCAGAGCGTCGGCGCCGGCTTGCCGGGCGAAGGCGGTTGCTGCCAGCAGGCGCGCAGGGCCAGCAGCCGGGCGTGGGGCGCGATGCCGGCGATGCCGAGGTGATTGTCCGCGACGGCGGCGATCACGCCGGCGACGCTGGTCCCGTGCTGCTCGGGGCCGCTGGCGGGCGCGGCGACGAAGTCCTGGCTGACCGCGACCTGGCCGATCAGGTCGGGATGGCGGACCTCGACCGCGCTGTCGATCACCGCGACGCGGACGCCGCGACCCGTGGAGACCTGATGCAGCGCCGCCAGCCGCCACTCCCGGGCCGCGGGCTGCGCCGGGTAGAGCGGGTCGTTGTGCGACGCAGGCGCGCTTTCGCCGCGGTAAATCGACATCGGTTCGGACCAGGCGACTTGTGGATCGCGCGCCAGCCGCTGGGCGACGTCGCTCGGCGAGCGGCCCTGCGGCGCCGCCAGCACGAAGCAGTCCACCCCGACCAATGGCATCGGCCACTCGTCGACCAGCTCCAGCCCGTTCTCGCTGGCCAGCTGGCTGGCGAGGCGCCGGCGGGCGCTGCGCCCGACGCCGTCGCCGTAGCCGCCACCATAGTCCGCCTCCGGGCGGAAGTGCTCGGGCGGCAGACGCAGCATCACCAGCACCCGCTGGCTGGGATCGGCGTCTTGGTCGCGCCGGTCAGGCGGGGCCGCCGAGGCGCCGGCGCTGAACGCCAGCGCGGCGGCGAGGCCGAGCGCCAGCCGCTGCAGGCGCGCGGCGATCTTCACGGCCGGCCGCCGTCGCCGATCGGCTCGGCCATCACCACGTCGCGCCGCCGCCGCAGCGCCGCCAGCGTCGCTGCGCGCCCAGCGGCCGGCACGGTGAGCACGTAGGCGCCGGTCGAGGTCGGGCCGTCGACGATGCGGGCGTGGCCCCAGGTCAGCGCCTCGCTCATCGCCTGCTGGCTGGTGTCGGGCCGGAACATCACGATCGCATCGCCCGCCGGCGGCGGCGCGGCAGCCAGGGTGTGATAGAGCGCCTTCGTCGGAGCGGGCGGCGACAGCCAGCCCACGACCGCGAACAGCGCGACGCCGGCCGCCAGCGCCCAACCCATCCACGGCGCCGCCGCGCGCAACCGAACGCCCCCCGCGCGCCCCGCAGCACCAAGCCGTGCACCGACATCGTCGGCGAGAGGCTCATCCAAACGCCGCCGCATCGCCGCCCAGCCTTCCTCGACATCGAGGGTCAGGCCGGCAACTTCCGACTCCAGCCGCCGCTCCACCCGCAGGTCCGCCTGGCACTTGGCGCAGGTACGCAGGTGGGCGGTGACGCGGGCGTGGTCCGCGGCGTCGAGCCGGCCGGTGGCGAACCACGGCAGCAACAGCTGAGCCATCTCATGCTGGTCACGCGGCAGGCGGATGATGTTTCCCATCGCCTGGCCCTACAACCAGTCGGTCAGGTGACCGGCGAGCTTGTTCTTCAGGTGGCGGCGCGCGTGGAACATGCGGGTCTTCACGGTATCCACCGGACAGTCCATCAGCTCAGCGATCTCACGATAGCCGACCTCGTGGAAGTAGGTCAGGTCGACCACCGTGCGGTGATCGACCGAGAGCTCGTTGATCGCCCCCACCAGCGCCTCGCGGACCTGTCGGCTGCCGACCTGTTGCTCGGGCCCGGCGTCGCCGCTGGCCCGCAGCTCGGCGCCCTTGTCCTCGACCGGCTCGTCCTTGCGGCTGAGCGCCTTCAGCGCCTTGCGGTAGGCGATCGCGAAGATCCAGGTGGAGACCTTGCTGCGGCCGTTGAACCGATCCGGGCTGCGCCAGACCACCAGCATGGTGTCGTTCAGCACCTCTTCCGCCACGGGCGCCCGGCGCAGGATGTTGAGCAGGAACCGGGTCAGCCGCGGGTGATAGGCGCGATAGAGGTCTTCGAAGGCGCGCGCGTCCTTCTGGGCGATCTGGCGGAGCAGCGCCACGTCGCGCGCCTCCGCCGAGGCGAACGTCCGCTGAACATCGTTGGCCGCGCCACGTCCACCCAGCATCGGCAACCCCTACATCCTGCTGAATTCCCGCGCGCCGGCGGAAGGTTCAACGGTGACCCGACGTGCGCCTCCAAGTTGGCAAGTGTGGGGCGGCCGTGAGACTGGTTCAGCCGAAGCCTCGACCCAGCTCGAAACGACGCCGCTGCGAGACGCCTAGGGTGACCGCCCGATCCCGAGCGCCGGCGAACCGCGAGTAGAGCCCTTGAACAGTCCCGCGACGATGCCGAGCCACGCCGCCCCTCACGGGCCGAACGCTGACGAAAGACCGAAGCTGGATCCCCGCGAGGAGCACTTTTTCATCCCGGGGCCGAACAACGGCAAGCCCCTGTTCCTGCGGCTGCTGCGCGCCCAGCGCCGGCCCGACGACGACCGTCGCGCGGTGCTCTACCTGCACGGCGCCACCTTTCCCTCGGCGGTCTCGATCGCGCATCGGTTCGAGGGCCGCTCGTGGCGCGACGCGCTCTGCGACGGCGGCTTCGACGTCTGGGGCCTCGACTTCCAGGGCTTCGGCCACTCTGCGCCCTACGCTGAACTCAATGAGCCGGCTGGCGCGCACCCGCCGCTCTGCCAGGCGGCGGACGCGGGACTGCAGGTCGAGGCCGCGGCGCGGTTCATCCTCGCCCACCAGGGGCTGGAGCGGCTCAGCCTGATCTCCCACTCGTGGGGGTCGATGCCGGCCGGCCGCTTCGCCGGCGCCCATCCGGCGCTGGTCGACCGCTGGGTGCTGTTCGCGCCGATCTGCCGTCGACCGCCCCGCCGCTACGAGGGCCCGGCGACTTACTCGGCCTGGCGCTTGGTCACCGCCGAGGACCAGTGGAACCGCTTCGTCGAGGACGTGCCGGCGGGCGCGGCGCCGGTGCTCTCCAAGGACGTCTTCGAAGGCTGGGCGCGCGCCTACCTCGACAGCGATCCGGCCAGCCGGACCCGCGATCCGCCCTCGGTGAAGACGCCGCTGGGCCCGTTCAGCGAGATCATCGCCGCCTGGCACGGCGCGCTCGCCTACGACCCGGCGCTGGTGCAGGCGCCGGTGGCGATCATCCGCGGCGAATGGGACGGCCTCATCCCCGACGAGGACGCCCGCTGGCTGTTCGACGCCTTCGCCCGCTCGCCCGACAAGCGCGACATCAAGATCGGCCGCGGCACGCACCTGATGCATCTGGAAGCCATGCGCGGCGCGCTCTGGCGCGAGAGTCTGGCCTTCCTCTCGGACGACAACCGCCACGGAGCCTCGCAGGTCTAAGAGGACTCGCCGCGCGGAGAGACACGGCAGGCCTGAGCCGGCAGCGCCCGGCGCCGGCATACCGCCGACCGCTACTCTCGCACCGCCATTCACGATATGCCGGGCGCCATGAGCTTGCCGGTGATCGACATGTCGGCCTTGTTTGGAACCGACGGCGCGGCGCGCGGCGCGGTGGCCGCTTCGATCGCTGCGGCTTGCGAGGCCGAGGGGTTCTTCTACGTCACCGGACATGGGGTGGCGCCGGCGGTGCTGCGGCGGCTCGAAGCCGAGTCGAGAGCCTTCTTCGATCTGCCTGAGCCGGAGAAGCAAGTAATCGCCATGGCCCGGGGCGGCGCGGCCTGGCGCGGCTGGTTCCCGCTGCGCGGCGAACTGACCTCCGGGCGTCCCGACAACAAGGAGGGGCTCTACCTGGGCGAAGAGCTCGCCGCGGACGATCCGCGTGTCGTCGCGGGCTGGCCGTTGCACGGCGCCAACCTCTGGCCCGCCGGCGCGCCGGGCTTGCGGCCGGCGGTGGAGGACTTCCTCATCGCGGCGAACGCGGCGGCAGCGGCCTTGATGGAGGGCGTATCGCTGGCGCTGGGCCTCGACGACCGCTACTTCGCCCGCCACTACCTGCAGCGGCCCACCTTGCTCTTCCGCATCTTCAGATACCCGCCTACGCCGCCCGAGGCGTGGGGCGTCGGCGAGCACACCGACTATGGGCTGCTGACGTTGCTGGCGCAGGACGACGCCGGCGGCCTGGAAGTGCGCACCCACGCCGGCTGGCGGGCGGCCCCGCCGATCCCCGGCGCGCTGATCTGCAACATCGGCGACATGCTCGAGCGCCTCACCGGCGGCCGCTTCGTCTCGACGCCGCACCGCGTGGTCAATCGCAGCGACCGCACGCGGCTGTCGTTCCCGTTCTTCTACGACCCCGATTTCAGCGCCGAGATGATCCCTGCGCCGGTCGCGTCATCGTCGCCGCGCGCCGAAGAGCGTTGGGACGGCGCCGACGTGCACGCGGTCAGCGGAACTTACGGCGAATATCTGCTGGCCAAGGTCGGCCGCGTCTTCCCGAGCCTCGGCTCGGCCGTGCTCACTGATCCGCCTGGCGTCTGAACACGAGCATCCTGTCGCGGCGCGCCAACGTCAGGCCGTCCGCAGTGACTGACAGCGGCGTCCGCGCGAAGGCGACCTTGCCTAGGTCGTTGGCGTCAAAGCGGAAATGCGCAGCCACGCCTGGTCCCGGCGGAACCTTGGCAGCCTCGCCGAGCAACTCGTAGACCGGAAGCACCATCGTGACTACCGCCACGCGTTCGCCGGGCGCCAGCGGCGCGTCCAGCCCATCCGCAGTCAGCTGGCGCTCGATCGTGCGGCCATTGGTCAGCCGGACCAGGATGTTGAAATACTGCCGGTCGAAGCCTTCCGGCACGTCGAGCGTCACCCGCAGGCGGGCGGTCTTCAGCGAGTGCGCCTCGATCTCGACGAACCGGGGCGGCGTCGTCGGATCGCTGCTCAACAGCACCTGCGAGCCCTCCACGACCCAGGTCCCTTGCGCCTCCTCGTCGAGCGCCCCGTAGGACAGTCCATAGTGGAACCGCCCGTCCGCCCCGAGATCGAGCATCGCCGCGATCTCGGTCTGTCCGCCGTCGTAGTGGCCGGCGAGGCTGGCAGCCGCTGGGGCGGTCGCGACTGCCGGCGCCGGATCGGCCACGGCCGGCGCTGCGATCGGAGCAGCGGCAATCGCCGCGATAGCAACCTGGCGTACAAGTACGGATCTGAGGCGTGTCATGGCGCCAAGATACACCCGCCGAGAAGAACGCCGATGTCCGAGACGACCCGCTGGGACGGCCCGCCGATCGAGACCTGGGCGCAGGCTTGGACGCCGGACCAGGCGGCCGACGCGCTAAAGGGTCTGACGGCGCCCTGGGCGGTCGCGGGTGGCTGGGCGATCGACCTGTGGCTGGGCGGCCAGACCCGAGAGCACGGCGACCTGGAGATCGCTGTCCCCGACGCCTTCTTTCCGGAGATTCAAGGCCGGCTCGAGAACCTGGGTATGGCGCTGTTCGAGATCGAGGAGGGGCAGGTGTTCGCGCTCGGGCCGGGCGAAGCGCCCCGTCGGCGCTCGCACCAGATCTGGGCGGCCGACCCTGCCGCCTGGGCCTGGCGCATGGACGTCTTCCGCGAGCCCGGCGACGCCGAGACCTGGATCTATCGGCGCACCGGCGAATTCAGCGCGCCCCGCGCTTGGGCCAGCGGACGCTCGGCGGCCGGCATCCCCTACGTCGCCCCGCAGATCGTACTCCTCTTCAAGGCCCGGCATTGCCGCGACAAGGACGAGGCCGACTTCGCGAAGGTCGCGCCGCTGCTGTCTGACGATGCGCGGGCTTGGCTGATCGCGTCTCTGCGGTCCGTCCACCCCGGCCACGCCTGGACCGAGCGGCTCCTGGAGCTGCGCTAGTACTCGTCGTGCCGTCGCCACCAGGCGTAGGGCGGCGACTGCGGCCAGCCGGTGGGCGAGTCCTCCCAGGCTTCCTGACGACCGTACGGTGTCGCGTCCAGGAACTCCCAGACGTTGCCCAGTCCTTCCGACCCGCGCTGCGAGGTGAAGTAGGTGCGGAAGATATCGGCGTCCTGCCGCAGGAAGATGCTGAGGCCGTGCTTCTCCATCTGCGGCGTCGTCATCCCGAAATCGACGTTGAAGCTGTTCGCGGCCGACGAGACCCACCGATGCGGCCAGCCCATGCGCTCGCGGTAGGCCTGGATCGTCGCCAGCGGCGCCAGCGAGACCAGCGCCAGCGAGATGCCGCGCGCGTTAAGGTGCGGGGTGACGAACTGCCCGATGTTGTCTGTGAACATCGAGCAGCCGGGACAGCCGGCGTCGGGCCAGCCATGGACTCCGGGCGCGAACATGAAGTGGTAGAGCAACAGCTGCGGGCGGCCGTCGAACAAGCCCAGCAGACTGACCGGCCCATCGACGCCTTCGAAGACGTAGTCCTTTTCGATCTTGGCCATCGGCAGGCGCCGACGTTCGGCCGAAAGCGCGTCGCGGGCGTGGGTCAGCTGCTTCTCCTTGACCAGAAACGCATCGTGCGCGGCTTGCCAGGCTTCGGCGGAGACAACGGTCGGCATCGCTTCGGTGACTGCAGGCATGGGGACGCTCTCTCTGGCGAACAGGTTGTAGTCCCAAGGACGCGGCAAGCGAGCGCGTCCCGACACCACCGCGGAGGAAAATCGGCGGCCCTGTCGGAAGCTGGCCGGCGCCGGCGTCCTTTGGCTATGGAGATGAACTGCCCACGGGGACGAGATGTTCAAGGTCACCGCGACTGATATCGATAGCTACATCGGCTTCGACCCCGTTCGAGCGCCCGATCTGCGGCGCGTCGACGAGCTGATCCGCGCCTCGGCGCCGTCGCTGGAGCGGTGGTTCGTTGCGGGAACGGCGGCCGGCCAGCCTGGGATGTCGATGTCGATGATCGGCTACGGACAGTTCATCTACCGGGTGCAGGCCTCGACCGAACCGGTCGCCTGGCCGGTGGTCGGGTTGGCGCTGCAGAAGAACTACCTCAGCCTCTACTGCTCGGCGACGCGCGGCGCGGGTTCGTTCACCCTCGAATATGCGGGCAGGCTGGGCGATGGCTCGCTGAGCCAGAAGGGCGTGCTCAGCTTCGTACGCGCCGCCGACCTCGATCCCGAGGGGTTCGCCGAGATGCTGACGGCGCTCGAACGGCTCTTGGCCGAGAAGGCGCTTGTCCTGCGCTATGGCCGCGTGAAGGGCGACTGACCGGCCGCGCTGTTGCGCGAGCTGCGCCGGCCGGGTCACTTAAGTCTCGCGGCGCGGTGGCCGTTGGCGGATCGGCGATGGCATGGACGACGAGAGCGACAGCGCCGACCTGTTCGCATGGGCGCCAACCTGGAGGGCGCGCGGCGCGGCGCTCGGCAAGGTGCTGGCGTTCCTGGCGGCGGGCCTCGTCGTCACGCTGCTAGCGTCCGTCCCGGTGATGTTCGTCCACATCAAGGCATCCCGCAGCCCCTCGCTGATCGACACGCTGATGCTGGAGGCCCCGGTCGCGGTCGGTATCGTGCTGGCGAACGGACTCATGTGGCTGATCTGGCGCGAGCCGCTGGCGCGGTTCGGCCTCGGCGCAGCAGGCCGCCGCGGTCTTCACCTGGGCATCGGCCTCGCCGCCGGCCTGGGCTTCTTCAGCGCGCTGATGCTCTTGCTCTGGGCGCTGGGTCTGGCGCGGTTCGCCGGCCCTTCCGGTGCGAGCGAAGCCTTGGCCAACGGCCTGGTCAGCGTCGTGCTCTTCGCCGGGGTGGCCATCGTCGAAGAGGGGCTCTTTCGCGGCTATGGCTTCGTCCAACTCGCAGGCGCCGTCTCGTTCTGGCCGGCGGCGATCGTCGGGTCGGCGATCTTTACGGCGACGCACCTCACCAACGCCGGCGAGACGCCGTTCGGCCTCCTGCACGTCGCCGTCTTCGGCCTCGTCGCGGCCTACTCGGTCAGGCGGACAGGCGGCATCTGGTTCGCGCTCGGCTATCACGCCGCCTGGGACTTCACGGAGTCGTTCGTCTGGGGCGCACCGGACAGCGGCGCGGTGCTGCCGGGCGCTTTGATCCACACCGTGCTGAGAGGCCCAGCGATGCTGAGCGGCGGCGCGGCCGGGCCGGAAGGCAGCGTCTTCTCCCTCGTGACGGAGCTGGCGCTGCTGGCGACCGCCTGGGCGCTCGGCCGTCGCAAGCGGGCGGGTTGACCTCAGGTCTGCGTTGAACGCGCTTCAGATCGGCGCCAGGGTCGCGCTCGAACCCATGAACCAGAGCCCATCGATGGCCCTCACCACCCAGCGCCGCTTCGTTACTCCCGCTGCTGACGAGACGCTCGAAGCGCTCGCCGCCCGCGCCCTGCCGGGCGAGCCGCTGGAAGCCGCGATGGACCTGATCCGCGGCTGGAACCTGCACATTTTCGCTATGCGCAAGCCACGCGGCCTCTTGCTGGGCAGCGACGTCGTCTTCGTCGAGCCGCCGCCCGGATGAGCGCCGCGGCCGCCCGCCAGTCCCAGCCCTCCCCTGCCGGGCTCGACGACGCGGTGGTCGCTGCGGCCGAGATCGTCGCGGGTCACGATGGTGCGGCCGAGCTGATGGTGCGGCTGCGGCACGGCAACGGCGTCCTCAGCTCCGTCACCCTCGATCCCGAGACCGGGTTCGATCTGCTTCACGCCGCCGGCGCGGCCAGCCTGGGCGACCTTGTCGGCCTCGCCTGGTCGCCGATCATCAAGAGGCTTTGAAATGTACGACATCCTGATCAAGGGCGGCACGGTGGTCGACGGCTCCGGCGCGCCGGGGTTCACGGGCGATGTCGCGGTGAAGGACGGGCGGATCGCCGCTGTCGGCCCCGCCGTGGCGGGCGAAGCGCGCCAGACCCTCGACGCGGCGGGCCGCATCGTCGCTCCCGGCTTCATCGATCCGCACACCCACTTCGACGTCCAGCTGCTCTGGGACGGCGCGGCCAAGCCGGCGCTGGAACACGGCGTCACCTGCGTCATCCCCGGCAACTGCTCGCTCTCGCTGGCGCCGCTGAAGATCGCCGACCGCAAGGCGTTGGTCGGCATGTTCCAGCAGATCGAGGAGATGCCGCCGGAAGCCTTCACCGAAGCGTTCGACTGGACCTGGGAAGACTTCGCCGGCTACCGCGACGCCATCGCCCGCAACCTTCAGCTCAACGTTGCCCCGCTGGTCGGCCATAGTGTGATCCGGCTCTGGGTGATGGGCGCCGACGCCAACCAGCGGGCGGCCAAGCCAGACGAGATCGCCGGTATGCAGGAGCTGCTGCGCCAGTGCCTGGAAGCCGGCGCGGTCGGCCTATCGACCAGCTTTGTCGATGTCGACGAAGACGGGCGGCCGGTGCCTTCGCGGTTCTCCGCCTTCGACGAGCTCGACGCGCTGTGCGCGGTGCTGGGCGACTTCGGGCGAATGCTGCAGATCGTGCCCGAATTCTACGCCACCGACATCACCCTCGCCCGCATCGACCAGCTGGCCGACCTCTCGATCCGCCACGGTATCCCAACCACCTTCTCGCCCCTGTTCGACAACAACGGCACGCCCGACAACGCACCGCGCGCCCTGGCCCGGGTCGAGGAGCAGTTCGCCCGTGGCGCCCGGGTCTGGCCGCAGGTGCAGACGCGGCCGATCGACATCAGCTTCTCGTTGCTGCGTCCGAGTCTCTTCCTGTCGCGCCTGCCGCGCTGGGTCAGGATCATGCGTCTGCCGCTGGCCGAGCGCCTCGCCGCGCTCAAAAACCCGGCGATCGCCGACAAGATGGTCGAGGACGCCGGTCCCGATGGCGGGCTGGCGATCATGGGGGAGCTGGTGGTGCGCGGCGGCGATGCGGCGCCAGCCGGCTACGTCGGCCGCACGCTCGCCGACATCGCCGCCGAGCGCGGCGAGGGTCCGGCCCGCGCGCTGATCAACCTCTCGCTCGAGAACGGCCTCGACGTCGCCTTCCTCGCCGCCGGCCGCGGCCACGACGCCACCGACCGGATCGGGCCGATGCTGGCCAGCCCGTTCGTCCACATCGGCGCCAGCGACGGCGGCGCGCACCTGGCCTCGTTCGCCACCTACGGCGACACCGGCTACCTGTTCAGCGAGTTTGTGCGGAAGTCTGGCTCGCTCAGCCTGGAGGCGGCGGTCAGGAAGATCACCGCCGACACCGCCGAGATCTGGGGCCTCAAGGACCGCGGCCTGCTGCAAGCGGGCAAGGCCGCCGATATCGTGGTGTTCGACGCCGCCCAGATCGGCCGCGGCGAAGAGCGGCCCGAGTTCGACATGCCAGGCGACGGCATGCGCTACGTTCGTGACGCGCTCGGCGTCGACGCGGTCGTGGTCAACGGCGAAGTAGCCTGGGCCGACGGCCGCTATACCGAGGCTCGGGCCGGCCGGGTCTGCGAACTCGCCTGAGCTGGCGCTTCGTTCCCCGCTAGAGCCGGCGAGACTTACGCAAGCGGCCCGGCGCCTCCTCGTGGAGAGCGGTGAAGCGCCGCCCGGCCAGAGTCTCCTAGGCGGCCACCGCTCGGTGCCGCCGTCCGCGCAGCGCACTTCCGGTCGCGAAAACGCCGAGCAGTAAGAGCGCCCAACTCGTCGGTTCAGGCGCACCGGGAGGCGGCGGCGCCGCTACGGGCGTAAATGCGGTTTCGTTCGTTAGGCTGGAATTGCCTAAATTGATGTAGCCAGAAATAAGCGGTTGAAAGCTGGTTGGATTTCCAAAACTGTCGACGGGAAGCACCGAAACGTTGGGCCCATCAATCCGAAATTGATAACTGTTGCCCTGAAATGCGAAATCAGTAATGAATTCAAGCCCGTTGAATTGACCGTTATTATATTGCGCGCCTGTCGAGGGCAGCTGCGAGTTTAGATTCCCGCCCGCGTCGAAACTCAATGTATCGAGACTCACGCTGAACAGGTTCGCGTTCGGGATGTTGGACACATCAGGAAAGCTTGAAGCATATACATTGAAAAAGCCACTGCCTGCGGGCGGAACCAAGTCGTTGTCGAAGACAAATGATCCGGAAATCGGGTCGCCTTGGTTGAAGCCATTGCCAGCGAACGGCGGTTGGACGTTAGCATTGCCGGGAAAGACACCGCCAGAGAACGTGGCTTGGGTATACGTATCCGCGGCGGCGATCGTTGGGACGGCCAACAATATGCTCAGCCCAAGTACGATATGACAGCCAAGTCCCTTAGGCATTGATACCCCCCATTTCGGCTAGCAGGCACCTTGCCTCTAACCGTCGGCGCTATGCAGGCGCTTAGCGAGAACGTTGCCGAACGATGTCATGCTCGAAGACGCATTGCGAGTCCGATCGCCGACGTCATGCAAATTTCACGATCCCTGGCGGACGCTGGCATTCTGCAGTTCGGCCCGACGACTTACCAGCTTTCAGGCACAAAGCTGCGTGAATCAGACCGACGTAAGGTTCCGCCGCCAGCGCCACGCGGACCCAACGATATCTGCGACCGAGCTACGCCTCGGCGTCCACAGCAGCTCACGGAGAGCCTTGGTCGGATCAGCGGTGAGCGTCGGAGAGTCGCCAGAGCGTCGAGGACCAACTTCATGGTCGATCTGTCTGCCCGTGATGCGCCGAGCAGCCGTGAGTATCTCCATGTTTGAATAACCCTGTCCTGTGCCGAGGTTAAACGCGTGGAAGCCGGGGGTTCGATTGATATATCCCCAGGCCAAAAGATGAGCGTCTGCGAGGTCACTGACGTGAACATAGTCACGGACACATGTGCCGTCAGGGGTGGGGTAATCGTCCCCAAGAATTGTTATCCGTGTGCCCTTCGCGGCGGCGTCTAAGATCAAAGGAATGAGGTGTGTCTCAGGATCGTGCGCTTCACCAATCTCTCCCTCCGGATCGGCGCCCGCTGCGTTGAAGTACCGCAATGCAACAGCTCGTAAGCCGTAAGAGTCGGAGTAGCTGCGAAGTATCCGCTCAACCGTTAGTTTGGTCTCACCGTATGGATTAATCGGTTTTTGTGGATGATCTTCGGTAATAGGCGCTGCGCCCTCCCTGACCGCATAGGTGGCGCACGAACTAGAGAACACGATTTGGTCCACATCGGTCGCGCGCATTGCCTCCAGCAGCGCCAGACTGCCCCCCACGTTCGTGCGGTAGTAGGTGGCGGGCGACGTGACAGATTCTGCGACATAAGTGAGCGCTGCAAAGTGCATGACGGCGATGGGTCGATACCGCCTGATTACATCCTCCAAGCGAGCCTGATCCGAGATATCACCTTGCTCAAGCGGGCCCCATCTGACGGCCCATTCAAAGCCCCGCGAAAGGTTGTCGTAGACGACGGGCGTCAAACCACCTGCGTGAAGCGCCTTGCATGCATGGGAGCCAATATAGCCCGCACCACCCGTTACGAGGACTGTTGACGACAAGGAAGCCCCTTCAAACCCGAGATCTCATGACCGGCAAATAGCACGATCAAAATCCAGCAGCACCCGCGACCAATCAGAGTGTGGCCGCACCGAGGACAGAGATGCGCACCGAAAGTTGCCCCGCGGGCTAGGTTGAATCGAGTGGTGGTTCAGCGTCAGAGTGCAGCGTGAATTGGCAGGAGGACGCTATGGCTCACTACGTTGGATTAGATGTTTCGAAACTGACCACCCAGATTTGCGTGATCGATGACGAGGGGCGCATCGTCAAGGAGGGCTCGGTCGCGACGGAGCCTGCCGCCATAGTCGCCTACCTGCGAGGAGAGAGGCGGCGCTATCGGCGCATCGGCCTCGAGTCCATCGGATTTGGCAGTTGGCTCTATGAAGGGATCGCCAAGGCTGGCCTGCCGGTAATCTGCATTGAGGCTCGGCAAGCCCATAGCCTACTCAAGGCGAAGCTCAATAAGACAGACCGGAACGACGCGCGCGGCATCGCCGAAATAATGAGAACGCGCGCCTACAAGGCGGTGCACATCAAGACGCGCGAAAGTAGAGACTCGAAACTTATTCTGACCGCGCGCAGGATACTCATACGTAAGCTTCGAGACATCGACAACATCGTTAGATCGACTCTGTTACAGCACGGCCTGAAGATTAAGCCCGGCGGCTCGGCGACTTTTGCGAGGCGGGCGATCCAACTAGCGCAATCTGAGCAACTTCTCACTGAGATCGTCGCAGCTTTTTTGGATGTACGCGCCGTGTTGGTCGACAAGGTTGCTCTTCTTGAGGGGAAGATTGAAGCTCGCGTGCGCTCGGATGCAGTGTGTCGTCGCCTTATGACCGCGTGTGGCGTTGGCGCGTTGACGGCCCTCTCCTTCCGAGCGGCAATCGACGTTCCCGAGCGCTTCGCGAACTCTCGGGACGTTGCGGTCCATCTCGGCCTCACGCCGCGGAAATATGAATCTGGTTTGATTAGTCGGCAGAAGCACATTTCGAAATGTGGGGACAGCGAAGCCCGAGCTGCGCTTTTCATGTCCGCCAAATCCGTACTTCGGCCAACCACGCGCCCTAGCGAACTTCAGGCTTGGGCGCACCATCTCTACGAAAGCAAGGAGTATCGCGTCGCGGCAGTCGCGGTCGCTAGGCGACTCGCGGTCATTTTACATCGCATGTGGATAACCGGGTCCGATTTCCGTTGGCTCGTGGAGGTCGAAGGGACGTAGCTGAGCCTTCTGGGTGACTGGTAAGGCAGGTCGTCACGTCTTGTGGCTTTTTGACACCGCTCCGGGAACTGACCGCCCTCAGCCCATCTCATCGGCTCGGTTGCTGGACGGACCCGCTCGAGAGATAATTTGCAGGCCCTTGGCACTGCGTCCGGTCAACTGACGGGTCCGTCTACTCTTGTTCTAAAAAGTCGTGTTGGAGGCAAAGAACTCGATCGTCGCCTTCAGCCCCTCCTCCAACGACACGGTGGGGCTCCAGCCGATAAGTGAGTGGGCTTTAGAGATATCGGGTTGGCGCTGCCGGGGATCATCGGTCGGAAGCGGCTCAAGGGTGATCGAGGATTTCGACGAAGTGAGTTCGGTAATCTTCTCGGCGAGCTGTCGGATGGAAAACTCCGTGGGATTGCCCAAGTTCATCGGCCCGGTCACGGCCGCGGGAGTCTCCATGAGCCGGACCAAGCCGTCGATCAGATCGTCGACGTAACAGAACGACCTAGTCTGCTCTCCGCTTCCAAAAATAGTGATCGGCTCGTTGCGAAGTGCTTGAACAATAAAATTCGAGACCACCCGCCCGTCGGCTGGATGCATCCTAGGACCATAAGTATTGAATATCCGAGCAACCTTGATCTCAAGGCCGTGCTGACGGTGATAATCAAAGAACAGGGTCTCCGCGCAGCGCTTCCCCTCGTCGTAACAGGAGCGTGGGCCGATGGGGTTCACGTGGCCCCAGTAGTCCTCCGTCTGAGGGTGTACGGCCGGGTCACCGTAGACTTCGCTCGTCGAGGCTTGAAGGATTCGACATTTCAATCGCTTCGCAAGCCCGAGCATGTTGATGGCGCCATGCACGGAGGTCTTGGTCGTTTGAACGGGGTCGTGCTGATAGTGAATCGGCGATGCGGGGCACGCGAGATTGTAAATCTCGTCGACTTCCACAAACAGCGGCATCGTCACATCATGTCGCATGAACTCGAATCGGGGGTGGTTGATCAGATGTGCGATGTTGGCCTTCGAGCCTGTGAAAAGGTTATCGACACACAAGACCTCGTATCCTTGAGCCAATAGTCGGTCGACCAGGTGCGACCCTAGAAACCCAGCACCGCCCGTGACCAAGACCCTTTTGACGATGGAGTATCGCCGGCTCATTCCTCACTCATGTTCGGCCGTCCTCGCGGTGTTAGGAGCGTCTCAGCCTCAGTCATCAAGCCCTTCCCGTCGGGCAACCAGCCGCTTCGCTAAGCCGGCCCGTTGCGAGCCAGCTAGGAGGTCCTTATACACGGCCGTCTTCCCGGTCATGCTCTGGATTGATCGTCCCGAAACGGAATTTGGGACTTTAGATCCCGTCACGAGATATGGTGACATCAAGCCAACATTGGGATGACCGCTGAGGTCGGCGGGGCGCGAAACCGAGCCGAGTATTGCAGGCTACCGCACTGCGCGCTTTGATTTGGCTGCGCCCCGTTTGATCTTTGCGACACCATAAGCAAACGCCTGAGTTTGTGGTCCTTTCGAAGTCGGTCAATAGGAGTTGGGCCTGTCTCGTTCTGCCGTCTTCCTTGATCGCGATGGCACACTCAACGTCGCGCGCGGCTACGTTACGCGACCTGAGCAGTTGGTGTTGATGCCCGCAGTTGGCCGGGCGCTGCGCTCTTTGCAGGAAGCGCGCTATCTTCTGATCGTGGTGACGAACCAATCCGCGGTCGCGCGGGGGTTGGCATCAATGGCCTCTATCGATGAAATTCACATTCGATTGCAGCGCTTACTCAGCTCCGACGGAGTCGCTATCGATCAAATCTACGTCTGTCCGCACCATCCAGCGCCTTCGGCGGTTAGGGCAGACGCCGCGTTCGCGATGGATTGTGACTGTCGCAAGCCAAAGACAGGCTTGATCGATCAAGCCTGTCGCGATTTCGAGATAGATCGCAGCACGTCCTGGATGGTGGGTGACCATACGCGCGATATCGAAACAGCTCGCCGCGCCGGAATTCAATCGATCCTGGTTCGGACTGGCCACGGAGGCTCGGACCGCGAATTCGACACTAAACCAGAGTTCCTAGCTGACGACCTCGCAGCCGCTGCTGAGTACATTATTTCGAGAGGTGGAGATGTCAGCGTCAATCCGCGACGCTAAGCGTGATCAGGCCGCCGAAGAACCCTGAGGCTGATCTCACCCCTGCTGTTCGACCCCACGGGCGACGAGGCGGCCACCTAGGCAGGAACAGCCCCTGGGGTGCCGCACTTCACGAATTTCTTGGTCTTCGGGTCCTTGCAGTGCGTCGGGGGCTTTGCTGTCGGCGCCAAGGCGGCACAGTAGCTCTTGGCGGCGAACTGACCGTTCGCCGCGTGGCAACCACCCTTCACATCCAACTTGAAGGGACCGACTGGAGTCGCGGCGCTGACAGCTGTGGCGAAGGTAAAAGCCACGGCGGCGGCCAGGATCATCACGCGCATGGTATGTCGCTCCGGGTTGGCGCGGCTACGCTAGTCCACGCCGGGAGCCGAGGTCAAACGGTCACACAACCCGGCCGAACCCGAAGTCTACTTCAACGCCGCGGTTCTGCCGACTGGCGCTGGCTTGGCGGCGGCGGCCAGTCGCTCGGGCCGATAGAGCGAGCGCGAGCCGGCGGCAACCACCGCCGCCCGCCATTGCGGCGCCCGCGCCAGCCAGACCGTGAGGTCTGCGCTCGCCGTCGCTGGCGCGCGCCGGGCGTCTGCCTCCGCCGCGCCCAGATCGGCCGCTGCCCGCGCTAACAACTGGCGTTCGGCCGCCAGTCCAGGAACCGAGAACCGCTCGTCGATGTCACCGAGCTGCGAGCGCGCCGCTTCGATCATCAGCGCCGCCGAGGCGCCGTCGCCGCGGCCGAGCGCGGCCAGCGCAGCCCGCACCGCGCGCACCACGTCATCCAGCGCCCCACCGGCGGTCATCGGCTCGCTCGGCGCCTTGGGGCACGCACCCGGCGACAGCTGGCGCACGTAGGCAGCCAGCCCGTGCAGCACCGCCGACGGCGGCGCGTTCCCGTCGAACTCCTGGGTGACGATGCCGTCGATGAACGTTTCAAGCGCCCCGGACGACGGGTCCTGGCTGACTTTAAGCGCGGCCTTCGGGCCGGAGAGGTTGGGGATCGGCTTCGGGTTGTCGATCCCGTCGCCCCGGTGCGACGAGAGCACCGAGGTGGTGACATCGGCGGTGCCAGGCGCGCCAGAAATGCCGGGGAAGTCGAAGTCCGGATTGGTGCGACCGCCGCGGTGGCAGGTCTCGCAGTCGATGCCGGCGCGCGCCGCCTGGCCGCCCAGCAACAGCGGCGTGCGGAACGCGGCGCGCCCCAGCTCGACCAGATAGGCGCTCTCGGCGTCCTTCGGCGTCGTCAGGCACTCGGTCGGCCGGCGCGTCAGCGCCTGCGCGGGGCTGACCCCTGGCGCCAGCCAGCGCATCGCCCGCAGCGGCGGGGCCGAGGCCGGCGCGGCGGCCGCCAGCACACCTGCGCTGGCGGCGCCAACGACGAGGGCGATCAGGCGGCCGGGTCGCCGCCGTGATCGATCCAAAGCCTCAGTTCCTCCGCCTCGGCGCAGCCAAACGTGCAGGCGGTGTCGAGCTTGGCGAGCAGCGCCCGCGCCGTCGACATGTCGCCCTCGAGCACCTTAAGTTCGCCATAGTACTCAGTGGCGCCGCGGTGGTTCGGGTTCATCGCCAGCGCCTGATGATAGAACGACTCCGCCTTGGCCCAGTCGCCCTTGTGCCGCCAGACATAGCCCTCGTAGGTCAGGATGTCCGGATGTGGGCCGATGGCGGCAGCGGCGCTGCTGAGCGAGGCCAAAGCTTCGTCCCAGCGATGCTCGTTGATCAGGCTCACCGCCCGCACATAGGCGCCGTCGCCAGCTTCCGGCGTCGCCAGCGACAGATGCTCGCCGGTGTCGATCGAAGCGGTCGCCGGGGCCGCGAGAGCCGCCTGCACCGCGTCGATCGCGGCCTTCAGGTCGGCGGCATCCGAGCAGGTGTCGGCGCAAGTCGCCGACCTGGCTTTCAGCGTGGCGAGTTCGGCGTTGGCCTTGTCGTTCTGCTTCAGCTTGATCCAGGAGAGCGCGAGCTGCCGGTGCGCCTGCACCGAGGTGTCATCGAGCTTGACCGATTTCTCGTAGGCCTTCTCGGCCCCTTTCTCATCCCCGGCGCCGGACTTCGACATGCCGAGATAGAGCCAGGCGTTGGCCGCGCGCGGCGTGGAGTCGACGACGTGCTGGAATTCCTGCACCGCCGGCTTGTAGCGTCCGGCTTGCAGGTCGGCCGTGCCCTTCTGGTATTCGATCGCGGGATCGTACTCGGGCTGGTCCGGCATGCCGCCCATGCCGCTGCCGCCGCTCGGCATGCTACCGCCACCGCCGCCGCCGCCGCCCATCGCCAAGGTCATCGCAGGAGAGGCCATCAGGCCCAATCCAGCAGCCACAGCCAGCGCTACGCTCGCTCGATTCATCAGCTCGCTCCCTCAAGAGCCCAACATGTCCCTGCGGTAGGTACTGTGACAAACATCACGCTGAAAGTCACCCTGACACCGCCTTGCATCGCCCGGGTCATATTCGTGACCGAGTTGAAATTCACCTAGCTGTCTCCACCTAACCGATGAGCTACCCTCCCCCGCGAAGACTCGAAGACTCATGCGCGCCGAAAAACCTATCCGCGTCGCCGCCCTCGTCGATCTGCCGCGCTCTCCGGAAGCCGGCGGACACGTCAAGTGCTGGGAACGCCTCGCCGAGGCCGCCGCCGATGGCGCGCTGCCGCTCAATCTGACGGTCTATTTCTCCGGCCGCCAGCAGAGCGAGATCCTGGGGCCGGGCGCGCGCCTCGCGCACCTGCCGCCGGTGTTCTCGACCGCGCAGCTGAAGTTCCTGCCCTACGTACCCGATCACACCGACCTTGCGCCCTATCACCCGGCGCTGGCGCGGGAGCTGGGCGACTACGACGTGATCCACACCACCGACGCCTTCTTCGCCTTCGCCAAGACCGCCGAGAGCGTCAGCCGCAAGCGCGGCATCCCGCTGACCACCTCGTTCCACACCGACACCCCCTCCTACACCCGCATCTTCACCCGCCAGACCATCGAGGCGCGCCTGGGGGCCAGCTGGCCAGCGCGCAAGCTGATCGACGACTGGAAGGTGCCGGAGCGCCAGGGGCGGCGGATGGATCAGCGGCTGGCGCAGCACCTGCGCCGATGCGCCTTCGTCGCCGCCACCCGGGCCGAGGACCACGCACTGGCCGAGAGCATGCTCGGACGCTCTCGCGTCGGCCACCTGCGACTCGGCATCGACAAGAAGCTGTTCGGCCCGCACCGCGCCGATCGCGCCCGCATCGAGGCCGAGTTCGGCGTGCCGAAGGACCGGATCGCGGTGCTGTTCGTCGGCCGGCTCGACGTCGGCAAGAACATCCACACCCTGGTCGACGCCATCGCCGCCCTGCGCGCCGAGGGCGTGCCGCTGCACCTGATCACCGCCGGCGTCGGGCCGGCCGCGGGCGATGTGCGCGACAGGCTGGGCGATGCGGCTACCGTGGCCGGTTTCGTGGCGCCTTGCGAACTCGCCCGCCTCTACGCCAGCGTCGATCTCGTCGCGCTCTCGTCCGAGGTCGAGATCCGCAGCATGGTCGGGGTCGAGGCGATGGCCAGCGGCTGCCCGGTGCTGGTCTCGCAGAAGAGCGGCGTCGCCGAACTGTTCGACAACACCCCGGCGATGAAGGTGGTCGCGAGCGGTGTCGACGACTGGACCGTTGCGCTGCGCGAAGCAGCCGCTTGCGGTCGGACCCGCGAGGGCATGCGCGCCGCCGCGCTCGACTATTCGCGCCGCCAGCTGGCCAGCTGGCGCGAGGTGCTGGACGAGGACCTGTTCTCGCTCTGGCGCGAAGCGGCCGCGGCGCCCGCGGCCGAGCTGATCGCCTGACCGCAAGCCCAGAACCCACCGGCGTGGCGACCGCCTTCGGCGCTTCGATCCTGATCCTCTGCCCGCACCCGGACGACGAGGTGGTCGGGTTCTGCGCGGCGATCGGCCGGGCCAGGGCGGCCGGGGCCAAGGTCGCCGTGCTCTTCCTCACCCACGGCTGCGTCGACGCCGCCACCATGTGGCCCTGGGCCCGCCCGCGATTCCAGGCTGCCGTCGCCAGACGCCGCGCCGAAGCCGAACAGGTCGCCAGCGAGCTGGGCCTCGCGGTCGCCGGCTGGTCGGACCGCCCGGCGCGGCATCTCTGGCGTGAGCTCGACGCCGCCGAGACCGAAGTCCGCGCCGCGATCGCGTCCTTCGCCATCGATCAGCTCTGGGTCCCGGCTTTCGAGGGTGGCAACCCTGACCACGACGGCGCCAATGCGATCGCCAGCCGCCTCGCCGCCGACGGTGTGAGCGTGCTGGAATTCGCCGAGTACAATCTGTTCGGCGGCAAGCCTTGTCCGAACAGCTTCCCTGCCCCGACCGGCGTAGAGCGGACCCTCGAGCTCACCACCGCCGAGCAGGCCGCCAAGCGCCGCGCCGTGCAACTCTATGCCTCGGAGAAGACCAACCTCGTCGACGTCGACTTTCGCCGCGAGGTCTTCCGTCCGCTGGCGGCATACGACTACGCGTCGCCACCGCACGAGGGCCAGCTCTGGTGGTCGCGCTTCCAGTGGGTGCCGTTCCGCCACCCTATGGTGGACTTCACCCGGCCAGCTGACGTCTACCGGGCGCTTGCGAGCTACCTTGGCCGCAAAGCGTGAGTCCTTAAGACCGGATTAACCATAACCACCGACCCTGCGACTCGTCTTCCTTGAAGACACCCCACCATCACCCACTTCATCAGCCCGGCGACCTTCGCCGGGCTGCTTTTTTATGAGGCGCGACCTGCGGCGGGACGCGCGCTTGCACCCGGCGACGGCGCAGCGTAATAGCCCCGCCTTCGGCCGATGGCCTGATCCTCGGTAGCTCAGTTGGTAGAGCAGCCGGCTGTTAACCGGCGGGTCGCAGGTTCGAGTCCTGCCCGGGGAGCCAGGGCCGAAGTATTGCCCTATCCTGCGTCGTTCTTACGTTCGCACAGGTGCGTGCCGGGCCGGCCAAGCTCATGTTGCGACGTCAGACCTCTAGCCGGTCGTCCGAGCGCGCCACCAACGTGTAGAGCGCCGGCATCAGGAAGATGCTGACCAAGAGCCGAGAGAACAATCCGCTGACGATCACCAACGCGAACGGCCTTTGGGAGTCGGTGCCGACGCCGGTGGCGAGCGCCGCCGGCAGCAGCCCCAGGGCCGCCACCAGCGCCGTCATCATGATCGGACGCAAGCGCAGGATCGCGCCCTCGCGGATCGCCTGCACAGCTGGCATGCCGCCGCCGCGCAGTTCGTTGACGTAAGAGATATAGACCACGGCGGTCTGCACGGAGACGCCGAACAACGCCAGAAAGCCGATCCCAGATGACACCGAGAACGGCGTATGGGTGAGGAACAGCGCCAGCAACCCGCCCGCGGGGGCCGACAGCACCACGCCCGCAACGGTGATGAACGGGAACTTCAGATTGCTGTAGAGCGTGAACAGCAAGAGGAAAATCAAAGCCACCGTAAGCGGCAGTGTAACCAGCATCTGCGCGCGCGAAGCGGTGTATTCGGAATATTCCCCGCCCCAATCCAGGCGGTAGCCCTGGGGCAAGGCGACGCCTGACTTCACCCGCTGGATCGATTCGCCGACCGCGCTGGCGAGGTCCCTGCCCTCCACTGAAAACTGAACGCCGATATAGCGGGAGTTGTTCTCGTGGTAGATGAACGAGGCGCCGTCGCCAACTTTGATGTCGGCGAATTCCTTGAGCGGGATCTGTTGTCCGCCGGGTGTAGCCACCAGGATGTCGCCGATCTCCTCGGGATTGTCCCGGTACTTCTGGTCAAGGCGGACGACCAGATCGAACTGCTTCTCCTGCTGCACCACCTGGGTGGCCGCATCCCCCCCGATGGCGGTCTGGATCACGCTGTTGATGTCGGCGACGTTCAGGCCGTAGCGGGAGATTTTGTCGCGGTTGACGGTGATGTCGAGGCTGGGCTGGCCGAGTTCCTGGACCAGAGTCACGTCGTGGATTCCACGCACCTGCTCCAACACCTTCTTGATCGCCTTGCCCTTCTGCTGGAGCGTGTCCAGGCTGGAACCAAATACCTTCACCGCGAGCGCGCTCTTCAGGCCGGTCTCGGCCTCGTCGACCGCGTCTTCGGCAGGCTGACTGTAGTTGAAGGTGATGCCGGGGAAGGCCTGGAGCTTGCGGTCGATCGCCGCGATCAGCTCCGACTTGGAGTGGTAGGGACCGGTCCACTGCGAGTACGGCTTTAGCCCGACGTAAAACTCGACATTGAAGAAGCCGGTGGAGTCGGTGCCGTCGTCGGGCCGGCCGAGTTCCGAAGTGACCGTGGTGACGTCCGGGAACGACGCCAGCACGCCGCGGATCTGAGGGGTGATCTTGGCCGATTCATCGAACGAGATCGTGTAGGGCATGGTGGCGCGCACCCAGAGGGCGCCTTCGTCGAGCTGCGGCATGAATTCGCCGCCGATGAAGGGGATCAACAGCAGCGACGCTGCGAGCGCGACGGCCGCGACGAAGGTCGTCCCCCATGGCCGGGCGAGGCAGAAGTCGAGTCCCTTGGCGTAGATCGACTTGATGGATTCGAAGATGGCGTTGCGCCGCTCGCGCACCCCGTTGCGCATGAACCAGGCGCAAAGCGCCGGCAGGAGCGTGAGGGTCACCACCAGGGAGCCGATCAGGGCGAAAACCATGGTGTCGGCCATCGGCTTGAACAGCCGCCCCGAGGGCCCGGCGAGGAAGTAGATCGGCAGGAACCCGGCCACGATCACCGCGACCGCATAGAAGATGGGGCGATCCACCTCCGCCGCCGCCGCTCGGATCACCGCTCGGATGTCGAACGGCTCTCCCTCCCGTAAGGCGATCTGGCGGAAGACATTCTCCACCATCACCACCGCGCCATCGACCAGGATGCCGAAGTCGATTGCGCCGATGGAGAGCAGGTTGGCGGACGCTTTCTGGAGATCGAGGCAGACGAAAGCGAACAGCAGCGCCAAGGGGATGGTGGTGGCCACGATCAGGCCGGCCCGCAGATCGTAGAGGAAGAAGATCAGGACCACGACGACCAGAAGCATGCCGCGCAACAGGTTCTGCTGGACCACGTGGATGGTCAGGCTGGTCAGGTCCGTGCGGTCGTAGAACGGCACGACCTTGATGTCCTTGGGCAGTATCTCGTCGTTCAGCGCCCTGGTCTTGGCCTCGACCCCGCTGAGCACCGTCTGGGTCTTCTCACCGGTGCGCAGCAGGATCACGCCCTCGACCGCATCGTCCTGCTTCTCGAAGCCGAATTCGCCGAGCCTCGGCGCGATGCCGATGGCCACACGGCCGACGTCCTTGACCAGGACCGGCGCGCCGTTCTTCTGCGCCACGACGACGTCGCCGATGTCCTCCAGCGTCTGGATCCGGCCCGCCCCGCGGACGTAGTAGAATTGGCCGCCCTGGGAATAGAACCCACCGCCGGCGTTGGCGTTGTTGGCGCCAAGCGCGGTCATCACCTGAGCCGCCGACAGGCCAACTGACGCAAGCTTGGTCTGATCGAGCAGCACTTGGTACTGCATCGTGCCGCCGCCGAAGCCGGAATCGTCCGCAACGCCGGGGACGGACTTGTACTGGGGCTCGACGATCCAGTCCTCGAAGGTCTTGAGCTCCATCGGCGAGCGATCGGGGCTCTGCAGCACGTAGCGATAGATCAAGCCGGATGGCGGCGAGAGCGGCGAGACCGATGGCGTCACCCCGTCCGGCAGAGCAAGGCCTTGCAACCGGTTGAACACCTCCTGCCTGGCGGCGGTGTCGTCCGCGCCGTCCTGGAAGGTCATGATCACGTCCGAGAGCCCGTAGAGCGAGATGGAGCGCGTCACGACGCTCTTCGGAACGCCATTCATGTCGAGCTCGACCGGCACGGTGATCAGCCGCTCGACCTCCTCGGCCGCATGACCGGGCCACTGCGTGATCACCTCGACCATGGGCGGCGCCAGGTCCGGGTAGGCGTCCACCGGCAGGCGGTTCAGCGACCACAGGCCGACCGCGACCAGCACCAACGCCATCAGCGCGACGAAGAACGGCTGGGCCAGGGACGCGGCGACCACCCGGTCTATCACCGACGGCCGCTTCGGCGGATCGTCCTCCGGCGACGGCGCGTCGCTCATTGGTTCTGCATGAACTGCAGGAAGATGCCGCCGTCGTCGACGATCCGCTCGCCTCCCCGCAGGCCGGCGGTGATGTCGTAGCGGTCGCCGGTGCGATCACCCAGCGTCACGGGACGACGCACGAAGCTGCCGTCGGGCCGGACAACAAAAACGAAGGGCAGGTTCTCGTCGTCGCGCAACACCGCCGAGACCGGCGCGAGCAGCCCGGTGCTTTGGTCGCGCGACTGAATCTGTACGCGCACGTACATCTGCTTTTTCAGCAGGTCGCCCGGATTATCGACGACGACGCGCGCCACGACCGAACGGGTATCCGGGCTTACTTCGGCGGCGACATTGGTGAGCGTGCCGTTGAAACGGCCCGTGTCGCCGATCACGCTGGCCTGCTCCCCCGCTTTGACCAAGGTAAGGTCAGAGTCCGGAATCTGAGCCAGCACCCAAACCTTCGAGAGATCGGCGACGATGAAGCAAGGCGTGGTCCCCGCCTGCACCAGTTGTCCCGGGGTGACCAGCCGTTCCGCCACCGTGCCCGCGATTGGCGAGCGAATGACGGCCAGGAAGCCGGCCACCCCCTTGCCCCGCTGAAGCGCCTGGATGGACTGTGGGGAAACGCCCAGCGCGACAAGCGCCTCCCGAGCGGCGTCGCGGTCCGTCTCAGCGCTGACCGCGTCGGTCTGCGCCTGCTGCGCTTCCTTCAGCGAGATGCCGTTGTGCTGGAACAGGTCCGCGTCGATATCGGCCAGCTTGCGGTTGGTCCGCGCGACGGCCAGCGCCTTTTCGTAAGCTGCGACCGCAGTAGAGAAATCAGCCGACTGGACCAGAGCGAGCGGCTGGCCCTTGACGACTTTGTCGCCGGGATTGACCAGGATCTGGGTCACCGGACCGCTGAACGCCGCGATCACGCTGGTGGCTTGGTCGTTGTCGAAGTCGACCACGCCCGAGGCGTCGACCGTCTTGCTGAAAGCGGCCTGCGCGACGGTGAAGACGCCGACGTGCTGGAGCTGGTCTGGCGTGAGTTTGACGGTGGTCGGCGTCACCGACGCCTGTGCCTCTTCGGACGGCTTGGGCGAGCACGCGCCGAGCGCAAGCGCGGCCATTGCGGCAGCCACGATGGGTCGCCACAGCATGGCGGAAGGCGGCTCAGTGCGCATCGTCGCCCTTCGACAGATCCGATCGTCGCCACCAGCCGCCGCCCAGCGCCTGGAACAGCGCCACCGTGTCGGCGTAGCGACTGGCCTCGGCCTGCACGAAGCCGATCCGCGCCTGCTGGTAGACCTGTTCGGCGCTCAGCAGCGACAGATAGCTGGCGTAGCCGTCCTTCCACTGCCGTTCTGAGAGGTCGAGCGTGACTTTGGCGGCGTCGGCGGCGGCAGCAGTCGCCTTCAGCGTCCGGGCGTCCTGGTCGAGCGCCGCCAAAGTGTCGGCGACGTTCTGAAGCGCTGTGAGCACCGTGCTGCGATACTGCTCAGACGCCTGGACGTAGGTCGACTTAGCGGCGCGCTCCCGATGCAACAAAGTCCCGCCGTCGAAGATCGGCTCGGCGATCGTCGCAGCCAGCCCCCAGAAACCCGCGCCCGATCCGAACACCTCGCCGAGCGTCAGCGCCGTGCTGCCGAGATTGGCGGTCAGTTCGACGTTCGGCAGCCGGTTGGCGGCGGCGATGCCGATCTGGGCGCTGGCGGCGTGCTGGTTGGCCTCCGCCTGCAGAACGTCCGGGCGTTGCGAGACCAGGGTCGAGGGAAGGCTAAGCGGTAAGTCCCCCGGCAGTGTCAGAGCTGCGAGGCTGGCCGGCTCTTCCGTCGACTGGTCCGGATACCGCCCGGTCAAGACGGCGATCAGATCGCGCTGTTGTTCGGCCTGCTTGACTAGCGGCGGCAGGCCGGCGGCGGTCTGGGCAAGCTGCGTCTGCTGCGCGGCGAGGTCGAGCCCGCTCGCATACCCCTTTTCGAGTTGGTACTTCAGCGCCTCGACCAGCTTGCCGTCGATCTCGATCACCTGGCGGGTGGCGTCTATCTGATCTTCGAGCGCGGCTTCCTGGATGTAAGCGTTGGCGACGTTGGTCGTCAGGGTCAGGTCGGTGGCGATCATCTGGTAGCGAGCGGCGTCCGCCTGCGCCTGCGCGGATTCCACGCTGCGCCGATTCAGACCGAAAACGTCAGGCACATAGGAGACGCTGACCTGCGGGGTGAAGAGGCTGTATTCGAGTGCATTCGAGTTTAGGGGCGGCGCCAGCACCCCGGTCTGCTGTTGTCGCGAGGCGCCGAAGCTCGCGCCTACGGTGGGGAAATAGGCGCCTCGCTGGGCCAGGACCTGTTCATGCGCCGCCAGCAACGCAGCTTTGGCGGCCTTGAGGTCGTGGTTGTCCGCCAGCGCCTCGTCGATCAGGGCGTCCAGCCGCCGCGAATGGAAGAGGGTCCACCAGTCTCCGGCCAGGTCGGCGCCGCTGACGAAACGCTGGGCTTCTCCGCCGGCGACAGACGGCGTGGCTACTGTGACGGCGGCCGTGTGGGCGCCGTAGTTGCTCGTCTCAGGCGGCGCTGACGGCTCGAAGTTGGGACCGGCCACACAGCCCCCGATCGCCACGCAGGCCAAGACGGTCAGCCAGCGCCATCTGCGGCCCATGCTTGAACGGTTCAGCTGTTTGTCGCGCCCGTTTCGCATCCGGCCCTGGCGTGGAGTTCCGGCGGCCCGGGAGCAGGCGTCGGAGCGGAGAGCGCCCACGACGAGCGTCTCGCATTCAGCGCCTTCCGGTCTGCGGCGTAACGGGCATCCCGGCCATGCTGAGATTTCCCGATCTCGTCGGGATTAATTCCCGATCTGCGCCCTCTCGCGCAAGCGCCACCGGCGGATCGGGGTCAGTTCCGTGACGGGATGACGACCTTCATGTCCTCGTAGCCCTTGATGAAGATCGAGTAGCTGCGCTTCGGTTCTTCCAGCAGGCGGATCTCGGGGAAGCGCTTCAGGATCTCTTCCCAGATGATGGTCAGCTGCAGCTCGGCGAGGCGATTGCCGACGCAGCGGTGGATGCCGAAGCCGAACGAGAGGTGCGTGCGGGGCCGGGGCCGGTCGATGATGTAGGCGTAGGGGTTGTCAATCACCTCCTCGTCCCGGTTGCCCGAGACGTACCACATCACCACCCGGTCGCCTTCCTTGATGGACTTGCCGCGGAACTCGAAGTCCTGCGTCGCGGTGCGGGCCATGTGCGCCAGCGGGGTCTGCCAGCGGATGGTCTCGGACACCATCGAGGGGATCAACGACGGGTTCGCGCGCAGCTTGGCGTACTGGTCCGGGTTGCGATTGAGCGCGAAGATCGAGCCGGAGATGGTGTTCCGGGTGGTGTCGTTGCCGCCGATGATCAGCAGCGTCACGTTGGAGAAGTACTGATCCATCGAGAAGCCGCGGGTGTCCGGCCCATGCGCGAGCATCGAGATCAGGTCGCCGCCGGGCTCGGCGTTCACCCGCTGGTTCCAGAGGCCCACGAAGTAGTTGCGGCAGTCGGTCATCAGCTGACGCCGCTCGGCGTAGGTGTTCCAGGGCCCGTGACCCGGCGCCGTGGTCATGGTGTCCGACCACATGGTCAGCTTGCGCCGCTCCTCGAACGGGAAGTCGAACAGCGTGGCCAGTGTCATCGTGGTCAGCTCTTTGGAGACCAGATCGACCCAGTCGAACGGCTCGCCAATCGGCAGCGAGTCGAGGATCAGGCCGGCCCGCTCGCGGATCTGCGGCGCCATCTCGGCCAGCCGCGCCGGTGCGACGCCGGGGCTCACGGTCTTGCGCTGAATATCGTGACCCGGCGGATCCATGTTGATGAAGCTGTTGGTGTCTTCGCTCTCGTCGCGGTTCGCACGCGTGTCCCGCATCTCGAGCGCTTCCGGCGGCAGCACGCTGGGCTTGGGCGGCAGACCGATGCCCTTCGCGGAGGAGAACACCTGGTGATTGGTGTCGACCTCCATGATGTCGTTGTACTTGGTGATCGACCAGAACGCGCCGTAGTTGCTGTCCGGCGTCCAGTGCACCGGGTCCTCGGCTCGCAGGCGCTCGAAGTAGGGCCAGTGCGCATCGTCGCGGAAGGCTGAGGCCCAGGCCGGGTTGAGCCGATCGAGCGGGGTTTCGTAGGCGCGCTGGCGGGCCAGCGCCCGCTTGTCGCTCAAGATGTCGGCGGCGCCGTCGGCCATGTCCCACTCCGTCCAGTTCGAGTCGCAGCCAACCCCGTTAGCGGCCGCGCACTACATCAAACGCTTTGACGCTGGGTCCGACAAGCGCGGAGGCGAATGCCGGCTTAGCCCTTGCCGAGCCCCATCGCGATCAGGGCGGGCGCCAGCACCGCTACCAGCGCCTCGCCTGCGATGAAGCCAGAGGCGACCGCGATCAGGTATCGCGCGGCGCTGGCGGGATGCCGGGCCAGCCAGATCGCGCCCACCACCGCGCCGACGAACATGGTCGAGATCGAGGAGAACGGCAGCAACAGGCCAAGGCTCAGCGCCACCGGCGACGGCGTCCAGCGCTTCAGCCGCTCGCTCTGCTCCATCGCCGCGAAGACGCCGCCCAGCACCGCCGCTATGAGCCCGGCCCACAGGGCTGAGGGCGGTAGGCTGCTCAGGCCTGACGTCAGCAGCTGCGCGAACGCAGCCGAGCGGCGCGAGCCGGGCGCGGCGAGCTGCGCGTGATCGCCGATCAGGCCGTAGGTCTTGATCAGCAGCGGATAGGTGAACGCCAGCGCCAGCGCCCCGATCGGGGCGCCAATCACCTGGGCGATAAACATCGAGCGCGGCGACGAACCGATCAGGAAGCCGGCGCGGTAGTCCTGCATCAAGCCTTCGGAAGTGACCGCGACCGTGCCCGCTGTTCCCGCCGGCACCACGTTGGCGACGAGGCTCCCCGGCGCGATGCCGGCGAAGAGCGCCTGGGTCAGGTTGGAGAGCGCCCCGATCGGCCCCCAGTTCGTTTCGCCTAGCGCTCTCAGGCCCACCAGCATTAGCGGGATCGAAAGCAGGATCGCGACGATGCTCATCCAGATCGGCAGCCCGAAGAACAGCTTCTGGACCGCGCACAGGGCGACCGCCAGGACCAGCGCGCTGATCACGATCCAGCGCAGCGGCACGTCCTCGCCGCTCGCGTCCCGGAGACCGGCGAATGCGCGCAGCAGCATCCGCCAGCGCATCACCAGCGTAGTGATCCCGCCGGCCACGAGCATGCCCAGCCCCGGCCACAGCACCCACTGAAGCACCTGGCTGCGCTTCGGCTGGTCGGGCAGGATGTGGTGCTGGATCAAGAGCAGTGGGACCACGATCCAGCCGATCACGCAGCCCAGCAGCATCCAGGCGTTGATCCTGAGGCCGACGATCATGCCGGTGCCGACGCTGAGCAGGCTGTAGCCAACGCCCACGCCCATCGCCGCAAGCGTGAACCCAGCCCCCGCCGCGCCTAGCGTAAGTTTGCCCGGATCCCAGCCGCCGGGGATCACGCTGAGCAGGTTCGAGTCGTCGCGCACGAGCATCAGCAGGCCCGAGGCTAGGAGGCAAAGCCCCATCACCATCGCCGCCTTACGGGCGACGGCGCGCTCGGCAGGGGGCGCGTCGCGCGGCGGATCGAGCACCAGCAGCGTCTCGGCTGCCGCCATCCCGTCCGGGAAGGGCAGCTTCTGGTCGACGATGAAGTGTCGGCGCATCGGGGCCGCCAGCACCGTGCCCAGCAGCGAGGCGCAGGTCAGCCACAGGAAGGTCTGCAGCGGCGTCGGATTCAAAGCGAAGTGCGAAGTCTTGTCGGCCCTGAGAATCTCGAACGTCGCCAGGATGCCGCACATGAACGCGGTCTGCGCCGCCGAGGTGCCCGCGGTCTGGACAATGTTGTTCTGGAACCGGTCGTAGCTCCCGCGGGCGATCACGCTGAGGATCAGGTAGCCGAAGAAGGCCGACACGATCGAGACGTTGGGCCCGAACCCCAGCTTCAGCACCATGTAGGGGTAAGCCGAGCCCATGATCGCGGCCACGATCACCGCGGCGATCACCGATTGGACGGTCAGCTCTCCGTGCGTCGGCCGCGCGCGGTGAGCCTCCATCTCGACTTCGATCGCCGCCATGGCTGGAGCGTGACCTCACCAGGCTTGGCCGTCAACGGCGGCGCGCGTCGCTCCTGCCAACACCAGACGCCTTGCGGTTCGCGGCGTCGGCCCGGTAGTGGTCTTGGCAGACGCAGGGTACGCCTGCGCAGGAACGAGGGGACGAGATGGTGGGAAGACTGCAGGGCCGCACGGCCATGGTCACCGGCGGCGGCCGCGGCATCGGCCGGGCGATCTGCGAGCAGTTCGCCCGTGAGGGGGCGAACCTGGCGATCAACTACGCCAGCAACGAAGCCGCGGCGAGCGAGGTGGCCGATGTCGCCCGCACGAGCGGCGTCCGCGCCGAGATCTACCAGGCTGATGTCGCCGATCAGGCGGCGGTGAGTGCGATGTGCCAGCGGGCCATCGCCGACTTCGGCCAGATCGACGCCCTGATCAACAACGCCGGCATCGGCTCATCCGCCGTCGACCGCCCGACCATCACCAACGCCACCGACGAGCAGTTCCAACTGCTGCTAGGCGCCAATCTCTGGGGGCCGATCCACATGTGCCGGGCCCTGGTGCCGCACATGCGCCAGGCCAAGCGCAGCGACGTGATCATGCTCTCGTCGATCGCTGCGCAGTCGATGGGTGCGCGCATGGGGCTCTACAGCATTGGCAAGGCCGGGGCCGAGGCCCTGGCTCACACGCTGGCCAAGGAGGAGAAAGCCCACGGCATGCGGGTGAACATCGTCGCGCCCGGCCTCGTCGACACCGACATGGGCCGCAAGCTGGTCGCCACCCTCGGCATGGGCAGCATCCGCGACCGCGACGCCCAGGCGCCGTTCGGCTTCGTCTGCACGCCCGACGACATCGCCGCCTCGGTCACCTTCCTCTGCTCGGAAGACGCCCGCTACATCACTGACCAGCGCATCACCGTCAGCGGCGGCTCCTAGCCCTCGAGGTCGAGCTCGATCCACGCCGGCGCGTGGTCGCTCGCGTTCTCCTCGCCGCGCACCCAGCGATCGACACCGCCGCCCGCCAACCGCTCACCTAGGTCGGCGGAGAGCAACAGATGGTCGAGACGCATGCCGCGGTCGCGCGGCCAGCGGTCGCGTTTGTAGTCCCAGAAGGTCCAGAGCGGGCCGTCCGGCTGCAAGGTGCGCAGCGCGTCGGTCCAGCCCTGCTGGACCAACCGAGCGAACGCCGCCCGGCTCTGCGGCTGGATCAGCGCATTGTCGTCCAGCGAACGGGTCGGATAGATATCGTCCGGCGTCGGCACGACATTGTAGTCTCCAGCCAGCACCACCGGCACGCCCGCCGCCTTCAGCTCGGCCGCGTGGGCGATCAGGCGCTCGAACCAGGCCAGCTTGTAGGTGAACTTCGGTCCCGGCTGCGGGTTGCCATTCGGCAGGTAGATCGACGCGATCAACACCCCGCGCACCGCCGCCTCGACGTAGCGCGCCTGGCGATCGCGGTCATCGCCGGACAGGCTGTCGCGCGTAAGAATGGGCTCGGCGCCCCGCGCCAGGATCGCGACCCCGTTCCAGGTCCGCTCGCCGCACCACACCGCCGAGTAGCCGAGGTCGGCCAACGTCTGCGCCGGAAACGACCCCTGCTCCGACTTCAGCTCCTGCAGGCACACGACGTCGGGCTTGGCCTCGCGCAGCCAGGCGACGAGGTTGTCAAGGCGGCGGTTGACGCCGTTGATGTTGAACGTGGCGATTTTCATCCCGATGCCGATCATAGAAGATGCAGCCATGAGCGTCGCCTTCACCCGCGAGGAAGACTACGAGTCGCGGGCGGCCCACCTGCCGGACCGGCCGATCTCACCGCACGCCAACTTGGTGACCGCTAGCGGGCTGGTTGCGATCGAGGCCGAGTTGGCCACGGCGCGCGCGGCCTATTCGGCGGCGCAGAGCGAGGGCGGCATCGCCGGCGACCGCACCGCGATAGCCCGGGCCACGCGGGATTTGCGATATTGGTCGTCCCGCCGCGCCAGCGCCCAGCTGACCGAGCCGCCGGTTCAGGCTGACGTGGTCCAGTTCGGCCGCACGGTGGCGTTCGAGCGCGAAGACGGCCGGCGCCAGACATTCCGCATCGTCGGGGAAGACGAGGCCGACCCGGCCAAGGGCAGCGTTTCCTACGTCTCCCCCATCGCCTCGGCATTGCTCGGCAAGCGCGTCGGTGATGCGGTCGCCTTCAACGGCGACGAACTCGAGGTGCTCTCGGTCAGCTGAGCTTGCGCTCAGGCCTTCGCCGGCTGGTCGAGCAGCGCGGCGTCGGCCAGCTTCTGCAGCGCCTGCTCGGAGTGGCGCACGTAGAGGAACGCGGCCACCAGCCCAATGCCGCCCGCCACCAGCAGCGCCACCCCGAGTGGCCGTGACAGGTGGACGAAGGCCCGCCCAAAGACGAAGGCGCCTAGGCCAATCGCAGCGGTCCAGATCACCGCGCCGAGGGCGTTGGCGACTAGGAAGCGACGCCAGCTCATACGGTTGAGGCCCGCCAGCACGCCTTCGAACGCCCGCAGGAACGCAACGAACCGGCCCAGGAAGACGATCTTTACCCCATGCCGGAGGAAGAGATACTGCCCCAGCCGTTGGCGCGCATCGGTGAGCCCGACGTAGCGGCCATACCGGACCAGCAGCTCGAGCCCGGCCGACCTACCGACCAGATAGCCGATCGTCGTCCCCAGAAACGCCGCCATCGAGCCCGCCGCGATCACCCAGGCGATGTCGAGCCGATGCGTGCGCGCGGCGAAGAGCGCCGTGACGATCAGAATCCCCTCGCCGGGAACGGGGATGCCGATGCTCTCAATAAAGATGAGCCCGAAGACCGCGGCGTAGCCGTAACCTGCGACCAGCGAAAACAGATGCCCCATACCGGCCGTCGACGTCCCATCCGAAGTTCGAGCACCGCCACCATGACGGTCCGACCCGTTGCGATCCAGTTACATCGCCACAACGTCTGAGCCCACCGTCTGAACCAACCCCACCCAAGCTCGTTCCTGCTGCGCGGGTCCGCCGATCCGCCAGCAAGGATGCGCGCTAATGGAAGCCCTGTTCGAGAAGGCCGCGAACGCCATAGCCAAGGCAATGGGCCGTCCGCTGACGTTCATTCTGTGCTTGCTGCTCGTGGTGGTGTGGGCGGCCAGCGGGCCAGTATTCGGCTTCTCCGACACCTGGCAATTGGTCATCAACACCGGCACCACCATAATCACCTTCCTGATGGTCTTCCTGATCCAGAACAGCCAGAACCGCGAGGGCCAGGCGCTGCAGGCCAAGCTCGACGAGCTGATCCGCGCGATCAACGACGCCCAGAACAGCTTCATCGGCCTCGAGCGACGCACCGAAAAGGAAATCGACGAGATGCGGGTCGAATCCGAGGATGAGCCCGGGGACGAGCCGGCTGGATCGACGAAGACGAACACGGCCGCGCTCGCGTGATCTGAAGCGGAGTCGCCCAGGGAACGACCTTGGCCTTAGCGGTTTTGGTCAGCAAGGCTTGGGAACCGACAGTTGCTGCTAGAACCAGGAACGACCTGTTGGCGACGCGACAAATCCGGCCGTGCGGCGCTTATCATCGACATGGCCGACTACTTCGATGCCGCGATGGCGGCGATGCGCCGGGCCAAGCACTCGATCCTGCTACTGAATTGGGCCTTCGAGCCGCAGACGCTTTTCCATCCAATGCCTGGCTGCACCGGCGATGAAGACGACCGGATCGCCAATTTCCTGAAGCAGCTCGCGCGAGAGAAGCCAGAACTCGACATCCGGATACTGTGCTGGCAATCAGCCCTGCCGGTGGCGGCGACCCAGAACTGGTTTCCGGTCGAAGGCCGCAGAGCCTTTGCCGGCAGCCGCGTGAAGTTCGTGCTCGACGGCAAACTGCCGATGGGCGCTTCGCATCACCAGAAGGCCATCGTCATCGACGACGCGATCGGCTTCTGCGGTGGCGGCGACATCGGACCCGATCGCTGGGATACGCCGCAACACCTCGACGATGACCCACGCCGTGAGAAGACCCGGCACGCGCATGGAAACAGCGAGGACGACTTCGACAGTCGCCACGAGGTGATGGGCTTGGTCGAAGGCGCGCCGGCCGAAGCGCTCGGCGACCTCTTCCGCGCCCGCTGGGCCAGAGCGACGGGCGAAGTGCTGCAACCCCCTCCGAAGACGCGGCCCGTCTGGCCGACCGCCGTCGAGGCTCAGTTCCGGGACGTCACGGTCGGGCTCTCGAGGACCAGCGGGGCGTGGAAGCAGCACCCGGAGGTCCGCGAGGTCGAGCGGCTGCACCTTGCCTCGATCGCCGGCGCCCGCCGCTGCATCTACATGGAGAACCAGTACTTCACCTCGCCGCTGATCGCGGGCGCCCTCGCGCGGCGCCTCGGCGAGCCGGACGGGCCGGAAGTGGTGCTGATCGGCACCGAGCACTCGCCCAGCTACTTCGACCAGGCGACGATGGACCACACGCGGGTGAAGTTCATCGAACGCCTCAAGCGGGCGGACAAGCACGGCCGCTTCCAGGCCTATAGTCCCGTGACCACGCTCGGCCGGATCATCATCGTCCACGCCAAGCTCACCGTCATCGACGACCGGCTGCTGCGGATCGGCTCAGCCAACATCAACAACCGCTCGATGGGTTTCGACACCGAGTGCGACATGAGCTTCGAGGCGGCCGGGCGGGCTGGCACTGGCAACCGCCTGGAGATCGCGCGGCTTCGCACCCGGCTGCTGGCGCACTGGCTAGGTTGCGAAGACGCCGTGGTGGACACCGCGGTGGCCAAGCACGGAGGCATCGGCGCCGGACTGGAGGCGCTGCGCAACGCCGGCTATGCGCGGCTGCGTCCAATCGAACTGCCGCCGGTCAAAGGCATCGCCGCACTCGTCGCCGCCTACCATCTGGGCGATCCGTTCGCGCCATCGGACAGCTGGCTTGCGTGGCGGCGCAAGCGGATGTCCCGGAACGCCGAGCGTCGCGGCCGAGACGCGGCGAGCTGATGCCGGCGACGAGTGACGCGCACTCCGCCAAACGCGATCTGCGCACCGGCCGACCGCTCTGGGCGGACAGCGCCGGCCTGAACCTGCCGGTAAAGCCCCTACGTGCGCCGGCAGACGTCGATGTCGCCATCGTTGGCGCCGGAATCAGCGGGGCGTTCATGGCCCGCGAACTGTCGCGCGACTTAAGCGTCGTCGTCGTCGATCGCCGCGGCCCAGTGCTTGGCAGCACGCTCGCCTCTACAGCCCTGCTCCAGTGGGAACTCGATCTGCCGCTGCGGGCGCTCGCCGAAAAAGTCGGCGAGGCGCGCGCCGGTCGGGTCTACCTGCGAGCTCGCGCCGCCGTCGAAACGCTCACGCGTATCGTCCGCGCCGAGCGCATAACCTGCGGGCTCACGACCAAGTCCTCGCTCTATCTAGCCGGCGACGCTTACGGCGCGAGAGCGCTGAAGCAGGAGACCGCCCGACGCGAGGCGCTCGGCTTGCCATCGGTATTTCTGGATGGTGCGCAGGTTCGCGAGCAGTTCGGGATCGACCGCACCGGCGCGATCGTCTCTTCCGGCGCGGCGAGCGCAGACCCAGCGCGCCTCGCCGCCGCGTTGCTACGCCGGGCCACCGCCTGCGGCGCCAGGATCTTCGCACCGGTCGAGGTCACCGGTGTGCTGCAGGGGAAAGGACACGTCACTCTCGTCAACGACGCTGGAATCGAAGTCCGTGCGCGCCACGTGGTGTTCTGCTGCGGCTACGAATTTCCCGACTGTGTGCCCACTCACGGCGCCAGGATTCTCTCGACCTGGGCGCTTGCCAGCCAGCCCATCGAGCATCCCCCGCCGTGGCTCCGGCGCACGCTGGTCTGGGAGGCTTCAGATCCGTACCTCTATTTCCGGCTGACCCAGGACGGCCGTCTCGTTGTCGGTGGCGAGGACGAGGCGTCGCCGACGCGGCACGCCGACCCGAAAACACTCACCCCGAAGGCCAAGACCATCGTCCGCAAGCTGGAAACGCTGCTGCCTGAGCTGAAGCTGGAGATCGACTACGCCTGGGCGGGCGCTTTCGGCGAGAGCGCCAGCAGCATGCCGCTGATGGGGCCGATCCCCGGCATGCCTCGCGGCTATGCCGTGATGGGGTTCGGCGGCAACGGCATCACCTTCTCGGTGATCGCCAGCCAGATCGTGTCCGCCGCTATCCGCGGCCGGCCCGACCCCGAAGCGCGCGACTATGCATTCGACCGCGAGACCTAGGCCGCGCTTCGTGCTTGCGCGTCCAGCGCTTGGAAGTCTTCGTCCGAGAGCTTGATCTCGGCCGCCTGCACGTTGTCCTCGAGATGGGCCACGCTGCCCGTCCCCGGGATCGGCAGCATGACCGGGCTGCGCTTCAGCACTCAGGCCAGCGCCACCTGGCTCGGCGTCGCGCTGTTCTTGCGGACGATCCCATCCATCACGCTGCCCGGCTGGGCGAGGTTGCCGGCCGCCAGCGGATACCAGGGGATGAAGCCGATGCGCTGCTCGGTGCAATGGTTCAGCACCGCCTCGCTCCCCCGATCGACGAGGTTGTAGCGGTTCTGCACGGTCGAGACCGGGAACACCTTGCTGGCGGCTTCGACTTCATCGACGCTGACCTCGCTAAGGCCGGCGTGCTTGATCAGGCCTTCCTTCAGCATGTCGCCGATCACCCCAAACTGCTCGTCGCGCGGCACCAGCGGGTCGATCCGGTGCAGCTGCCAGAGCGGGATCTGGTCCAGTTTCAGCCGCCGCAGACTCATCATCACGCATTGGCGCAGGTATTCAGGCCGGCCGACCGGACGCCAGACGTTGGGTCCGTGACGGGTGAGGCCGCCTTTGGTCGCCACCACGATCTCGCCGTAGGGCGCCAACGCCTCGGCGATCAGGTCTTCGCTGACGAAAGGTCCGTAACTGTCGGCGGTGTCGATGAAGTCGACCCCCAGATCTGGCAGCCTCCTGAGTACCTTAATCGCCTCGTCGCGATCGTTCGGCTCGCCCCAAATGCCGGGGCCAGTGATGCGCATGGCCCCAAACCCGAGGCGCGTAACCGGGGTCTCGCCGGAGATGGCGAACGAACCGGACGATGCTGCTGGCGGACCCATGGCACTCTCCCGAACCCCGGATGGCGCGGCCAAATCTGGCCGCCGGGGCGCAGGCATGCGAGTACTTTTGATCGTGGCCCGCGCCAAGTCCGTCTGGCTGCGTCTCGCGAAGGAGCTCCATCGTTGTCGAAGCCGCGGCTGGTCGGTTTGCTTGAGTCGGCGCTCTTCGCTGCGCGGTGGCTGCTTGCCCCGTTCTACGTCGGCCTGATCGTCGGACTGCTGGCGTTGCTCGGCGTCTTCGGCGGTGAGCTCGGGGATGGGGTGGTCCATCTGCTGGAGACCGACTCGGCGCGCCGGCCCGAGGCTGGCATCCTGCTGGCCTTGTCGCTGATTGACCTTTCGCTGGCCGCCAACCTGGTCATCATCGTCATCCTCTCCGGCTACGAGAGCTTCGTCTCGCGGATCGACGCCGCGCCGGCGGAGAACCGGCCGAGCTGGATGGGCACGGTCGATTTCTCCGGCCTGAAGATGAAGCTGATCGCCTCGATCGTGGCGATCTCTGCAATCGCGCTGCTGCGCTCGTACCTGGAGCTCGGCGACCATGAGCCCGACCCGGCCAAGCTGATCTGGCAGTCGGCGATCCCGCTGGTGTTCGTCGTCATTGGCGTGCTGCTTGCGGCGATGGACTGGATCGTTTCCAGCACCAAGGGCCACGTCGAGGACTGAGTGGCCTTCAGCCGCGCAGGTCCTCGCGCTTCAGCACCAGCAGCTGATCCATCACCCCGTCCTCCCAGATGTGTCGCAACGGCGTGAAGCCGACCGCCTGGGAGCAAGTCAGCGCAGCGACGTTCTCCGGCTCGTGAGCGATGTAGGCGACGCGCTCTGCCGGGTAGGTTGGGAAGACCACGTCGCGCAGGTAGGCCGCCAGCATCGCCCGCCCGAAGCCGCGACCGACGAACTCCGGGTCGCCGACATAGAGGTCGACGCTGACCCCGTGGTCGACCTCAATCGTCGCAGCATAGTCCGGATAGGCCATGTTGGCGTAGCACTGGATGTAGCCGAACGGCCGGCCCTCGCTCGACGCGATGTGGCTCAGCGAGGGCTCCTCGCCGCGGATCGTGGCGGCGTACTCCGCCTCGACCCCGGCAAGGTCGATAGGCTCTTTCTGGTAGAAGCGCCGCACGTGCGGTTCGGCGAGCCAGCCGGTCAGCAGCGGCAGGTCCGCGAACGCCAGCGGGCGGAACGTGACCGGGCGCGCGCTACCAGACGCCGACATTCTGCATCGAGCTCCAGGGCTCGGCCTTCGGCAATGAGCCGTCTTTCTGCAGCAGCTCGATCGAGATGCCTTCCGGCGAGCGGACGAAGGCCATGTGGCCATCGCGCGGCGGCCGGTTGATCGTCACGCCGCCGTCCAGCAGCCGCTGGCAGGTGGCGTAGATGTCGTCGACCTCATAGGCGAGGTGGCCGAAGTTGCGGCCCCCATCGTACGGCTCGGGATCGTAGTTGTAGGTCAGCTCCACCATCGGCGCGCTGCCGGCCTTGGCCGCCGCCTCGTCGCCCGGCGCGCAGAGGAACACCAGCGTGAAGCGGCCATGCGGATTATCGATCCGCCGCGCCTCGGTCAGGCCCAGCTTGGCGCAATAGAAGTCGAGCGCCTTATCCAGGTCCGCGACCCGAACCATGGTGTGGAGATACCGCATCGCCGGCTCCTGCCTGCCAAAACCGGCGGTGTCTTAGCCCAACTCAGCCATGCTGAGAAACCCTTCCCCCTCTGGGGGAAAGCGGCGCGCCATGCGAAGCATGCGACGCCGATGGGGGCCTGTAGGTGACTACCCCCGTCGGCGCAGCGCGCTAGCGCGCGGCTCACCGCTTTCCCCCGCAAGCGAGGGAAGGGTTATGACTCCCGCGTCTGACGCCGCCAGAGCGAGGCGTATTCGCGGTTGGCGGCCAGGAGGGTCTTGTGGTCGCCGCGCTCGACGATGCGGCCGCGGCGCAGCACCACGATCTGGTCGGCGTCGACGATGGTTGAGAGCCGGTGGGCGATCACCAGGGTGGTGCGCCCTGCCCGCACCTTGCGCAGTGTCGCCTGGATCGCCGCTTCGGTCGGGCCGTCGAGCGCGCTGGTGGCCTCGTCGAGCACCAGCAGCCGCGGGTTGGCCAGCAGCGCCCGCGCCAGCCCGACCCGCTGCCGTTCGCCGCCCGAGAGCTTGAGCCCGCGCTCGCCGACCCGCGTCTCCAGCTTGTAGGGCAGCGTCTCGACGAACTCCGACAGCTCAGCGGCCTCGACCGCGCCCCAGATCTCCGCCTCGCCGGCGCCCGGCTTGCCGAAGGCGATGTTGGCGCCCAGCGTATCGTTGAAGAGCGCCACCTCTTGCGGCACCAGCGCCAACGCCGCGCGGATCGAGCCTTGGCGTACGTCGCGCAGGTCGACGCCGTCGATCCTGACCGCACCGCTCTGCGGGTCGATCAGCCTGAGCGCCAGACGCACCGACGTGGTCTTGCCGGCGCCCGACGGCCCGACCAGCGCCGTCGTGGTGCCGCGCGGCGTCTCGAAACTCACGTCCGAGAGCCCGATCGAGCGCGCCGAGTGGCGATAGGTGACGTTGTCGAACACCAGATCGGCGCCGCCAGTGGCGGCCGGCGGCAGCTCGCGGGCGTTCGGCGCGTCGACGATCTCGGGCGCCACGTCCCTGAGCTCGATCATCTGCTCCATGTCGATGAACGCCTGGCGGATCATCCGGTAGTTGGCGCCCAGCATGCCGAGCGGCGCATAGACGTTCTGGATGATCAGGATGCAGGCGGTGATCGCGCCGGCGGTCATTGCGTGGTGGACCAGCTGCCAGCCAGCCAGAAACACCACCAGGCAGAGCCCGATGTTCAGCACCATCGACTGCACGGCGTTCAGGAGTTGCAGCGAGGTGTTCGATTTGACCGCGGCGCGCGCATAGTCGTCCAGCGCCTCGGCGTAGCGGCCGACGATGCGATCCTCGGAGCCGAACGACTTGATCGTCTCGTAGTTCAACAGCGCATCGACAGCGAGGCCGGCTGCCTCGCTGTCGGCCTCGTTCATCGCCCGCCGGTGGCCGATCCGCCAGTTGGAGATGCTGATGGTGATGACCAGGTAGATGGCGATGGTGACGTTGGTGACGATCGCCAGCGGCCCGTAGTAGCGCGTCGTCATGATGTAGGACGCCATCGCCAGTTCGAAGAGCGTCGGACCGAGGTTGAAGACGACGCTGCCGATCAGGGTGTCGGTCGAACGGGCGCCGCGGTCGATGATGCGGGCGACGGCGCCGGTCTGCTTGCCCTGGTGGAAGTTGAGCGACAGGGTCAGAGCGTGGCCGAAGGTCTCCTCCGCCGACCGCGCCAGCGCCCGCTGCGCCACCGGCTCGAAGATCGCATCGCGCATAAGCGGCGTCGCACTGGACACGAACCTCAGCACCACCCAGCCGGCCGCGAGCCCGAGGAAGACCGCGAACAGCGTCTCGGGCGTCCCTCGTCCCCGTCCGCCCTGGTCGATCGCCTGACCGATCAGCACCGGAGCATAGACCCCTGTCCACTTGCCGATCAGCACCAGACCCAGCGCCACGAAGAGGCGCGTGCGCAGACCCTGAGCGCGCGAGCGCAGCACGAGCCCGACCAGCTCGCTCATCGACTGCCAGAAGCTGAAGCGCCGCGCCCCGGGCCGCGCGGTCTCCCCGCCCCCGTGCCCTGGATTGCTCAACCGGCGCTCCCTGGCTGCGGCCCCAGGATCAGAGTGGTCTGCTCGCCGCCGCCAGGCGTGATCCAGTCGATCCGCCAGCCACCGCCCAGGCGGCCAGCCGCGTACTGCATGTTGGCGAGCGGCTGCGGCGCGTCGACCGTGGCCGAGAACCGCACTTCCTGTGTCGCGTCGACGAGGTCGAAGTCGTGCGAGCCCGCTGGCAAAGGCTGGCTCAGCGGCAGCACGAAGCGGCCGCGCGAGTCTGCCGTAGTCTGGCCGCGCTCGACCCCATCGACGCGCAAACTCACCGGTTCGCGCGGCCCGGCCATCCCCGAGAGGGTGGTGGCGCGCTGATTGTCGAAGTCGAGGGCCAGCGGCGCGAGGCCCTTAGTCATCGCCGGCGCCTGCGTGCCGCCGCCTACCCGCAAACGCACCACCAGTCCGTCGGGGGCGACGAACAGATAGCCGAGCGCCTGCACGACCTGGCCGCCGTCCGACATCGATAGCCCGAGCAGGCGCGGCGCGGCCGATGGAGGCATGATCACGCGCCACTTGCCGGTCGCGTCGGCGGTCGCGAACTGAGCCGACCCGCCGGGGCTGGCCAGCCGGACGGCCGCGCCAGGGCTGGCCGAGCCGAACAGCTGGATCCGCCCGCCACCGCTGGGACCGCCGCCCTGCAGCTCGGGCGCGGCTCGGTAGTCCTGCGTCGGCGCCCCGGCCGCCGCGTTGACCGCCGCCGGGTGCGGCGGCTCGCAAGCGCCCAGAAAGCCGAGCGCCGTCAGCGCCGGCAGAGCCAGCGCCGTCAGCGTCGTCTTGCCGGCTTGCAACCTCGAGCGCTCCATCGGTATCCTTTGCTCAAATCGTTGCACCTATGGCGCGCCCGATCCAGGCGCGCCGTTTTTATCTGGAGCGCGCGGAATGCCGAGCAATTCCAGGCGGCTGGATTCGGTGTGTGTCTACTGCGCCTCGTCCAACGCCGCCGACCCCGATTTTCTCGCCGCGGCCGGCGAACTGGGGAAGACTATCGCCGACGAGGGGCTCCGCCTCGTCTACGGCGGTGGCGGCGTCGGCCTGATGGGCGCGACCGCCCGCGCCGCCCACGCCGCCGGCGGCCGGGTGCTGGGGATCATCCCCCACTTCCTGACCTCGCACGAGCGCCCGCTGAAGACGGTCGAGACGATCGTCGTCAACACCATGCACGAGCGCAAGATGATGATGTTCGAGGCGGCCGACGGCTTCGCCATCCTTCCCGGCGGCATCGGCACGCTGGAGGAAGTGATCGAGCTCCTCTCCTGGCGCCGCCTCGGCCTGCATTCCAAGCCGATCGTGTTCCTGAACCAGAAGGGCTTCTGGGACCCACTGTTCGAGGTGTTCGAGCACATCCTCGGGCAGAACCTGATGCCGACCGAGTTCCGGGACACCTGGCGCACCGTCACCCGCGTCGAGGACGTGCTGCCGATGCTGCGCTCGATGCCGACCGACGTCTTCGCCGGCCCGCCCGGCGCGGTCAGCGATCTCGCCTGAGGCCCTCAGGCCAGGCCGGGGCTTCGCTTCGCGGCGGTCAGCGTATTCTGTAGCAGACAGGCGACCGTCATCAGGCCGACGCCGCCCGGCACCGGCGTGATCCAGCCAGCGACCTTGCTGGCCGACCTGAAGTCGACATCGCCGACCACCTTCATCTTGCCTGCCGCGGCGGCGACTGGATCGCGGAACGGCACCCGGTTGACGCCGATGTCGATCACCGTCGCGCCGGGCTTGATCCAGTCGCCCTGGATCATCTGCGGCCGGCCGATGGCGGCGCAGAGGATGTCGGCCTCGCGGCAGCGCTCAGGAAGGTCGCGGGTCTTGGAATGGGCGATGGTGACCGTGCAGTCGGCGCCGAGCAGCAGCTGCGCCAGCGGCTTGCCGACCAGGATCGAACGCCCGACGACGATCGCGCGCTTGCCGGCGAGGTCGCCCAGGGTTCCGCGCAGCATGATCATGCAGCCGAGCGGGGTGCAGGGGGTCAGCGCCGGCAGGCCGCTGGCCAGGCGCCCGGCGCTGGCGACGGTGAGGCCATCGACATCCTTGTCTGGATCGAGCACCGCCAGCACCCGCGCTTCGCTGATGTGCTTGGGCAGCGGCAGCTGCACCAGGATGCCGTGTATCGCCGGGTCGGCGTTCAGCTCGCGAACCAGCGCCAGAACGGTCTCTTCCGTCGTGTCCGCCGCGAGCCGGTGGGTGACGGAGTGCATGCCGGCCGCGAGACTCTGCTCGCCCTTGGAACGGACGTAGATCTGGCTGGCGGCATCCTCGCCGACCAGCACGACGGCAAGGCCTGGCTTCAAGCCATGGTCGCGCACCAGCTCGGCCACCTCGGCCGCGACGCGCGCCCTCACACCTTCGGAAAAAACCTTCCCGTCGATGATCTCAGCCGCCATCCGATTCCCTTCGTGAAGCGCGCCTCGCGTACGCCTCTGCCCGAGGCGAGGCAATCGTCGGCTCAACCGGCGCCCGCCCACCCCTCGCCCACCGCGCCGAAACTCGCTAGACGCAGGCTCATGGCTCAACCGAGCACGAACGAAGTAACTCCGGCCGACGTCGTTTTGGCGGGCGGCGGGCTGGCGTCGAGCCTGATCGCGCTCCGGCTCAAGCGCGCGCGGCCGGAGCTGAAGATCATCATGCTGGAGCGCGACGCCCGCATCGGCGGCGAGCATACGTGGTGTCACTTCGCCACCGACGTCTCGCCGGCGATCTCCGAGTGGCTGGCGCCGCTGATCGCCCACGATTGGCGCGGCTACGACGTGCGCTTCCCGGCCCATGGCCGCACGCTCGCCACCCACTACCGCGCCATCACCTCGGCGCGGCTGCACGAGGTGATGAGCGGGCTGCTCGGCGCCGATGCCTGGCTCGAAGTCGAAGCCAGCGAGATCAAGGCGGACAGCGTGAAACTGGTCGATGGCCGCCGCCTCGCCGCCCCGCTGGTGATCGACGCACGCGGGCCCCGCCGCTCTCAGCACCTGGCGCTCGGCTGGCAGAAGTTCCTCGGCCAGGAGGTGCGCCTGGCCGCGCCGCATGGCCTCACTCGGCCCGTGGTGATGGACGCCTCGGTCGAGCAGCTCGACGGCTACCGCTTCGTCTATCTGCTGCCGCTCTCCCGCGACTGCGTGCTGATCGAAGACACCCGCTACAGCGACGGCCCCGCGCTCGACCGCGCCGCGCTCGCCGCCGACATCGCCGCCTATGCCGCCGCGCAAGGCTGGAGCATCGCCGAAGTCGTGCGCGAGGAGGTGGGGGTGCTGCCGATCGCGCTCGCCGGGGACATCGACGCCTACTGGACGGAGGCGCGGCCGGGCGCCGCCGACGCCGGCATGCGCGCCGCCCTCTTCCACCCGACCACGGGCTACTCCCTGCCCGACGCCGCGCGCCAAGCGGAGGCGATCGCCACGCTGCCGGCGCTGACCACCGAAGCGGTGCGCGGCGCGATCATCGAGATGTCCAAGACCGCCTGGAAGAACCGCGGCTTCTATCGCCTGCTGAACCGGATGCTGTTCCGCGCCGCGGCGCCCGGCGAGCGCTACAAGGTGCTGGAGCGGTTCTATCGCTTGGGCGGCCCGCTGATCGAACGCTTCTACGCCGGCGATGCGACGCTAGCCGACAAGGTGCGCATCCTCTCCGGCAAGCCGCCGGTGCCGATAAGGCGGGCGCTGGGGTGCCTCTCGGAAGCGCCGCTGCTGGCCGAGCGGGCGGCTGCCGCATGAGCCGCAAGGTCTGTGTCGTCGGCGCCGGCTTCGGCGGCCTCGCCCTGGCGATCCGGCTGCAGAGCGCTGGCTTGCAAACCACCCTGGTCGAAGCGCGGGACAAACCGGGCGGCCGCGCCTACGTCTGGCGCGACGAGGGCTTCACTTTCGACGCCGGCCCCACCGTGATCACCGATCCGGCCTGCATCGACGAGCTCTTCGCACTCACCGGCCGCAAGCGCGCCGACTACATCAAGCTGATCCCGGTCTCGCCGTTCTACCGCTTGCTCTGGCCGGACGGCTCGTCGTTCGACTACGTCAACAACCAGGCCGAGCTCGACCGCCAGATCGCGACGAAAAACCCAGCCGACGTCGAGGGTTATCGCAAGTTCCTGAAGTTCTCGGAGGCGGTCTACGACGAGGGCTACAAGAAGCTCGGCGCCACGCCGTTCCTGAAGATCACCGACATGCTGGCCTCCGCGCCCGAGCTGATGCGGCTGCAGGCCTGGCGCAGCGTCTACGACAAGGTCTCGAGCTATGTGACCGACGACCATCTGCGTCAGGCGCTCTCGTTCCACACCCTGCTGGTCGGCGGCAGCCCGTTCGCGGCGTCGTCGATCTACGCGCTGATCCATGCGCTGGAGCGCGACGGCGGGGTCTGGTTCGCCAAGGGCGGCACCAACGCCCTGGTCGCGGCGCTGGCCAAGCTGTTCCAGGACCTGGGCGGCAAGCTGCTGCTGTCGGACAAGGTGCAGGCGATCAAGACCGAGGCCGGCCGGGTCACCGGCATCGCTCACGCCGACGGCACTATCGAGGCGTTCGACGCTGTCGCTTCCAACGCCGACATCGTCCACACCTACGACCGGCTGCTGGCCGGCGATCCGCGCGGCCGCTCGGTCGGCAAGAGCCTGAAGCGCAAGCGCTTCAGCCCCTCGCTCTTCGTGCTGCACTTCGGCCTGAACCGCCCTCACCCGGAGATGGCGCACCACACCATCGTATTCGGCCCGCGCTACAAGGGACTGATCGACGAGATCTACAGCAAGAACGCCCTCGCCGAGGACTTCTCGCTTTACCTCCACGCCCCTTGCGTCACCGACCCAACCTTGGCCCCGCCTGGCTGCTCGACCTACTATGCCCTTTCGCCCGTGCCGCACCTCGGCACCGCGAAGATCGATTGGGATGTCGAAGGGCCGCGCTACGCGGAGCGCATCCTGGACAGCCTCGAGGAACGGGCGATCCCTGGCCTCCGCAGCGACCTGGTCACCAGCCGTATCTTCACACCCAAGGACTTCGAACGCGAACTCGGCGCCTGGCAGGGCTCGGCCTTCTCGCTGGAGCCGGTGCTGACCCAGAGCGCCTGGTTCCGCACTCACAACCGCGATGACGTGATCAACAATCTCTATTTCGTCGGCGCCGGCACGCACCCGGGCGCTGGCGTGCCGGGCGTGATCGGCTCGGCCAAGGCCACCGCCGGCCTGATCATCGGCGACATGGCGGACGCCGCATGAGCGACGCCACTCTCGAACAGGCGAGCCGCGAGACGATCCGCAAAGGCTCGCAGAGCTTCGCCGCCGCCGCTGCTCTGTTCGACGCCGAGACCCGCGCCGATGCGGAGATGCTCTACGCCTGGTGCCGCCACTGCGACGACGTCATCGACGGCCAGGAGCTGGGCCACGGCATGACCACGCCCGACGCCGAGTCCGCCAGCCAGCGGCTGACCGCGCTCTACGCCAAAACCCGGGCCGCCCTCGCTGGCGAGCCGACCGACGATCCGGAGTTCGCGGCCTTCCAGCGGGTGGCGCTTCGCCGCCACATCCCCGAACAATACGCGATCGAGCTGCTCGACGGCTTCGCGATGGACGTCTCGGCCCGCCGCTACGACACGCTGGAGGACACCCTCGAATACTGCTGGCACGTCGCTGGCGTGGTCGGAGTGATGATGGCGTTGGTGATGGGGGTTGCGCCGGACGACCTGCCGACGCTGCGCCGCGCGCAGGACCTCGGCCTCGCCTTCCAGCTGACCAACATCGCGCGAGATGTGGTCGAGGACGCCGCCAACGGCCGCATCTACCTGCCGGCCGCGTGGCTGGCCGAAGCGGGGGTGCCAGAAGCCGAGATCGGTCTTCCCAAGCACCGCGCCGCCGTCTTCAGCGTCGTGCAACGCCTGCTGGCGGTCGGCGAACCCTACTATGCCTCGGCGATCGCCGGGCTTTCCGAGCTGCCGTTCCGCTCGGCCTGGGCGATCGCCGCCGCGCGCAGCGTTTACCGCCAGATCGGGATCATCGTGCAGAACCGCGGCGCGTGCGCCTGGGACAAGCGCGCCTCGGCGAGCACGCCGATGAAAGCCTGGCTCGCGCTCTCCGGCGGCTGGACCGCACTCTCCAGCCGCGGCGCGAAATCAGCGCCGCGGCCGCAGCTGTGGTCGCGGATTTAGCCGAACAGGTGCGCTTATCTGTAGACGGCTGTGGGTTCGCCCACGCGCTGCGACTCAGCATGGGCGCCGGCTTCCGGTTCGAGGCGAACGACCAGTGGATTGGGCTTCAGTTCCATCATCGCGCCGCTGGCGACATCGACGACGACGCCGACCACGCCGCCGACAAGCACGTTGCCCGCCATGCCCAGACCGCCGCCGGACGAGACCACGTGGACCACGTGCCCATGGTAGGGCTTGTAGCCGTCACGCGACACGGTGACGTCGAACTCGGCCTTGTGCTCCATCTTGAAAGTGCAGGGCGTCTGCGGGCAGCTGAAGCCGTTGCTGGTGGTGACCGCGCCCGGCGGCTCGGACGTCACCGACCAGCTTTCATGCGTTCCGCGAGTGACGGTCGCACAGGCCGAGGTCATAGCGACAAGCGACACACCCGCGATGGCGCGGACCAATTTCTCGATCATGGAAGCCCCTCCCAACCGCTGGTTCAACGACGTTCCAATCGAAACGACCAGGCTATCCCTCATGACTAACCATCAGAGGTTGCCAATCGGTTGATCGGCCGCCTATCGCCGAACGAACTGCGGCGGTCTCAGGCTGTGGGGCGCTCAGCAGCCTGGATCTGGGCGAGCTCGGCCTTCAGCTGCCGCACCGGTTGGGCAAGCAGGAAGCCATATGAAACGCAGCCGTGCTTGGTGCTCACCGCGTGGTGGATGCGGTGGGCCTGGATCAGCCGCTTCCAGAACCGCGACTTGCCGTTCAGCGGTGTCGGATAGCGGCGGTGCACCAACCCATCGTGGAACATGGCGTAAACCGCGCCATAGGCGGTAATGCCGATGCCGATCGGCAACAGCGGCGCAATGCCGTGGACGCCGAGGTAGATGCACACGATCGCCGGCGTCGCGAACACCACGGCGAAGAGGTCGTTGAGCTCGAACGGACCGGTGCGCGGCCGATGGTGCGACTCGTGCCAGACCCACAGGAAGCCGTGCATGACGTACTTGTGCGTGAACCAGGCGACGCCTTCCATGAACCCGAAGGCGGCGAGGAACAGCACGATATCTAAGGCGAGCGTGGGCATGATCCTAAGGGGTCAGGTCCTGATGCGGCGGGCGGCGAGCTGGGCGACAAGGAAGCCCGCAATCCCGATCAAAGTCAGCACAAACCATGGCTTATAGAGGTCCGAAGGCCCCGCGTCGCGCCAGAGAAGGTCCTGATAGGCCTCGATCACCCAGGCGTGAGGCGTCCACCACCCGACATCCTGCAGCCAGGGCGGCATCAGGAAGCGCGGCACCATGCTGCCGCCGACGGCCGAGAAGATCAGGATCACGAAGGTGGAGAACATCTGCGCCTGCTCGCGCGTGCGGCAGAGCGCGACCAGGGCCAGCGCCAGACCCCCGGCCGCAACCGACGCCGCCGCGGTGGTGACCAGCCAGAGCCAGAGGTGGTCGCTGACATCAACGCCGTAGACGAGCTGCGCGGTGGCGAAGATCACCGCCGCTTGCACCGTGCCCTGGAAGATCAGGAAGATCAGCTTGCCGGTCACCACCGGCCCGATCCCGGCGCGGCCGGCGAGGATGCGGTCGGCGATACCCATCCGGCGCTCGTCGACCAGGGTCAGTGCGCCGTGGGTGGCGGCGAACAGGGCGAACAGGATCATCACCGCCCCGGCGTAGTAGACGATCGAGGCGCCGCCCTTCTTGGCCCCGATCACATCCTCGTGCAGGTAGGTCGGCGCGGTCTTTGGCACCGACTTCGTGTCGCTGGCGGCCTGCTGCGTGGCCTCGGCTACATTCTGCTTCTGGTCCGGCGTCAGATCGCCGATCGCGGGACTGAGATCGCGCAAGGTGCGGACCAGCAGTACATCCGGCGTCGCGTCGGCCAGGGTGTCGTCGACCCTCGCCTCCGTCAGGGGCGCGGCGACGGCGCGGGCCGGGTCGGCGAAGATCAGGAACGGCGAGCCGGGCGCTGGCGGATCGGTGAGGATCACCAGGCCCGCGTCGTCGTGGCCGCTCCGCACTGCCTGCCGCACGCCCTCTCGGGTAGCCGGGTTGGCGACTTCGACCCTCAGGTTGGGGTTGGCCAGCATCGCCTTCAGCACCCGAGCCGAAGCCGGCGTGTGGGCCACATCGGCGATGGCGACCTTCAACTTCACGTCGATTCCCGTGGCGCCAGAAAACACCGACGAGAAGATCAGGAACACCACCGACGGGAGCAGGAAGGTCATCACCAGCGCCGGCCGATCGCGCCAGAGATCCAGCACCATCACGCGGAACATGGCGAAGCTCATGCCGCCGCCGCCTTGGTCTCGGCGATGCGGGCGAAGAGATGCGCCAGCGTCGGCCGCCTGACCCGCACTTCGCGCACGCTCGCGCCCTTCGCCTTCAGGCTCTCGGCCAGCTGCGCGCCGAAGACGTAGCCGTCAGGCGCGAGGCAGCTCCAGCCGCCGGAAGGCTCCTGACTAAGGCCTTGCCCGCCCAGCCAGGCGGTGAGCTCCGGATTGGTCTCGCCGACGTCGAGCTGGACGTCCATCTTGTCGCCGAACGCCTCGTCGACGAGGGCGTCGGGCGGACCTTCGAGCACCTTCTCGCCGGTGCGCAGGAAGCCGACGCGATCGGCAAGATCGCCGGCCTGTTCGAGATCGTGGGTGACCAGCAGGATGCCGACTCCGTCGCCGCGCAGCCGGCGCAGCGCCTCGCTGATCGCGTCACGGGCGGTGAGGTCGACGCCGACGGTCGGCTCGTCCAGCACTAGCAAGTGCGGGCCGGCGAGGATGGCGGCGGCGATGTTGACCCGGCGCTGGTAACCGCCGGAGAGGTGCCGCACCAGCGCGCCGGAGCGCTCGGAGGTCTGGGTCATCTTCATGGCGTAGGCGATCGCGGCGGGGACGGACCGGCGCCGCACCCCAGCCAGGCTGGCGAACGCCTGCAGGTTCTCGGCGACGGTCAGCTGCGGATAAAGCGCCAGCGCCTGCGGCGCGAGGCCGAGCGCGGCGCGCGCCTCGCCGTCGCTGAAGGGATCGCGGCCTACCAGCCGCACCTCGCCGCCGTCCGGCTTCAGCCGCCCGCAGATGGTGCGCACGAGAGTGGTTTTGCCCGCGCCGTTGGGACCCAGCAGCGCGTAGATCTCACCCGCGCGCACCTCGAGGCTGACGCCCTTCAGAACCTGGCGTGGGCCGTAAGCGTGGGTGACAGCGTTGGCGGTGAGAATCGGGCCGGACGGGCCGGGGGTCACGCGGCCGCCTTGCGCCCCGAGAACAGGCTGCGGGCGAAGACGCCGAGGCGGCCGTCGCAGCCGGCGCGCGCCAGGGCGGCGTCCGCGGCGTCGAGGTGGGTCTCGATCGCCGAGACGGCGGCTCTGGGGCCGAGTGCAGAGACGACGGTGGTCATACCGGCGTCTTTACCTACGTCTTTGCCGACGTGCTCGCCGCCCTCTTCCACATCGATCAGGTCGTCACGAATCTGGAACGCGAGACCTAGGCAACGCGCGAACTCGCCCAGCTCGCGGCGGGCGGCAAGGTCGGCGCCCCCGATCAGCGCGCCGGCTTCAGCGGCGGCCATCATGAGGACGCCGGTCTTGCGATGATTGAGCGCGTCGAGTTCGGCAACGGTGCGCGGCCGGTTGCGCTCAGCGAGGTCAAGGGCCTGGCCGGCGACGAGCCCATTGAAGCCGACGGCTTCGGCCAGCGACATCACCAGCTGAGTGCGGTCTTGCGGCGCCAGGCACTCGACAGCAGCGATCACGCCGAACGCCCGGGTCAGAAGCCCCACCGAGGCCAGAATTGCGTCAGCTTCGCCATAAACCCGGTGAGTCGTCGGCCGTCCGCGACGCAGGCGCGCATCGTCCATCGACGGCAGATCGTCGAGCACCAGCGAGGCGGCGTGGATCATCTCCATCGAGCAGGCGACGTCGAGCGCGCGCGACATGTTGGCCCCGAACGCCTCGGCGGTGAGCAAAGTCAGCAGCGGACGAAAGCGCTTGCCTGGCGCCAGCAAGGCGTAGTGCGCGGCTTCGCCCAGTCGTCCAGGCTCTTCCGCCGGCGACGGGATCAGCTCGGCCAACCGCCGATCTACGTGCAGGCGCAACGCCTCGACGCTATGGAGAAACATCCCGGTGTCGTCCATGCGCCCCCCCGACGCCAGCGAAGCCTACGATCCTCGCCGTACGAGTCTTCGCGAAATCTGAAAGGCTTATGGGTCTGCGTCAACCCAAAGCCCCTGCGGCGAATGGCTTTGCCTGCATGCTTGGCGGCGAATGTGTTGGCTGAGACACTTACACGAATGCTCCGCCAGCGCACTATCCGCCGCTGCAACAGGTCCGATCAATCGTCCCCGTAGAGACTGTCATAGGGATCGATCTTGCCCGACTCGACATCGGGCACGGTCACGTCAGGCTGGTAGCCGACCTTTGCCTCGGCGCTCGCCTTCCAGGCCAGAATGACCTCGTCACGCAGCTCGGCGGCGCCTGCCGCGACTCGGCCGGTGGTGAACTCCACGCCTTTGACTACGCCCGGCTTGAACGCTCCGGCCTTCTCCAGCTCGTAGAACGGGACCGTGGTCGCCAGATCGGCGTTCAGATAGGCGCCGACCCGCTGTTCGATTGCACAGCTGCAATCCTTGAACGGCTGCATCGCCGCGCGCACGGCCTCAGGCGTGACGACCTGGCCGGTGTAGGGCCCTTCCCACGGCACGTGCACCTTGTCCTGCGTGTAGGCGTTCGGATTGGGGAAAGCGCCCCAGCCGTTATAGTGGATCGACACGTGCAGCGGCATGCTGCCGTCGCCGACAAAATGCGAGAGGAGGCCGATGTCGATCAGGATCTGCCCCTCGCGCCGGGCCCGATCGACCTCCAACCAGGTCTTGTGCGCCGGATTGGTGGTGTGCTTCGCGCCGCCGTCGTCGACCCGCCAATAGGCGAAGTCCTTCACCAGCTGTTGCCAGTCCTCGATGATCGAGTAGGGCAGATAGCCCATCTTCCAGCTCGATGTGCCCACAGCCCTGAGCGCGGTCTCGTAATCGTCGCGCGTGGCCGGTAAAGCGGAAAAAGACACCACACCGGCGATCTTGCCGTCATCGCCCCCATCGACGAAGTGGCCGGCGTCGCGATCTGAGTCGTGCGCCTTGCCCGAGACGCGCGAGCGATCCGGCTCGCGGCTGAATTCTCCGACTGCAACCGCCGATGCTTTCGCGTGCATGAAGGGGGGCAGCTCCGCCGGCAGCGCCTGCATCGCCGCCTCGCCAATCATCCGGTGCCCACTCGAACCCCAAGCCAGGGCGTTGGTCGATACCCCCACGGCCAGGGTCGCCAACGTGACGGCGAGAACGGCTTTCGAACTCATCTAGGCTCCTTGATCGGCAGCTCGGCCTCGACGCGCGAGACCCAAGCGTCGAGCGCCGGGTAGTCGGCCAGCACGAAACCGCCGTCATGGGCGAAACGGGTGTAAGCGACAAGGGCGATGTCGGCCAGCGTCAGCCCCTCGCCGACCAGGAATTCGCGTCCTGCGAGCGCCCGGTCCATCAACGTCAGCGCCGCCGCGCCGCGCTGGATCAGGCCGGCGTCGACCTCGCTGCGCGGCTTGCCGAGATACTTCATGTGAAAGCGCACCACCGCGATGGTCGGCTCGTGGCTGTACTGTTCCCAGAACAGCCACTCGTACATCTTGGCGCGGTCGTAGCGGTCGGCCGGAATCAGCGGCGAGTCCTCGGCCAGGTGCAGGATGATCGCATTGGATTGCGCCAATACCCGCTCGTCATCCAACAGTACCGTGGGAACCTGCCCAGCAGGATTCATGGCAAGGAACGCTGCGGTCCGAGTCTCGCGCTTGGTCACGTCGACGTCGACCCAAGTGAATGGAATCCCGAGCCTTTCGGCGGTCCATTTGACCTTCAGACAATTGCCTGAGATCGGGTCCCCATAGATGGTGATCATGCCTGCGACCTCATTTCTGGTTGCTCTCGATTTGTGACGTCTGTACGACGTGGCCTTACAACGCGACGAGAAACAACAGGGACAGGGCTGATGAAGCACCTCCTGGCATGCCTCGCCACGCTGGCGTGCGCCCTGGCCGCGTCATCTGGGGCAAATGCCGAGCCGGCGTCGAAACCCGACACGGTCCAGGCCGATCCGATCGGCGACCTGGTCACGTCCGCTCTCACTGGCGCCATGCCAGGCTCAGCGGACTACTACCTGAAGGCGACACTCTATCACGCCGGCGAACGCGGCCTCAGCGCCCTGGATTCGCTCGGCTGCAAGGTCGTGGCGATGCGCACGGCCGCGGTCGACGGCATCAGCCTGCCCCGCCACACGATCCTCTTCATCAAGGAAACGGTGGGCTTGCCGATGCCGGACGGCTCCAAGCATGACGGCTACTGGTACGCCTCCGACGTTGGTGGCGCGATCCATAAGGGCCGCATCGACCTCTTCACCGGTAACGGCTCGGGCTCCATGTCGCCGCTGATGGGGCTGAACCTGGCCACGTTGACGGTGATGAAAGCCGGCGTCTTCCAGGGCTGTCCACACAACTAGGAGGCCCCTAAGGGGCCTGCCCCACCAGCCACGTCGACGGCTTGTTGATCGGGTAGGCCACGCCGTTGCGGTGCAGGTAAGCCTCGATCTTAGGCTCGGCTACCATGTCGATGTCAGGATAAACGCAGCGGTCTTGCTCGGGGTCGCGGGTCCCAATTTCCAGCACCACGGCGTCGCGGCTGGAGCGGTTGACCAGATGGTGGCCGTCCTCGTCACCGGCCTTGAACGCCGCGCAGTCGCCCGGCCGCAGCACTTCCTCGCCCGTCTCGGTGACCAGCACCAGCTCGCCCTCCAGCACGTAGACGAACTCGTCCTCGTGGCTGTGCCAGTGCCGCTGGCTGGACCAGACGCCCGGCGGCAGGCGCGAGATGTTGACCCCGAACTGGGTCAGGCCGCCGGCGTTGCCGAGCCGTTTCCAGGTGGCGCCGAGGCAGGGCCGGTCGAACGGCGCCGGGTAGTTGCAGCCGCTTTCGGTGGGCATGGCGGCGAGGTCGAGCTTCCGCATGTTGGGGCTCCAGAGTGTCAGTTGGGGTAACGCTAGACCTATATGTGGCGAGAGCCTGTCAGCAGCGTTGACACCCCTCCTCCGTGCTCGCACCCTGCCGCCGTGCGCTAAGGGGCGCCGCCGGATCCGCGGGAAGGGCTTGCCCACCCGAGTGCTGAGACCCAAGCGTTCACCTTCGCAAGGCCGGCGTGCGGGTCGCTGGCCGCTCATCAGCGGAGGTGTGTCTTGGCCAACCCAGCCGAGCCGCTCGCAACTCTGAGGCAGGACGCCAAGCGCCTGCTGAAACGCGTCCGGGATCTCGATCCCGCGGCGCTGGAACGCGCGCGGTTGTATCCCCTCTGGCGCGGCGGCGTCGATCCTGTGCGCTTCGCTCTCAGCGACGCGCAGCTCGTCATCGCCCGCGCCCAGGGGTTCGACAGCTGGCCGAGGCTCGTCGCCGCACATTCGAAAGAAACCCGAATGGACAACGTGATCTTCAACGGCCTTGGCATGCGCATCTGGGTGCTGAAGGCCGACTTCCCCGCCAGCGCCGAGTTCTACGGCGAGACGCTGGGCCTGAAATGCACCTGGCGCAGCGACGAGCAGGGCGTCGCCACCTACGAGCTCGGCTACGGCCCGACCATCGTGCTCGAGGTCTCCGATCCGGACGATCCCGAGCACCAGGGCCGCCCGCCTCTGCACGGTCGCTTCACCGGCATGACCCTGGAGGTCGCCGACGTCGAGGCCGCTTACCAGGCGTTGATGGCCCGCGGCGTTTCGTTCATGGGCGCGCCGGAGCGGCAGTACTGGGGCGGCGTCATGGCGTTCTTCAGCGATCCCGGCGGCAACTCGCACACCCTGCTCCAGCGCCCCGCCCAAACCTGACCCCAAATACGACAAAGCGCGCGGCCCCACCCGGGACCGCGCGCTGAAGGGGTAAGACTGGCGCGGCGGCCGACGCTGCGCGACAGTTACGCTCCAGCCTCTGGCAAGGAGCGTCGATGAAACAAGGTCAGCTACTCACGCTTGCCGCGCTCGCCCTCGCCGCCTGCGCCAAACAACCGGCGACGACCTCCGCGCCCGCTAACGCCCTCATTGCCCCCACCAATGCCACGGCGGCCGCGCCGGCGGCGAGCCCGAAGCTGGCGAAGATCTTCACCGCCGATGTGCTGGGCTCGAACGTCGCTTTCCTGGAGACGATCACCGGCCCGGCCTTCCGCACCGACGGCGATGAGCGCACCTACAAGGTGGATGGCTGCACGATCGTCGTCGGCGCCACCGCCGGCAAGATCGACAACATCGGCATCGCGAACTACGGCCCCGCCTGCAGCTTCCCGATCGCCCAGTACTTCGCCGGCGGCTACGACCACCCCGCGCCGCAGCTGCCGACCTTCGGCGACCTGCAGCGCGGCCTCGGCGGCGACTATGGCGCCGACTGCCTGCGCCTCTGCGGCAACGCCGCCGACCCCGTGGTCTCGCTCACCTACCAGGGCAGCCACGCCGACAACTTCAACACCCTCTACGCCGCCGTCCCGGTCGTCGATGACGCCGTGGTCGCCGCCTACACCACCTGGGGCGACAAACTCGCCGCCAAGTACGGCGACCAGCGCCTGATCGAGGGCACGGCGAAGCTGGACGACACGATGCAGAACACCGCGCAAGCGGCGTTCGCGGCAGTGCGGCCGACAACGATCAGGGTGGGGAGCAAGCTGCCGGGGGGCGGCGGCTAGGCCGCAGTCGCCCTCACGTCTCCACGAACGCGCGTTCCAGCACGAAGTCGCCCGGGTGCGCGACCGAGCCCTCTTCGTAGCCTCGGTCGAGCAGCAGCTGCTTCAGGTCGGCCAGCACGCTGGGGCCGCCGCAGAGCATGACGCGGTCGCGGGTTTTGTCGAAATCGGGCAGGCCGATGTCGCGGAAGATCTGGCCGGAGGTGATCAGGTCAGTGATGCGACCGGCGTGCTTGAACGGGTCGCGGGTGACCGAGGGGTAGTAGATCAGCTTGGGGGCCACGAGCTCACCGAGGTCTTCGTCCTCCGGCAGGCCCTTTTCCAGGAAGTGGCGGTAGGCCAGGTCGATCGTGCGGCGCACGGTGTGGGTGACGATCACCTTGTCGAAGCGCTCGTAGGTGTCGGGGTCGCGGATCAGCGAGAGGAAGGGCGCGAGGCCGGTGCCGGTGCCGAGCAGGTAGAGGTTCTTGCCAGGACGCAGGCCGTCGAGGATCAGGGTGCCGGTGGGCTTGCGGCCGACCAGCACCTCGTCGCCCACCTTCACGTGCTGCAGGCGGCTGGTCAGCGGGCCGTCCTGCACCTTGATCGAGAAGAACTCGAGCTCGTCAGCCCAGGAGGCGCTGACGACCGAATAGGCGCGCACCAGCGGCTTGCCCTCGACCATGAGGCCCAGCATCACGAACTGGCCGCTGGCGAAGCGCAGGGCCGGATCGCGGGTGGTGCGCAGGGTGAAGAGCTCGTCGGTCCAATGCTCGACGTGGGTCACCTTCTCTACGTAGAAGGCGCCGGACGCCTTCGCCGGGGGGGCGACGGTAGTTTCGGTCATCGTCATCCTTGGGAACTTGGCTGCGTGGAGGCCGGCGTCAGATGTCGCCGCCCATGAAGGGCGCGGCGCCGGGGGCGCGGGCGGTATGTATGCCGCATTCGGTCTTTTGCGAACCCGCCCAGCGCCCGGACCGAATGTCGCCCCCCTCTTCCACCGGGCTGGTGCAGGGCCAGCAGCCGATCGAGGGATAGCCGAAGGCGACCAGCGGGTGGTCGGGCAGGTCGTGTTCGCGGGCGTAGGCTTCGAGGTCTTCCTTCGACCAGTTGGCCAGCGGGTTGAACTTCAGCTTGCCTTCCGAGGCTTCGACCACCGGCAGGCGCAGCCGGTCGCCGCCGTGGAAGCGCTTGCGGCCGGTGAGCCAGCCGCTGAAACCCTCCAACGCGGCGTCCAGCGGGATCACCTTGCGGATGTGGCAGCAGGCGTCGGTGTCGGACTTCCAGAGGTCGGTGTTGGGGTCGACCGTCGCCAGGTCCTCGAAGCGCGGACGCAGGTCGCGCACGTCGTTGAGGCCTAGCTTGACGGCGAGCTGCTGGCGGTAGTCCAGGGTCTGGCCGAACAGCATGCCGGTGTCGAGGAAGAGGACCGGGATGGTCGGGTCGACCTCGGCGGCGAGGCTCAGCAGCACGGCCGATTCGGCGCCGAACGAAGAGACCAGCGCCAGCTCGGCGCCGTAGAGGTCGACGGCGGCCTTGATGATCTCGCGCGGATGGGCATGGCGCAGCTGGGCGTCCAGCTTGTGGGCCAGCGATACGGCGTATTCGTTGTCGTCCAGGGCGATGCTCACGAGGCTTCGCGCTCCTTGAAGGCCGGCGCGCGGCCATCGGCGGCGCGCTGGTAGACGTGGCGATAGCGGTTCGCCACCTGGGTGATATCGGCGGCGCCGGACGCATCGCCCGGCTCGAAGGCGTCGATGCCGCAGCGGATCATGAAGCGGGTCTGCTCGCGCAGCACGTCGCCCACCGCGCGGATCTCGCCTTCGTAGCCGAACCGCTCGCGCAAGATCCGGGCCGACGAATAGGCGACGCCGTTGCGGTACTTCGGGATCGCCAGGGCGACCACCGAGAGCCGCGGCAGGTCGGCGGCGAGGTCTTCGACCGCTTCGGCCGGCTCGATGCGCACCCCGACTTTGCGGCCCTCGGCAAGCAGCCGCTGGCCCTCGGCCTGGAAGCGCTGCAACGAGACGATCACGTCGCCGCGCGGGATCGGCACTTCATCAGCGACCGCAGTGAACGGGTCCTCCGCCGGCTCGGCAGTCTGGCCGTTCCACCTAATGAGCGTCGGCATAGACGGCCTCCTTGAACGGAGCCAGGCCGGTGCGGCGGAAGGTGTCGAGGAAGCGCTCGCCATCCTGGCGGACGCGAAGGTAGGCGCCGACCAAGTGCTCCACCGCATCCGCCACCTTGTCGTAGGGCACCGCCGGGCCCAGCGCCTGGCCGAGCGAGGCGTTGGCCTCCGGCGAGCCGCCGAGGGTGATCTGGTAGAACTCCTCGCCCTTCTTATCGACGCCGAGGATGCCGATCGCGCCGACGTGGTGGTGGCCACAGGCGTTGATGCAGCCGGAGATCTTGATCCCCAGCTCACCGACAGTCTCGGCCAGCTCAGGATCGGCGAACTTCAGCGCGATCTGCTGGGCGATCGGGATCGCCCGAGCGTTGGCGAGGGTGCAGTAGTCGAGCCCCGGGCAAGCGATAATGTCGGTGACGAGGCCACGGTTCGGCGTCGCCAGGCCGACGGCGTCCAGCGCCTGCCAAAGCGCGTGCAGCTCATCCAGCTTCACGTGCGGCAGGATCAGGTTCTGCTCGTAGGAGACCCGCGTTTCGCCGAGCGAATAGCGGTCGGCGAGGTCGGCGACAGCATCCATCTGATCGGCCGAGCAGTCCCCGGGCGTCTCACCCGGTTCCTTCAGGCTGACGTCGACGATCGCGTAGCCAGGGATCTTGTGCGGCTTGACGTTGTTGCGGACGAACCGGGCGAACGCGCGGTCGGCCTTGGCGGCTTCGAACGCCTCGGACTTCGCCGGCAAGGTCTCGAAGTTGCTGGGCGCGAAGGCGGCGCGGATGCGGGCGAGTTCGGTGTCCGGCAAATCGACGGCGGCCTTGTCGGTCGCCTCCCATTCGGCCTCGACTTCGCGGCCGAAGGCCTCGGCGCCCAGGTTGGCGACCAGCACCTTGATGCGCGCCTTCCAGATGTTGTCGCGCCGGCCGTGGCGATTGTAGACGCGCAGGATCGCCTGCAGGTACGACAGCAGATGGCGGACCGGCAGGTGCTGGCGGATGGTCGGGCCGAGGTAGGGCGTCCGGCCGAGACCGCCGCCCACCAGCACCTCGAAGCCGAGCTCGCCGTCGTCGTTGCGGTGCAGGCGCAGGCCGATGTCGTAGACCTTGGTCGCGGCGCGGTCGGCCGGGGAGGCGGTCAGCGCGATCTTGAACTTGCGCGGCAGGAACGAGAACTCGGGGTGGAACGTCGACCATTGGCGCAGCGCCTCGGCCCAAATGCGGGGGTCATCGGCCTCGTCGGCGGTGATCCCGGCATGCGGATCGGCGGTGATGTTGCGGATGTCGTTGCCGCTGGTCTGGATCGCATGCATGCCGACGTCGGCCAACTCATCCAGGATGGCGGGAGCGTCGCGCAGCTTGATCCAGTGGAACTGGATGTTGGTGCGGGTGGTGAAGTGGCCGTAGCCCTTGTCGTAGGTGCGCGCGATGTGCGCCAGCCTGCGCAGCTGCGGGGACGACAGCGCGCCATAAGGGATGGCGACGCGCAGCATGTAAGCGTGGAGCTGCAGATAGAGCCCGTTCATCAGCCGCACGGCCTTGAACTGATCTTCGGTGATCTCGCCGGCCAGGCGCCGCGCGCACTGTTCGCGGAACTCGGCCACGCGGTCGGCCAGCATTTCCTTGTCGATGGCGTCGTAGCGATACATTGCCTTCGCGCCTCCTTTACTTGCGCCGGATCAGTTCGATGCGGCCCCTAGAGCGGGCCGCGCCGTGGGCGTGCAGCAAGGCGTCGATCGCCTCCCCGCCTTCAGTCTTCTTGCCGTGCTCGGGCTTGTTGGTCGGGCCCAGCGCCCGCACCCGTTCACGATAGCTGAGCGGGGCGAAAGCCCCTTCCGACGTAATCACATCGATCAGATAAGGATCGACGACCACCTTCACCTGGGTCTTGGCGTGCGCCTCGGCGGCGAGCGCCGCGGCGTCGTCTTCGAACAGCTCGGCGTCGGCGAACTGAAGCGCCCAGCTACCATCGTGGCCGAGGAACACGGCCTCGCCATCGTCGAGCTTGTTCCCGGTCAGCGCCTTCATTTCGACGGGCCCCTCCACCGCTTCGCGGTCCCCCTCCCCCGCTGGGGGAGGACAAGCGGTGCGTTCTCTTCCCCCTCGGGGGAAGTGGCCCGGAGGGCCGAAGGGGCCTCTGCTTGGGCAAGCGCCATCGCCTCACCGACGATCAGCAAAGCCGGACCGTCGATGCCGGTCGCGGCGTCGGCAAGGCCGGCGAGCGTGGTGACGACGCGGCGTTCGGTCGGCAGGCTGGCATCGGCGACGATAAGGGCTGGCGTCGAGGAGGCGCGGCCGGCGCCGACCAGGCGCGCCGCGATCCGCTCGGCGGTCGAGACGCCCATGTAGATCACCACCGTCTGGTTGGCCTTCGCCAGGCTCTCCCAGTCGAGATCGGGCTCGCCGCCGCTGGCCGCGTGGCCTGTGACGAAGGTGACGGCCTGAGCCGCGCCGCGATGGGTCAGCGGCGCACCGGCCGATGCGCCAGCGGCCAAAGCGGCGGTGACGCCCGGAACCACGCGGCAGACCACGCCCGCCGCGCGGCAGGCTTCAAGCTCCTCGCCGCCGCGGCCGAAGATGAACGGATCGCCGCCCTTCAGCCGCACCACGGTCAGGCCCTCAAGCGCGAAGGCGACCAGCAGCCGGTTGATCTCGCCCTGGGCATAGGAATGGCGCGACTTGCGTTTGGCGACCGACAGCCGCTGAGCGGCCGCAGGGGCCAGCTCGAGGATCGCATCGCTGACCAAGCCGTCGTGCACCACCACATCCGCGGCCTGCAGCGCCTTCAGCGCCTTGATCGTCAGCAGCTCAGGGTCGCCCGGCCCGGCGCCCACCAGCCATACCTCGCCCGCGGGCCGTGAGCGGCCTTCGCCGCTCAGCGCCACGAGGCTGGTCTGCTGCTTGGATGGGTGCGTCTTGGCCATGAACCTTTTCGATTGTCCTATTAGCTGTTCTAATAGGTCCCGTGAATGGCATTGCGGGGCGAACCTCTCGGTCCGCCCCGCTGACACCCGTCAGCGAAAGGGCCGATGCGCTTCCGGGTGATTGCAAAGTGGCGATGCGGCGCCCATTTCGCAATCGAAGTCTTCTGCCGGGGGAATCAGTAAATCTATGGAAACGAGGCGGCGCCTTCCTCCGCTGAACGCCCTGCGCGCCTTCGAGGCGGCAGCGCGTCATTTGAATTTCAGCCGGGCGGCCGACGAGCTGTCGGTGACGCCCGGCGCGGTCTCCCAGCAGATACAGAACCTGGAAGATTATGTCGGAGTTGCGCTGTTCAAGCGCACGCCGAAGGGTCTTTTGCTGACCGACGCGGCCCAGACCGCCCTGCCCGCCCTGCGCGAAGCGTTCGACCGGCTGGCGGAAGCGGCCTCGCTGCTTACCGCGGCAGTCGATGGCCGGCGGCTGACCTTGACCGCGCCGCCGTCGTTCGCGGCCAAGTGGCTGATGCCGCGGCTGAAGCGGTTCGAGGAGGCCTATCCGCAGATCGACGTCTGGCTCTCGGCCGACATGGACATCGTCGACTTCGCCGCCGGCGAGATCGACATGGCGATCCGCTACGGCTCCGGCCGCTACCCGGCGCTGGAGATCCAGCGGCTGATGTCGGAGACGGTGATCCCGGTCGCCAGTCCCGGGCTGATGAACGAGAACCCGCTGAATGGCCCTGACGATCTCGCCCACCACAACCTGTTGCATGATGGCTCGCCCAACGCCGACGAGTCGTGCCCGGACTGGTCGATGTGGCTGGCGGCGCGGGGGGTGCGCGGCGTCGACGGCACGCGCGGGCCGCGCTTCAACCAGTCCAGCCTGGTGATCGAGGCGGCAATCGGCGGGCGCGGCATCGCGCTGGCCAAGCGCACGTTGGCGCAGGACGACCTCGACTCCGGGCGGCTGATCGCGCCGATGCAGATCGCGACCGCAGTCGACTTCGCCTACTACCTCGTCCACCCGAAGGCGAAAGGGCGGCTGCCGCAGGTGAAGGCGTTCGTGTCGTGGATCAGCGCCGAGGCGGCGGCGCACGAGGCGGCGCTAGCTGCGATTGATCAAGGCGCGGGGATTTGAGGGCCTGAAGCGGCGACGTCCGGCGAGTTCCGGGTCCGGCTCACCCAGGTCGGCGCGCCAGGCGCCGGTCTTGCGGCCGCACTTCAGGCCAGCCAGCGCCTTGGCCCAGACCTCGTCGACGTCGGGGGGCGTTCCTGGTCCGCCGAGGTTGGCGACAAAGCCCGGACCGACCACGCCGTTGAACTCGGGCCAGGTCGCCGCGTAGATCGCCACCACAGGCGCGCCGACCGCGGACGCGAGGTGGGTCAGACCAGTGTCCACGCCTACGACCGCGGCGGCGCCGGCGAAAAGGCTGGCCAGGTCGGCGAACCCGAGGCTGGGCGGGACGACCACCTCAGCAGAGTCGGCCGCGATGCGGAGCGAGCGTTCGCGCTCGGCGTCCGAGCCCCAGGGCAGAACCAGCGCGAGCCCCTTGGCGGCGGCGCGGGCCGCCAACTCCGCCCAGTTCGCTTCGGCCCAGGCCTTGTCCGCGCGGGCGGTAGCGTGGAGGCCAACGAGATAGGGTTTGGCGTCGAGCCAAGCCGGCCGCGCCGAGCCCGCCACTACCCCGTAGTCGAGTTCCGCCGGGACTTCGTAGCCCGCGGCCTGCGCCGCCAGCCGCCGCATCCGCTCGACCGCGTGCAGAGTGACACCGGCCTCGAACCGGCGGTCGTAGAAGAGGCTGGCGGGCGGCTCGCGCACGCTCTGGCGGTCATAGCCGCAGTGGACGCCCTTCGCGAGCCGCCCGAGCATGGCGCTGCGGATCAGGCCTTGAGCATCGATGACGAGGTCGTAGGGCGCAGCGCCGATGGCGGCGCGGAACGCGCCGAGCTCACGCCAGGTCTCACCGGCGGTCAGATGCCGCCGCCAATGGCGTAGCCGCACCGGGATGGCCCGGGTCACCGCCGGATGCAGCCCGGCGATCTCGGCCAGGCTCTCTTCGATCACCCAGTCGAGTTCCAGGCCGGGCGCGGCGCGGCTGAGATCGGAAACCGCGGGCAGGCAGTGGATGACGTCGCCGAGCGACGAGGACTTGATCAGCAGGACTCGCGTCAACCGCCGGATCCCATGGGCTTTGCCGGGGCCTTCAACGACTGCAGCGCCCGCTCGTGAGCGTAGGCGGCGATGTCGGACAGCGCTTCGACAAGCGCATCGTGCACCCTGGTCAGGCCAGCCGGGCCGGCCGCCTCGCAAGCCTGGCAGACATCGCCGAGCACGAACGCGCCCACGCCGCGCGACGAGCCCTTCAGGGTATGCACGGCGTCGCGCCAGCCTTCGTGGTCGGGCGAGAGCATCGCCCCCCAGATCGCGGCCTGCTCGCGGAACAGCGCCAGCACCTCGTCCACCAGCTGCTCGTCGCCGGCAGCGAAGTCCTCCAGGTAGGCGAAATCGACCACGCCCTTGATGTCACGCCGCGCCAAACGGGGCTTCCTTGCCTTGATCTGCAGCGCCTTGATTAGACGAAGGCGGACCCTGAGGCGAGCCGATGGGCGCGTCGGCCATGCGCGCTCTTCGGCCCACCTGATGCCCACCTGAGCCACGCCTTGCGCCGGAGCGAGATTTCAGTATGTTCCGCGCCCTCGCGGGAGGCCCCTACTCGGCCGCCCGCGCGGCGGGTGCATAGCTCAGTAGGTAGAGCAGCTGACTCTTAATCAGCGGGTCGCAGGTTCGAGCCCTGCTGCACCCACCACGCCACAGTCTCCCTAAGCCGGGCAGTTCTTTGCCTGCTCCGCGCGCTTGATGGTGGCGACGTTGTTGCGTTCGATCTGGCTCAGCGGGACGGCGGCCATGTCGCTGATGTGGCAGCCGTTGTTGCCGATTTCGGAGATGCCGCGGGCGGTTTTGAAGCAGTAGCCGTGCTGGGCGTAGATCAGGTTGCGCATGGTGTAGAGGAAGTCGCAGGTCGGCCCGTCGTGCGCGACGAGGTAGTCGCTGTAGTGGGCGGAGAAGGCGTTGCGGTCGGTGCAGCCGAGGATGTCATAGCAGTCGGCCAGCACTGGGGAGGCGAGGCTCGTCGCCAGCGCCACCAGGCTGATGACCGTGAGCCGCTTAGTTCCGCGGCGCTTTGCTTGACCGTTCATAAGGCCCTCCCTGCTCGAAGAACGACGTTGCGCCAGCGCTTCGCGGCGTTCAAGTGCGGCGAGGACTCGACAAATGCCCCGCGCGGTCCAATCTCTGACTGTAGGGACTTCCAGATGGAGGCGCGCATGGCCATGCGATCGCTCACACTCACAGCCTGCCTCGCGGCCCTGGCGGTCGTCGGTATCGGTGGTACGGCGTTCAGCGCCGACCGCAACACAGGCAGCAACTGCTTCCTGTCGCGCGATTGGGAGGGGTGGAAGTCGCCCAGCCCGAACGTGATCTACCTGCGCGTGGGCGTGCGGCAGATCTTCGAGATCGATCTCTCTTCGGGCTCGAACCAGCTGCAGGAAGGGGACATGCACCTGATCGACAAGGTGCGCGGCAGCGACTGGATCTGCTCGCCGCTCGATCTCGATCTGCAGATCGCCGACGACCACGGGGTCTATGCCGAGCCGCTGATCGTCAAGTCGATCACCCGGCTGACGGCGGATCAGGTAGCTGCGATCCCGCGGAAGTTCCTGCCCTAGCCCTTGGCTTTGCGGGCGCCCTGGAAAACGCTGTCGGCGAGCACGCCGACGGCGCCCAGGAACACGACCGCGATCGCCAGCATCGGCTGGCGGATCAGGTAGGCAGCCGCCGCCCCGAGCGCGACGACCGCGAGCAGGAGCAAAGTCAGACGGCGATCGCCGACGAACATGCTCCAAAGTTCTTCGAGCACTTCGAGAACGACGCTCATGCCGTGGCCGCCGCAGCGCGGGGCTTCAGGATCGCGACCAGGCCCAACGCGATGACCAGGAAGGCGCCCGCGAGCCCGAACAGCGCCAGATCGTCACCGGGCCACGGCGCGCCCAGGCCCTCGCAGGTCCAGAACACTCCGAACGCCGAGAGCATCACGCCTACCCCGAACTTCAAGGTGTTTTCCGGCACGCGGGCGAGAGGTTTGCGGACCATCAGCCCGAACGTCATCACCACGACGAAGGCGCCCAGCGCGCCGAGCGCCGCAGGGATCATCAATCCCCGACCGGCGCCTACCGCCAGAACGATGAACACCACCTCGAGGCCCTCGAGGAGCACCGCCTTGAACGACGCCAGCATCGCGATGACATCAGCGACTTCGTCGCCGATCTTGGCGCGCTCGCGGTCGAAGATCGCGTCCTCGTCGTGCAGCGCCATGAAGCCGGAGGCGCGGAGCACCGCCTTGCGCAGCCAACCCAGGCCGAACAGCAGCAGCAGGATGCCGATCACAAGTTGCAGGCCGTGCAGCGGCACCAGATTCAATAGCGGGCCCAGAGCCGCGACCATGATCGCCAGCACGCCCAACGCAGCGACCGCGCCGGTCAGCGCCGGGCGCCAGCCGCGCAGGGTCGCGACCGCCAGCACGATGGTGAAGGCTTCGACCACCTCGACGGTCGAGGCGACGAAAGCGGCGCCCACGGCGGGGGCGGCGGTGGCCAAGTCCAGCATGAGCGGCTCTTAGCCGCCCGCGCGGACCTTCGCCAAGGGGTTAGAAGCGGCGCGAGACGCCGATGTAGGCCTGCGTGCCGGGCGTCGAGCGGTTGAGGCCGAGATTCACGCCGCCATCGAGCTGGAAGTTGGGCGCCTTAACCGGGATCCAGGCCGCGCCGAGATCGAACGACGCCTGGCGTACGGCGCCGGTCGGGTCGAAGTTGACATCGCCCCAGACCTCGACCGAGACGGTGACGGTCTTGGTGATCGGGTAGCCGAAACTGAGCAGACCTTGGGCGTTGGCATGGCGCCCCGGGCCGACCGCGTTGGCGAGGATGTCGACCTCGGGATCGATCACCAGCTGCCAGTTGTCGGGCAGGTTGAGCTGGATCGGGGCCAAGAGGCCCTCCTCTACCGCGCCGTTGCCGACGGGCGTCGACGCGGTCGGGATTTTGACGTAGGGCTCGAGCGCGAAGCCGACGTCGCCGCCATCGTCGCCCAGGAGCGAGAGCTTGGCCTTCAGATAGAGGTCTCCCACACCGGCGGCGGTGGTGGTTACGCCGGTTGTATGGTCGAGGACCGCGACACGTTCGTAGGGCGCGATGTTGACCTCGAGATCGAGGTTGTTGGTCACGCCGAGCTTCACTGTGGGGTCGGTGAAGAATTCGGTGGTCGTGGTGACGCCGGTGTCGGTCTGCTGGGTGTAGTTGTAGACGTCGCTCTCGATCTGCCAGTGGCCGGCGTCGACCGTGCACGGAGACGTCGACTTGGTCGGGCGGTCGGTGCAGAGGCTGCGCAGGTCAGCGTCCGGCGTCGGGTTGAAGAGCGTGAAGCCGCTCTTGTCCGGCGCGGGGGTGGCGGGGTCGTCGGCCCAGGCCGTGGTTGCAGAGGTCAGGCAGAGCATCGCCGCCAACAGCCCCGTCCGATACATCTCGCCCTCCCCTGCCACCCCTAAGAGGGAGTCTCGCGCAGCCAGGTTGCGGCGACATTACCGGCCGGCGGCGACGAATTCGGTCCCGACAGCAAGAGACGCCCCGACCGAAGCCGGGGCGTCTCGCCGATGCTGGATTGAGCGAGTCGGCTATTTCGCGAGACCCGTGGATCTCGCCCAACCCTGCAGCTCGGCTAGCCGGGCCTGGTCGGCGCGGCAGGCGCCGTAGTTGGTGACGATCGTGACGGCGGCGGCAGACGCTGCAACGCCACTGGGGGTGTCATCAGGCCGGTCGGGACCTGAGGCAGCGGCGGGCAGGTCGTCACCGGCGACCGCGGCGTCGTGCAAGCGCACGAACCCGAGAGACAGAGGAAAATCAGCGTCAGTCTGAGCTGAGACATAGACCGGTACCTTCTGAATGAGGGTGCGGGTGACGGTGCGGATACGATCCTGACCGCGCTGATCGGCGACGGCGGCGGTCTGACTTACGGCCGCCTGCCGCTGAACCGTCTTCAGCACCGCCTGCCCGGCCTGCACCTGGGCCGAACCGTCGCGCCAGTCGTGGACCTTCCAGCCACCCGCGAAGCCGAGGATGATCGCTACGAAGATGGCGGCTAGCGTGATCTTGCCCATCGCGTCAGGACGCGGCCGGCGCGGCGGCCGCGGCATTGTTGCCGGCGAGCGTGGCCTTGGCCTTCAGCGCCCAGGCGTTGGCGGTGGAGACGATCAGGTTCTCGATCGCCTCGACGCCGGCGTTCGTCAGGCCGACGAGCGGCAGGGCGAGGCCGCCGGTTGCCGACGTGAGCGCGCCATCGGCGGCGGTCTCGATCTGCTTGGTGACCGCCGGCGCGGCGGCGGCGAGCGCTGTATCGAGCGCGCCGATGGCGTCGGACGCGCCTTGCTTCACCACGGCGGCGAGCGCATCGACGGTGGTGGCGGCCGGCGGGAAGGCGGTCTTGATCCGGGCGATGTCGGCCTCGATGTCGCGCTCAGCGTCCTCGGCCAGCGTGATCGCGCCGTTCCAGATCTGAGAGATAATGTTGGCCATCGGGGGTGTCTCCTTGAGGGGGGATTGAGGCGCAGCCAGCGGCGTGTCGCCAAAGAGGATCAGCCAGAGTCGAGCCGCGACGCCGGGAGAGAGGAGCTGCATCGCGGGTGCTCAGGTGTGCTCGGCGGCCATCTGCAGCGCCGCCGCGCGGGTGCGCGCCAGCCGGGCCATCCAGCCGCGGCCGAAGCGGGCGAAGGTGGCCAAAGCGCGATAGTGCGCAGTACGATCGGCGGCGATCGCCTCGATCAGGTTGGCTGCGCGCGTCGCCTTGATCGCTGCGAGCGTCGCGGGACCGACCGCGCCGTCCTCGGCGACGCGAGCGGCGGCCTGCAAGCTGCGAATGGCGCGGCCGACGCCCTGGTTCACCGCTTCGTCGAACACCATGAGGTCGACGCCGGGCGGGCAGTCGCTGGCGTGGGCGGCGTTGAAGTAAAGCGCGCGGTAGATCGGCGCGACCGCGGCGGGGGTCAACGCTTTGATCTCGGCAAGCTTGGCCGGCCGCCGCAGCCAGCTTGAGAGCGTGGCCAGGGTGACGCCGAGGTTGGTCGCACCGCCAGGATCGGCCGGATCGTCGACGAAACCGCCCTCTGAGGCGAGGACGAACGGTAGGCAGGCTTCGAAACTCATTGGGGGCGCCCTCGCGATGTTGGGATCAGGGATGGTGGCCGCCGAAGAGGTTGGCCGCGAGCTCGCCGACGAAGGCCAGCACGCCGCCACCAAGCGCGGCGAGGGGCACGAACATGCCCTGGGTGCGCGAGATCGCCTGGCGGTTGGCCTGGGTGAGGCCCGCGACCTGCTCGATCTTCTCGGCGTGATCGGCGCGCAGCTCCTTCACTGCGGCCAGCGCCTCGGCGCGCGTAGCCGCGATCGAGGCTTTCAGATCTTGAGCTTCCAGCCGCAACACCCCGTCGCGCGCGGTCTTCACATCGGCCGAGAGCGCGGCGACGTTGGCGCTGAGCAGCGCCATGTGATCCGACATCGCCCGCATCGCCTGGATGTGCGCCGGCGTCAGCGCGTCGACGGGCGCGGCGGTCAACAACTCAGCGGTGGGCATGGGCGTCTCCCATGGCGCGGCGGTCGCACACCGTCATCGGCGCCTCCTGTGGCTGGCGACGTGAGCGGCTAGCGCCGGCTCTCTACCGTGGCGGCTGGGCCGCCTCCTCGGCTGTGGTCTCGTGTGCGCGGCGCGGCGCCGACATCGCCGCCACCCGAGCAGCGAGCTGGCCACCCAGGCGGATCATGGGTCGCTCGACGGTGCGGTAGGTGACCTCGGCGATCAGATAGCTGGCCCCGAGCACAAGGGCGTAGAAGAGCGCGTAGTCGAGGCCGTGCGCGCCCGGGAGCGACGGGTGAGCGCCGATCAGTGCGGTGATGATCGCGAAATGGATCAGGTAGACCGAGAACGACAACGTCCCCAGCCGCCGCGTGGCGCCGAACACGAGGTAGCGACCGCCGCCGCTCGCCAGCCCATGGACAAGCAGGGCGAAGGCGAAACACGGCGCGGGCGCGTACTTCAGCGGCTGGTCCCACAGCAGCGGGTAAACCACGGCGACCAAGACCGCCGCGGCGACCTCCAGCTCGGCTACCCAGCGCGGCGTCTCGAACGCCTTGGTCGCGCGCCAGCATGCCATGCCGGCGAGGAAGATGTAGAGATTGCCCGGCAGCCAGAAGGTCTGAAACCAAGCGACCAGGACTGGCGGCGTCTGAGGAAAGAGCGCGGCCAGCCAGCCGCCAACGGCCGGGGCGCTGAGCGTCATTGTCGCCAGCATCGCCAGGCTGGCGCCGAGCGCGCTCCAGAACGAGCGCAGGGCGCCGACCAGGAATGGGAACAGCAGGTAGAACCCCCACTCGGTGGCTATCGACCAGCCGCCGGGCACCACGTTGAGCGACTCCGGCGACCAGCCGTGCAGGAACACCGCTGTGAGCGCGACCGTTGCCCAATCCACACCGTGCGGCGACCAGAACGCGCGCCACGGCCAGGGAAGCAGCAGGTAGTAGGCGATCGCCAGCCAGAACATCGGCGCGATGCGGAAGAGCCGGCGGATGTAGAACGCGGCGGCGCCGTCCGCCCTCGCCTCCCACGAGCTCGACAGGGTGGCGGCCGACACGACGAAGAAGAGCGGCACGCCATAGGCGCCGAAGTCGGCCCATCGCTTGACCACGAACGGCAGGTCGGGCGTGAGCAACTGAACATGGGTGGCGACAACGGCGAGGATCGCATACCCGCGCAGGGCGTCGATGAAGCCAAACTGCCGGGGAGCCGCCACGTCGTCCACGCACCAAGCATAGCTTCGCGGCGCAGGCGGGTCAGCCGAGGTTTCGTACCGCCGGCTGGGCGCGCGACGGGGCGACGAACGGGATGGGCGGCGCGGTCGCGGCAGGGTAGAGTTTCGGCCGTGGGCGGCTCACCAGATCAAGAACGACACGTGCTTGGGGCGCACTCGCGATCTGAAGCCTTTGAGCCATCAGCGCGCATGCTCGGCGGTTTCTCGAGCCAAGACGGAACCGTCGAGTTTTATGGGCGAGTGAATGCCCTCCTTTCACCCGAGAAGTGCGTGGTAGACTTAGGTGCGGGGCGCGGCGCGTGGCATTTCGAAGATTTCACCGCTTACCATCGGCACTTGCGAGACATCCGTAGCAAAGTCGCGACCTACATCGGCGCAGACGTGGATCCGCAAGTCCTTGAGAACCCTACAACCAGTCAGAATGTCTTGATTGAGGGTGGGGTAGTACCGTTGCCGGCGGCAACGGTCGATCTTATCATCGCCGACTTCGTTCTCGAACACGTCGCCGATCCCCAGGCGTTCCGTACCGAGGTAGATCGTTTACTTAAGCCAGGTGGCTTTTTTTGCGCTCGTACGCCGCACGCCCTCAACTACGTCAGCCTAGGTGCGCGGCTCCTGAGCGATCACTTGGGATGGCTTCAAAAGCTACAACCGACGCGACGCAAGTCAGATATCTTCCCGACACATTACAGACTCAACACCCGGCGTAAGGTCCGCAGCGCATTCGACGGTTGGGCCGACTTCTCCTACCTCTATGCCGGCGAGCCGATGTACTTCATGGGCAATGAGACTGTCTTCGGCGTGATGTCGTTTCTGCACAGATTTGCACCTGCTCCTGCAATCAGCACGATCTTTGTCTTCCTGCAGAAGCCCTCTTAGCCGGCCTTCCAAGTAGACGCCGAGGCGTCGTAGTGAACGTTCGTGTGGACCGATCCGCCTCCGCTCAGGGTGCTGTTGAACGTGGGTGCGGCGGCATCCGTGACGTAGGCGGTGTCGCCATCGACTGGGGTCGGATCCGCCGTCGCAAGACCGGAGACAGTCGTCGGGCTCATGCGCACGAAACCAACCTTCACCCCGGCTTGGGCGCTGCCCGCAGCGTTCTCGATCGACATCAAATGGCCCGTGTCATTAATCCGGAAGTCTTTCGAGAAGCCGGCCCCAGGGCTGCCCAAAGGGGTGTCCCACTCTATCGGGGCGCTAACGGCCAATGTCGCTTGGAGGGCAACGGTGGCGTCCCAAGCGTGGCCGCTGTCGTTAGTCACTCCGAAGCGGATGCGGCCATAGCCGAGGTCAGCTTGACCGAAACCTGCCCAAGCAAAGTCCCCAGTGCTGCCCGAGCCGTGAAGCACCAATACATCCGGCCCTACCGAAGCGTCCGTAGCGCCGGAAGTGAGAGTTGCCGTCGCCGACGCCCCGGTACCCCCGCCACCCGAGAAGGAAACGGCGACAGTCGAGCAACCGTAGCCGGGGTTGTAGTGGCGGCTTACGCCTACAACAGCCCCGCTGACAATGAACACGTCGGGGTGAACGTCCGGCGCTTCGGTGCATCCGGTTCCAGACACTGTGGCCGTTGGCGAACTTGTGTAGCCAACACCGCCCGACGTGACGTTGTAGTGCAAAACTCCACCCGGTGCGTTTATCCTATCAAGCGGTAGAAGTTGAGAGACCTGCTGCATGCTATTGGGGTTGCGGGACATCCCGAGTTCGAGGCCATGATGGTCCGACGCCCCACTCTCGATGCCGAATACTTCGAACCCATCTTCCGCCCAGAAATCGACGTCTCTGGCCATGCAATAGGACGACAGCAAGTCACAGTTCAGCTGTCCGCCGTTGGACGATCCAAAGAAGTTGAGTCCCTGGCCGGAATTCGCGGCTCCCTGAGAGATGTTTGACTGGCCTGAAGGCGCGGTGTTCGTGACGAAACCACCGACGAGTCTCATGTCGGTATAGATTGAGGCGGTTGTACTAGTGAAATTATCGTAGGGAAATCCGGAGTGAGGGCCGACTTCGACTGATGTGAAGGCGTTCATGGTGGACAAGTTCAGGGAGGCGCTATGGTCACTCGCGCTGCCGTTGCCGAGATCCAGGAGACCACCCGAGTCGAAAGCGAAGCCTGCGGAAGGCCATCCGAGTGTGCTCGCTCCGGTTAGTGTCACGGTCCCACCACCGGCTCCGTTGTTGACCGCCGAGAGCCATGCGGTCGAGCCGTTTCGAAACTGAACTTGGTTGTTGGTTAGGAACACCGGGCCCCCGGAACCCACTGCATCGAAAATAAGGGTTGGAGAACCGCAGAACGCGTTCGCGCAGTTGTATTGGAACTGGTTGGTCGAGCCGCCGGGGACGGCGGTCGCGCCGATGCTGGGGGCGGTGTAGCACTGCGCTGCGTGGCCGGCTGCGGTGGCGTAGCCGCAGACTTTGTCGGTGGGGGCTGGGGTGACGACTGGCAGGGTGTCTAGGCCGGCCGCGAGGGCGGGTTCGGCGCATGACGCCAGGACCGACGCGGTCGCGCCGGCGAGCAGAAGCTTGCGCATGATTGGGTCCTTCAGTCTCAGGTCAGGCGGCGAAGTCGGGGGCGGCGAAGCGGTGGGTCGCCAGGCCGGGGAATTTGGCGGCGACCTCGGGCTTTTCGAGGAACTTGCGCGGGTTGGGGTGGCCGCCGCCGGGATAGGCCCCGTTGAGGTAGGCGAGGATCACGTAGGCCGCCGCGGGCGAGACGAAGCGCATGCGCGGGTGCTTCAGCATCGCCTCGACCTCCGGCCGCGCGCGCTCGTAGGGGTGGTGGCGGACGAGCGTGAGCGCCAGGTAGTGCTGGCCCCAGGCAGCGATGGCCTCGCCGTGCGGGTGGCTGCGCCCGGTGTTGAACGTCAGCGTGACGTAGAGGCTCTCGCAGAGCGCCGGCGGCCCCCATTCCGGGTGGGCGTAGACGTAGGCCTCGACCTCCAGCACTTCGTCGCCCAGGTGGGCGGCGAGATAGTTGGCCACCGGGCAGTGCTGGCGGCCGATGGCGGCGTTGGAGGCGATGTAATCGCTGAGCAGCTCGGCGACGGTGACGTATTTCAGCCGCGCGGCCCAGGGATGGACCGAGGGGTCGGCGTCCATCTCGGCGGGATCGGTGACGAGCTGTACCGGCATCAAGCCCTCGCGATGATCAGAAGGTTGCAGCCGCCGCCCAGGTTGGCGCCCAGCCAGGAGCCGGCGCCGGCCTGGCCCGGGACGGCGCCAGCTGCGCCGTCGCTGTTGTTGTCCGGACCGGGCGAGGTGACCGCGCCCGAGGCGATACTGATGACGGCGCCCGGTCCGCCGCCGTCCCAGGTGTCGACCAGTCCGCCGTTGTGGCCGGCGTAGGCGGTGACGGAGCTCGCGCCCGTCGCGGTGTTCCCGGTGCTGGCCGCCGCGCCGGCGCCGCTCGCGCCGGTGGTGGCGTTCGTCCCTGGGTGCGCGGCGAGCGAGAGGCCGGTGGCGGTGCAGGTGGCGTCCGAACCGACCGCGGCCGGCAGGGTGTAGGTGAACGCGGTCGAGCCGGGCGTGACCGGGAAGCTCTTCACCACGACGACGCCCGCGCCACCGCCGCCTCGGTCGGTCGAGCCGGACTTGGAGCCGCTACCGTTTCCGGCGCCAGGCACGCCGGTGAGTACGATGTCGGCGTGGGCGTACGACCCGGCTGGGCAGGTGAACGTCTTCGACGTTCCCGGCGCCGAGTCGTTGAGCAGCGCCGTGCCGGGTGCGCCGCCAGAGCCGCCGCCGCCGGTGGTAGCGCCGCCCGAGGTGATGATCTGCAGCTGGCCGAGGATGCCGTTCACGACATAGGCGACGGCGACGTCGTAGGTCTGGGTGGCCTGCACCGGGGCGATCAGGAACTGGGTGGCGGCGTTCGAGGTCGTGCCGGCGGTGATCCAGGCGGTCGTGCCAGTCGGGCGGTAGAAGAACTCGATCGCCGAGGCCGACGCGTTGTCGCTGGCGCCGTTGATCTGCAGCGCTGGGGTCGCCGCGCCACCATTGGTGATGATCGTGGCGGTCGCGGTCCAGGCCGCCGAGGCGGGTGGACGCGCGCCAGCTGGGATCGGGACGGCCGAGTAGGCGATGCAGCTGGAGAGCGGCGCGGCGGCATTGCCCCACGGGTTGAAGCTCTGGAACTTCACGAACACGGTCTGCCCGGCCTGCGTCGCGAGGTAGGGGAAGTTGAAGATCGCGTCGTCGAGCCGGACGAAGTTCGCGCCCGCGCTGTGCGCTGCGATGGCGGTATTGAGGACGCCGCGGCGCATGTAGCTGGTGAGGTTGTAGCGGTTGGGCGCCGTCAGCGTCGCGGTCTCGAAGGCGACCAGCTCGCTGTCGACGAGGCAGAGCGTGCCGGAGGTGTCGGCGACCGCCTGGACCGCGCTGGTCAGCATGCCATTCGAAGCGGAGAGGTCGACGCTCAAGGTGTCGGTGGTGTCGGGGTCGGCGTGGCTGGCGTAGCTGGCGGTGAGCTGGCCGAAGCGGGCCGGGCCGTTGATCGCGCCGACCTGCTGGTAGTTGGCGCCGTCGTAGCTGACCCAGACGTTGGCGCCGCCCCAGAGCGCGCCGCCGGCCACCGCCGCCCACATCGCCACGCCGCCGGGCGTCAGCGAGACAGGCGGGTTGAAGATGATCGGACCGGCGGTACCTGTTGTCGTCGCGGCGAAAGGCCGGATGTCGAGACCTTGGGAGAGTGAAGCGCCCCAGGCCAGGATCGAGCTGGTCCCGTTGCCGGCGAAGCTGGTCAGACCGCCATTGGCGACAAGGATCCGCGCGGCGAGATTGGTCAGCGGAAGCTGGAACCCGAGCGAGACACGCCACCAGCCGCTGCCAGCCGAGGTGACAGACGTCGAGACCAGCACGCCGGCGCTGAAGAGCGCTGTAGAGACCAGGGCGCCGGCCGAGATGTCGAACAAAGCGGTGACGGCATTGGTCCCGTCGCTGACTTCAAGCTGGACCTGGCCGTAGCCATTGGCCTTCACGTAGACGGAGCAGATGTAGTTGGCGCCGCCGAAGATCGTCGTGGTCTCTACCACTCGGTGAACGCCGCTGGTGGTGGTCGGCAGCAGCTTCTGCGCATCGGTCGCGCCAGTGACCGGGCTCGTCGCCGCCGCCGTGGTGACCGTCAGGTTCAACTTGGTCCAGGCCGCGTTGGTCCAGTCTTGCGACCAGAGCAGCAGGTTGGCTTCCACCCCGCCCGGATCCACGCTCTGGTTCGGCTGCACTGTCTGGCTGGCCTGCATGGCGTAGAGCGGGGTGTTGTGGACCCCGATCGGGTAGTCCTCACAGGTGAGCGTCAGGCCGTATTTCTCGTCCTCTTCGATCCCGGTGACGCGGACCATATAGGCGGCGAGGCCGAGGCCGGCGTCGGTCAGTTCGACCAGGTCGCCCGGCTCCAGGAGCGCGAACATCCAGCCCAGTTTGAACTTGTACTGGGCGCGGATGTAGAGCGTGCGCTGCAGGTAGAGCTGGGCCGAAATCGCGGCCACAGCGGGCGTGCAGACGCAGTGGACCGTGTCCGGATCCTTCCGCCGCATGCCGTACTGGGCCACGTTCGCCGCGTCCGAGGCCAGGGCGATGGCCATGTTGTACTGGTTGGTGCGGTCGAGGTACTCGAGCTGGATGACGTTGTAGGCGTCGGACTGATCCTGGATGTCGACGGTGAGCGGCGGATCGGCGCTGTCTTTGTCGAGGAGGTAGGCGTCGTCGGTGAGCGAATAGACCGGGGTATTGTTCGGCGCGTAGGTCTTGCCGTTGCCGGTGAGCGCGGTGTCGCCATAGGGAATGAACTTCAGCACCCCTTCGGACCAGACGCAGGTCGAGTTAGTGGCGCGCAGCAGCTCGGTCAGGAAGTCGGACGCGCTGCGCTGCTGGTCGATCACCGGGCTGACCAGCAGGCCGGCCGCCAGGGTGTAAGACTGATACTGGGTCAGGCTGCCAAGCAGGCCGGCGCTCCAACCAGGCACGCCGGTGCGGGTATTCTGGAAGAAGTCGGCGACCACCAGGGACGGATCGGCGTCAGGCGTCGCGCCGACCCCGAACGCCGAGGTGCGCACCATCTCGAAGCTGTGGTTTGGCGTCGAGGCGGAGCTGTCGAGCGCATAGTTGGCGGCGAAGGCGAGCGAGAGGCCGGAGTAGCCGATCGCGTGGGTCGGGTGGTTGGAGGTGAGGTAGGACCACGGGGTCTGACCGATCGTCCCGAGCGAGAACGAGAGGCCAGCCTGGGTCGGCGCGGCCTGCGAGCCGGTGTCGGCGACGGTGCTGCCGACCGAGCCGTGGGCGTACTGTTTCCCGTTCACCCAGACTTGGGAGATGGTGTCGATCGGCCCCTCGCAGATCGCGAGGATGACGGTGGCCGAGTAGTTGTAGCCGGTGACGCCGGACCCACCCTTCCCGCCTCCGCCGCCCGCGCCGTTCTGGGCGGTGGACTTGAAGTCGAGGTAGTCGACCAGGTTGCAGCGACAGCGGAACGTGCCCCAGCCCACCGGGATGGTGACGCCCAGCGACGACATCTGCACCTGGATCCCGGCATAGCGGGTGACGACGCCGGAGGCGGCCCTACCGGCCATCGGCCCAGACCTTCAGGGTGAAGCAGCGGCGATCGGCGGTGATCAGGCCGGCGTCGCGGTCAAGATCGACCAGCGTGACGCAACCCTCGTTGACGGCCGCGTGGATGCCTTGCGGCCAGGCGAGCAGGATCGCACCATGACTGTAGACGCGACCAATGCGGAAGAGGAGCAGGTCGCCGGGCTGGGCGGCCGCGGGCTCGATCTCGGCGGCGATGCGCTGGACGAAACCGAGGTAACGCTCTTCACCGCGGTGGATGTGCCAGTCGCGCGGATATTCGCCAGTGTCGAAGTCGTGCACCAGGCCGCAGGCGGCGTAGACCCTGAGCGGGAATTGCGCGCAGTCGACCCCGACGCCCTTCACCCGCCCGCGATGGTGCCAGGGCGTCCCCAGCCACGACCGCGCCTCGGCGCAGACGGCCGCACGTCCGGCGAGCTCGGCGGCCTCGGCGACCGGGCATGCGGGATCGGGAGGAGCGATGAACACGCGGCGCCTCCTAGTTCGGACGGATGGGTAACTGCGGCAGTGCGAGCGACCGCTCGCGGGCAAATTGGGTACAGCGCTAGCCTTAGTCGCCGCCAGGGTACGCGCGCTTAATCAAACGTCTTCGCCAAGTTTTCAAAATACCAGGGCTCAAACAAGTTCGGCACGTAAAGCTCAGGGATCTTAAGGCGGAAGGCTATCGCGTAGTCGGAAAGCTCTTGCCCACGCACAGCTCTCTCGGCGATCAGCTCCTGGCGAACATGTTCGGGGCATAGGACGCCCATCGCGCGCCAGAACGCCTTGATTTCTCCGATCATCTGATCGCAGGGTTCGACGGTGCCTGCCGTCGTCAGGTCCCTAAGCTGAACGTCAAAGTCATTTCCGCTGTCGGTAGCTTCCGTCACGCTGTCGAAAGCGTGCATGTACTCTTTGACCTCGATGAACCGTTCCCAGCAGTAGTTGTTGCCCTCTCTGGCGAGGGCGACCACCGTCTTTCCGGTCTGCTGAACTAAGCGAGCGGTCGTGTTTTCAACCGAAAGATACATTCCCCGGCATAGGCGCACGTCCAGTGTCGTTCGGACCACCGTTATAGGCGCTCCGGTCAACTCGATGACTTTGCGGCGTACGGGGCCCCGGCGGATATGCAGGGGCAACCCTTGGCAGTAGTCGTACAGCTGGCGGTATGTCATTCAGACCGAGAAATTTAATCCTCGGTCTCTACCACCTCGAAATCGCCTTCTTCAAGTTGTGACAGGACTTTGTTGACCTGCTCTGCGATTTGCTGGGGGCCGGTCTCCCGACTCGTACCTGGGAAGATTTTGAAGTTTGACGCACGGAGACTGTCGTCTCCAAAGAGACGACGCTTCGCGAGCTCAGCTTGCGTCGACATAATGTGGTCCTCTGTTTCTAGGCTGACCCAAGAGAGACTCGGCAAACCGCTGCCGAGTTCCTCGCGTGTCAAGCGGGAATTATCACAGAATGTGGCTGGAACCCACAATTTTCCGTTGACAGCAGACTCGGGCACACCTTCCCTTTTCCGCGCGTGGCCAAAATGCCTATCGAATCCCAAGGGCGCAAGTGAGGCGCGAGAATTAGCTATAATATTATTTTTCGGTCATCATTTCTGGCATCAGTCATCAAACGGCACTTGTTTGTTTGGACGTTGCGCGACACCCAAACCCGCAATTTAGGAGGGGCTTGGTAAGCCACGTCCCAACGGCGTCCAAAGCGCAAACTGTCCCCAATGTGAGGTCGACGATCGAGTGCGACAGGCGCTGATACTTTGAAGCCTGCGATGGAACTGTTTCCGATCCGGAACGACGACGACCACGCTAAGGCGGTCCGCGAGATCTCTCGGCTTTGGGACGCTCCGGACGGGTCCGCGGAGGCGGACTACATGGATGCGCTGGCGACCCTCGTCGATCGCTACGAGCGGCAACGGTGGCCGGTTCCGAGTGCGCCTCCCCTGGAGATGCTGAAATTCATGATGGAGCGGAACGGGTATCGCCAGACCGATCTTGCGAACCTGCTGGGCTCTCGGTCGCGCGCCTCGGAGATACTGAACGGCCGCCGGCCGTTGACGCTCGACCAAATCAGGCTACTGGCCAGCCGATGGCACATTCCCGTTGCGTTGCTGGTGGGTGAACTCTCTGCGGCCTGACCATCAAAGCACCCCCTGGATCGCGGGTGGGGTGAAGGGTTGGCCGCGGAAGTGGATCAGGTTGGACTGGGCGGTGCAGTCGGCCATGGTCAGGAGGCAGCCGCGGACGGCGTTGAAGGCGTCGCCGGCAGCGGGAGCGAAGGGCAGCGGGAAGGCGACGGTCATCGCGCCTGAAGCGGCGACGTAGCTCTGCACTGCGCGGCTGAGGCCGGCGTTGGCGCCCGAGGTGAAGGTGATCGTGCCCTTGTCGAAGAAGTGGTCGGGGCTCGCCAGGCTGGTGTTGAAGGCCAGGGTCGTGGCGCCGGCGGCGACCGTGCCAGGGACGTTGGTCGGCGTCAGGGTGCAGTTGGCATCGTAGTGGGTGTTGAGGCAGCCGGCCTGGAAGACGTCGGGCCCCATGTTGACGTTGAGCAGCACGGTCCAGGCGCTGATCGTCATGGTGAACTTGGCGCGGCTGACATCTTTCAGCGCGGTGACGCGGCCGGAGAAGGCGACGACGGCGCCCGTGATCGGCTGACCCCATGCCGGCAGAAAGGCGCGGTAGAGCACCACCGTCGCGCCGTCGAAGCCGCGGCCTTGGGCGAACGGGATCAGCGGGGCGCCGTTGATCCGGTCGGAGACGTCGGCGCTGATCTGCATGTCGAGGGTGGCGACCTCGAGCCCGAGCTTGGTGCTGATCTTGCCGCGGTCGATGGCGGGGCCGAGGGCGTAAGCGCCGTTGGCGATGGTCGGCTGGCCGGCGGCGGCGGCGAAGACGTAGGCCTTATCGGCGCGCTGGATCGGGTCGCCGGAGCCGCCGTGCCAGCGGATCACCGAGCCGCCGTTGAGGGTGATGGCCCAGAGGTCCAGCATCTGGAAGTCGGCGCCGCCGTTCAGCAGCGCGGCGGTGGCGCCGGCGGAGACGCAGTCGATTGGCGTCTTCATCGGCGGTTGCTCGTGAACTTGAGGCTCTTGCCTTCCCAGAGCTGGGTGACGATCTGGACGAAGCCGAGGTCGTCCTGGGTGAAGTTGCAGCCGAAGTAGAACCAGCCGAACCACTGCAAGGTGTGACCGGCGGCGGGGGCGGTGGTGAAGGTGACCTGGCCCGCCGCGACAGTGAAGGCGCCCGCCGGCGCGCCGTTGTCCGCAATGCCGACGTTGAAGGTGGCGTAGACCGGCTCGAACCAGCTGCGGACGAAGCGGCTGAGCTGGAAGGTGCGGGTGGCGCCATCGCCGACGCCAAACTGGAAGCCGAGCCCGACGGCCGAGCCTGGATCGGTGAGGAAGGCGCCGGTGCTGGGGTCGGTGAGCGGGTTACCGGTCGCCGGGTCCTGCAGCACCGAGGTCGGCACGGCGCAGTCCGTGGGGTCGACGAAAAGGAACGAGGCGAACTGGCCCTTGGCGACGTTGAAGAACTCCCACATCGCGGCGAGTTCGTCTGCGGTCGGGCGGTGGCGGATCACCTCGTACTGAAGCTCGAAGTCCCAGAGCGGATAGGGCCAGTAGGCGGTGCGCCGCTGACGGCCCGACGCGGCGCGGATCACCTCGGTCGACCACTTCGGCGCCTTGGTCACCGCGATCGCCTGACCGGGCAGGAACGGCAGCACCGGCAGGCCGTCGGCGCCGGACCAGATCGCGGTGGGCAGGGTGCTGAGGAAGCTCGGCGGGACGTAGGGCGTGATCGACATCCGTCCCCCTTCACTTCAGCGAGATCAAAACAGGTCCGTGGGAGACCGAGAGCGGCTAAGCCGTGCGCATGCCCTTGCGGCCCATCTCCTGGAGCACGGTCGAGAGGTGGTCCTGGTTGGCGCGCAGGAAGGTCTTGAAGCTGGGGCCGTCCATGTCGCCGTTGATGTGGAAGTGGGCGTGAAGATCGCCGCTTGCCGCAGATGAAGATGGGGCGGAGACGCCGGCGCCGCCGGTTTGGTAATCGGCCAGCATCGAGCGCATCGGGTTCGCCAGCCGGGCGGGGAGCACCATCTCCTGCGCGTGGAGCTGGGTGAGCGGGTTGACGCCTGCCGGGATGTCGAAGCCGCCTGCCGCCGAGCTGATCAAGCCTTTGAACGCCATCACCGCACCAAACACCGTCGCTGCGGCCGCGGCGCCGAGGATCGGACCAACGACGGGAATGCCCGACATGGCGTTGTAGGCGTTGCCGGCCGCCTGGGCCGCCGCGTTGACGATATCTTTCATGCCCGCCTCGCCGCTGATCGCCAGCCCCTGGACGGCGCCGGCCCTCTTGGCGGCGACGTTGGCGTTGACGCCTGCGAGGGTCGCGATTGTGCCGGCGTGGGCGTTGGCGACCTCGGCCGCGAGGCCCTTGAGGCCGAGCGCGCTCAGCAGCGCCTGGCCCTGCGTGCTGGCGAGGACGTTCTGGGTGACGCCCCAGGCCCACTTGTCGACTACGCCGTCGACGACCTTGAAGAGGTCGTTGAGGATCTGCAGGCCGACGCTGCGCATCACCTGGCTCAGCGACCTGGAGCCCGTGATCATCTGCGCCAGACCGCGCGAGAACGTCGAAACCACGCCATCCATCGACGTCTTCAGACGCTCGAGATCGCGGGCGCCTCCGAGGGTCTTCAGATGATCGCCCACCTGTTGCAGCGACTTGCGGACTTCAGCGATGACCGGGCTGAAGTCGCCCATCGCCGCTTTCGCTTCGGCGAGGCCCTGAGTCAGGCCGCCGGTGTCAGCGGAGAAGGTCAGGGTCAGGTCGCTATCGGCCATCGTCGCCTCCGCTCGTCGGGTCGTTGGTGGCGCCAGGGAAGGTGCTCAGGAAGGCAGCCAGTTCATGCGGATCGATTCGATCCGGAGTCGCTGGCGCGGCCGGACGAAGACCGAGATAGGCGGCCGCCGCGATGTAGACTGGAGGTCCTTCGCGCGCCCAGTGCCGGTTCAGAGCGGTGTAGCGGTGCAGGTTCCAGGACTGCTCGACGCCGTCCCAGTCGCTGGAGCCGAGGCCGGCGAGGATGGTGCAGATGATGTCGTCGACATCGCCGTCGAAGGGCTCACCCTGCCCTCCCCGGCCAAAGGGTCGCTGGCCGCCGCCTCCGGCGTTGCGAGGCCGATCTCGACCATCAGATCGTTGATGAACGTTCGCAGGCCCGGCATTTCAGCCGGCGTCAGCGCCTCTTCGAGCTCGTCGACCGTGACCGCCGCCGCCGAGCCGACGCTGACGATGCCGAGGATCGCCTCGACGCTGGCCATGGGATCGCTCGACGCCTGGACGGCGGCGATGTAGCGCCACGCGGCCTTGAGCGCCTTGAAGTTGGGCAGGGTGACGGACCAGACTTGGCCGCCGATGGTGACATCAGCCATGATTCATCCCGTCATCGAGTAGTTGAAGACCGCGCCCGAGCCGTTGTCCTGGGCGCTCATGTCGAGCTGCGGCAGGGCGAAATCGTCGAGCTTGAGCGGCATCGAGAGCTTCGGGCACTGCACCGCCGGAAAGTTCAGGAACAGCGAGCGGGTGACGCCGTCAGAGCCCTTGAACTTGTTGACCAGCTGGACCGCGAAAGTCGGGGCGGCGCCCATCAGCTGGTTGGTGAAGGCGAGGGTCGAGCCGGTGCTGACCGAGGCATAGGTGTAGGAGACCCGCAGCGCCTGGCCGTTCTGGGCTGTGTTGACGGTGTAAGCGCCGGTGACGGTGTTGACCGCGTACTGGCCGGCGGCGGGGGCCGAGGCGACGCGCGTCATCCAGAGCCCAGTGACGGTGTTGTAGAGCCCGAGGTCCTGGCTGAACGTCCCGCCGCCCACGACGGTGAACGCGCCGGAGGCCGGCGTCGCCGCCTCGTCGACCGAGTTCAGGGTCTCGCCGGTGGTGGAGGTGAGGCCGAAGTAGACGCTGTTGAAGAGCAGCGGATCGACGACGCCGATGGACGCCCTGAGTTCGATCTTGGCTTTGCCGCGCGCTTGCTCCAGCGCGTATTGGTTGGAGCCGTAGAGCATCTTGCTGTCGTACGAGAAGTCGACCTGGACATCCTGCAGACGGCCGAAACGGGTCGGGGTCGGGTTGGCGCCCTGTGGGGTCGCGAACAGAAAGCCGACGCCGAAGACGGATTGAGCCATGGCTCAGACCTCCTCGAATTGGTGCGGGGCGATCTCGCCCAGCTGGTTTGGGACGGAGTGGGACGCGCCTAGGGCACGAGGAGTTTGATCGGGACGACGATCAGGGTCTGGCCATCGAGGTCGCCCTGGAACTTCTGGATGCGGCCATCGATCCAGCATTTGTGGACCGCGCCGCCGAGGGTCTGGGCGAAGCTGGGGTCGGTGGGGTCGATGAAGAGCGCCTTGACCGCGGACAGCATGGCGTTGGTGGTCTGGGCGGGGATGGCGTCGTCATCCTTGCCGGCCTGGTGATAGAGCAGCCAGCTGGCGCCCAGGGTGGTGAGCGAGGGCAGGCTGGTGACCTGGCTGACAGTCTCGTCGGTCTCGGCCTGGCAGAGCGCCGGCTGGGCGGGCAGATCCTCGAACGTCTTCACGCGGCGTGAGGAAAAGGCGAGCGCGCCGCCGCCGGGCCAGGTCAGCCCTGCGCCGAGGGCGAAAAGCGCCTCATAGATCTGCTCGACGGTCATCTCAGCCTCCCGCCTGCTGCAGCGCTTCAATCGCCGCGGCTTTCAGCTCGCTGTCGATCTGAGCGGCCATCTCGGCCAACGACGAGCGCAGGTAGGATCGCTCCGGCAGGTGCGAGCCCGGGTGGTGAACGACGCGGGCGAACACCTGCTGGCCGCCGGCGAGGAAGGCGAGCGCCTTGCCGCGGACCGGCAGTATCTCATGCGGCGCGGTGACGCCGCCGTACTCCTGGATCGCCGCGTATTTCACGTCGCCGGCGGAGAAGAGCGTGGTGACGACGGTGTCGCCGACAACCTTAGGTCCGTCGATGCCGATCGAGGCGGCGAGCGCGCCGGTGCGCGGCTTGAGCACCTCGCCGCCGAGCTTCCGCTGCACCCGCGCGAGCAGCTGGTCGGCCAGCACCGCGGACTTGGCTGCGACGGCCGCGATCACCGTGGCGGGCGCATCGTCCAGTCTGTCGGTGAGCTTGTCGGCGCCGGTGAGGGTGACCGACAGCATCAGAACGGGGCCAATACCTGGTAGGACGACAGCAGCGCGCGGGCGGTGTCGTTCATGTCCTTCAGGCTGAAAGCGACGACCTCTTGGCCGCCGAGCGTCTTCGAAGTGACGCCGATACGGTCGCGGCGACGGAAGGCTTCGCCGACCAGCTCGACGGCGGCCTGGGCGATGTCGGCCGGGGTCGTGGCGTAGCCGGCGCTGTAGGTGACGACCACCGGCAGGCCGATCGGGAAGCGATAGCCGAGCAGCTTCAGCACGCGGTCGTCGAAGTAGACGCCGCTGGTCAGCGCGACCGGGTCGGCGACGGCGGTCAACGTCTGGCCGGCGAAGGCGACACTGGTCACCGAGCCGATCGGGAAGTTGCGCAGCAGGAGCTCGCACTGGCCGTTGCCGCGGTAGGTCTCGACGTAGGTGGTCTGCGGGATCTGGCGGCCGAGGTAGTTGGGAATGAAGGCCGAGACGGCGGTGATCAGCGAGGCGAGCAGGGTGTCGCTCGTGCTGGTGGTAAGACCCAGCCAGGCTTTGACGGTGGTAAGGTCGGTGAGGTCGCCGGCGGCCATGTCGGACTCCTTGATGTCTGGGAGCGAAAGCCCCTCCACCACTCCGTGGTCCCCCTCCCCCGCCTTCGTCGGGGGAGGAGAAACCGAAGCAGGACGAGCGCTACCCGTTGCCGATGTTGTTGATCACGCCCATGGCGAAGGGGGCGTAGACGGCGAGGACTTCCTCTACGTAGACGCCCTTCTGGCGCTGGCGGGTCACCGGCGGCCAGTCGATGGCGTAGTAGTCCTGGCGGCACTTGACCTCAGCGACGTTCGGCACCTCGCTCGATTGGTACTGGGCCGGCAGGGTTTCGGCGTAGGCGAGGATGGTGCCGGCGGGGACGTAGGGGTGGATCTTCACCGGGATGCGCATGCCGCCGTCGAGCAGGAACGGATTGTAGTAGGTGGAGATCATGCCGCCGGCGTCGAGGTTGTAGCCGCCGCCCTCGGGGTCTTGCCGATACTGCAGCAAGGGCGCGGAGCCAGACGACAGCACCTTGTTGGTGATGTTCTTCAGCTCCTGCGAGTGGACGAAGAGCACGGTGGGCGAGACCTGCGAGGTGTCCCACATCGACTGCAGCATGGCGTCTATCTCGTTGACCGAACCGCGGCCGGACGAGGTGAGCGCGGTGCCGGCGCCGGCGACGCCGCTGGCGAGCGACTTCACGTAGGCGTTGTTGCCGGGCTTCAGCGCGGTGGTGAGCAGGCCGTCAAAGCCGAGGCTGTTGGTCGATGAGTCGCCGGTGATCGCGCTCACCGCCTGCTGGCCGCCGGTAAGCGCGGCGCTGAAGGTGGCGGAGTTGATCGTGGTGATCGCCTGCAAGGTTTCAGCGCCCGCGGTCCCGACGAACCAGGCGTAGGCGATGGCGCCGGCGATCGGGGTCGCCGTCGCCGATAGCGTCTGGCCTAGGGTGACGACCTGGGTGGCGTTGGCCGACTTCATCGACGAGCCGCCGTTGATGGCGAAGGTCTTGCCGTCGGCGCCGGTGATGGTCTTGGAGGTGGCGACGCCGCCGGCGAGGGACGAGTTGCGGAAGCCTTCGAGGGTCAGGGCCACGACGATCACCGAGTAGGTGGCGGCCGGCAGGGTGGCGCCGGAACCGGCGGCGGCGAGGGCCGGCGCGGCCGGCGTGCCCAGGGCGAGTGAGGTGTTGCCGGCGAGGATCGCCATCTCCTCCTTCAGCATCGTCTTCTGCAGCAGGCGCATGGCCATCGTGGCCTGGATGTCTTCGAGGCCGACCGCAGCGTTGATCGCCTCGAAGGTCACCTGGTCCTCTTCGCCGAGGGTGACGTAGGGCGCCGATTTGCTGGAGGTGGTGTAGCTCATCTGGCCGGCGCGCTGGCCTTCGGCGACCCAGCCGATGGCGTCATAGCCAGAGCCGATCAGGGCCGAGACCTGGCGCCAGTTGGTGGCCGTGCCGCCGGAGCCGGCGACGCGGGGAACGCGGTTCCGCAGCGGCGTCGCCGACGGATAGAGGTTCTTGGCTGGCGCCTGCAGGTCGAAGGCGACGAGGCCGGTGGCCTGGGAGATCGACTTCTCCAGTCGGTCGGAGTCGACGCCGGCCTGGGCGAGGATGGTGCGGGCGATGTCCTCGGAGGGCCGGGACATGGCCTGGACGAACGACTTCTTCAGGTCGTCGGGCGAGAGCGCGGTGCTGGGCATGGAATTGAGCTCCATCATTGGAGTGAAATGCGTGAGGTTCATCCGAGCGGGATTGGTTGGCGGAGCGAGGCCTTCATCAGCAGGAAGGCGCGTTCGTCCTGGGTGAGCGCGGCGAGGACTTTCTGGATCTCGTCGGGCGACGGGTCGTCGTGATCGGCGGCGGGGTCGGCGTCGTCTGCCTTGCCGATGGCGCGGCCGTTGGCGGCGGTGCGCGGCGGGATCGGGGTGGCGGCGAGGCGCTGGATCAGGGCGTGCTGCTCGGCGAGCCGGCGCTCGAGAGCCTCGACGCGGGGCAACGCCTTGGCGAGGTCGCTAGCGAGGAACGCCTTGTCGGCCATCTGGCAATTGTCGGGGTCGCAGACGGCGCCCAGGGCGACGAGCGCGTCGTGGGCCGCCTGGAGCGCGTCCGGATCGGAGCTCGCGAGGTCAGCCAGACGGGCGGAGACGTTGTTGGGATCGTCTGGCGGCGCCTCATCGTCGCGGGCTGGCGGGTCGTCGGCTGCCGGGTCATCGCCGGTCGGCGCATCGTCGCCGGCTTCCGTGTCGCTCGGTTCATCCGCGGCCCCGGCGGCGTCGGTGTCATCCGACATCGCGGTATCAGTTGCGTCGTCCGCATCACCCTGGTCGGTCAGGCCGGCGGTCGTGGTCTGATCTTCGATCAGCGCGGCCCTGGCCTTGGCGACATAATCCTTCCAGGCGCCTGACCGCCCGGCGGCGGCGGCCAGTGCCGCGGCCTTGGCCTTGACTGCCTCGTTGCTGGGTGGCGGGCCGAGGTCGGCCTTCCAGAGGTCGATCACAGCCTCCGGGTTGGCCGGGCGGTCGACGAGGCTGATCTCGCTGAGCTTGATCTTGGTGATTACCGTGGCGTCGCCGCGGTCGCGGGCGAGCACCCGGCCGCCGATGCTGAAGCCGGCGTAGGTCTTCGACTTCACCTTGGCGATCGCGACCGGGTCGACCACGTGGGCGACGATGCGGGTGACGCCATCCTCGTCGACCGTGGCTTCGAGCGTGCGGCCGGCGGCGGTGGGTTGATGCATCTCGCGCAGCGCCGGGTAGCGGGCATAGTCCGGCAGCGCGGCCTTCATCGCCTCGGGCCGCACGATCTCGCCGGCGTCGTCCCGCGCGCCGGTGGAGGCGACTCCGTAGACCTTGAGGGTCCCGTCGGGCTGTTCTTCGATCTTGGTGAGGGCGCCGAAGATGTGCATGCGGCATGGCTCCGTTGCGCAACCGGGCACATAGTTGACGCTATGGACCGGTCACATGGGTGACAGTTTTCTTGGTCTGTTCGTGTTGCGGTTCGCCTCGCCCCGGCCGGGGTGAGGCGAACCGGCGCATCTTGGTTCCGGCTCGGTTGATGAGGC
>DASXOP010000070.1:0-90888 GCA_036494265.1 Caulobacteraceae bacterium | reverse complement strand
CGACCGCGATCTGGTGCGGGGTGTCGCCGGTTTCGACCTCGAGGTCGGCTTCGGCGTAGGCGGGGTAGCGGTCGCGGGCCTGGACGGTCAGCACGTCGAGCGGGTCCTTGCCGGCCAAGAGCGGGCGGTTCTCTTTGCGGCTGACCCGCTTTGCCAGCACCTCGATATCGGCCTTCAGCCAGATCGAGAGCGCCTGCGCCTTGATCAAGGCCCGCGTCTCGGGGTGCATGAACGCGCCGCCGCCGGTGGCCATCACGTGCGGCGGCTCGGCCAGCAGGCGAGCGATAACCCTCCGTTCACCGTCCCGAAAGGCGGCCTCGCCATATTGGGCGAAGATCTCGGCGATCGGCCGGCCGGCCGCGGCTTCCACCTCGGCGTCGGCGTCGCGGAACGGCATGCCGAGCGCGCTCGCCAGCCGACGACCGACGCTGCTTTTGCCAACGCCGGAGAGGCCGACGAGGGCTATGGTCTTGTTGAAGGGGCCGGAGGTGGAAGACATGTCGTCAGCCGGCTTTACACGAGCGCCGCCGCAGCCGCCAACTTCGCCGCCAAGTTCGCCCCCGGGTCCGCTGGCCAGCGCCGCCTGGGTCGAAGCGTTCCTGGAGATGATGGCGGCGGAGCGCGCGGCGGCCGCCAACACGCTGAAGGCGTACGAGAAGGACCTCGCCGACGCGCAAGGTCGCCTCGTCGCCAAGGGCCGCGACCTCGCCGCCGCCACGACCGAAGACGTCGAGGCCTATTTCGTCGACCTCGGCGCCCGCGGCCTCGCTCCGGCCACGGCGGCGCGGCGGCGGGCGGCGGTGCGCCAGTTCTACCGCTTCGTGCTGGGCGAACGCTGGCGCGAGGATGACCCATCGCGGCGGGTCGACGCACCGAAGAAGGGACGGCCGCTGCCGAAGGTGCTCACCCGCGCCGAGATCGAGGGGCTGATCTCCGCCGCCGCGGCCAAGGACGGCGCGGCGGGCCTACGGCTCGCTTGCCTGATCGAGCTAATCTACGCCTCCGGCCTTCGGGTCTCGGAGGCGTTGTCGCTGACCCTCGCCGCCGTCGCCAGGGATCCGGCCTATCTGATGGTGCGCGGCAAGGGCGGCAAGGAGCGGCTGGCCCCGCTCAACGGCCCGGCCCGCACCGCGATCAAGGCCTGGCTCGAGGTTCGCAAGGGCTACCTGCCTGGCGCCGGGACCAAGGCGATCAAGGAGAGCCCGTGGCTGTTCCCATCGCGCGGTAAGACCGGGCGGCTGACCGAGCGGCGGCTCGGCCAACTGCTCGACGAGGCGGCCATCGCCGCCGGCGTCGACCCGGCCAAGGTCAGCCCGCACGTGCTGCGCCACGCCTTCGCCACCCACCTGCTCGAAGGCGGCGCCGACCTGCGCGTGGTCCAGACCCTGCTCGGCCACGCCGACATCGCCACCACCCAGATTTACACCCACGTCGCCGAGGACCGGCTACGCGAGGTAGTGGAGACGCGGCATCCGCTGGCCCGGCGACGGAGTGGCGGGTGAGGACCTTCCTCACCATCCTGGCGCTGGTGATCGACGGCCTCTGCCTCGTCCTGCTGCTGGCCGTCGCGCTGTTCGGACACCCGGGCGCCTCCGCCCTGATCGGCCTCGGCATCTTCGGCGTGGTGCTGGTCGCCAATCTGCCGCCGCTGGTCTGGACCCTGGTTGCGGGGAGACTCAGGACCGAAGTCCCCACCACCGCCAGCATCTTCGAATAACCGGAGCTTTGGCCGCACCCCGCGTTCTTGCTCCGCGGCGCCTTCACGCCTAGGTTCCGCGCGACCTTTGCCGGGGACTCGCGTTCAGGAGACTATGGCGGCGCATTACCTTGAGTTCGAGCGGCCGATCGGCGAACTCGAAACGAAGATCGAGGAGCTCTCCAAGCTCTCTGAGTCCGCCGGGCCCGGCGCCTTCGACGCCGAGGTCGCGGCTCTGCGCCGCCGCGTCGTCGAGATGCGCACCCAGACCTACGCCCACCTCGACGCCTGGCAGAAGACCCAGATCGCCCGGCACGAGGACCGGCCGCAATTCCTCGACTATGTCGGCTCCCTGATCGAGGAATTCGTCGAGCTGCGCGGCGACCGCAAGTTCGCCGACGACCAGGCGATCATGGGCGGCCTTGGGCGCTTCCGCGGCCAGCCCGTGGTCGTGATCGGCCAGCAACGCGGCCGCGACACTGCCGGACGCATCAAGCACAACTTCGGCATGGGCCGGCCGGAAGGCTTCCGCAAAGCGGTGCGGCTCGTCGACCTGGCGGAGCAGTTCGGCCTGCCGGTGCTCTCGTTCGTCGACACCAACGGCGCCTATCCCGGCCTGGTCAGCGAGGAGCGCGGCGTCGCAGAGGCGATCGCCCGATCGACCGAGCGGTGCCTGACGCTATCCACCCCGATGATCGCGGTGATCAGCGGCGAAGGCGGCTCGGGCGGCGCGCTTGGCATCGCCTGCGGCAACCGGGTGCTGATGCTCGAGCACTCGATCTATTCGGTGATCACTCCGGAAGGCTGCGCCTCGATCCTGCTGCGCGACCGCAACAAGGCCGAAGGCGCCGCCAAGGCGATGAAGATCACCGCCCAGGACCTGATTGGCCTGAAGATCATCGACCGCATCATCCCCGAGCCCCTCGGCGGCGCCCACACCGACCCCGCCGCAGCGATCAAGTCAGTGGGCGACGCGGTGTACGAGGAACTGCAGGCGCTGCTCCCGCTCACGGCGGCGCAGCTGAAGTCGCAACGGGCTGAGCGCTTCCTGGCGATCGGGCGGTGATCGCGCGTCCCTCCCCTTCATGGGGAGGGCAGACCGCGCAGCGGTCGGGTGGGGAAGTGCGGGGCTCCACCAATCCCTGAAATCTGGCGAACGTCAGACACCCCCACCCGGTCGCCGCTTCGCGCCGACTGTCCTCCCCATGAAGGGGAGGGAAGGCGCCTAAAACGTCGCGCGCTGGGTGAAGAAGCCTTCCATGCGGCTGCGCCAGGTGCGGCGGTTGACGTGCTTCAGTAGGCGCAGGTTCTGGCTGATCAGGCCGAGCGGGGTCATCACCCGCATCGCGTCGGCGATCATCTTGGCTTCGGCGAGCGCGCCGCGCCACGCCCCGACCTTGGTGTACTTGCGGACGTTGATCACTCGCGGCCATCGCACCACGCCGATGCGGCAGCCCTGGCGGATGAAGATCTCATTCATGTAGACCTCGCCGCCCCAGCGCGGCAGGCGCTTCATCGCCTCCACCGCGCTCTGCAGCAGCCATTTCGGCGCTACCCGCTCGCCCGACACGAAGTCGAGCCCGATCTGGCGGTAGATCCAGAGGCTGTTGCTGCGCAGCGAGATGCTGACGTCGGCCTCGCCTCGCATCACCGGCGCGGCCAGGGCGTCGATGTCGGCGGCGGTGACGCCGGCGAGGTCCGCGTCGAGCAGCATCAGATAGTCGTGGCGGGCGGCGGCTATGCCGCGGCTGAGGGCGAAGGTCTTGCCCCGGTTTGGGGAGTGCGAGAGCAGCCGAATCGTCGGGTAGCTCTTCAGCAGCGCCTCGGTGGCGTCGGTCGAGCCGTCGTTCACCACGATCACTTCGGAGAGCGCCGGGTGGCCGACGATCACGTCCAGGATGCTCTGGATGCGGTCGGCCTCGTTGTAGGCGCAGACAATGCAGGAGATGCCCCGGAGGTCTTCTGGCGGCGAACCGGGCGGCGATATTTCGCCTGCGAAGTCGGTGAAGTGACCAGTTGCGCCGCCGCGCGATCCATCGAAGTTCATCTTGGCAGCCCCTCCTCGTCTTCTCGCGCTCTTCGCTGGGCCATCGCTCGCCACATGAACGCTTGGAAAGACAATCCGGTTACACCTCGGCGTTAGCCAATTTTACGCTGACCTCGATCGACTGCCGCTCATCATAGTCAATTTGCGGCCGATGGGAAAAGCTTCAGCGGTAAAGTTTGTTCCTGAAAAACGTAACGGCGTTACTCAGCCTCCAGCTCGCGGACCAATCCGCTCGCGCCATAGACCTTCTGCAGCGCCTCGATGATGGCCGCCGTCGAGAGCACGACGCTGCGGTTCACCCTGGCGTCGTAACCATAGTCGCCGCCGAGGCTGAGGATATTTCCGTCGAACGCGGTGCCGATCACGGCGGCGTTGGCATCCACCACGGGTGAGCCGGAGTTGCCGCCGATGATGTCGTTGTTGGTGACGAAGTTGAAGATCGTGGCGGGGTTCAGCCGCGGTTTGGCCGCGATCCAGCGCGAGTCCAGGTCGAACGGCGGCTGGCCGGTGGCGCGGTCGTAGAGCCCGGCGAAGGTGGTGAAGGGCGGCACGGTCTTGCCGCGCCAGGTCCAGCCCTCGACCGCGCCGTAAGAGAGCCGCAGGGTGAAGGTTCCATCGGGGTAGAGCGCGTCGCCGTAGGCCGCGAACCGGGCCTTGGCGATCGCCTCGGCGGCGCGGGTCTCCGGCCCGGCCACCTCGTCCTCGAACGCCGCCCTCGCCCGCCGCGCCCCCGGATCGATCTTCAGCATGAACCGAATCAGTGGGTCGTCAGACGACTCGATCGCCACGAGTCCGCCGTCCCACAGGGCTTTGCGATAGGCGGCGTCGTTCAGCCGCGTGCCTTCGACCAGGTGCTTGGATAGCGTCTCGGGGCTGTCGTCGCCGAGCAGCAGGCGGGTGTCCGGGTCGTCGGCGGTGAGCCGCTCGCGCGATTTGGAAAGCCAGAACTCCAGCATCAGCTGCTCCAGCCCCGGCGAGACCGGGTCGGCGTCGAGCAGGCCTTTCTCGACATCCGGCATCTGTCCGTCGGCATAGCGCGGCAGCCGTTCGGTCGAGGGTTTCTGGCGCTCGATCGCCGCCCGGACCAGGTCGCGGGCATAGCCGAACAGCTGCGACTGGCCGGCGCCGCCCTCCAGTTGGCGATAGGGCATGTAGACCCCCGCCAGCGCCGTCTCGCCGGCCGCCATGTCAGCCCAAGGATCGCCGGCGCTCTGACCGGCCTTTGCCCTCAGGTCGGCTTCGGCGGCGCGGCGCGCGGCCATGAAGTCGGGGTCACCGAGCGCCGAGAGGCGGCCGGCGGTGACCTTGAAGTCGTTCTCAACCTCATTCAGCGGCTCGTCCGCGGCCCGGGCGTTGGCCGCGCTCTCCTCCCCGAACCGGATCAGGCGACCGCGCAGCTCGGCGAGTTCGGCCAGCTGCAGCGGCAGCGTCAGGTCGCGCTCGGTCTCGATCTGCGAGAGGGTCTGCTCGCGGAACGTCCCGCCGGGATTGCCGGACACGAACACCGGTTCGCCGTCTCGTGGCGGCTCCGGGTTCCAGGCCAGATGCTGCGGCGTCTCCGCCGGCAGGCCGTTATCGTAGAGCCGCAGGAAGGCGCAATCGAAGGCGTAGCGGGGGAAGTTGAAGTTGTCCGGATCGCCCCCGAAGAACGCGGCCGGATCGCCGGGATCGAACGCCAGCCGCACGTCGGTGTAGCGGCGGTATTTGTAGAGATCGAAGCGGCCGCCGAGGTCCACGACTTCGCAGTAGAGCTTCGGATCGCCAGCGCAGGCCGACGTCTCGATCGCGGCGCGGGCCGCGCTTCGCGCCTGCACCAGCGCCCGGCCAGAGAGCCCGGCGCCGGCCGCCAGCATCCGCGGCGTCACATCGGCGATGCTGAGCACCACATCGCCTTCCAGCCCCGGGCAGGTGCGCTCCGCGGTCCCCGCCGCGGGGACGAATCCGACCTTGGTGTAGTCCTCACCCGGCGGCGACAGACTGTGGGCGCAGTCGGCGGCGCAGTGGTGGTTGGTGAGCAGCAGGCCGTGGCCGCTGACGATCGACGACGAGCACCCGACCGACAGCCGCGCCGACGCGGCCTGCACCTTCGCCATCCACGTCGGCGTGATGTCGACCCCGTAAGCCGCCTTCACCTTCGCCGCGGGGAAGTGATCGTAGGTCCAGAGCCCCTCGTCGGCATGGGCGGCGCTCGCGAGCAACGTGGCCGTCGCCAGCGCGGCGCCAAGACATCCAGCACGCGAAAACAACTTCATCCAACCGGCCTCGCAGGCGTTACGCGACGAGCCGTTGCAATTCTCCGCCAGAGTGATCAAGCCGCGATCCGGCGGACGATGGGTCTCGTCGGTACGATGAAGTGAGGAGAATCAGATGATCCGCAAGGCGAAGGCGGCTTGGCGCGGCACCGGCCGCGACGGCGACGGCGATCTTTCCACCGATAGTGGCGTGCTGCACGAGACCACCTACTCGTACCGAACCCGCTTCGAGAACGAGAAAGGCACCAATCCCGAGGAGCTGCTGGCCGCCGCTCATGCGGGCTGCTTCACCATGGCGCTGGCCTTCCAGCTGCAAGGCGCCGGCTACACCCCGACCGAGCTGATCACCGAAGCCGCGGTCACGCTCGAGCCGGACGGCCAGGCGTTCAAGATCAGCAAGTCCGCCCTCACCCTCACCGCCAGCGTGCCGGGGCTCGACGAAGCGACCTTCAAGCAGCTGGCCGAAGCGGCCGAGAAGGGCTGCCCGATCTCCAAGGTGCTCAACGCCGAGATCACTCTCGACGCGAAGCTGGTGTGACGGCGCCTACTTCACCTTCGGCTTTGCTACCGCCGTCGCCGGGCCGGGGCTGAGGGAGAGCGCGGCGACGCCCAGCACCACCGCTGCGGCCGAGCCCAACAGCACCCCGACCTTGGCCACGGCGGCATAGGGCGTGCCGACGAACGCCTGCTCGGCCAGCAGCATCGAGACTGGATCGCCGATGCCGCAAAGGAACCCGGCGCCCAGGAACGCCTGCCAGCTGGCCCCGGCCGGAAAGATCGCGATCCGCGCCCTGGACGCCAGCACCGTCGCCCCGACGATGCCGATCGGTTTGCCGAGCGCGAGCCCAAGCACGACGCCCCAGATCACCTTGCCGGCGTCTCTCGCGGCGAGGTCGGCGGCGAACGAGACCCCGGCGGCGGTGAAGGCGAACAGCGGCAGCACCACATAGGTCGACCACGGCGCCAGCGCCCGCTCGACCGCCTCGGCCGGCGACAGCAACCGCGCGGCGGCGGCGGAGAGGTTGCGGTTGGCCCAATCCCAGATCGGCTCCTGCCGAACTGCCTTGGCCTCCTTGCCAGCCCGCTTCACTTCGCGCTCGGCCTGTTCCAACTCGGCCAGCGCCGTGGCCGCCTGCGCCAGCAACGGGCCCGCTGAGGGCGTCGGCCGCGTCGGCAGGAAGAGCGCCAACGCGACGCCGGAGAGTGCGCCGTTGACCCCGGCCAGGTGCAGCGAGAGCCAGAGCGCCGCCGCCACCGTCAAGTAGGGCCAGGGCGTGTAGACCCGCGCCCGGTTGAGCCCGACCAGCCCAACAATGGTCGCCGCGCTAGCGATCAGCCAGAGGGCGTGGAAGTCGCGCGGATAGAACACAGCGAGGATCACGATCGAGATGATGTCGTCGACGACAGCGTAGGTCGCCACGAACACTTTGAGGCCGGCCGAGGCGCGCGCGCCGAATACGGCGAGAATACCGAGCGAAAAAGCGATGCCGGTATCCGCCGGCGCCGACCAGCCGGGCGCGGTTGCCCCGCGGTTGAACGCCAGGTAGATCGCCGCCGGCACGATCACCCCACCGAACGCCGCCAGCACCGGCGCCACGGCGGCGCGCGGGTCGGTCAGCGAGCCCGCGGTCATCTCCCGGCGGATCTCCAAGCCGACAATCAGGAAGAAGATCGCCAGAAGTCCCTCCGAGCACCAGTCGGCGACGCTGAGCGAAAGCGCACTCGTCGCCGGGCCGATCCCGAACTGCGCCTCGACGAACTGCTGATAGGCCGGTCCCATCGGACTGTTGGCGAGGAAGAGCGCCGCGGCCGCCGCGATCAGCAGCACCAGCCCGGCGGAGGTCGGCAGGTTGGCGAAGGCGCGGGCGGTGCGCTGGACGCGGGCCCCCACCGGACGCTCGATCGCCTCCAGCATGGAGTAGAAGTCCCAGGCGCCGTCGTAGCGCAGGCCGTCGACGAAGATGGTCGGGGTCGCCGAGACGCCGCTGTGGTGGCCGTCGCTGAGGTCTTCCTCGACCTGCCTGTGCGCCTTGGGGTCGTCCAGGTCGCGCTTGAACCTGGCCATGTCGAGTCCGAGCCCGGCGGCGATGTCGGTCACCGTCTGGCGGCTCAGCGACGGCTCGTGGTTGAAGAGCGCGTCGTGCATTTCCCAGAACTTGCCTTGGCGCCCCGCCGCTTCGGCCGCCGCGGCGACCAAAGTGGCGCCGGGGTGCGCGCGTTCGTTGGGGAAGTGGCGATAGACGTAGGCCAGGCGCTCGCCCAGCGCTTCGCGGAGCCGGTCGAGCACGTCCTTCAAGCGCCGGCAGTAGGGGCAGAGGTAGTCAGAGTAGACCACGACGGTGAACTGGGTCAGCTTCGGGCCGCCGCCGCGTACATGGTCGCGCTTGCGATCCACCGCTCGCCGCAGATGACGCTCGCCGGCTTTCGCGTTCACCCCGCCCCCCGTTTCGATCTTGAAACTCTAGCCGGACGCCGTGACTTCGCCCACCACCTGCTCGACCTGGGCAGCCATCGATTGGCGGCCGTCGACGACGATCACCGGCTCGTCCGGCTGTGGCCGCTCGAGGTCCGCGAACTGGCTCGCGAGCAGGCTGGGGGGCATGAAATGGCCGTGACGATGGCTCAGCCGCTCGGCGATGGTCGCCTCGTCGAGATCCATGAACACGAACGTCACGGCTGGTCGGCCCTTGTCGAGTCGGTCGCGGTAGGCACGCTTCAGCGCCGAGCAGGTGATCACGCCGGACCGTCCAACCGCCACTTCGGCGTCGATCCAGGCGCCGATCGCGGCCAACCAAGGCGCGCGGTCGGCGTCGGTAAGCGGCTGGCCGGCCTTCATCTTGGCGATGTTGGCGGGCGGGTGCAGGTCGTCGCCCTCCTTGAAGGTCCAGCCGAGACGTTCGGCGAGCTTCTCGCCCAGGGTCGTCTTGCCGGCGCCGGAGACCCCCATCACCACCAACACCCTCGGCGTGCTCATCAGACCAACCCGGCCGGAGCGAGGCGGGGCAGCACGAACCGGGTCACCGCCTCGGCGAAGCCGTCCGCTGTGTTGGGTCCGGTGACCACGGTCGCGGCTGCCCGCACCGCGTCGGGTCCCTGCCCCATCGCGATCGAGAACCCGGCGACGCGGAACATGGCGACGTCGTTGGTCATGTCTCCGATCACCACCGTCCGCGCCAGGTCAGCCCCGGCCAGCCGCGCCAGCTCGCGCACCGCCTCGCCCTTGTTGGCGAGCGGATGGGTGATGTCGAGGTAGTAGGGCTGCGAGCGTTCGACGTTGGCGGCCAACCCTGTCGCCCGCAGATCCGCCTCCACGGCGTCGAGCCGCGCGTGGTCGTCCGACACGGCCACGATCTTGTCGGCTCGCCCGATCACGGCCTCGAAAGCAGTGAGCACGACGGCGTCGAAGCCAACGGTGTGGCGCTCGCGGTCGATCTTGGGCCCGTGGGGGTCGACGATGAACCAAGCGTTGTCCGCGAACACCCAGGCGCTCGCGTCACGGCGAGCAATAGCCGCAAGGGTCGCGCGGGCCACGCTCGGATCGAGCCGGTGCGCGATGAGTACGTCACCGCCGGGCTCGAAGATGGTCGCGCCGTTGAACGCGGCCGCCGGCAAGGTCACGCCCAGGTCTGCTATCACCGAGGCCATCCCACGCGGCGGCCGGCTGGAGACGACGGTGAAGGGCACGCCCGCCGCTGCGATCGCGGCCACCGCTTGCCGGGCCGCGGGCGTCAGCTGCTTGTCGGGCGTCACCAGCGTGCCGTCGATGTCGGAGACGAACAGGCTGGGGCGCGCGCCAGGGGTCATGCCGGCGGCGCGTCCTCGTGGATCTCGATGTGGCCGCCGAAGCCGAACCGCATCGCCGACAGCAGCCGCTCGCCGAAGGTGTGCTCCTGGCGCGAACGGAAGCGGGCGAAAAGCGCGGCGGCCAGCACGTCGGCCGGCACCGCTTCCTCGATCGCGGCCTCTATGGTCCAGCGACCTTCGCCACTGTCGGCGACCGCGCCGGTGTACTTGGCGAGCTTGCCGTCGCCGGCGAGCGCGCTGGCGCAGAGGTCGAGCAGCCAGGACGAGATCACGCTGCCCCGTCGCCAGACCTCGGCGACATCGGCCAGGTTGAGGTCGAACCGGTCGCCCTCGCCGAGTGCGTCGGAATTCTTACCCTGAAGGACATCGAAGCCTTCTGCGTAGGCCTGCATAAGTCCGTACTCGATGCCGTTGTGGACCATCTTCACGAAGTGCCCCGCCCCGGCGGGCCCGGCGTGGATATAGCCTTCTTCGGCGCGCGGATCGGCGCCCTTCGGCCGCTTGGTCCGCGGCACGTCGCCGAGCCCGGGCGCCAGAGTCTTGAGGATCGGATCGATGCGGTCGACCGAGGCCTTCTCGCCGCCGACCATCATGCAGTAGCCGCGCTCCAGCCCCCAGACGCCGCCGGACGTGCCGACGTCGACATAGACCACGCCCGTTTGCGCCAGCGCCTTCGCCCGACGGATATCGTCGCGATAGAAGGTGTTGCCGCCGTCGATGACGACGTCGTCTTTGGCCAGCAGCTTGCCCAGCTCAGTGACCGTCGCTTCCGTCGGACCGCCCGCCGGGAGCATCACCCAGACCGTGCGCGGCGCCTTCAGCTGGCCGACCAGGTCAGCGAGGTCCTTGGCCGCCGCGGCGCCGTCCGCGGTCACCTCGCCGACCGCCTTGGCGTCCCGGTCGTAGACCACGCAGTGGTGGCCGCCTCTCATCAGCCGGCGAGCGATGTTGGCGCCCATGCGGCCCATGCCGACAATGCCGATCTGCATCCCGGTCAGGCCGCGCCGGCGAGCTGGCGACTCTTGCTGGCGACGGCGGCCACGAGATCGTCGAACGCCTTGGCGAAGAGCTCGACCCCCTCGACCACCAGCGCCTTGGTCACCCCGTCGAGATCGAGCCCCAGCCCTTGCGCCTCGGCCAGATCGTGCTCGGCCTCGGGCACGCCCTCGGTGAGACTGGCGCTGACCCGGCCGTGGTCGCGGAACGCGTCCATGGTCTTCGGCGGCATGGTGTTGACCGTGTCCAGCCCGATCAGGCTGTCGATGTAGAGCGTATCCGGATAGGTCGGGTCCTTGACGCCGGTCGAGGCCCACAGCAGCCGCTGCGGCGAGGCGCCCGCCTTGGCCAGCGCCTGCCAGCGCTCGCCAGCGATGAGTTCGAGGTAGCGCTGGTAGGCGCGCTTGGCGTTGGCGATGGCGATCTTGCCGCGAAGCCGGCGCAGGCGCACGGCCGCATCGGTCGGTGGGTTGGCTTTCAGCCGAGCGTCGATCTCGCCGTCGACCTTGCTGTCGATGCGGCTGACGAAGAAGCTGGCGACGCCGTGGACCAGCGAGATGTCGCCGCCCGACGCCTTGAACGTCTCCAGCCCGGCCATGTGCGCCTCGGCGACGTCGAGGTAGGCCTGAACGGCGAAGAGCAGGGTGACGTTGATGTTGATCCCTTCGCCGACCAGCTCCCGGATCGCCGGGACGCCGGCCTCAGTGCCCGGCACCTTGATCATCAGGTTCGGCCGCCCGACCGCGCCCCACAGCCGCCGCGCCTCGGCGATCGTGCCCTCTGTGTCGTTGGCGAGGGTGGGCGAGACTTCCAGGCTGACGAAGCCGTCCTTGCCGTCCAGTCGGTCGAACGTCGGTCGGAACTGATCGGCAGCCGCCTGGATGTCGGCGATGGCGATGCGCTCGAACACCGTCACCGGCTTGCCGTCGGAGCGCTTCAGCTCCTCCTGCACGCGCTTGTCGTAGGCGTCGCCGTCGCCGATCGCTTTCTCGAAGATCGAGGGGTTGGAGGTGAGGCCTTTGACCGCGTCTTCGTCGATCAGGCGCTTCAGCTCGCCGTCCTCGAGGATCTTGCTGTTCAGGAAGTCGAGCCAGGCCGCCTGCCCGGCGCCGTCCAGTTCGCGAAGATGGTTGGTCACGTCTGATCTCCTCCTCGATCCAACTGGGCCAGCGCCGCGTCGCGCACGTGCTCGGCAGTGAAGCCGAACCGGCGCATGACGTCCTTGATCGGCGCGGATTCGCCGAACCTGGTCATCGCGATCACCTCGCCCGTGGTTCCGATATAGCGATCCCAGCCCTGCGGCGCAGCCGCTTCCACCGCGACCCGCGCCGTGACCGCGGCCGGCAGCACCTGCTCGCGATACCCCGGCGGCTGCGCCTCGAACAGCTCCCACGACGGCATCGAGACGACGCGCGAGGCGACGCCCCGTTCTGTGAGCATCGCCTGGGCTTCGACGCAAAGCGACAGCTCGCTGCCGGTGGCCATCAGGATCACCTTCGGCAAGTGGCCACCCGCGTCGCCGAGGACATAGGCGCCGCGTTCGACCCCCGACGCGGACGCGAACTTCGACCGGTCCAGCGTCGGCAAAGCCTGGCGCGAGAGCACGAGGCAAGCTGGTTCGCGGCGCGCCAGGATCACGCGCCAGGCCTCGGCTGTCTCGTTGGCGTCGGCGGGGCGCATCACGTTAAGGCCGGGGATGGCGCGCAAGGCGGCGAGTTGCTCGATCGGCTGGTGCGTCGGCCCGTCCTGGCCAAGGCCGATCGAGTCGTGGGTGAAGACGAACGTCACCGGCAGCTTCATCAGCGCCGCCAGCCGGATCGCCGGACGCATGTAGTCGCTGAACACCAGGAAGGTGCCGACGTAAGGGCGCAGGCCGGCCAGGGCGAGGCCGTTGGCGGTGGTCCCCATCACGTGCTCGCGGACGCCGAAGTGGAAGTTGCGCCCGCCGTAGTCGCCCGGCTCGAAAAAGCTGTCGAACTCGAGCACAGTCTTGGTCGAGGGCGAGAGGTCCGCCGCGCCACCGACCAGCCAGGGGATGGCGGGCCCGATCGCCTGCAGCACCTTGCCCGACGCCTCGCGGCTGGCGAGGCCCTTCTCGTCCGCCTCGAAGGTCGGCAAGGCCGCATCCCAACTCGCCGGCAGGTCGCTGGCCGCCATCGTCTTCAGCTCGGCGGCGAGATAGGGCTCCGCCTCGGCGTAGGCCGCCAGCGCCTCGTCCCAGGCCAAGCGCGCCTTGCCGCCCCGCGCTCCGAGCGTCTCGGCGAAGCGCTCGCGCACGCCGTTCGGAACCAGGAACTGAGCGTCCTCGGGCCAGCCGTAAGCGCGCTTGGTCAGCGTCACCTCGTCCTCGCCGAGCGGGTCGGAATGGGCTTTGGCGGTGCCTTGTTTGTGCGGCGAACCGTAGCCGATCACGCTCTTCACCAGAATCAGCGTCGGCCGGTCGCTGGTGGCGTGGAACCGCTTCACGGCCGCGGCGAAGGCCTCGCAGTCGTTGGCGTCCTCGACCGTGTGGGTCGCCCAGCCGTAGCCCTCGAACCGTTTGGCGACGTCCTCGGTGAAGGCGATCTCGGTCGAGCCTTCGATCGAGATGCGGTTGTCGTCATAGATCCAGCAGAGGTCGGAGAGCTTCAGGTGGCCGGCGAGGGAGGCCGCCTCGCCCGAGACGCCTTCCATCAGGTCGCCGTCGCTGCAGATGGCGTAGACGTTGTAGTCGAAGAGCTCATGGCCCGGTTTGTTGAAGCGCGCCGCCAGCCAGCATTTGGCCGCCGCCATGCCGACGCTGGTCCCGACACCTTGGCCGAGCGGCCCGGTGGTGGTCTCGACGCCGGTGGTGTGGCCGTGCTCCGGGTGGCCCGGCGTGACGCTGTCGAGCTGGCGGAACTGCTTGATGTCGTCGAGGCTGACCGCCGGCTGGCCCAGCGGCTCGCCTGCCGCGTCGGTGCGCTCTACGCCCGCCAGGCACAGCAGCGAATAGAGCAGCATCGAGGCGTGGCCGTTCGAGAGCACGAAGCGGTCGCGGTTCGGCCACAGCGGCCGGGCAGGGTCGTAGTTCAGGAAGCGGGTCCAGAGCGTGTAGGCCACCGGCGCGAAGCCCATCGGGGCGCCGGCGTGGCCGGACTGGGCCTTCTGCACCGCATCGATGGCCAGCGTCCGGATCGTGTTGATGGCGATCTGGTCGATGTCGCCCGCCGGCGCCGATGCCGGCTTGGCCGGCGCCTCGATGGACTGCGATTGCGACGCCATGATCAGCTCCAGACGCTCGGCTGCGGGGGGCGGACGCGGCTACGCGCCGGCCCGTCAGGGCAACGGAGATCGTAGAGGAGGGTTCCGCGTCTTCGCGGATATCAGCGAGCCTTAGAGGTTCACGGCGCAGTAAATGATCGCCTTGCGGGCGGTCGCGGCCCAGGCGTCCGGCGGATCAAGCGCGAGGTAGCGTTCGTAGAGGTCCTTCGCCCCGCTCATGTCACCCGCCGTCATCCGCAGCTGGGCCAGGTTGAACAGCGCGTCGGGGTGCTTCGGGTCGGTCTGCAGCACCAAGCCGAGCTCGTCGGCGGCGGTGTCCATCTTACCGGCGGCCTCCAGCGCCTGAGCCAGATTGTAGCGCGCCTCGACGAAGCCGGCGTCCCGCGACAGGGCCTGCTGGTAGGCCAGCGCCGCCTCGTCGTTCAGCCCCTGCGCCAGGTAGATGTTGGCGAGGTTGTAGGGAGCGATGGCGTCGGCGCGGTCGGCGCGGGCGCTGAGGTCGTAGAGCCGGGCGGCTTCGTCGAAATCGCCATCGGCCTCGGCCAGGGCGGCGTCGTCGAACATGCCCTCGACGCTGCCGTGGTCCTCGTCGCCGAGCGGCAGCACGCCCTGCCCTTCCAGCGTCGTCAGCCCGTCCTGCCACTGCAGCGCCGCCTCGCCGGACGGGGTCAGTACGACCTTGTGCCGGCCGAGCGGGGCGACGTCGCGGGCTCGCATCAGGATGCGCACGACTTCGGCGTCGGAGCGTCCCAACCGCCTCAGCTCATCGGCGGTGCGGACGACCCCGGCGTCGCCGAACCGGCAGGAGCCGTCGGCCAGCGCGATCAGGTCGAAGGCCGCCAGGAGGCCAGCGTCGTCAGGGCTGAGCAGGGTCTGGGAGAGCGCGGCGGCCAGCGGCAAGGTGGTGGCCGGGGCCGGCTCGCCCGCGAGTTCGGCGAGAAACGCCCGCTCGCCGAAGATCGGCACGCCGCGGCCCCGGGCGCCGCCGAGGCGGATGAGGAGCGCGCCGCTGTCGATCAGCGAGGCCGCCAACGCGCCGACGACAAGCACGTCGCTGCGCCGGGTGAGGTCGCGGGCCACCGTGCCGCCGGCGCGGCCGACGTCGCGCTGCAGCCGGTCGCGAACCCCTGCGGAGAACCGGCCGTACAACGCTACAGAACGGCCCTGCAGGTCCATCGCTTTAGCCGGCGGAGGCTTTCTTCTTCTTGGCCGCAGGCGCGGCGGCGACAACCTTTTCGGCCGGCTTCTTCGCCGCGGCCTTGCCGGCGGCGGGCGCCTTGGCGAGGCTGGGGGCCGGGGGACGGCGCTCGGCCTCGATGCTGCGCTTCAGCGCGTCCATCAGATTGACCACGTTGCCGCGCTCGGGCGCCTTGGTGATCACCGGCTGGCCGCCGGAGATTTTGGATTTCACCAGCGTCAGCAGCGCGTCCTCGTAGCGGTCTTCGAACGCCTCGGGCGCGAACTCGATCGGCTTGGAGGCGATGATCTGCTGCGCCATGGTCAGCATGTCGTCGGAGTATTTGGCGTTCAGCTTCTCCAGCGCACTGGAGGGCTCGCGCACTTCCTTGGCGGAGCGCAGCGTGACCATCCGAAAGCCGTCCTCGATCGGCGCGATGGTCACCAGCCGCTCGCGGCCGGAGAGCACGATGCGCGCGATCGCCACCTTGTTGGCCCGCTTCATCGCCTCGAGGATGACCGCGAAGGTCTCCTCGGCGATCGGGCCGTCCGGCGCGAGATAGTAGGTCGAGTCCATGTAGATGCAGTCGACGTCGTCGGCGCCGACGAAGCCGTCGATGTCCACCGTCTTCGAGGATTCGATCTCGATCTCGTCGAGTTCCTCGGCGGTGACGACGACGTACTTGTCCTTCTCGAACTGATAGCCCTTGACCAGGTCGGCGCGGTCGATCTCACCCAGCTCCGGATCATGGTACTTCTGCTGCACGCGGTTCAGCGTGTCCTTGTGCAACATGTTGAAGGATATCTTGCCGGCGCTCGAAGACGTCGCCGGATAGAGCTTCACTGGGCATGAGACCAGCGAGAGCTTCAGGTAACCCTTCCAACTTGCGCGACCTGCCATGGCGACACCCCTTATATCTTCATGCCGACGTCACGACGCATCTTCGGCGTTATCTTGACGGAGCTCGACAATAGCTCATCCCACGGGTCGGCGGCCAGACTTTCGAGCCGCCTCACCACGGTAAGACGGTCGAACGCCGCGCCACCCGACAGCTTGCGCAACTCCTCCCAGGCGATCGGGGTTGCGACCGGAAAACCGGGGCGCGCCCGCACCGAATAGGAGGCGACCGCGCTCGCGCCTCGCCCGTTTCTTAAATAGTCTAGGTAAATTCGCCCTTTACGACGTTCTTTTGAGGAGACGGCGGTGAACAGGCTGGGCATGTCGCCGGCCATGGCCTTGGCGAAGGCTTCGGCGAACCCCTTCAGCACCGGCCAGGTGGTCCCGCCCTCCAGCGCCATGACCAGGTGTAGGCCCTTGCCGCCAGTCGTGCGCAGGAACGGTCGGAAGCCCATCGCCTCGAGCCGCTCGCGCAGGATCTCGGCCCCGTCGCAGATCCTGGCCCAGGGCAGGGTCTCGTCTGGGTCGAGGTCGATGACGAGCCGGTCGGGGTGCTCTGCATCGTCGATGCGGCAACCCCAGAGGTGGAACTCGATCGCGCCGAACTGTGGCAGCGCAAGGTAGCCCTTCGGCTCGGTGACGGCGATGAACGCTGCGCGGCCCTCCTCGTCCTTCAGGTGCACGGTCTCGATGCCAGGCGGCAGGCCGGGGAAGCTGTGGCGCTGGTAGAAGCAGTCCTTCAGCTGGCCGGTCGGGCAGCGGAAGATGGTCACCGGTCGGCGCAGCATCTCGGGCAACGCCCAGTCGCCGACGCGGGCATAGTAGAGCGCCACGTCGAGCTTGGTCACCCCGCTGCCGGCGAAGATCTCGCGCTCCGGGTTGGTCAGGTGAACGGCGGCGAGGTCGCGGTCGCTGATCAGCTTCGGCTTCGCCGGCTGGGCAGCCTGGGCCGATGTGCGCGGCCCGAAGCTCATGAACACTGGCGCCCGCGGCGCATCGCCCGCCGAGCGGCTGCGGTAGCCGACTTCGGCGCCGAACTCAGGCTCGACCCAGCGCGCGCCGGCGGTCTTTGGGGCCGTCACCGATGGCGTCTTCCGCTCCAGCGGCGCCAGCGCGTCGTAGAGCTCGCGCGCCTTGTCGTCGCCGATGCCGGAACCCACCCTTGACGCGTAGACCAGCTCGCCGCCGCGCTCCTCGGCCAGGATCAGCGACGAGGCATGGCGCGGCCGGTTGGAGATGAAGCCGATCACCACGAACGGCGCCATCTCGACCTTCTTCACCTTCACCCAACTGGTCGAGCGGCCTTGGATGTAGCGCGCGTCGATCCGCTTGGAGACGATCCCTTCCAGCCCCAAACGGCTGGCCTGGGCGAATAGGTCGGTCCCGTCGCCCTCGACATGGTCGCTGAGCTGGATCGGCGAGCGCTCGTCGATCAGCGGATCGAGCAGGCCCTCCAGCGCCTGCTTGCGCTGGGCCAGCGGGACGGCCGAGAGGTCGTGGCCGTCGAGGTAGACCAGGTCAAAGGCGAAATAGGTCATCGCTTGGCTGTCGCCTTCGGAGAGCGCGCGCTCCAAGAGGTCGAGCGCGGTGATGCCGCGCGGATCCTGCACCGCCACCTCGCCATCGACGATCGCGGTCTTGCACGGCAGCTTGGCGAACGCCTTGGCCAAGGCCGAATAGCGATGGGTCCAGTCGTGGCCGTTGCGGGTGATCAGCCGCGCCTGACCGTCCTCGAAGAACACCAGCGTGCGATAGCCGTCGTACTTGATCTCGTGCAGCCAGCCCTTGTCGGCTTTCGGCGGCACGTCGGCCGAGGTCGCCAACTGCGGGCGCCAGGCCTTCGGCATCGGCGCGGCCGCGGCGCCGGCCAGCTTCTCGGCCTTGCGGCGAACGACCTTCTTGCGCGGCGGCGGCGCCTCGTCGACCGGGCGGCCGGTGATGACGCTGTTGGGCTGCTCGACCAGGATGTCGTAGTCGGCCAGCGGCCGCGCCGAGGGGTCGCGTTCCTTGATCAAGAGCCAGTTGGTCGGATCGTCGGGCAAGCGCTTCAGCATCCAGCCGCCGCTGAGCTTCTCGCCAACCAGCCGGAACTTGATCTCGCCGGCCGCGAAGGCGACCTCGGGCTCGGCCAGCGTGACCCAGGTCCCGCGATCCCAGACAATCACATTGCCGCCGCCGTATTCGCCGTCGGGAATCCGGCCCTCGAACGCGGCGTAGTCGAGCGGGTGATCCTCGACCAGCTTGGCGAAGCGACGGACCTTGGTGTCGAGGCACGGGCCCTCGGGTACGGCCCAGCTCTTCAGCGCATCGCCGATCTGCAGGCGCAGGTCGTAGTGCATGTGCCGGGCGTGGTGCTTCTGGACGACGAAGATGGTGTCGTCGGAAACCACGACCCCGCCGGTTGGCTCCGGCGTGCGGTCGAACCGTCGCTTGGCGCGGTAGGTGTCGATGCCGGCTGGCATGGTCGGGCGGCGTTCCTCAGCGGACTCTGCCCAATCAACATGCCGCCGCACGGCCGCAGCGTCCACATTCCGCGCTGTGACGGGCGGCTGAGGCGGCGCTATTGTCCAACGATGGCGCCAGAACTCATCCAGATCACGATCAAAGGCTCAGCGCCAGTGTCGGGGCTCTGGCAAGCCCCGACGGATGCGACCGCCTGCCTGGTGCTGGCCCACGGCGCCGGGGCCGGCATGACCCACAAGGTGATGGCCGCGACCGCCGATGGTCTGGCCGAGCGCGGCGTCGCTACCTTGCGCTACCAGTTCCCCTACATGGAGAAGGGCGGCAAGCGGACCGACCCGCCGCCCGTCGCCCATGCCGCCGTGCGCGCCGCCGTTGCCGAAGCGGCCCGCCGCGCCGGTCCTCTTCCGCTCTTCGTCGGCGGCCGCTCGTTCGGCGGGCGGATGACCTCGCAGGCCCAGGCGCTGTCGCCAATGCCGGGCGTGCGCGGCCTGATCTTCTTCGCCTTTCCGCTGCACCCCTCAGGCAAGCCTTCGACAGACCGCGCGAAGCATCTGGCGGACATCTCGGTCCCGACGCTGTTCCTGCAGGGAACCAACGACACGCTGGCCGAGCTCGCCTTGCTCCGCCCGACCGTCGCTAGCCTCGGCGAGCGGGCGACGCTGGTCCTCGCCGACCACGCCGACCACTCGTTCCACGTCCCCGCCAAAACCGGCCGCAAGGACGCCGAAGTGCTAGCTGAGCTGCTGGATACAGCGGTGGTCTGGATGGGCGCCCACTAGCCCGCTCTTCCCCGCGACCGCGAAGCGAGGCGCGAAGCAGCCAAAGCGGGGACCCAGGCTTTTTGTGTTCTCTTCCGCGAAGACCTAGGAGGAGTTGGACATTCACGAAAAACGCCTGGGTCCCCGCTTTCGCGGCGGAAGAGCGGTGTGAATGAGGGGAGTTTGCCATGAACGCTAGCACCACCGCCCGCGAAGCCAACGTCACCGCGCGCCCGGCGACCTGGGCGGATGCCGATGCGTTGTCGCAGACGCTGGCGCGGGCGTTTTACGACGACCCGCTGATCGCGTTCCTGCTGAAGGACAAGAGCAAGGGCGCGCGGCTGTTCAAGCTCCTGTTCAAGCTCGGCCTGCCGTACGGCGCTTGCGACGTCACCAGCGGCTGCGAGGCCGCCGCGCTGTGGCGGCCGCCCAGCCAGTGGCATATCCCGGTCTCGCAGTACGTCACCAACGGGACTGAGTTTCTCGGCGTGTTCGGCCTTGGCGGTGCGTTTCACGTGATAGGGGCCATGGACTTCATCGAGAAGCGCCACCCGCACGAGCCGCACTGGTACCTGCAGGCGATAGGGACCGACACCGAGAAGCAGGGCAAGGGCTACGGCGGGGTGGTGATCCGCCGCCACCTGGCGCTCGCTGACGAAGCCGGCATGCCCGCCTATCTGGAGAGCAGCAAGGACACCAACATCCCGATCTACCAAAGCTTCGGCTTCGAGGTGACCGGCACGATCGAACTGCCCGGCGGGCCGACGCTCTGGCCGATGTGGCGCAAGGCGCGGACTTGAAGGAGCGTACATGACGTCGACAGACCAATCGGACGCGGCGGCGAAGATCAGTCAGCGGATCAAGGACCTGGGCGGCTGGCGCGGCGAGACGCTCGCCCGCGTTCGCCAGCTGATCCACGACGCCGACCCCGACATCCTCGAAGAGTGGAAGTGGGAAAAACCGAAGGGCGGCGGCACGCCGGTGTTCTCGCACGACGGCATCGTCTGCACCGGCGAGTCCTACAAGGAGGTGGTGAAGTTCACCTTCGCCCGCGGCGCGGCGCTGGACGATCCAACGAAGCTCTTCAACGCCAGCCTGGAAGGCGGCACGCGGCGCGCGATCGACATCCGCGAGGGCGAGACGATCGACGAAGCCGCTTTCAAGCAGCTGATCCAGACCGCGGTGGCGGCCAACGCGGCAGCCGTGGCTGGGCGGTCCGCCAAGAAGAAGAAAGGTTAGCGCCGGCCGCTGGTCGGGATGTCCTTGAAGGCGACGTCCTTGTCGACACGCACGTCGCCCGGCAGGCCCAGCACCCGCTCGGCGATGATGTTGCGCAGGATCTCGTCCGACCCGCCCTCGATCCGGGTCGCCGGCGAGCGCAGCAGGATGGCCTGGAAGCGCGCGTTCATCGGGCTCGACTCGTCCTGGACCACGCCGCCCTGCCCCATCAGGTCGAGCGCCAGCATCGAGAGTTCCTGCATCGTCGCGCCGGCGACGAGCTTTCCGATCGAGTTCTCCGGCCCCGGCGTCTGCCCCTTCGAGAGCGCGGTCATCGCCCGCATGCTGGTGTACTTCAGCCCGCTGGTCCTCACCGCGATGCCGGCCAGTTTCGAGCGCAGGCCGCTGTCCTCCAGCGCCGGCTTGCCGTCGATCTCGAGCTGCAGGCAGAAGTCGAACAGCTCCGGGAACCCGGTCGACATGCTGCCGCCGATCGAGGCGCGCTCGTTCATCAACGTGGTCAGCGAGACCTTCCAGCCGTCGTTCACCGCCCCCAACCGCTGGGCGGCGGGAATGCGCACGTCGGTGAAATAGACCTCGTTGAAGCCCGACTGGCCGTTCACCTGCTTGATCGGGCGGATCTCGACGCCGGGCGAGCGCATGTCGAGGAAGAACATGGTCAGCCCCTTGTGCTTGGGCTGGTCGGGGTCGGTGCGGGTGAGCAGCAGGCCCCAGTCGGAGTGCTGCGCGCCGCTGGTCCAGATCTTCTGGCCGTTGATGATCCAGTCGCCGGAGCCATCCTTGGCCGGCTCAGCGCGGGTGCGCAGCCCGGCCAAATCGGAGCCGCCCGAGGGCTCGGAGAAGAGTTGGCACCAGACGTCCTCGCCGGACGCCAGGCGGGGCAGCAGTTCGCGCTTCTGTTCCTCGCTGGCCCACGCCATCACCGTCGGGCCGCACATACCATGGCCGATGATGAAGGGGCCGCCGAGCGCGCCGTAAATGCCCTCCTCCTCGCCCCAGATCACTCGCTGGATCGGCGCATAGCCGCCGCCGCCGTACTCGACCGGCCAGTGCATGCAGCCCCAGCCAGCCTCCTGCTTCTTCTTCTGCCAGGCCTTGGAATCTTCCATCGAAACGCTGCTCTCGCCGAAGCGGGCGTTCTTGAGCTTGGCGGCGAGTTCCTTCGGCGCGTTGGCGTCGATCCAGGCGCGGACCTTGGTGCGGAAGGCTGCTTCTTCGGGGGTGTCTTCGAAGTCCATCTGCCTGTCCTTCCCTAAGCCGCCGCTGACATGTTCGAGCGGGCCAAGCGCTCGATCAGCAGGTCTTCCCAGGTCGATTGCGAGCCCAGCGCCAGCGCCAGGTTGTTGGAGCGTCGGTAGTAGAGGTGGCAGTCGAACGCCCAGGTGAAGCCCATGCCGCCGTGCACCTGGATGTTGTTCTTGGCGCAGTGCTGGAACGCTTGGGTCGCCGACACCCGCGCCGTCGCCGCAGCCGCAGGCAGCTCGGCGGCGCCGGTCGAGAGCGCCCAGGCCCCGTAATAGGCGTTGGACCGCGCCAGGGTCGCGGCGACGTACATGTCGGCCAGCATGTGCTTGATCGCTTGGAAAGAGCCGATCGGCCTGCCGAACGCCATCCGGTCGAGGGCGTAGTCACGGCCCATCTCCAGCGCCCGGTCGGCGCCGCCGACCTGCTCGAAGGCGATCAGAACCGCGGCCTTGTCCATCACCGCCGCCGCCAACGACCAGCCCTCGCCCTCCGCGCCCAGCCGCTCGGCCGGCGCGTTCTCGAACGTCAGCCGCGCCTGGCTGCGGGTCGGGTCGATGCTCTCGATGGCGGCGCGGGTCACCCCGGGTCCGTTCAGGTCGACGAGGCAGAGCGACAGCCCCTGCTCGCCCTGACCCGGCGAGGAGCGCGCGAGCACCACCGCGACGTCGGCGCAATCGCCGTCGGCGACCGGGACCTTGACCCCGTTCAGCCGACCGCCGCTCACCGTGGCCGAAACCGCGCGCGGCGTGACCCGACCGACCTTCTCGGCCATCGCGAAGCAGCCCACTGCCTCGCCTGCCGCCAGCTTCGGCAGCCAGGCGCCCTTCTGCGCGTCGCTGCCGGCGGCGAGCAACGCTTCGGCGGCGAGATAGATCGACGACGACAATGGAACCGGCGCCACCGCGCGGCCGACCTCCTCGGCGATCAGGCAGAGCTCGAGGTGGCCGAGGCCGACGCCGCCGTATTCCTCGGGTATCGCCGCGCCCAAAGCGCCGAGCTCGGCGAGGCCATGATAAAGCGCGCGGTCATAGGGCTCGGGCCCTTCCAGGATCGCGCGCACCGCCGCCGGCGGGCAACGATCAGCGAGGAACCGGCGCACCTCGCCCTGGAACTGCTTCTGCTCGTCGGAGAAATCCAGGTTCATGGTCGGCCTCCCGGTCGCGTTCTCGCGTCGGCCAACACCAGACGCCGGCTTACCCATGGGCCGGCTAGTCCTTTGTAGGCTGCCTCTTGCCGGTCACCGCTCGACCAACGCCCGCAGCCGGGGCAGGTCCAGGATGCGGACGCCTCCATAGGTCACCGCCAGGATCCCCTTGCGCTGCAGCGCCTGCAGATGGCCGTGGACCGACTTGCGGGAAAGACCAGTCATCTCCGCGAGGTCGCCCTGGGTGATGCGGATCAGGCCTTGCTCGACGACTAGGCGACTGTCCGACAGCAGCACCAGCCGCCCGGCCACCTTTCCCCGTGGCGGCAGGCAGAGCGCCCCGGCGGCGATCAGCAGCGCGTAGCTCAGGCCAGCATAGAGCAGCTCGGCCATGGCTCGCGAGAGCACCGGATAGGCGATCGCCGCCGCTTTGAGCTGGGCGTCGGGAATGGTCAGCACGGTGGAACGGGCGCCGGCGCGAACCGTCGCCAGACGCGGGCCGACGCCGAAGCCGGCCGAGTGGCCGACGATCTGGCCAGGCCCGACGATGTCGAAGAGGACGTCCCGCTCCGAACCGACCGAGACGATGAGGCGCAAGCAGCCTGAGATCACGGCGCAGAGGCCACTGGCGTCGTCGCCCTCAGAGTACAGCCACTGCCCTTGCGCCAGGCTCACCAGCCGGCCGCCTTCGGCCAGCATCGCCTGCACCTCCGCCGGAAGCGCGGCGAACCATGGGTTCGTTCCGAGTGCGGTCAGCACATCCGAGGCCGGTGGGAGGGGCATGCAGATTGATACGTTCGTTACAATTGATGTGCAACGGGCCGGCTATATCCAGGCCCAACACCCGTCGAACCCTATGAGGATGCCGTGACCCTTGCCGCCAGCCTTCCTAGCCCCGCGCAGGCGCCGTCCCTTGACCGCGGCGACCGCCTGAACCTGCGCCTGAAAACCCTCTACGCCTCCGGCAGCCTGGTCGACGGGGTCAGCAACACCGTCCTCGGCACGTTCCTGTTCTTCTATCTGACCGCCATCTGTGGTCTTTCCGGCGCGCTCGCCGGCGCCTCCTCCTTCGCGGCGTTGGCGATCGATGCAGTGGCCGATCCGCTGATCGGGTCGCTGTCCGACAACAGCCGCGCCAAGGCCGGCCGCCGCCACCCGTTCATGCTGGCCAGCGCCGCGCCGATCGCGATCATGTTCGGCCTCTTGTTCTCGATCCCGACCGCGCTCGGCGGCTGGATGCTGTTCGCCTACATCACCCTGATCACGGTCGGCCTGCGCATTTCGCTCTCGCTCTTCAATGTGCCCTACATCGCCATGGGCGCGGAGCTCTCGGACGACTACGCCGAACGCTCGAGCATCGTCGTCTTCCGCATCCTGTTCGGGGTGATCGCGACCATCGCAGGCGTGATGCTGGGCTACGGCGTCTTCCTGAAAGGGCAGGGCGGACTGATCGACCGGGCGGCCTACGCACCCTACGGCTGGACCTGCGGCGCGCTGATGCTGGCCGCGGCGGTGCTGGCCACGCTGGGCACGCTGCATGGACGCGCCAGGCTGCACGAAGCGGCGGCAAACGACGGCGAGCCGCTGCTCCGCCGGTTCGGCGCCGAGCTGATCGAGGTGGCGCGCAACCCATCGTTCCGCACCCTCTTCCTGGCCGCGACGATCTTCTACATCGCCCAGGGCGTCGGCGGCACGGTCGGGCTGCACACCAACAAGTACTTCTGGAAGATGCCGACCAAGGTGATCCAGGCGATCGCCCTGGCCCCGGCCGCGGGGCTGGTGATCGGCGTGCCGATCAGCGCCGTGATGGCCAGGCTGATCGAGAAACGCACGGCGTTGATCATCGGTCTGGCTGTGGTCTGCGCCTGCCAGGTCATCCCGGTGACGCTGCAGATCATGGGTCTGTTGCCGCCGGCGCCGACGCTCTACGGCGTTCTGATCGGCGTTGCGGTGCTGGGCGGTGCGATGATCACCTGCTGCCTGGTCGCGTTCCAGTCGATGACCGCCGACGCCGCCGACGAGCACGAGCATCTGTTCGGCGCGCGGCGCGAGGGCCTGTTCTTCGCCGGCCTCAGCTTCGCGGCCAAGGCGGCCAGCGGCGGCGGCGCGATGATCGCCGGCGTCGGGCTCGACCTGGTCGGCTTCCCCAGCAACGTCGCCGCCCACGGCGGCGAACACCTGGCGATCACACCGCAGACCTTGATCGGGCTGGGCGTCCTGCACGGCCCGATCGCCGGCCTCGGCACCCTGGTCGCCGCCGCACTGCTGGTCGGCTACCGCCTGGACCGCCGCACCCATGCTCGGCTGCAGGCCGAGCTGCGACTGCGGCGCGGGCGCGCCCCGGCGGCGGGGACCGATCGCCGGGGCTGAGCTGCGCGCTACTCCGCCGCGACGGTGGTCTTGCTCATCGCCGCCATGCGGTCGAGGCGGGCGTGGATGATGTCTTCGGCCTGCTTCATGATGTTCTTCACCAGGTCGGCACAGCTGGGAATGTCGTGGATCAGGCCCTGGCTCTGGCCGGCCGACCAGATGCCGCCGTCGATGTCGCCGCCGACCATCACGTTGGCCCGGCCGCGAGCGCCGGAGACCAGTTCGCGCACGTCTTCGATGGTCTTGGTGGTGTCCTGCTGGATCTCGACGACCTTCTCGGCGACCGCGTTACGGGCCACGCGCGAGGTGTTGCGCAGGGTGCGGTTCATCAGGATGGTGTCGCGCTCGGTGTTCTTGACGATCGCTTCCTTGACGTTCTGGTGGATCGACGACTCCTTCGTCGCCATGAACCGGGTGCCCATGTTGACGCCGTCGGCGCCCAGCGCCAGCGCGGCGATCAGGCTGCGGCCGTCGGCCATGCCGCCGGAGGCGATCACCGGGATGTCGAGCGCATCGACCGTCGCCGGCAGAAGCACCATCAGCGTCACGTCATCTTCGCCCGGGTGACCGGCGCACTCGAAGCCGTCGATCGAGATCACGTCGACGCCGAGCCGCGCGGCGGTGATGCTGTGGCGGACCGAGGTGCACTTGTGGATCACCTTGACGCCATGGGCCTTGAAGTCGGGCAGGTGGTCGATCGGGCTGCGGCCGGCCGTCTCGACGATCTTGATGCCGCTCTCGATGATCGCCTCGCGGTAATCGTCGTAGGGGATCGGGTTCAGCGACGGCAGCAGGGTCAGGTTGATGCCGAACGGCTTGTCGGTCATGTCCTGGGTCCGCTTGATCTCGTCGAGCAGCTTTTCCTTGGTCGGGAAGAGGTGGGCGACGATGAAGCCAAGCGCGCCGGCGTTGGCGACCGCCGCGACCAGCGGGCCGTAGCCCACACCGGTCATGCCGCCCATGACGATTGGCGTCTCGACGCCGAACATCTCGGTGATGCGTGTGCTGATCATGGGCCGTTCCTCGCTGTAGCTTTATGTCGTGTCTTGGGTCTGTGTTCGAATGACTTAAGACCAGCAAGCCGCGCTATTGCAAGGCGTCTTGCACATCGTGAACTCACCCAAGTCACCCTCACCCAACGGCAATCGGAGACTGGCCGAGGACATTCGACGGACTGGCCCGGCGGCGCTATGTCGAGGCCGGCCAGCGAGGTTCGCCAGGAGGATACGATGGGGTTGCTCGACAACAAGGTGATCGTGGTCACCGGCGCGCACGGCGTACTGGGCGCCGCCGTCGCGACGGCGGCCGAGGCGGCAGGGGCTAAGGTCGCGCGGATCGACTTCGCCCAGCGGCACGAAGGCGGCGACCTGGTGTTCGAAGGCGTCGACCTGGCGGACGAGGCGGCGACGCAAGCGGTGATGGACCAGATCGCCGCCAGCGCCGGCGGCATCGACGGGCTGGTCAACATCGCCGGCGGCTTCGTCTTTCAAACCTTGGCCGACGCGCCGGCGGCGGTGTGGGACAAGATGTTCCGGCTGAACCTGGTAACGGCGGTCAGCGCCTGCCGCGCCGCGATGGGCCACATGAACGGCGGCAGCATCGTCAACATTGGCGCCAATGCCGCCAGCCGCGCTGGGGCCGGCATGGGGGCCTATGCGGCGTCCAAATCCGGGGTCGCGCGCCTGACCGAGGCGCTCTCCGAGGAGCTGGCCGGGGCGAAGGTTCGGGTGAACGCGATCCTGCCCAGCATCCTCGACACGCCGACCAATCGCGCGGACATGCCGAAGGCGGATTTCGGCTCGTGGGTGGCGCCGCAGGACCTAGCCAAGGTGGTGCTGTTTCTGCTCTCCGACGACGGGGCCGCGATCACCGGCGCATCGATCCCGGTGACCCGCGGCAGCGGCGTCTGAGAATGGTGGACGGACGTCGGGGAAGCGGGTGCAAGCTTGGATTTTATTGAAGAATTTCTCGTCCAAGAGACTGCAGGAGATTTGAGCATGGCGGATTCGAGCGGCGACATTGAACTGGACGGATTCCGCGCCGAGGCGCGGGCCTGGCTCGACCAGAACTTCCCCAAGTCGCTGAAGGGCAAAGCGGCCCTGGCGATGAGCGATGACGTCGGCGGCAACGCCGATTTCGCGGCCTGGAAGCAGCGCATCGGCGCCAAGGGCTGGGCGACGCCGACCTGGCCGACCCAATACGGCGGTGGCGGCCTGGGCCAGGCGCAGGCTCGGGTGCTGGCCGAGGAGATGGGCCGCGCCGGCGCCTTCAACCCCAACGCCGCCGGCATGGGCATCACCATGATCGGCCCGACCATCCTCGACTACGGCACCGAGGCGCAGAAGCAGGCTCACATCCCGCCGATCGTGCGCGGCGAAGTGCGCTGGTGCGTCGGCTATTCAGAGCCGGGCGCTGGCTCCGACCTGGCGTCGCTGACCACCAAGTGCGAGGACAAGGGCGACCACTGGCTGATCAACGGCCAGAAGATCTGGACCTCCGGCGCGCAGTATTCCGACTGGTGCGGCTGCCTGGTGCGCACCGACTTCAAGGCCAAGAAGCACGACGGCATCAGCTTCATCCTGCTGAACATGCGCCAAGGCGCTGTCGAGACGCGGCCGATCAAGCTGATGGCGGGCGCCTCACCCTTCTGCGAGACCTTCTTCACCGATGCGACCGCGCCGAAAGACGCGCTGCTCGGCGAGCTCAACAAGGGCTGGAGCGTCGGCAAGCGGCTGCTGCAGCACGAGCGCGCCAGCCAGACCGGCGCTCGCGGCGGCGGTGCGGCGGCCCGGCCGACCCCGCTCGAGGACATGGCCAAGAAGTACGTCGGCGCCGACGCCAAGGGCCGCATCGCCGACCTCGACCTGCGCGGCCGCGTCGCCCAGCACCTGATGGATTCCAAGGCGCATACCTTGACCCTGGCCAGGGCGGTCGCCGAGTCGCGCGGCAACGCCGAGCCAAGCAACGCCAACTCGGTGCTGAAGAACTCCGCCACCCACGTCGCCCAGACCCGAGCCGAACTGACCCTGGAGATCATGGGCACGCAGGGCCTGGGCTGGGAGGGCGACACCTTCGCCGCCGCGGAACTCGAAGCGGTGCGCGGCTGGCTCGGCGGCAAGGCGATGTCGATCTACGGCGGCTCGTCCGAGATCCAGAACAACATCGTCTCCAAACGGATCCTGGGGCTGCCGGATACGACGCAGTCGACGTGATTGGGGCTCGAACTGCTCCCTTCCCCCTTGCGGGGAAGGGTTGGGGATCGGGGTGTTAGCTCGATCTGGGCCAGCATTGCGCGTCGGGTGGTGATTTGGCGCTTTGCCAAAACGTCGGCATCGAGCTGACACCCCACCCCTAGCCCCGCCACGCAAGGGGGCGGGGAACTGTGTTCAGGCCGTAGCCGGCGCCGTCATCTCCGCGCGCAGCTGGCGGCGGAGGAGTTTACCCGTGTCGTTGTAGGGGAGTGCGTCGCGGAATTCCCAGAGTTCGGGGGTCTTGGTTGAGCGCAGCTTCGACTTCACCAGCTCGCTGAGCTCGGCCACCGTCGGCGCCTTGTCCCTGGCGACGATCACGCAAGCCACCTTCTCGCCCCACTGGTCGTCGGGCAGGCCGAGCACGGCGACGTCGGCCACCTCGGCGTGGGTGCGCAGCACGTCCTCGATCTCGCCGGGCGAGATGTTCTCCCCACCCCGCACGATCACATCGTCGAGCCGGCCCTCGACGAAGAGGTAGCCCTCGTCGTCCAGCCAGCCGGCGTCGTTGGTCGCGAACCAGCCATCATCCTGCAGCACCTTCTTGTGCAGGTATTCGCCGGCGATCTGCTCGCCGCGCACATAGACCTCGCCGGACTTATTCGGGCCGAGCACCTCGCCGTCCGGCCCGCGGATCTCTAGCTCCAGCGACGGCAGCGGCCTCCCAACCGAGCCCAGCCGTCGGCGCACTTTGGGATCGTCGGAGGTGATCGCCGCGCGGTGATCGTCGGCGTTCAGCACCGCCACCGTCGAGCTTGTTTCGGTGAGGCCGTAGGCGTTGACGAAGTCCACGTGCGGCAACAGCTTCAGCGCCTGCTCGATCACGGTCTGCGGCATCCGCCCGCCGCCGTAGGAGAGCGAGCGCAGATGCGGCAGCTTCTCGCCGCGCGCCTCCAGCACGGCCAGCACCCGCCCGACCATCGTCGGCACCAGCATGGCGTGGGTGATTGCTTCACGCGCCGCCAGATCGACCCAGTCCTCCGGCGTAAAGGCCGGCAGATAAACGGTACGGCGCCCGGCGTAGACCGCGGTCAGCGAGGCGGCGATGCCGGCGATATGGTAGGGCGGCACGCTGACCAGCGTCGCTTCGTCCTCCTCGGCGCCCATGAACTCGACGGTCGAGATGACGTAGGACGCCAGGTGCCGGTGGCGCAGCACCGCCACCTTCGGCTCGCCGGTGGTGCCGCTGGTGAAGAGCAGCACGGCGATATCGTGATCGGCGCTGTCGTGGGCCGCCTCGCGGAATTTCGGGTCGAGCGTCGCGGCCTCGAAAGCGCTGCGCTCGATCAGCACCACGCCCTCAACGCCTTCGACCCGGGCAATCATGTCGTCGTCGACGATCGCCACCGACGGGGCGGTGCGGGCCAGGAGCTTGCGCAGGTCGGCGTCGGCGAGGCGGTAGTTCAGCGGCGCGAACGGCCGGGCGATCTCGGCGCTGGCGAACATCGCCGTCGGCAGGGCGGCGCCGTTGAGGCCGATGAACACCACGGTGACCGCGTCCTGGGTGGCCAGCAGTGCGCCGCCGGCGCGGGCCCGGGTCGCCAGCTCGGCATAGGTCAGGCCATCGGCCATCGGCCCCACGGCCGCGCGGTCGGCGAAGGCCTCGGCGGCCATCTCCAGAAGCAACGCTGTATGCATGGCGCGGTCAGTCCGACGCCGGCAGCTTCTTGGCTTCCTTGGCCCCGATCGGCCGACCGTCGATCGACAGCGAGCCCGCGCCGCCCTTGGTGCAGAGCACCTCGATGCCGCTGACCTCGTCGGCGAACCGCTTGCCGGGCTGGGTCCCGCCCGAGTGATCGGCCGAGACCGTCAGGCCAGCAGGCGCTTCGGCGTTGTGCGCCACCATCGGATGGCCGCCGCACTCCAGCGAGGCATCCGCCGCAGTGGCGCGCACCACCACGACCTGGGTGTCGCAAACGGCGCTCTTCCAGCGCGAACCAGGCTTCAATTCCATAAGTCACTCCCAATGGCCGGCTGACTGAGGCGCCGGCTCGTTCATAGTCTCTTGCGCCAACGACGCATCGTCATCGTTTCAATACGTTCGTTTGAAAAAGCACAAGTCCGGACAGCCGATTCAGCAGGCGCCCCTGACTATTGCTCGTGACCCGCTCTTCCCCGCGGAAGCGGGGGCCCAGGCTATTGCTTCGAAACTTGGCGAGGCGGAAAGAGTCCAAGGTGGCCACGGAAAACACGGAAAACACGGAAAAAGGCCGGTAGAGGCGTGATTTCGCGGCCGGCCGCTGCTCGTCCGTGCTTTCCGTGTTTTCCGTGGCTAGAAAAGCCTTGGTCCCCGCTCTCACGGGGAAGAGCGGACGAGAGAGCCGTGGACTGGGCGGAGGACGCATACATGGACGATCTGGTGCTCACCGAACAGCGCGGGCCGGCGCGCCATCTGATCCTCAACCGTCCCGACAAGCTGAACTCGTTGAACGTCGGCGTGTTCGCGGCCCTCGACGCCGAGGTGAGCAAGCTGGCGGCCGATCCGGGCGGCGCCGCGGTGGTGGTGCTGCGCGGCGGGGGACGGTGTTTCTCGGCCGGGCACGACCTCTCCGACATCGCCGCCGGCGAGCGGCTGCCGGAGCCCAACTTCCAGGCCAAAGTGATCGACCGCCTGGCCAGCCTGCCGCTGCCGGTGATCACCGCGGTGCACGGCCACTGCTACACCGGCGCACTGGAGCTGGCCCTCTGCGGCGACCTGATCCTCGCCGCCGAGAGCGCCAAGTTCGCCGACACCCACGCCAAGTGGGCGCTGACCCCGGTCTGGGGCCTCAGCCAGCGGCTGCCGCGGCGGATCGGCGGCGCCAAGGCGCGGGAGATGATGTTCACCTGCCGCACCTATTCGGGGCGTGAGGCCGAGGCGATGGGCCTCGCCAACGCCTGCGTCGCCGACGACGCCTTCGAGGCCGCGATCGACGCGCTGGCGGCCGAGATCGCCGCCAACTCGTCGTTCAGCCACGCCGCCAACAAGCGGTTGCTCGACCACACCGACGGCCTGCCGCTGCCCGTGGGTCTCGCTCACGAGGTCTATCGCGGCGAAGGTCGCGGCCCGGACATGCAGGAGCGCATCGCCGCCTTCGCCAACCGCAAGCGCTGAGCCAATGACGCCGGAGCCGCACCGGGGCATCGCCGAGGACGATCCGCGCAACGCCGGACCGATTGCGTTCTTCCGGCCGCCGGACGCAACGGCCGCCTATATTCACGCCCGGTTCGCCCAGATCTATCCCAACGACACGGCGGCGCAGGTCGAGGAACGGGTCTCAGCGTTCATGGCCAAGCTGGCCGCGTCACCCCCTCGGCCGCCGGCGCCGCTGAGCCAGGACGTCCAGGACATCGCCGACCCGTTCCACCAGCTGAGCACGCACCCAGACATCGTCGAGGCGCTCTGGCGGATGGATGGCGCGCTACCACTGTCCAGTCGCTGGGTTGTGTGGGGTCGACCGGCGCTGGTGCATCCTCTTACCGGCCTGATCTTCGCCGTCGCCATCGGCTCGATCGACATCGTGATGCGACTGCCGCCGGAAGCTCGTGACGGGGCCAACGCCGTGCGCCAGCTCAGCCTCGGCCGAACCTACGACGTGTCGCCAGCTGGCCCAGAATGGCGGTTCGTCGAACTCCGGTCCGAGCCCTTGGCGCGGCTTGCCTTCGACTTCGCGGGCGAGCCGCAGACCTGAGCCGGGCGGCCACGCGGCGGAGCCGGCCACACCCGACCCCTGCCCCGCCCCATCGAGGGGCGGGGTCCTAGACTGGCGTGCCTTACGACGCCGGCGCGGTCGCCGGGCGTTGTTGCTGCTGTTGTTGGCCAGGGCCCGCGAGCGAGGTGAATTTCGGGGCCATTTTCGGCAGCACGTCGCTCAGGATCGAGGAGACCGTCCAGGTGTCGGCCGCGGTGAGGCTCTCGACCGGGCGCGGCTGGCTGAACAGTTCCAGCGTTTCCGAACGCGCGCCGAAGATCTGGCCGCTGACGTCCTTGGCGGCCGGGCTCGCCAGCGCCACCGCCAGCTTGGCCGGCTGGTCGGGCCTCAGCGCGGCTTGCATCGCCTTCATGCGCGCCGCGCCGGCCTCGTCCTTGATCGGAATGGTGGCGATCAGCCGGGTCCAGGCGGTCGGCGCGATGATGTTGGAGCGCACGTTCTTCGACGCCCCCTCCATCGCCAGCACCCGTGACAGCCCCATGATGCCGAGCTTGGCGGCGGCGTAGTTGGTCTGGCCGATGTTGCCGATCAGCCCCGAGGTCGAGGTGAAGAGCACGTACGAGCCTTCGTTCTGGTTGCGGAAGTGCTCGATGGTGGCGCGGCACACGTTGTACGAGCCACGCAGGTGGACCTCGACGACGATGTCCCAGTCTTCGTCGGCCATCTTGTGGAACATCGTATCGCGCAGGATGCCGGCCGGATTGATCACCGCGTGCAGGCCGCCGAAGGTGTCCATCGCCTGCTCGAACATGCCCTTGACCAGGCTCATGTTGGAGACGCTGTCAGAGTTGGACGCCGCCTCGCCGCCGGCCGCGCGAATCTCCGCCGCCACCGCCTCGGCCGGACCTGCCGACCCCTCGTCGCCGCCGCGCTCGCCGCCGCCGAGGTCGTTGACCAGGACCTTGGCGCCTTCACGCGCCGCGATCAGCGCGCACTCCTTGCCGATGCCGTTCCCACCGCCGGTGACCAGCACCACCTTGCCATCTAGTGCGCCCATGACGCTCTCTCCCGAATATCCTGCGGCATGGCCGCTATGCGGGGATCAGTTGAACGGGCTCACGCCGAGTAAGCCAACAAGGTTGGCAACCGGTTGCACATTGTTCGGAACGGGCCGCGTCTTAGTCCTCAGCGGCGTCACGCAGCCGGAAGTAGTGACGGGACAAGCGCCACGAGCAGTAGGCCATCGCGTAAGCCAAAGGCAGAACAATCCAGGCCGGGCCTGGATCAGAGCCAAATCCGTGAATGACTCCGTAGACGAGCGCCGCGACCGCGCCAGTCCCGCATAAGGCGCTCCAGACGGCGTTCACACGCCACATCCATGCCCAATAGGCCAAGCCGGACCGCCGGGTCGGCGGTTTCGGGTCTACTCGGGGCGTCCAACTCATCCGTTTCGTCCGACTGAGTGTCTCCTGGATGGAAACACTAGCGGATCACGAGGAACAGGGTCCTACGCGAACTCCGGGAAGTGGCGGCTCTCAAGCACCGTGCGTAGCTTGGGCGGGATCTCGATGGTGCGGCGCGCATCGAGATCGAGGCCGACGCTGACGTTGTCGTTCAGCGAGACCAGCCGCCCGGTCGTGGTGTTGAACATCCAGCGGCGCGAGTGGCGCACTTTCGAATGGAGCCCGATCTCGGCCCCGATCGAACAGATCGTGTCGCCGGCGCGGGGCTGCTCGACTTGCACGTTGCGGGTCTCCAGCGAGGCCCAGCCGAAGCGGTGGCCGTCGTCGCTGACGAAGGTCATCGGCCCGAACGACCGCTCCGCCTCACGCATCGCCTCAGGCCTCGGCATGCGGAAGCCGCCGAACATCATGTCGCGGCTCTCGGCGAGGAAGCCGAACTCGTCGCACTCGCTGGCCTTGATCGTGCGCTGCATGCGCCGCGACATCGGGTCGGAGTGCTCGTCGCTGAGCCGCTCGGCCAGTTCTTCGTAGACGATGTCGAGCCGGGGCGCGCCGAGGTCGATGGTGCGGGGCCGGCCGTGCTCGGGCATCGTCACCCGCTCGTCTGCGGCCGCGGCTAGCGCGGCTTCCGGGACCGGCAGGTCGGCGCGGGTGGCGCGGTCGACCAGCGAGACCGACATGATGAAGGTGGCCGCGACCTGGGCCTTGGCGTCGTTGACCAGCTCGAAATAGAGCTGCAGCCGGCTCGCATCGGCCTGCAGCACGCCGCCGCGCACCTCCAGGGTAGAGCCCTGAAACTGCTCGCGGTGATAGCGGATGTAGCTGTCCTTCTGCACCAGCCGGGCGCCGCCGCTGGCCAGGGCGTTCTTGTCCAACCCGAACGACGCCATCAGCGCCTTGTTCGCCCGCTGGGCCCGGTCCATGTAGAACCGCACGTTCATATGGCCGAGGTGATCGATCTCAGTCGGCTTGATCTCCGACTCATGAAGTAGACGCATGCGCTATGGTTACCGTTTTCAAATATAGTTTGAGCAAAGAGGTATCGGGTAGTGGCGCCCGCCCGTTGCGTCAAGGCGACAATCGCGCACGGCGAAATGAACCGGCGCACCGCCTGATCGGCGGGCAGGCTTGCCGCTGAAACGCCCGAAGGGGCCCTCGCCTATCGCACCGGCGAGGGCGTCGCTCTGAGACCTAGGCCTTTTCGAGCACGTGGATTGCGCAGGCCGAGCCCATGCCGACCACGTGGGTCAGGCCGATCCGGGCGCCCTCCACCTGCCGCGCGCCGGCTTCGCCGCGCAGGTGGGTGGTGATCTCGTAGATGTTGGCGATGCCGGTGGCGCCAAGCGGGTGGCCCTTGGAGAGCAGCCCGCCGGAGACGTTGACCGGAATGCGCCCGCCCAGCGCCGTCGCGCCGCTGTCGATCAGCTGGCCGGCCTCGCCGTCCTTGCAGAGGCCGAGGTTCTCGTAGTGGACGATCTCGGCGGTGGCGAAGCAGTCGTGCAGCTCGACCAGGCTGACGTCTTCCGGTCCGATGCCGGCCTGCTCGTAGGCCGACTTGGCGGCCATGCGGGTGACGGCGTTGAAGTCCGGCATCACCACGTTGCGCGGGGTGTAGGGATCGCTGGTCATCGCCGAGGCCCGCACGCGGACGGCGCGGCCCATCAGCCCCAGCTCCTTGGCCTTCTTGTCGGACATCAGCACCGCCGCGGCCGAGCCGTCGACGTTCACCGAACACATCAGCTTGGTGTTGGGATAGGAGATCATCTCCGCACCCATCACTTCCTGCAGCGGGGTTTCGATCTGGTACATCGCCTTCGGGTTCAGGGTCGAATGGTGGTGGTTCTTCACCGAGACCTTGGCGAACTGCTCGAAGGTGGTGCCGTAGTTGCGGGTGTGCTCCATGCCGACATGGGCGAACACCGCTGGCATCGTGCCGGAGCCCAGCAGGCCCTCGGTCGAGATGCCGCCACCCCCACCGCCGCCGCCCAAGAGGCCCTTGCCCATCTGCTCGACGCCGACGCAGAGCACCACGTCGTACATGCCGGCCTTGATCGCCGCGAAGCCCTCGCGGAAGGCGGTCGCGCCGGTGGCGCAGGCGTTGGAGACGTTGACCACCGGGATGCCGGTCTGGCCGACTTCGCGCAGCACCCGCTGGCCGGGCATCGCGCCCGCCTCGCCGAGGTTGCCGCAGTAGAGCGCCTGCATGTCGTCCATGGTTAGGCCGCAATCGTCCAGCGCCATCAGCGCGGCTTCGGCGCCGAGTTGCGGGACGGTCTTGTTGGGGAACCGGCCGAACTTAATCATGTCGGTTCCGACGACGTAGACTTCAGTCATGGCAAGGCCTCCTCAGGCCGCGGGGGTGAAGAAGTAGGAGAGATAGGAATTGCCGTCCTTGTCCTTCTTGCCGGCATCCCGGTAGACGACCTTGACCGGCATATCGAACTTGATGGCTTCGGGGCTGGGGACCATGTCGACCAGATTGCCCTTCACCGTCCCGCCGCCGTCGAGGTCGACGATCGCCGAGATGAACGGCACCGGCACGCCCGGGAAGTTCCGGTGCACGACGGTGAAATTGTAGAGCTTGCCGGTGTCCGACAGCCGGTAGGGCTTCAGCGAACCGCGAGCGCGGCAGGCGGCGCAGGCCGGGTGATCGCCGAGGAAGACCTCGCTGCATTTCTCGCACTTGAAGCCCTCGAGGTAAGGCGCACCCTCGTCCGGGATCTTCAGGTAGCCGACCACGGGCAACGGCTTGGCGACGGCGGCTTCGGTGCTCATCGGATGTCCTCGGAGGTTGGTCTGGAGCCTACGCTCTTTTCGTCGGGGTGGGGAGCCGCTAGCGGCCGGTGAACGCCGCCGGGCGCTTCTGCAGGAACGCCGAGACGCCCTCACGGAAGTCGTCGGTGCGGCCGGCTTCGCGCTGGCCGATGCGCTCGCGGTTGAGCTGCTCGGCCCAGTCGCTGTCGAGGCCGGCCCAGATGGTCTGCCGCGTCAGGCCGAGCGAGGCCGGACCGGACGCCAGCTCATGCGCCAAAGCGAGCGCCGTCGGCATCAGCTCCTGGGCGGGCACGACGCGGTTGATCAGGCCCCACTCCAGCGCCTTGGGCGCCGCCAGCCGCTCGCCGAGCAGCGCCATCTCCATCGCCCGCGCCTTACCGATGGCGCGCGGCAGCATGTAGGTCGAGCCGCCGTCCGGGATCAGGCCGATGCGCCGGAACGCCTGCAGGAAGTAAGCGCCCTCGGCCGCGACGATGATGTCGCCCAACATCGCCAGCGAACAACCGACCCCCGCCGCGGCGCCGTTGACCGCGGTGACGATCGGCACGCTGAGTTCCTTCATGCAGGTGACCAGCGGGTTGTAGATCGTCTCCAGCGCATCGCCTGCGTCGGGCCGCCCGTCGCCGCCAGCGGGCCGACTGCCTGTGCCGCCCGGCTGCAGGTTGGCCCCGGAGCAGAAGCCGCGGCCATCGCCGGTGATGACGATCGCCCGCGCCTTGCCGACGGGCGCGGCAGCCTCTCTCAGCGCCTGCTGCAGCTCCTGCGCCATCTCGGTGCTGGCGGCGTTCATTGTCGCCGGATCGCTGAGCGTGATGATGGTGACCGCGCCGTCTTCGGCGATCTTGAGTTTGCTGTAGGCCATGGCGTCAACGCCCCTTCGGCAGCGCCGCTATCCCGCGCGCCGGCCACAAACCGTGGCTGACCCTAAGTCCGTCAATTGGCCGCGAAGACCATCCGACCGTCAACGATCGTGGCCCGCACGAGCGCAGCGCTCGGGGCGGCGAGGGCGTCGGCGAGCGGCGCGGCGAGGAGGCAGAGGTCGGCCGGCGCGCCGATCTCGACCCGCTGCGCCGGACCGCCAGGGTCGGTGGTCGCGCCGAGGTGCATCGCCAGGGCGTCGGCGGAGCTCACGCGTTCCGAGCCCGCCACCACCTGACCGCCACGCGTCCGGCGATCCGCCGCCGTGGTCATCGCCGCCCAGGGGTCGGGCGAGGCGTAGGGGGCGTCGGAGCTTAGCGCGACCGGCACGCCCGCCGCCCTCAAGCTGGCGCAGCGGTAGAGGTCGGCGTGCTCGGCGGGGTCGACCTCGGCGAGGTAGCGGTCGCCGCGTTCGCGGACGAACGCGGGCTGGGTCACCACCGTCAGCCCCATCGCCTTCAGCCGCGGGATCGCCGCCTCGGGGATCACCCCGCCATGCTCGATCCGGTCGCCAGGACGCGCGCCGGCGGCGTCGAAGGCGGCGAGGCTGATCGCCAGCTCGGCGGCGGTGACGCAGTGCACCGCGACGGCGCGGCCCCAGCTGCGGGCCCGGCCGATCCAAGCGATGAAGGCGTCCAGGTCCGGCAGGTCGTGGTCGTCCAGCAGCACCTTGACCGGTCCGACCGTGAACGCACCATCGGCCGGCGCCTCCAGCGCGCCGCCGCTCATCAGCGTCAGCCGCTGCGGCAGCGCGCCGGTGCGCCGCGCGTCGGCGAGCAGCGCGGCGGCGACCGCATCGGTGGTGACGCTGGCGTCGGTGAGCGCGGTGATCCCATAGCTCGCCAGTCGCTGCCCGACCTCGGCGAACGACGGCGGCTCGGCGCCGATCCGCGTCCGCAGCCAGGCGTCGCCGCGCCAGATCCGGCCGGTGACCCGGTCCGCGGCATCACGTTCGACCGGCTCACCGGCCTCGCCGGTCACCGCCAGCGCCGCGCTGTTCAGCACCCAGAGCGAGCCGGTCTGGTGCTGCACCCGTAGCCGGTGACGCGGCGCGAGGGCGTCGAGCACGTCGCGATCCAGCTCGCCGGCCATCGCCTCGTGGTAGCCGGTGACGCGCACCCAGCTCCCTTCCGGCCGCGCCGCCAGCGCCGCCTCGACCTGCGCCCGGAAGCCGAACGCGCCATCCAGGCTCACCGAGCCAGCTTCGGCGGCGAGGGCGAAGAGGTGGATGTGGTGATCGATCAGCCCTGGGATCAGCGCGCCGCCACACCCATCCAGGTCGTCGCCCGGCCCCGCCAGCCCCGGCCCGATCTCGGCAATGCGGCCGGCTTCGAGCCGCACATCCAGCCCCGCTCGGCCGCCGACCTCGACGTTGCGGATGATCAACGACCGCTCGGTCACGGCGCTCTCGCGATCCCGCAGATGGACGCCGCGGACGCAGCGCAGCGCGCCATCGCCACATCGACCAGCACCCCGCCACCCGCCGCCACGCCCTGCAGCGCGCCGATCGCGGCGCCGAGGCCGGTGACCGGGTCGGAGAGCGCGTCGCCGAGGAAGTTCGGGGTCCCGTCCGGCAGCCAGCGCACCAGCCCGCCCGCCGCCGCCGCGTCGTCGCCGAACGCCACCCGCGCCGCGCCCTCCCCGGTCCAGCCGTGGCCGGTGATCGCGACCCAGGTCAGGCCGGGGGTGGCGGCGAATACCTCCGCCGAGTCGAGCCCCAGCGGCGCAAAGGCGCGGGGCCGGGCGCTGGTGATGAAGACGTCGGCCGCCAGCACTGCGTCCCAAAGCTGCGCCTGCCCGCCCGCCGAGGTCAGATCGACCCGCAGCTCGGCCTTGCGGCCGTTGAGCCGGCGGAAGAAGTCAGGGGTCGTGGTCCGGGTCGGATCGGGGCGACTGATGCTCTCGATCTTGGTCACCGCCGCGCCCATCGCCGCCAGGATCGCGCCGCACATCGGCCCGGCCCAGAGCGCCGAGAGGTCGACGACGCGCAGCGGGCCGGTTGGGCGACCGTCTCGCGGCTGCCCCATCGCGATCTGCGGCGGCGCTGGGTCATCGCCGACCGCCTCTCCGACCCGCGCAATCGGCAGGCCAAGCATGGCCCCGTCTTCCAACAGTTCGGCGGCGCCGCGGGTGCGGGCGACCTCGTCGATCGCCTGGTCCAGATCGGCCGGCGGATCGCAGCGCAGCCAAGCCGGAACCAGCTCCTGGTCTTCCTCTCGCGCCAGGTTGATAGCGATCCAGCCGTCCGCCGCCCGGATCAGCCGGCAGGCGCGGTTCGGCGAGGTGAGGCCGGGCGGGTCCAGCTGCAACAGCCCGCGCCGGTCCGAGACGCCGAGATCCTCGACGACCACGCGCTGGCCGAACCGCGCGGTGAGCTCGGCGACCATACCGCCGAGGCGCGACAGGGCGGGCGCGATCGGGCTCACGCGCCGGCCTCGACCGCGTCGACGAGGCCCCAGGCGAGCGCGGTCTCAGTGTCGATCGCCGCGCCTGAGATCGCCATGTAAGCAGCGCGGTGGCGGCCGATCCGGCGCGGGATCGTGGCCGTGCCGCCGGCGCCTGGGATTAGCCCCATCGAGACTTCTGGCAGGCGGAACACCGCGTCCGGCCGCGCCGTCAGCCGCGCCGCGGCGGCCGGAACCTCAATCCCGGCGCCGATGCAGTGGCCATGGACCCGAACCGTCAGCCGCGGCCCCAGCGCCGACACTAGCCGCGCCGGCGAGCGCAAGGTTCGGATCATGTGCGCCCAGCCGACGTCCGCGGCGCCGCCGAACTCGTCCAGATCGCCCCCGGCGCTGAACGACGGGCCGAGACCGGTCAGCTCGACGGCCGGCGCGTCGGGGTGATCCAGCGCGAAAGCCAGCGCCTCGCTCAGCTCGTCGCGCATCCGGGCATCGAAGGCGTTCCTGGCGTTCGCTCGATTGAGCCGGATGGAGAGCCCGGCCGCGCCTTCCTCGATCAGCACGCGCGGATCGTCATCGTTATCGCGCCGACGCACTTCGCGGCCCACCCGCCAATCGCGAAAGCTCTCCGAGGCCAGCAGCATCGAGTAGCCGAGCGATTCCAGCGTTAGCGCCTGCTCGAAGCTCACCGCCAGCGTCATCCGCAGCACCTGCGCCGCCACCGCCGCCGCAACCGGCTGGCGCTCGATGCAGGCGAGCACCTCGGCGAGCATCGCGTCGCCGCCTTGGACCCAAGGGCGGGGCGGATCGGCCGCGGTCGTCAGCAGGATATCGCACTGTTCGAGCCCCGCCGTCGGCAGGACGCCGCCTCGGCTCATCCCGATGCGAACCACCCCGGCCCCAGCGCCCAGCCACTCGGCCCCGTCGTCGAGATCGACGACCGCCGCGCCGGCGCCGCCGAGATCGATCAGGTCACGCTGCAGCTGGCTCATCGGCGAAGGCTAGGCCGGATGGGTGATCTGCTCCATCTCGGCCGCGAGCTGGCGCAGGGTTTCCTGGTGCGAGGCGCGCGTGATCCGGTAGCCGAACATCAGCAGCAGGGCGACGGTGTAGAGCCCGGCCAGGGTCGGCGCGTAGATCAGCGCCAGGTGGCTCATCACCTCAGGCGGCACCTTCGAGGGGTCCATTCCCGCTTTCAGATGGATCGCGCCGACGATGGCCGATGCGCCCAGGATGCCGAGCCCGGAGACCGACTTGGCCACGAACGCCGAGCCGGCGAAGAGCAGCCCCTCCGAGCGCCGGCCCGTTTTCAGCTCCGACGCCTCGACCACGTCGGCGATCATCGAGGCGACCATGGTGGCCGAAGTGATCCCGAACGAGACGCCGACCACCGACGTACAGACGATGGTCCAGAGCAGTGCCGGCGTGTGATTGGCCGGCATGAGGCCCGCGAGGCGCAGGAACAGCGGCCCGATGCCGATGCTGACCGAAAGCACGATCAGCGCCATCGCCGTCGGCCGCTTGCCGAACCGGCGCGACAGCCGCGGCGCGGCGTTCAGCGCCACGATCGCCGAGATGAACACCGTGCCGGTGATCAGCGAGACCTGTTGGGCCGTGAAGCCCCAGAAGTAGGTGTTGAAATACTGGTTGAGCGACGCGCTCAGTCCCGCCGCGGTCGCCGTCGCCAGGCTGGAGACGATCAGGAACAGGTAGGAGCGGTTGGAGAGCGTCGCCGCCATCTCGGAGATGGTCTGGCGCAGGGTCAGATGGCGCTTCGGCGGCGGCGCCATCAGCGTCGGGATGCGGCTATGCGTGCCGGCGGCAGAGACGATGATCGCGGTGAACATCACGATCGCCGCCAGCACGCCATAGTGGCCGTAGCCGACCGGGTTGAGCTGGCCCACGCTGTGGGTCGCGTCCGGCTTCAGCAGCACGGCGAAGGCCGTCAGCTGGATGGCGAGGCCGCCGACCCAGGCGAAGAAGTAGCGGTAGCTGAGCAGGGTCGAGCGCTCGTCGTAGCCAGAGCTGAACTCGGCGGCGAGCGCCGAACTCGGCACTTCGTAGAACGAGGTGAAGGTGCGGATCACGATCGCCGAGACCACGAGGTAGTAGAACAGCGCCTGGTGGTCCCACGCTGGCGGGTTCCAGATCGCCGCGTAGGAGATCGCGACCGGGATCGCGGCGGCGTACATCAGCGGGTGGCGGCGGCCCCAAGGGGTGCGCAGGTTGTCGGAGACCTGGCCGATCATCGGGTCGATGCAGGCGTCGAACAGGATCGCGATCAGCAGCGCCAGGCCGACCTGGGTCGAGGGCAGGCCGATCACCTGACTGTAGAAGAACAGCAGCAGATAGCTGAAGCCGTTGTCCTTCACCCCGAAGGCGACCGAGCCGAAGCCGTAGAAGAGCTTGGTCGGCAGGCTGAGCCGGCGGTCGGCGGGCACGGCCGGCGAAGCGGCGGGCGCGGCGGCGGTAGCTTGCGATATCACGCTTCGAAGCTCATCTGACGCGTCTCCCCAACTTGCGGGCGACATAGGTCCTGAGCGGAAGCCGCGCGTCAAACCCAACCGGCGCTTTCCTTCCTCAACGTCCTGTGTGTTCCGCTAGCCACCGTTCGGGCCGCCATGGCCCACCAGAGGACGACGCCCGCATGCGCAGCCAAGCCATCACCGAGTTCGGAAAGCCGCTCGAGAGCATCGAGTCGCCCACCCCGACGCCGACCGGGACCGAAGTGCTGATCCGAATCGAACACTGCGGCGTCTGCCACAGCGACTTGCACATCCACGACGGCTCGTTCGACCTCGGCGGCGGCGCCAAGCTGCCGATGAGCGGGATGAAGCTGCCGCACACGCTGGGCCACGAAGTCGCCGGCGAGGTGATCGCGCTCGGTCCCGACGCGACCGGTGTCGCCATCGGCGACCACCGCGCCGCCTACCCGTGGATCGGCTGCGGCCAGTGCCCGGCCTGTCTGCGCGGCGAGGAGAACTACTGCGGACGGCCGCGCAATCTCGGCTGCTCCTCCGGCACGCCGGGGGGCTACGCGACCCACGTGATCGTGCCGCACAGCCGCTACCTGCTGGACTACGGCAAAACCCCGCCGGCGCTGGCGGGGACCTACATGTGCTCGGGCCTCACCGCCTACGGCGCGATGAAGAAGGTCGGCGCGCTCGGGCCTAAGGACGAGGTGCTGGTGCTGGGCGCTGGCGGCGTCGGCTCGATGGGCATCCAGTTCGCCCGCCACCTCTTCGGCAAGGGCCCCCTGGTGGCCGATATCGACGAAGGCCGGCTGCAGGCGGCGATGGGGGCCGGGGCGAAGGCCGCGTACAACACCAAGGATCCGGACTCGGCGAAGAAGCTGGTCGCCGACACCGAGGGCGGCGCCTATGCGATCGTCGATTTCGTCGGTTCCGAGGCCACTTTCGCGTTCGCCAACGCCGCCGTGCGACGCGGCGGGCGGATCATCATCGTCGGCCTCTTTGGCGGCGGGATGTCGATGCCGCTTCCGATGTTCCCGATGCGCGCGCTCTCGATCGGCGGCTCCTACGTCGGCTCGCTGGCCGAGACCGAGGAGATGATGCAGCTGGTCCGCGACGGCAAGATCGACCCGATCCCAGTCCAGACCCGCAAACTCGACGCCGCCAACGACGTTTTGGAAGACCTCCGCGCCGGCAAAGTCATCGGCCGCGTGGTGCTGGAGCCGTGAGCTAGCTCGTCCACTCCAGCGCCGGGTCGCTATGGCTGGGGCGACCCGTTTCGAGGTGGCCGGCGAGGCGCCGCATGAACGTCGGGTCTTCGTCGACGGTGACGGCGATGTCGTACCAATGCCCCGCGTCGGCGATTGGCCAGGGGACCGTGGTCTCCCCGCGCGGCGAGAGGGTGATCGCTGGCCGGTCGCCGCGGGCGTAGGCGTTCGCGGCGCGGACGATCACCGGTCCCGGGGTACGATTGCGCAGGATCAACGATAGCGCTTCGCCGGCCCGCTGCAGGTCCACTTCGAGGGGTTCCGCCGCGCCGCCGCGGAATTGCCGCAAGAAGCCGTTGGGGCCGTGCAAGGTGAAGTCGTAACCGGCCGCGTCGGCCGGCAGTTGATCCTGCACCGTCCCGCCCGCATCCACGGCGTAGAACCACGGGCCACCCGTCTCGGCCTTCGCCGGATAGAGCGCGAAGCCGGCCCCGGCGTCGCCGGTGTTGGCGATCGTCAGGTCCAGGCCCTTCTGCCCACGTCCAGCCCAAGCGTCGAACGCGTAAGGCAAGGCCCGCGCCGGTCGCGCTCCCGGCTCCTGGCGCGGCGGCGCCTCGGCCGTGGCGGGCGGTTTGGGCCAAGGAAACCCCACCCGAGCTACGGCCGCGGCCGGCAAACCTGACGTGTCTGGCAGCGAGCTGACCGGCGCCTCGCGCTCGACCGCCGCGAAGTCGAAGACACTGGTCAGATCGCCGGCCACCGTCCTGCGCCACGGCGTGATGTGGGGCTCGTGTACGCCGAACCGGGCCTCCAGCAGCCGGATCACCGAGGTGTGGTCGAAGAGCTGGGAGTTGACCCAGCCGCCCTTGGTCCAGGGCGAGACCACGATCATCGGCACCCGCGGCCCCAGCCCAACCGGCACGCCGTTGTAGACCTCGCCGTCCAGCGCCGCGGTGCTCTTGCCGGGCGCCCCGGCAATCGGCGGAACCAGTGGCGGCATGTGGTCGAAGAAGCCGTCGTTCTCGTCGTAGTTCAGGATCAGCGCGGTCTTGGCCCAGACCTCGGGGTTGGAGGCCAGCGCCGCGATCAGCCGCGCGGTGAAGTCCTCGCCGGCCGCGGGACTTGCCGACGGGTGTTCGCAGAGTTTGTAGGGCGCGACGATCCATGAGACCTTCGGCAGCGCGTCGGCAGCCACGTCACGGGCGAACGCCGCGACCAAGTGCTCGCCGTTCGAGGCCTTGGCGTTCTCGGCATTGGAGCCGTCGACCCACGCGCGGCCCAACTGGTGCAGCGCCGATGCGCCGTCGGGCCCGCGGAAGTTGGCGAAGAACGCCAGCGGGTTGTCGCCGTAGTTGTCATGCTCCTGATAGACCCGCCAGGAGACGCCGGCCTGCTGCAACCGCTCGGCGTAGGTCGGCCACGTATAGGGCTGGAAGTCCTTACCGTCGTTCGCCGGGTCGGCGGTGTTGTTCTGCTCGTTCTGATTGGTCACCACCTGGGTCCCGGCATTGCCGGCGGCGAGGCCGCTGGTGCCGGTGAAGAGGAACAGGCGGTTCGGGTTGGTCGGGCCAAAGATCGAGCAGTGATAGGCGTCGCAGATCGTGAAAGTGTCGGCCAGCGCGTAGTAGAATGGCAGGTCCGCACGGGTGAAATAACCCATTGTCAGCGGCGTCTTGGCCGGGATCCAGGCGTCGTGCCATTTCCACTTTTCGTGGCTGCCCTTCCAGCTGTGGTCGAGGCTGAAGATAGTTTGGGCGCGCGTCGTCGCCGCATCCATGTGGAAGGGGGTCACCGCCTCGGATGAGCCGGCCGTCTTCGGCTGGTGGAAGACATTGGCCCCGCTCGGCAGTTGCAGCGGCCTCGGATCGGCGAAGCCGCGCACGCCGCGCAGCGTGCCGAAGTAGTGATCGAACGAGCGGTTCTCCTGCATGAAGACCACCACATGCTGGAGGTCGCGCAGCGTGCCGGTCCCGCGTCGCGCCGGCAGGGCGAGCGCCTGGGCGATGGCGGGCGGCAGCGCCGCGCCCGCGGCCGCGCCACCAGCCAACTGCAGGAAGCCGCGACGACTCCGTCTCATCTCTCGGCCTCTCTCGATTCGCGCTCAGACGGCTCGCCACGCACCTCAGCATGGCTTTGGGCTTTCACTACAGCACCGGGGCGGGCATTCAACGAACCCTGATGGTTCCCACCCCTCCTCCAACGTCGAAGCGAACCCGGTTGCCAACCGTGGCGCGGCGCGCGCAACTGATCGACGCGGCCGGCGTGATCGCACTGGAGCAGGGCCACCTGCCAATCGCTCCGGAGAGACTGAGCCAGGCCGTGGGCGCGAGCAAAGCTCTGCTCTACGTCTATTTTCCGACCCAGCATCTACTCTTCAACGGCGTCCTTGCGAGGTGTTTAGGTGAACTTGCCGCAGCGAGGATTCACGCGTGGCCAAGCGGCGCCTCGCTCCGAGACGCGTCACAGCACTGCGCCAGCCTCTATTTCGATCACGTCGCCGCCAACGGCCCGCTGATCCACCTGATCCTGCGCGATCCTTACATGGCCGGCCGCATCGACACGGCGAACCGAACCTTCCGTGATCGGACGATGAGACGCCTTGCCCATGCAGCGAGGCGAGAGCTGACGCTCACATCCAAGGAGATCATCGCTGCAATCAACCTGGTCCTCACCATCCCGGAGCAGGCAGGGTCGATGGCCTGGCGCGGCGAGATGGAGCGCGCCGCGGCGAAGGCGCTCTGCAGCCAACTGGTGGCTTCAAGCCTGGCCGCGCTTGCGCCAGACGCTTTCGGCGGCTCCCCGAGGGCGAGGTGACCCGCCGCGGCTAACTCGGCCTCACGCCCCTCGAGGGCCGCCCGACAACGGCCCGGTTGCCAGCGACCACCATCGCCAGGCTGAGCCGCTCGGCCATCTCCAGCGGGATCTTCTTCTCGGCCAGCAAGCGCCCGGCGCGCAGGCAGACTGCGGTGAGGATCGCCGTCGCGCCGTAGGCTAGGTCCCTCGGCACGCCGTAGCGGTCGTTCAGCCGGTCGGTCATCACCGCCCGCGCCGAGGTCCGACGCGTCTGCCGCTCGGCGCGGAGGCCGGCCCTCACCTGCGGGCTGGCCAGCAGCGTCTGGATCAGCGTGCCGCGTTCCTGCACCTGCCGCAGGTAGGTGATCGTCGAGAGCTCGACCCGGGTGAAGCCGCTCTGCCCCAGGCCGGCGGCGGCGAGACGGGTCTCGTCCATCCCCGCCAGCTCGCGACGAGCCAGGCTGATCAGCAGATCCTCGCGCCGGCCAAAGTAGTTGTGCGCCTGGGCCTCGCTGACGCCGGCCTCCCGCGCCACCCGTTTCATCGTCGCCGCCGGCAGGCCCTCGCGGGCGACAAGCCGGCCGGCGGCGTCAAGCAGCTGCGCCGCGCGGGCCTCGGCCGAGAGCCGAACGCGAACGCGCCGCGACTTGGCGGGCGCATCGGCGATCAGCACGGTCTTGGGCGCGCCCACCGGTCGCTGCGGCAATGGCGGGCGCGCGGCGGCGGCCGCCTTGTTCCAGTAGCCGCGGCCTGGATAGGGGATCAGCAGCCTGTCGCAGATCTTGGCCAGGCCGTTGCGGCTGATGTTCAGCTCCTCGGCCACCGCGGTCATTGGCTTGGCCCAGACCCTGCCGTAGAGCGCGCGGCGGCCGATCGAACGCTGGCCGCCGTCTGTCATCGAGTCCTCCACGCCTGCCCACCCGTGTCCGGGGTCAAGCCTGATCCCGCAGTATCCCCGCCAGCACGGCGACGCCATGTTCGATCGCCGCATCGTCGGCGCCGCCGTAGCCCAGCACCAGGCCGCTTCTGGCCGGGTGCGAGAGGTAGCACGCGGAGAGCGGCATCGCCGACACGCCCGCCTCGAACGCGCGGCGCGAAATTACCGTGTCGTCGACGTCCGAAGGCAAAAACCCCGCCAGATGCATGCCCGCCTGGGCGCTGACCAGCTGCAGCCGCCCGCCCAAATGACGCTGGATGGCGCCCACCAGCGTCTCGCACCGGCTCATGTAGAGCATGCGCATCCGCCGGATATGGCGCGCGAAATGCCCCTCGCGGATGAAGTCGTTGAGCGCCGCCTGGAACAGCATCGACGGGAAGATATCCATCGCCATGCGCACGCAGCGAAACGCCTCGACGAGGTCCTTCGGGATCACCAGATAGCCGATGCGCAGCGCCGGAAAGAGCACCTTGCTGAGTGTGCCGAGGTAAATGACGCCGCGGTCCTCATCGACGCCCTGGAGCGAGGCGATCGGCCGGCTGGCGAAGCGGAATTCGCTGTCGTAGTCGTCCTCGAAGATCCAGGCGTCGACCTCAGAAGCCCAGTTCAGCAGCCGGATCCGGCGCGAGGCGCTCATAGTGACCCCGAGCGGATACTGGTGCGAGGGCGTGACGTAGGCGGCCCTGGCATCGCCGCGGAGGCGCACGCCCTCCTGCACATCCAGCCCTTGCCCGTCGGTCGGCACCGGCGTCAGCTCGGCGCCGGCCATGCCGAACGCGCGGTGGGCGCCGAAGTAGCCGGGCTCCTCGACCCAGACGGCGTCGCCTGGATCGAGCAGGGCGCGGGCGGCGATCTGCAGGCCCTGCTGCGATCCGGCGACGATCATCACCTGCGAGGCGTCGCAGCGGACCGCGCGGGCGACGCCGAGATACTCGGCGATCGCCTCGCGGAACGGCGCGTAGCCCATCGGGTCGCTGTATTCCATCAGCTCCGGCGCGGGCCGGCGGGCGTGCCGGGCGAGGATCGAAGACCAGACGCCGGTCGGGAACGCGTCCAGCGCGGGCTGGCTGACCCGGAAGGCGTTGAACGACTGCGGGCTGTCTCCGGACGCCATGGCCGCCTCGGCGGCATGCGACACCCGCCGCGTGCGGGGCTCGTCCCGCGGCTCGGACGGCTTGCGCGGAGGTAAACGGACAGTCTGTTCCGGCATCGCCGGCGCGACGCGGGTGCCGGCGCCGATGACGCTCTCGAGATAGCCCTCTGCGTGAAGCTGCTCGAAGGCCGTCAGCACCGGGATGCGGGATATCTTCAGCTCCGCTGCGAGGCTTCTGGTCGATGGCACGCGTTGTCCGGGGCGAAGGCGTCCCTCCACGATCGCCCGCTGAAACCAGTCGTAGAGCTGCCGGTAGATCGGCGTCTCGCCGCCCTGATCCAAGGCGATGGTGAGGGGGAAGTCGGCGAGCGCACGCTTCATCGAAAACCTTAAGTGGTCATACCATTTGACCTCGAAGTGGCTATTGAGGACACCCACCGAACGCTTCATCCGTCCATGTCAGGCACAAGTCAATTGTGACGATTGGCGTGTACACACGGGGTGGCGGTCTAAAGCGGGGACTCTCTTAGTCCGCGTTCCGGCAATGCCGACGACTTCCTCCCCAGTACGACAATAAGCCGGGGGGATCTATGCCCGGGACAACTTGCAACGAATAGGCCGAGGCCGCGCCCCTGAGGGGTACGCCCACGTTCCGGAGGGGTTCTGCTTTGAAGATGCTGACTACGCGTGGACGCCTGCTGGCGTCGACCATGATCGCCGGCGCAGCCGCGCTCACCTTGAATGACGTCGCTCAAGCGGCGGACGCTGGCAGCCCGCTGCAGACCGCGTCGGGCGCTGGAGCGGTAGCCGCTGGCGCCGCTCCGATCCGCACGGTGACCGCCGCGGCAGATGACACCTCCGGCGGCACGCAGGTGACCGAGATCGTCGTCACCGGCTCGCGCATCCCGCAGCCGAACCTCTCCAGCGTCAGCCCGATCCAGGCGATCGGCCACCAGCAGTTCGACCTCACCGGCAAGACCGACGTGATCGACTTGCTGAACACTCTGCCGGCGAACTTTCAGAACAACACCAGCGACTTCTCCAACACCACCAACCCGCTTACCTCGCCCGGCGGCGTCTCTACCGCCGACCTTCGCGGCCTCGGCCCGCAGCGGACCCTGGTGCTAATCAACGGGCGGCGGCTCGGCCTGGGCGATCCGAACACCGCCGACCCCAACCCGGCCCCCGACCTCGACCAGATCCCCGTCGCGCTGATCGACCACGTCGAGGTGCTGACTGGCGGCGCCTCCTCGACCTATGGTTCGGACGCCGTCGCCGGCGTGGTCAACTTCATCATGAAGAAGGACTTCGAGGGCGTGCAGGTCGACGGCCACGTCGGCATCGCCAACCACGACAACACCAATTCGGCCGTCCAGCAGGCGATCCTGCGCAGTGGCTCGCAGCCGGCGACCGGGAGCAAGTGGGACGGCAAGACCACCGACTTCTCGGTCGTGATCGGCGCCAATGCGCCGGACGGCAAGGGCAACGTCACCGGCTACTTCGAGTTCAAGAACGCCGAGCCCGTGACGGAAGGGTCGCGCGACTTCTCTGGCTGCCTCTTGGCTCTGGGCGCGCCCGACGCCTGCGCCAACTCGACCAGTTCCAACCGCTATCGGGAGTTCTTCCCGGCCACCGCCACGAACGGACCGTTCCTGACCCAGGTCGGTAGCTCGCTGCTGCCCTATCCGCAGGCGAACTCGGTCCCGCCGCCCACCTTCAACTCGAGCCCCTATGAGTTCCTGTCGCGGCAGGACACCCGCTATCTCGGCGGCTTCTACGCCCATTACAACATCGCCGACTGGGTGCAGCCCTATGCCGAGTTCTCGTTCATGAGCGACCGTTCGGCGTCGGTGGTGGCGCCGTCAGGCGGCTTCCAGAACGGCGGACCGGCGGCGAACCAGGGTTTCCTGGTCAACTGCGGCAACCCGTTCCTGAGCGCCCAGGAGCAAGGCGCGCTCGCCTGCAGCCCGGCGATGATCGCCGGCGTGCAGACTGATCCGGCTAATCAGGTCGATATCGTTATTGGCCGGCGCAACATCGAGGGCGGCGGACGCGAGTCGACCTACGACCACGAGAACTACCGCATCGTGCTGGGGCTGAAGGGCGACTTCGCCGACGCCTGGCACTACGACGCCTACGGCTCGTACTATTACACGACGCTCTACAACCAGAACCAGAACTACCTCAGCTTCAAGAACATGCAGGATTCACTGCTGGTCGGCGGTACGGCGGCTGCGCCGACCTGCCTGAGCGGCAATCCCAGCTGCGTGGGCTGGAACATCTTCAACGCGGGCGGCGTCACCCAGGCGGCCGAGAACTTCCTGGAGGTCACCGGCACCGGCGACGGCACGATCGAGGAGCAAATCTTCGAAGGCGACGTCTCCGGCGACCTCGGCAAGTACGGCGTGAAATCGCCGTGGGCCAACGACGGCATCGGCCTCGCTTTCGGCGTGTCGCACCGGTGGGATCATCTGAAGTTCGCGCCCGACGCCGCCGAACTCTCCGGCGACCTCTCCGGTTTCGGCGGCGCCTCCGTCGCGGTCGACAACGCGATCAGCGTCCAGGAAGAATACTTCGAGACGCGGATCCCGATCGTCCAGCAGCGGCCTCTGATCGAGGACCTGGTGCTGGAAGGCGGCTATCGCTACTCGGACTACTCCACCAGCGGCGCCGTCAGCACCTACAAGGTGGCGGGCGAGTGGGCGCCGTCGAGCGACATCCGGTTCCGCGCCTCCTACGACCGCGCCATCCGCGCCGCCAGCATCCTGGAGGCGTTCAATCCGCAGTCGGTGACCAACACCAGCGCCGTCGGCGAGGACCTCTGCGCGCCCGACCCGACCACGGGCCTGGCGAAGGCCACCCTCGCACAGTGCATGCACACCGGCGTGACGGCGGCGCAGTACGGGAATGGTGGTACGACCGACTCGATCCAGCAGTGCGTGGCCAGCCAGTGTTCGACGCTGACCGGCGGGAACACGAAACTCTCGCCCGAGATCGCCGACACCTACTCGATCGGCGCGTCGTTCACGCCCAGCTTCCTGCACGGCTTCACCGGCAGCATCGACTACTTCGACATCACCATCAACGGCGAGATCGGCGTCGTCCCGCTGGCAATTTCCTACAACAACTGCCTGCAGACCGGCGATCCGACCTTCTGCTCGAACATTGTCCGCAACGCGACCGGCGCGCTCACCGGCGTCACCGTCGCGGCCGGCGGGTACATCAAGGGTATTGGCCAGAACGTGGCGACCTCGCAGACATCCGGCCTCGACTTCCAGGGCAGCTACCGCCTGCCGCTGGAGGACATCGGCGCGGCGGGGCTGGGCTCGGTGTCGTTCAACTTCGTCGGCACCTACCTGCTCTCCGCCAAGACGTTGCCGCTGAAAGGCCAGGCCGAATACGACTGCGCGGCCCTATTCGGTCCGACCTGCGCCCAGTCGTTCGGCAGCGACAACCCGGCCTGGCGGCACACCTTCTCGGTGGCCTGGAACACGCCCTGGAATGTCGTCGCGCAACTGCAGTGGCGCTACCTCAGCGCCACCTCGCTCGACGCCAACAACACCCAGGCGGGCCTAGGCGGTCCGGGTCTGCCGGGCGGCTTCGACGCCTTCGACGCCAAGCTGGGCTCGATCAACTATCTCGATCTATCGGGCGCCTGGCGGGTCAACTCGGTGCTCACCATCCGCGCCGGGGTGAACAACATCTTCGACCAGGACCCGCCGATCGTCAGCCAGGGGGTCGCCGGGATCGGCGCGCCGAACACCTATCCGACCTACGACCTCCTCGGCCGGCAGCTGTTCATCTCGGGCACGGCCAAGTTCTAGCAGACTAGGAGCGTCGGTGACTTCGCATGAATGATCCGACCACCCCATCGCTGGCCGAACTGCGTGCGGTCGAGACCATCTGCCGGCGGGGAGGTTTCACGCCCGCCGGCGCCGAGCTGGGCGTCAGCCGCTCGGCGGTCAGCCAGCAGGTGTCGCGGCTGGAGGCCAAGCTGGGGCGGGACCTGTTCCAGCGTCGGCAAGGGCGCATCCAACCGACCCGCGCCGCCTCGGCGCTGGCCGAGGCCTACCGCGCAGCGGCCGACGCGTTGGCGAAAGCGGCGAGCGTGCTTGCCGGCGACAACGGCGCGATCTGCGTCAGCTTGCCGAGGTCGTTGGCCGGCCCGTGGCTCGCGGTGCGCTTCGGACGGATGGCGCGCACCCTGCCTGGGCTGACCATCGAGGTGCACGCCGACCGCGCCAGCCCGGACCTCGCCCGCGTCGACGCCGCCGTGATCGTCGATACCGCCGCGCCGGTCGGGGAGAACGCGCGGCTGCTCTACGAAGAGCGGCTGACGCCGCTGTGCTCGTCGATATTCATGGCCGAGCACCGGCTGAGCGACCCGGCCGATCTGACCTACCTGCCACTGATCAGCCACAACTGGGCGCTCTGGACCGCCTGGTTCGAGCGGGCGAAGCTCCCAGCGCCGCAGTTTGCACCATCGCACCGACTGGCGGACACTGACTTGGCGCTGGAAGCCGCAGCGGAGGGACATGGCGTGGCGCTAGGCTGCGTGCTGGCGCGCAGTCGTCAGCTCGCCGGCGGCAAGCTGGTCGCGCCTTTCGACCTTGAGCTTGCGACCGGCAGACGGGCCTATGTCACCTGGTCGGACGACTCGCGCGACAACGCCGCGACATCGGCCTTCATCGACTGGCTGGTTCAGGAGATCGCGGCTTTGGAACAGATGCATGACCGACCGACTGCTTCCGAGGCGCGGATATGAAGCTGCTGGCTGCCTGTCTGCTACTCTTACTGCCAGTGAGCGCGATGGCTGAAACTAAGCACGGTTGCGACAGCGCCGAGAGCCACCAGTTCGACTTCTGGGTCGGCCATTGGCAGGTGTCGCCGACAGGCCAGCCGGACCGCCACGTCGCCGACAGCCTGATCGAGAAACTCTACGGCGGCTGCGCCATTCGGGAGAACTGGATGCCGCTGAAGGGCGACGAAGGCGGCAGCCTCAGCAGCTTCGTGCTGGCCGAGAAGGGATGGCGGCAGACCTGGATCGATGCCACCGGCGCGCGGGTGGACTTCACCGGCGGCTGGAACGGCAAGGCGATGATCCTGACCGGCCTCTGGCCGCAGCCGGGCCACCCGCGGCAACTGACCCGAATGACCTACACGCAAGGCGCTGACGGCTCGGTGCGCCAGCTGGGCGAGACCTCCGACGACCGCGGCAAGACCTGGCAGCCCGGCTTCGACTTCCTCTACCGCAACAAACCATGACCCTACGCACGGGAACGGCTCACGCCGGCTGACCGAACCACTTCGAGAGCGCATAGATCGTCAACCCGACCAGGCCGCCGACGAGCGTGCCGTTAATGCGGATGAACTGCAGGTCCGCGCCGATCTGCAGTTCCAGTTTCTCGGCCACGCTGCGCGCGTCCCAGCCGGCGACCACGCTGGCGACCGCGCGCCCGATCTCGCGTCGCCGCGGCGCGATCGTTCGCTGCGCCGCCTGCCGCGCCCAGTCGTTGAAGATCTCGATGGCTTCGGCCTCGTCGTAGAGCCAGGCCCCGAACCCAGCCAGCCACCCGGCCAGGCGTTGCTCCAGCGCCCGCTTCGCCTCGTCCGTCGTCGGGTTGAAGCTGGCTTCAAGCGCGAGACCTACATCGCCCAGCCGTTCGAGCAGCAGCGGATGCGAGACTATCCGTCGTTTGATCGCCTCGGCGTGCTTCGCCAGCGTCGGGTCGGTCTCGAGGCGCCCGATGAAATCGGCGACGTAGGTCTGGACTCGCCCGCGCCACGGGTGCTCGGGAGCACGCATCTGTTCAAGCGTCTCGACGAGGCCTTTGAGGATCGCCTCGCCGATCTTCTGGTCGACCCACCGCGGCAGCCATCGATAGGTGCGGCCGGCGACCTCGGCGCGGATCAGGTCCTCATTGCGGGCAAGGGCGGCGGCGGTCAGGTCCAGCCCGGCGTCCAGGATCGCGCCGCCGCCCTCCACGCCCCAGATCGCGCCCAGCGCGCCCGCCGCCAACGGCGCCGCTGGAACCCCGGCGATCGCGTCGGCCGCGACCGCGCCCACGAACCGCCGACGCGCCTCGGGGGTCGAGAGCGCCAGCAGCTCGGGCAACAGCCGCACCAGCCGCTCGGCCACCCGGCTCGCGTTGCCGGGGTGGCGAAGCCAGGCGGCGCCCCACCGCCCGACTTCGAGTTGGCTCAGCTTCGCTTCGAGGATCTCGACGGTCAGGAAGTTGTCAGCGATGAAGGCGCCCAGGGCGTCGCCGATCCGGTCTTTGTTGCGCGGGATGATACCGGTGTGGGGGATCGTCAGCCCTAAAGGATGGCGAAAAAGCGCCGTGACCGCGAACCAGTCGGCGCAAGCGCCGATGGTCGCCGCCTCGGCGAAGGCTCGTACGTAGGCCAACCAAGGCGCCTGGCGCAGCCAGAACCCGGCGCCGACGTAGAGCGCCGCCATCGCCACGAGGAGGCCCGTGGCCACGAGTTGCATTGACCGCAGGCGATGCGCCCGCGCCCGATCTTCAACCGCGCTCACAGTGCCTCCGGCCGTCACCCGCGAAGAAGTCTTAGGCCGGGATCGACGAGGCCCACCAGCGCGAGCGCCGCAGTGTCTCGACCGGCATGGCGAGGCGCCGATCGATCGCATCGACCACCATCTTGGCCGCCCACTTGTGCGCGGTGAACAGGTCGGCGAACAGCGGCCCGGCGAAAGGCGCGAGATCGCCGAAGGTGCGGACGGCCAGGATAGCTGCAGCCACCGCGAGCGTTGTCACCGGAACCCCAGCGCGTACCCCTTGCACCAGGATGAAGGCGCCGGCGACGAAGCTGTAGGCTTCGCCGACCGCGGGAATCCAGCTCAGCACGCCATCGATGCCGAGGCTGAAGGGGCCGATGTGGACGATATTGTCCGAGAGCCGGCCAACGAGGTTCACGCTGTCGCGGATCGATCGAAGCTCTGCGTCGGTTCGGATCATTGGGTGGTCTCCTCGGTCGAGCTATCGCCGGGTCTGCTCGCATCGCGCCGGCGGGCCATCGCCGCGGAGACGCTGTCGGCGGCCTTGCGCACGCCCTCGTAGACCTGCTCGTCGAGCTCGTTCATCCGGCGGCTGAAGGTCGAGCCAGGGCCGATGCTGTCGTTGATCTTGCGGCCCATCGTCCGCAGCTCTTCCTGCAGCCGGCGGGTCGCGGCGTCGAAGTCGGTCGCCGGCGCGCGTTCGCCCAAGCTGACGCGGACAGCCTGGGCGATGAAGCCCGACCGGGTCATGCCCCTGGCTTCCGCGGCCGCGTCCAGGCGCTGCACCAGTCGCTCGCCCAGCGAGATGTTGACGCGGATCGGCGTGTCCTCGACCGAAACATCGACCAGCACCGGGAATGCCCCCGGCGCCAGCGTCAGCTGCTCGATCGGGGTTGGCGTCGGCCACACGTCGCCGGCGTCGGCGAGGGCGTGCAAGTGGGCGCCGAGCCGCTGACGCGCCTCGCGCAAAAGTTCGGCCAGGTCGGGCGCCTTGACCTCGACGTCGGGAACGTCTGGAAAGGTGGCGAGATATCCGCCGGCGGGGTCGGCGCTTGCCTGGGCGACGAAGAGAATGGTGTTCATGAATCACGCTCGAGGGTTGGGGACCCCCTGCAGATTGTGTAGTTTTGCGCAAAAACAAGCGTTGTCACGGCGCGCGGCGCGTGGTTGAGGCAACTTAGCGCACTCTGGCTCAGCGTTCGGCTTTACAAAACCGCGCGAGGAGACAATTTCCCTCTGTCCATTTCTGATTTCATCGAGCGACCGCCAAATGACCACCGGGACTGTCAAGTTTTTCAACTCCGCGAAGGGGTTCGGATTTATCGCGCCTGACGAGGGCGGCGCCGACGTGTTCGTTCACGTCTCAGCGCTAGAGCGATCCGGCGTCTACGAGCTCAACGAGGGCGACACCGTCGCGTTCGAGATGGAGCAGGATCGCCGCAACGGCAAAATGGCCGCGGTGAACCTCTCGGTCACCGGCAGCGGCGGTCCGCGAGAGCGGTCCTCCTCCCCGCCTCCCCGACGGGATTTCGAGAGCCGCGGACCAAGGCCGGAGCGCGGGCCGCCGGGCCCAACCAGCGGCAGCGGCAGCGGCGTCGTCAAATGGTTCAATCCGACCAAGGGCTTCGGCTTCATTCAGCCCTCCGACGGCGGCGGCGATGTGTTCGTGCACATCTCGGCGGTCGAGCGGGCCGGGCTGCGCGGACTGAACGACGGCCAAGCGATCAGCTACGACATCGAGCAGGATCGCCGCTCGGGCAAGACGTCGGCGGTGAACCTTCGCCTCGACTAGCTGCGGGCCTAGAGCATGATGGGTTTTGGTGGAATCACCAAAACGCTGAATCATGCTCTAGAATCAAAAGTGTAGAGCCTGATCCAGGGTTCAACTTGAACCCATCAGGCTCTAGCCGCCGCTACACCTTACCAAGCCGCTTGATCGCCGGCGCGAGCGGGCGTTCGCCCTCGCAGTAGTCCTCCCAGGCGGCGAGCTTGGCGAGCAGCTTCGGCACGGTCCGCAGCGTGTACTTCGCTGGATCGAGGCCCTTCTTCACCTGAGCCCAGGTGAGCGGCATCGAGACGGGATAGCCCGGCCGTCCGCGTGGCGAGAGCGGCGCGACCGCGGTCGACATTCGGTCGTTGCGCAAATAGTCGAGGAAGATGCGCCCGCCGCGGTCCTTCTTGGCCATGGTGATCAGGAACCGATCGGGCGCGTCCTGCGCCATCGCCTTGCAGACGTCGCGGGCGAAGGCCTTGGCCGTGGGCCAGTCGATGCCCTCGGCCGTGATCGGCGTCACCACGTGCAGCCCCTTGCCACCAGTGGTCTTGCAGAAGCTGACGAGACCGAGGTCGGTCAGGCGGTCGCGCACCTCTTTGGCTGCGCTGACGACCTCGTCGAACGCCACGTCCGGCGCGGGATCGAGGTCGAATACCAGGCGACCCGGCTCGTCCGGTTCGAACGGCTCGCAGTTCCAAGGGTGCAGCTCCAGCGCGCCCACCTGCGCCGCCGCGACCAGCGCCTCGACGCGGTCGAACTGCAGGTAGGGCTGGCGGTCGCCCGACACAGTCACCGACGTGATTAGCGAGGATTGTCCTTTGCCGACATGGCGCTGGAAGAACCGCTCCTTGCCCTCGATGCCGTCTGGAAAGCGGACGATCGAGCACGGCCGGCCGCGGACGTGCGCGATCATCCAGTCGCCGACCGCTTCGTAGTACCTGGCGAGGTCGAGCTTGGTCGCCGGCGGCTCGCCGCCGACGCCCGGCCAGAGCGGCTTGTCGGCGTGGGAGATCGTTACGTCCATGACCACCGCGGTGCCTCCCGGCTTGGGCGCCACCTGCGGTGAAGGCGCCTTCAGCGGGGCAGGCGCTGGCGTCTCGGCTTCTACTTCGGCCGCGGGCTTGTCTTCGCGCAGGCCTTTGTACGCCGCCTGGCGCAACCGGCCATCGGCGGTGAAGCCTTCGTACTCGATCTCCGCGACCAGCTCCGGCTTCACCCAGTGAACCTCGGCGCCCTTCCGCGGCGCGCCCTTGCCTTCGAACGGGCTGGTCTCGGTCTCCAGGCTCTTGAGCTTGCGCCTCAAGCCCTCGGCCTTGTCGCGCCCGAACCCCGTACCGATCCGGCCCACATGCACCAGCTTACCGCCGCGGTGCACGCCGGCGATCAGCGAACGGAACGCGCCGTCGGTCGCAGTGTAGCCGCCGATGACCACCTCGTGCCCCGCCCGGCACTTGGACTTGGTCCAGCCATCGTGTCGACCTGACCGATAAGGCGCATCCAGCCGCTTGGAGACGATGCCCTCCAGGTGCATCCGGCAAGCCGACTGCAGCACGGCGTCGCCCGCGGTGACGAAGTGATCGACGAAACGCAGATTGGCAGGCGCGTCCTTAAGCGCGGCCCGCAGCCTCGCCTTGCGCTCGGCCAGCGGCAGCGCGCGCAAATCCTCCCGCCCGTCGAACAGCAAGTCGAAGGCGAAGAACACGAGACCGTGCGTGTTGTGCTCCGAGATCGCCGCCTGTAACGCCGCGAAGTCAGGCGCACCGGTGTGGTCGAGGGCGACGATCTCACCGTCGAGGAGGCCGTCGGGGAGCTTGCCGCCCGCCGCTGCGATCTCGGGGAACTTGTCCGACCAGTCGAGCCCCTTGCGGGTCTTCAGAGTGGCCTTCCTGGCTTCGATCCTCAGCTGGATGCGATAGCCGTCGAACTTGATCTCATGCGCCCAGCCGGGGCCGCCCGGCGGCTGCGCGACCGGCTTGGTCAGCTGCGGCTCGACGAAGGCGGGGATGTCGCGCGCCATCTTAGGCTTTGGCGCGGGCTTGTCCGGCGCGGCGACAGCGGCGGCGCGATTGCTTTGCCAGACGGCGCCAGCCGCCGCGCCAACCTCGGTCATGAACGGCTTGGCCGCGTGCCCCTCGCCGGCCGCGATCTGCGGCATGGTTCGTCCCGACGCCACCGAGCGGTCGCCGTTGGAAGGCCCGCTTGCCTTGCCGATTTTCGCCCCCTCGTCGCGATGCTTGATCAGCAGCCAGCTCGTCTTGCCGCGGTCGTCTCGGCGGGTGCGCACCAACACCCACGAGCCATGCAGGCGTTTGCCCTCCACGACGAATTTCAGCTCGCCCTTGCCCAGCGCGCGCCCGATATCCTCGAAGCCGGCCTCTGGCGCCCAGAACCCCCGGTCCCACAGCATCACCGTGCCGCCGCCGTACTGGCCCTCGGGGATGGTCCCCTCGAAGTCGCCGTAAGCCAGTGGATGGTCCTCGACCTGCATGGCCAGGCGCCGGTCGTGCGGATCGAGCGACGGCCCCTTGGGCACGGCCCAGGACCGGAACACGCCCTCGAACTCCAGCCGCAGATCGAAGTGCAGATGACTGGCCGCGTGCTTCTGGATCACGAACCGCAGCGCCTCCGAGGCGACGACGCCGTCGTCGCCGGCCGGTTCGGCGGTCTGGGTGAAGTCGCGCTTGGCTCGGTATTTCGCGAGCGTCGTAGCCGCCATGCTCAAGTCCCGGTCCCTTGGTCAGGGCGAAACGAACAGGCGCGCTGGACGATCCGGGGCAACTGAATCGATTTTACGCCTCGCGCGTTACGACGACAGGAGGTCCTCCGATGCCAACCGCAGATATCCAGCTTCGAAGCTACCGCGTTCACGCCCGCCATGTGGATGCCCACCATGCCCGCCTGCTCGACGAAGCGTCGTTCGAAGCGGCGGCGGTGGCCTACGTCGAGGATCTGCACCTGCTGCCCGGCGACGGGGAGGACGTCATCGTCATCGTCCGCGAGACCGAGACCGGACACGAACATTGCTTCCGCATCGACCTCGCCACCGGCGACACGGCGCCGTGTGGCTGAACGAACGAAAGGCCAGGTAAGTCGTTCTGAGGAGGCTGACGCCCAACCCGCGGCGCGGCTCGAAGGACATCGACATGGCGTACCGGCCCACCTGGCAAGGCCACCTCAAGCTCTCGTTGGTCAGCTGCCCGGTCGCGCTCTACACCGCGACCAACTCCAGCGGCGACGTGCATTTCAACCTGATCAATCCGAAGACCAACAACCGGATCAAGATGATCACCACCGACCCGGATACTGGCCCGATCGACCGGTCCGACCTGGTGAAGGGCTACGAGGTCTCCAAGGGCAAATACGTCCTGCTCACCAACGAGGAGATCGACGCGGTCAAGCTGGAGAGCACCAAGACGATCGACATCGAGCATTTCGTCGCCGAGGACGAGATCGACCGGCTCTACTGGGACAATCCCTACTACCTCGCCCCCGACGGCAAGATGGCGCAGGAGGCGTTCGCCGTGATCCGCACGGCGATGGAGAAGGCCGGCCAGATCGCGCTCGGCCGGGTGGTGATCGGTACGCGGGAACGCATCCTGGCGCTGGAACCGCGCGGCAAGGGCATCCTTGCCTACACCATCCGCAGCGACGCCGAGGTCCGCAAACCTGGCGAGATCTTCGCCGACATCGGCGGCGCCACGCCAGACCCGGCAATGATCTCGATCGCCGAGAAGATCATCGAGCAGAAGGAAGGTCCGTTCGATCCGAGCAAGTTCGTCGATCGCTACGAGAAAGCGCTGAAAGCGCTGATCGAGGACAAGAAGAAGGGCCACGCGCCGGCCAAGGTCGACGAGCCCGACGACACCAATGTAGTCGACCTCATGGCGGCGCTGCGAGCCAGTCTTTCCGGAAAAGGCAAAACGTCAGCGGCGAAGGTGAAGACCCACAAGCCCGCGCCTCACAGAGCCAAGTCGCGGCCTCGAAAGGCGGGCTGACTCCCGCTCAACCCTCATCCGAGGGCAGCGCGCGCCGCTGGACCAGCCGGTCGTCCAGCGCCGCCAGCACGGCTTCCGGATCCGCTGGTTTCGCCATCTCCTCGGATTCCGCGTCGGCCCGGTCGTCCACGTCGGGGTGATCGCGCCGAAGCTCTTCCAAAAGCGAGATGATCTTGGCGTTCTTGCGGTCAGACAACAGGGCGAGTTGCAGCGCGAACTGATCCCGGCGGTCGGCGAGCCGGTCCTGCCGGCGCTGCGTCACGAGGATGAGCAGCGCCACCAGCAGGGCTGAGACGCTGGCGACCAGCTCGAGCCAGAGGAATGAGGGCTGTTCGACGCCGCCGCCGGTCAGGACGAATGTCGCGACCACCCAAAGGCCGATCCCCACGAACACAGCGGTCAGGACCGCGGGCCTTCCGAGGGCGTCGGTCAGCCGATCCATCTCGCGCTGCAACCCGGAGGCGGTGCGATAGTGTTCGTGGTGAAACTCGGCGATGGCGTCGATCGACTCGGCGACATGCTCTGCCAGCGGCGGCTCGTCGGTGTGGCCCGGCATCTGCTGGCTCAGCGCACAAATCCGCGGCTAGGACTTGGCCACGTGCTCCGGTTTGCCTTTGCGCTTGGTGTGGGCGAAGTCCTCGAGCTGCTTTTCGCTCATCGATTTTTCCATCGACTTGGACGCGCCCTTGAGTTTGCTCTTGGGCGTGTCGCCGCGCTTCGCCGACAAAGCGGCGCCGGCGGCTTTCTGTTGGGCGGCGGACTTGGCTGGCATCGAGAACCTCTTGCGCGAGACATTGAGTTCAACGCGGTCGCCAGCCCCGCGGTTCACATCCGCTACACCGAGGCCCCAGACGACACGCGTTTGATCACGGCGGCCAAGTCCTGTTGGCCGAACGGCTTGGCTAGCCGCATCAGGCCTTCGCCCTCGCCCGACGGGAGCTCGGCGTAGCCTGTGGCCAGGACGATCGGCAGCCCGTGCCACTCGGCGGCGATCCGCTGCGCCAGGACCGCGCCGGTCATGGTCGGCATGGCGTGGTCGGTGATCACCAGATCGACGGCCGGCCCATCGGCCAACGCGCGCAGCGCCGTCTCGCCGCTACTCGCCTGGATGACCGTGTGGCCGAGATCCTCGAGCATAGCGGCGGTGTTGAGCAGGACGAGCTCGTCGTCGTCCACGGCCAGGATCGTCAGCGGCCGCGTCGGCGCCTTGTCCGGTGAGCCTACGTTCGCTTGCGCCGCCGCCGGGCCGCGCAGGGCGACCGGCAACCAAAGCTCGACCTCAGTGCCCACCCCGACTGTGCTCTTCAGCCGCAAGGCGCCGCCCGACTGCGCCGCCAGACCGTGAATCATCGCCAGGCCCAGGCCGGTGCCTTTGCCGACCCCCTTGGTGGTGAAAAACGGTTCGGTGGCGCGGGCCAACGTCGCCTCGTCCATGCCTTCGCCCTGATCGGCGATCGCGAGACGCACGTACTCGCCCGGCGCGAGGTCGGGCACGCCCTCCCCCACGGTTTCGCGGCCCGCGGTCAGGGTGATCGTCCCGCCGCGCGGCATCGCGTCCCTCGCGTTGATGACGACATTCACCAGCGCCGATTCCAGCTGAGCCGGGTCCGTTTCCACCGCCGGAAGCCGCGGGGCCATTTCGAGGCTCAGGTCGAACTGCGGACCTAGCGACTGGGCGAGCAGGTCCTCCATGCCGCGCACCAGCTCGACGACGTCGACGGCCTCCCGCTTCAGTTCCTGGCGCCGCGCGAACGCCAGCATGCGCTGGGTCAGGGTCGCGCCGCGCCTGGCGCCCTGGATCGCGTTGCCGATCAGGCGGTTGATCTGCGGATCGTCGGGGAGGCGTTTCTGCGCCAACTCCAAGCTGCCGAGCACGGCCATCAGCAGGTTGTTGAAATCGTGCGCGATCCCGCCGGTGAGTTGGCCGATCGCCTCCAACTTCTGGGATTGAAAGAGCGCCTCCCGCGCCAGCTCCAGCGCGCGCTGGGCTTCTTGCCGCTCGGTGATGTCCCGGGTGATCTTGGCGAAGCCGATCACCTGCCCGTCCTCGCCAGGGATAGCGTCTATCACCACATGGGCGCGGAACCGGGTGCCGTCCTTGCGCTGACGCCAGCTCTCGGTTTCGAAGCGACCTTCGCGTCTGGCGATGGCGAGGCCGCGCGCCGGCGCGCCTGCCGCCCGATCCTCCTCGGTGTAGAACTTCGAGAAATGCTGCCCGACGATCTCTTCGGCGAGATAGCCCTTGATCCGCTGCGCGCCGAGATTCCAACTGCTGACCACGCCTTCGGGATCGAGCATGTAGATGGCGTAGTCGGTGACGCTTCTGACCAGCATTCGGAACTGGGCTTCGCTGCGGTCGATCGCGGCGATGTCCTGCAGCCGGGCTTCGCTCTCCCGCCGCGCCGCCTCGGCCGCGGCGCGGTCGGTCACGTCCGACCCCGCAATAAAGATGCCGGACACCGCGCCGCCATCCCCGCGGATCGGCTGGAAGACGAAGTCGATCAGGTGTTCGCGCCGTGGCCCGCCGGGTACGGGCTGAAACGCGATCGGGGCGCCGTTAGCCGAGTGGGCCTCGCCCGAGGCGAAGACGCCGTCGAGCAGCGAGAGGAAGCCCTGGCCATCGATATCGGGCAACGCCGCGTCCATGGGCCGGCCGACAAGATCGCCGCGACCAACCAGGGTCTCGAAGGCCGGATTGGCCAGCTCGAACACATGGTTTGGCCCGCGCAGCAGCGCCATGAAGCCCGGCGCCTGCTGGAAGAGCTGCGCTAAACGCCCGACGTCCTCGGCGGCCTTTCGGCCTGACAGAACCTGCTGCGTGGTTTCAGTGCAGACCACGAGCACGCCGCCGATGCCGCCCGGCGCGGCCTCGTCGTCGATCGGCCCGTAGCTATAGGTCCAGTAGACCTGCTCCAGCCGGCCGTTGCGGGTGATGGGGATCAGCGCGTTTTCCTGCCAGGTCGCGCCGCCGCCGCTCATCACCTGGTCGATTTGAGGCCCGATGATGTCCCAGATCTCGGCCCACACTTCGCGCGCCGGCTGGCCCAGCGAGCCAGGGTGCCGCTCATCGCCGATCGAGCCGCGATAGGCGTCGTTGTAGAAGCAGAGCAGGTCCGGTCCCCACCAGACGTACATCGGATGGCCGGTGTTGAGCAGCAGACGGATCGCGGTACGCAGCGGCTGCGGCCAGGTCTCCGGCGGGCCGAGCGCCGAACGCTCCCAGTCGTGCGCCCTGATCAGCGCGCCCATCTCGCCGCCGCCGCTCAGGAACGAACGGCCGGCGTGCGAACCTTCCATGCCCGGTCGGGTCTCAGCCATAAGACATTCCGCACGCCCAGATCGCGACGCCAGCCCCCGCGTCATCAAATTGAGACCCTTCGGCGGCGCACGGCAAGGCGCCAAGCCGCAGATGCCCGGCGGCGGACGTCGCTGGATCGGCGGCCGCCGATCCAGGAACTACCGGATCAACGCTGAAGCTAGCGTTCGGTTCACGCGTTGCGGTTCGATCAAAACGTCTGCTGCGGAGATCACGCGCCTTCCTTATGGCCTTGCTCGCTGGTCGGCCGCGACTGAGGATTGGGAACAGACGTGACGCAGGTGCGGAGACGACGCCATGGACGCTGCTGACTCGATCGAGCTCGCCACGTTTCGGGCTGAGGCGCGGAGCTGGCTGGAGACAAACTTCCCCAAGTCGCTCGCGGGCCGCACCGACGAACCCACCGCGCCTTATGGGACGGCCAAGCCGTCGGCGGACCAGGAGACCTGGCGCCAGCGGATCGCGGCCAAGGGCTGGGGCACGCCGACCTGGCCGGCGGCCTACGGCGGCGGCGCGCTCTCGGCCGCGCAGGCCGCCGTGCTGCACGAGGAGATGACCCGGATCGGCGCGCTCAACCCCATTGGAGGCATGGGAGTCAGCATGTTCGGTCCGACGCTGCTGGAGTACGGCTCCGAAGCGCAGAAGCAGCGCTACATCCCGGATATCGTCACTGGGAAAGTGTGGTGGTGTCAGGGCTATTCGGAGCCGGGGGCCGGCTCCGACCTCGCCAGCTTGCAGACCCGCGCCGAGGACAAGGGCGACCACTTCCTCGTCAATGGCCAGAAGATCTGGACCAGCGGCGCGCAGTACGCCGACATGATCTTCTGCCTGGTGCGCACCGATACGACCAAGAAGCAGGAGGGCATCTCCTTCCTGGTTTTCTCAATGCATCAGCCGGGGGTCGAAGCGCGGCCGATCCGGCTGATCGCAGGGACGTCGCCGTTCTGCGAGACCTTCCTCACCAACGTCGAGGTGCCGAAGGAGAACCTGATCGGTCGGCTGAACGGCGGCTGGAGCGTCGCCAAGCGGCTGCTTCAATACGAGCGCTCGCCGGGAGCTGGATCGCAGATGCGCCCGCCGGAGCTGGGCGTGGTGGCGAAGACCTATGTGGGCGAGGACGAGGATGGGCGCCTGGCGGACCCGGACCTGCGGATGCGGATCGCCGGCAACGCGATCGAGCTGCGCGCCGTGCAACTGACCAACCGTCGCGTCGCCAGCGAGGCCAAGAGCAACGCCGGTCCCAGCGCCGCCAGCTCGATCCTCAAGAACGCCAACGCCAAGGCCGCGCAGGACCGCGCCGAGCTGCTGGTCGAGGCCATGGGTTGGCAAGGGCTTGGCTGGGAGGGCGGCGAGCTTGCCGAGGATGAACTGACAGCGATCCGAAACTGGCTCTCTGGCAAAGCGGCTTCGATCTACAGCGGCTCGCACGAGGTGCAGAACAACGTGATCTCCAAGCGCATCCTGGGGCTGCCGGACACGACCCAGACCCGCTGAAACGACCGCAGACATCGCGCTACCCCCTCCACGCCTTCGCGGCCGAAGCGCGCTTCTCTCCGCGCAAGATTGGCGTGCCGGCGACCTGGCGTGATCAAAGTTGCTTGAACCTGCGCGTTTTGACCGCCACCATGCGCGATAGGCGCTTCGAGGAGATGTCGGTGCACGGAAGCGAGCGGGAACGCGTCATTCTGGATCTGCTGGGACCGCGCGGTTTCGTCTCGTTCCAGGATCTGGACGCCAAGCTCGGCGTCTCGCCGGCGACGATCCGGCGCGACCTGGAGCGGATGGCGGGAGAAGGCCTGTTGAAACGGGTCCGCGGCGGCGCCAGAGCAACGGCGCACGAGCCTCCGCCGGCCAAAGGCGGCCTCCAGGGCGTCCCCTTCCACGAGAATCTAGGGCGCAATTCTGCAGAGAAGCAGGCGATTGGCAGGGCCGCTGCGGCGCTCTGCCGGCCGGCCGAAGCCGTCATGATCGATGGGGGGTCGACGACGTTGCAGATGTGCCCTCACCTCGACGGTCTGAAGCTGCACGTGCTGACCAACTCGCTGCACATCGTCAGCGCGCTGCTGAACCAGGTGGGCACCCAGGTGCTGGTGCCGGGCGGCGCTGTGTTCCGGGAGCAGAATATCATCCTCTCGGCCGCCGGCGACGAATGCATCCCGCGCTTCCATGCGCCGCGGCTGTTCATGGGCGCGGCGGCGATCGGGCCACAGGGTCTGATGCAGGCTGACGTCGTCCTGATCGGCGCCGAGCGCCAACTGATCGACCGCGCCGACGAGATCATCATCCTGGTCGACAGCTCGAAATTCCGCGGCCCGTCAGGTCATGTGGTGAGCGACCTCGCGGAGGTAGACATCGTCGTCACGGACGCCGGCGTCTCTGACGCCGACCGGCGGATGCTGGAGGCGGCCGGCGTTCGGCTGGTCGTCGCGGAGGCGTAGCGCTTCACGCTGCGGCCTCGATCCTGGCGGCATGGCGGCGCCAGCTGCGGGCATAGTCGCCGAGGTCGACCTCCAACGGCGCCATGCGCTGCAGGCCGCTGAGGCCGCGCAGGTCCGGGTCGATCAGGCGCAGCGCCCCGTAGGACACGTCGTGCTGGGCGTTCGACACATAGACCTCGAGGTCCGGTCTGAGCGCCGCCAAGCCCCGCACGAACACCTCGGCCTCAGCGAACCGGCCCTCGATGAGCACCCGCTCTCGCGATCCAATCAAACGCAGCGAGGTGTCGGCCACGAGGGCGGCGTAGAGGCAAACCGCCGCGCGGCGGCTGAACGGGTCCGGCGGCATGTCCAGCCAGCGGCCACGGCCTTCGGGGAAGGGACCGAAGCCAGCCGTGAACGTCGGCAGCGCCATGGCCCCCGACGCGACAATCGCCGGGGTGGCCGCGAGCAGGGCGGATTGATCCGGCTTGATGTCGATCCGCATCGTGTCGGCGCCGCACAGCAACTCGACTTCCCGTCCGCCCATGAAGCGCGCGGACGGGATCGGCATGCCCAAGGCGTCGACGTTGACCAGGCAATCGCGGGCTTCAGGCAGGAGGCCGATGTCGACATCCTCCTTGCTGGCCGGCGAGCGCATGCCGACGAACCAGGTACCCGTCGAGAGCACGGTGGACTCCTGCCCCGCGATCTCAGGGAAGCCGCGCGCGGCCAGCAAGGCGGCGTTCGAGTCGTGGAGGCCGCAATAGACTTGCGTGTCGGGGGACAATCCCGCGCGATCCACCCATTCCGCCGTAACCGGCCCCAGAACCTCGCCAGCGGCTCGCAACGGCGCAAACCTTGAGGCCCAACCCCGCGCCACCGCCAGCTCGCTGGGGCGGCTTTCGCAAGGCCGCCAAAGATCCGTGTGGCAGCCAAGGCTGGTGACCTCCGTCGAGGCCACGCCGCAGAACCGCCACGCCCAGTATTGCGGCCAGGTGAGGATCGCCGCGTCGCCAATGAGCAGGCCAGGGTGCAGGCGCTCGAGCCATGCGAGTTGCACCCCGGCATTCAGTCCGTCCGGCAGCAATGGCGAGCCGGTCAGGGAAAAGGCGTCGCGGGAGGGCTCATAGGCCGCACGCACGGCCGCCGGGACAGGCGCCTCGTAGTCCGGCGGCGGGCACGCCAGCCGACCATCGCGGACCACGGCGAGCGCCGCGCCATGAGCGACCGGGATAATGGCGGTGACCGGCCCTCGCGCGGCGAAGTCACGAAGGACGATCGCTGCCCAGGCTTCAATCCCGTCGGCGTCGAGCGCAGCATAGTCGCCGGCATCGAGCCGGCGGTTGGGCCGCGTCTCACGGGCGAGCATCTCCCCGAGCAGCGACCAGAGGCTCATTTTGGCGAGGGTCTTGCCGACATCGAGCACGACCTTGAGCCCGTCGTTCAACGCTGGCTCCCCTGACGTTCCTTGATTGATATTTAGCGAAAGTGATCGTATCAGAGCACACACTGTCCGCATCGATCAAGCCAAAGCCCGGAACTCGCCTGATGAAAACCGACGCCGATCCTGTCGCCGACCGGCCGTCCGCCCTCCCCTTTGCTGTGCCGTCCAACGGCTGGATCGACGCGGAGGCGGCGGCGATGTCGCCGGAAGCTCTGCTCCTCTACCGCTCCAACCTGCTGGGCTCGGACCTCACGGTCACCAACTTCGGCGGCGGCAACACCTCGGCCAAGATCGTGCAGCCCGATCCGTTGACGGGAGAGGCGGCCGAGGTGCTTTGGGTGAAAGGCTCCGGCGGCGACCTCGGCTCGATGAAGCTCGATGGCTTCTCGACGCTCTACCTGGCGAAGTTTCGCGGCGCCGAAGCGCTCTACCGCGGCGTCGCGTTCGAGGATGAGATGGTGGGCTACCTGCCCCACTGCACCTTCAACCTCAACCCGCGCGCCGCCTCGATCGATACCCCGCTGCACGGCCTGCTGCCCTTCGCGCACATCGACCATGTGCATCCGGACTCGATCATCGCCCTGGCTGCCTCATCGGGTGGCGAAGCGGCGACGAAGGATATCTGGAAGGGCGCCATCGGCTGGCTGCCCTGGAAGCGCCCCGGCTTCGAGCTTGGCGTCCAGCTGCGCGACTACGTGAGGGCCGATCCAGGACTGCGTGGCGCCGTGCTGGCGGGGCACGGCATCATCTGCTGGGGCGACGACGCCAAGGCTTGCTACGAAAACACCATCGCTCTGATCGCCGACGCCGCCGATCACCTGAACGCGCGGCTGGCGGCGCGCCCAGCGTTCGGCGGCGTCCAGACGGCTGCGCTGGCCCCGGAAGCGCGGCGCCAAGCGGCGGCGGCGCTGATGCCCCGCCTTCGCGCCCAACTGGTCGGCGAGCGGCCCAAGATCGGCCACTTCTCGGATGACGCCGAAGCGCTTGAGTTCGTCGGCTCGGCGGACTTCGAGCGGCTGGCGGCGATTGGCACCTCCTGCCCCGACCACTTTCTGCGCACCAAGATCGCACCGCTGACCCTCGATCCCGCGCGTCTGGACGACGAAGCCTATCTCTCCGAGCGCTTCGTGACCTACCGCGACGGCTACGCGGCCTACTATCAGCGTTGCGCCCACCCGTCGGACCCGAAGATGCGTGATCCGAATCCGGTGGTGATCCTGGTTCCTGGCCTCGGCCGCTTCACCTTCGCCGCCGACAAGACCACCGCGCGCCTGGCCGGTGAGTTCTACGGCAACGCCATCAATGTCATGCGCGGCGCCGAGGCCATCGGCGACTACATCGGCCTGCCGGAGCAGGAGGCGTTCGAAATCGAGTACTGGGCGCTCGAGGAGGCCAAGCTGCAGCGCATGCCGAAGCCCAAGCCCCTGGTCGGCAAGGTCGCCCTGGTCACCGGCGGCGGCGGCGGCATCGGCCAGGCGACGGCGGCGCGGCTGTTGGCGGAAGGCGCCTGCGTGATCCTGGCCGACCTCAACGCCGGGGCGCTGGCGACCGCGTGCGATGGCCTGAAGGCGACGTTCGGCAAGGACGTGGTCCGATCGGTGGTCTGCGACGTCACCGACGAGGCGCAGGTGAAGGCGGCTTTCGACGAGGCCGCGCGGGAGTTCGGCGGCCTTGACATCCTGGTCGCCAACGCCGGCATCGCCTCGGCCGCGCCGATCGAGGAGACCACCGTCGAGCTCTGGCGGAAGAACTACGATGTGCTCGCCGAGGGCTACTTCCTGACCGCCAAGCACGCCTTCGCGCTGCTGCGCCGGCAGGGCGGCGGCTCGATCGTGTTCATCGGCTCCAAGAACGCCCTGGCCGCGACGCCGGGCGCCTCCGCCTACGCCTCCGCCAAGGCCGCCTCGCTCCATCTGGCGCGCTGCCTGGCCCTGGAAGGGGCATCCGATGGCATCCGGGTCAATGTGGTGAACCCGGACGCGGTGATCCGCGGCTCGCGCATCTGGGACGGTGACTGGCGCAAGGAGCGAGCCGGCGCCTACGGCATCGACGCCGGCGAAGAGCTGGAAGCCTTCTATCGCGACCGGTCGATGCTGAAGCGCTCGGTGCTCCCGGAGGACGTCGCCGAGGCGGTCTACTTCTTCGCCTCCGACGCGTCGGGTAAGTCGACCGGCAACATCCTGAACGTGGACGCCGGCAACGCCCAGGCCTTCCCCCGCTAAGCGAGCGCGCACTCAAGCGCGCCAAGACCCAAGAAAGGTGAGGAAACGACATGACCGGCTTGCCGCTCTCCGCTGACGCGATCCACAGCGCGAACGCCGCCGAGATGGCCGCGCTGGAAGACGACTACGACAGTCTCGGCCGCACGCTGGAGCGCCGCGGCGTCGCCATCGACGAGATCAAGACCAAGGTCGCGGCCTTCTCGGTGGCGCTGCCGAGCTGGGGCAGCGGCCGCGGCGGCACCCGGTTCGCCAAGTTCCCGATCCCCGGCGAGCCCACCAACATCCACGAGAAGCTGGAAGACTGCGCCGTTGTCCAGCAGCTCTGCCGGATCACGCCGCGCGTCTCGCCGCACTTCCCGTGGGATTGCGTCGATGACTACGCCGGCCTGCGGCAAGAGGCGGGCGACCTCGAACTCGGCTTCGACGCGGTCAACTCCAACACCTTTCAGGACCAGCCCGGCCAAGCTCACTCCTATCGGAGCGGCAGCCTCACGGCGACCGACGCCGCGGTCCGCGCCCAGGCGATCGAGCACAACATCGACTGCATCGAGATCGGCAGGAAGCTTGGGTCGAAGGCGCTGACCGTCTGGGTTGGCGACGGCACGAATTTCCCAGGCCAGCAGGATCTCGGCGCCTCGCTCGATCGCTACCTGGAGAGCGCCGCGGCGATCTACGCGGCCCTGCCGGACGGCTGGCGCATGCTGCTCGAGCACAAGATGTACGAGCCGGCCTTCTATTCGACGGTGATCCAGGACTGGGGCAGCAGCATCCTGGCGGCCCAACAGCTGGGCCCCAAGGCGCAGTGCCTGGTCGACCTTGGCCACCACGCGCCGAACGTGAACATCGAGCAGATCGTCGCCCGCCTGCATCGGTTCGGAAAGCTGGGCGGTTTCCACTTCAACGACAGCAAGTACGGCGACGACGATCTCGACTCGGGCTCGATCAATCCGCACCAGCTATTCCTGGTCTTCAACGAACTGGTCGAGGCGGAGCACAAGCCCCGCGACGGCTTCGATCCGGCCTACATGATCGACCAGTCGCACAACGTCACCGACCCGATCGAGAGCATGCTCTCGTCGGCCGAGGCCATCGCCGGCGCCTACGCCAAGGCCCTCATCGTCGACCGCGAGGCGCTGCATGCGGCGCAGGACGCCAACGACGTGATGATGGGCTTCCAGGCGCTGCGCCGCGCCTACCGGATGGACGTCACCCCGATCCTGGCCATGGCCCGGGCAGAGGCTGGCGGCGCGATAGATACGCTCGCTGCCTACCGCGCCAGCGACTGGCGCGAACGCAAGGCCCAGGAGCGGCGGCCGGTGGGCCTCGGCGCCGGCATCGTCTGACCCGAGCTGACGGGCGTCTGCAAACGCCGTGGCGGCGATTTATCTGGCCAGACCCGCCGACTTGCAGGTGCCGTAGGCGACGCCATCGGCGTCCGCGGGTGCATCCGAGTTGGTCCAGAGGACCTGGCCTCGCTTGATGGCGGCCAGGAACCAGGCGTAGTCGCTGGCGACGCCTTTCTCGTCCTTGGCGCTGAACTGACCGCAGACCAGCGAGAGCGGCCCCTCGACCGGCGCTGAAAGCGCGTCGTGCCGGATCGAGGCGATGACGTTCACCTTCTCGGCTCGAAACGTGGCGCTGGCGGGGTTCGCCAGGTCGTGCCTGATCGCGTCTTCCGCCTGCTTCCGAGCGCCGGTAGGAATGTTTCGTGCCGGCGCGGGCGATTCAATGTCCGGCCCGGCCACCGTCGTGCTGCCTTGAGCCCACGCCGCCCCCGCCGCACACGTCACCGCCAGCGCCAAGATCAAGGCCCGCATAGTCGACTCTCCGAAGATCAGCTCGTCTGAGAGTATCTGCAGCGCGGGCATGACCGCAACCTGAGCAGGACCGCGACGGTCAGGCCCGAGACGGGATGACGACCGGCAGGGATTCGAACCCGTGGATAAAGCTTGAGTGGCTGCGTCGATGTTCGCCGGCGACCCTGATCTCCGGGAAGCGCCGCAGGATCTCTTCCCAGATAATGGTCAGCTGCATTTCGGCGACGCGGTTGCCCACGCAGCGGTGCACGCCGAAGCCGAATGACATGTGCTGGCGCGGCCGCTCGCGGTCGATGATGTAGCTGTTCGGGTCGTCGACTTTGGCCTCGTCGCGGTTGCCCGAGATGTACCACATGGCCACCCGGTCGCCTTCGCGGATCACTTTGCCGCTGACCTCGGTGTCCTTCAGCGCGGTCCTGGCCATGTGCGCCAGCGGGGTCTGGTAGCGGATCGATTCCGAAACCATCGACGGGATCAGATCGGGGTTGGCGCGCAGCTTGGCGTACTCACCGGGGTTGCGGTTCAGTTCGAAGACGCTGCCGGAGATGGTGTTGCGGGTGGTGTCGTTGCCGCCGATGATCAGCAGCACGACGTTGCCCTGATACTCTTGGCGGCTCATGTTCCGGGTCATCGGGTTGTGAGCCATCATGGAGATCATATCCATGGCGGGGGGTGCGTTGCGCTTGCGCTCCCACATCTCGTCGAACGCCGCCTGCCGTTCCATCCCTGCGCGAAGCCGTTCTTCAGGCGTCAGGTCTGAACCGTCGCCGGTCGTCCAGTAGAGCAGCTTGCGGCGCTCTTCGAAGGGGAAGTCGAGCATGGTGGCGAGCGTCATCGACGTCAGCTCTTTGGACACCAGATCGACCCAGTCGAAGGTCTCGCCGATCGGCAACGCGTCGAGGATCTGACCGGCGCGCTCGCGCACCAGCGGCGCCATCTGAGCGATGTTGGCGGGCGCCAGCGTCGGGCTCACCGCCTTGCGCTTGGGGCTATGGTGCGGCTCGTCCAGGCTGATGAACGAGGCCTCGCCCCGTTGCGCGGCCTCGATCTGCTCCTCTTTGGTGCGCTCGCCGGGCAGCCGCAGGCGCTCGGCCGCCAGCTTAAGGTTTCCAAGCACGATCCCGCCGGTGGAGCTGAACGCCTCGTGGTTGGTGTCGACCGCCATGATGTCGTCCCAGCGGGTTATCGACCAATAGCGGCCGAACTCGCTCTCCGGCGTGAAATGGACGGGGTCTTCGCGGCGCAGGCGCTCGAAGACCGGCCAGATGGCGCCGGTCTCGAAGCGATCGGCATTGGCGGGGTTGAGCTCATCAAGCGGTGACGCGTAGGCTTCCGCGGCGGCCGCGTCCAAAGCGTTGATTTTCAAGGAAACGTTCATCGCTTCATCCCCTCTGGTCAGCAGGGCCGGCGCGGGTCGTCGCGGCGGTCAGGTAGCCGGGCGCAGGTCATGGTGCGACGAGGCGAAGCGATAAGTCAATGAGCGATGACTTGAGACGTCGTTTGGTGAGTTGGAGCCCGGATCGGCTCAGGTTCTAGAACGGGCGGGAGGCAGCCGAACTCTTTACGAGGACTTCTCAGGCGCCTGGAACGCTGCCTCGTATCGCGTCGAATCCGCAGCAAACGCTCGCCATCGAGGCAAGAGCACTGCGAACCGACGCGAGGGGTTCACGCAACAGAACGCGCGTTCGCCAGCGCTTGACGCTTCCCATCGGTCCGGTCTCATAAAGGCATGTGTTTGCGTATTTCGTCGCTGCTTTCGATCGCATTGTTGGCGATGCCTTCACTGGCCATGAGCCTCGGCGCTAAGCCGCTCTCGATCGATGAGCTGGAACTTAGTACGCCGCTCGGGGCCGCTGGGGAGCAGAAGATCGAGGCTTGGATCGCCTCTCACCCCAATGCCTCGGCGCAAGACCAGGGCAGGGCTTACGGAGCGCTTTGCGAGGCGCGTTCTCATCTCGGTCGGTATCGCGCCGCCGCCGAAGCTTGCGCACGTAAAGCCGAAATCTCGGGGCACAATGCCGATCTCGACCAGTCCATCGCCTTCCGCCGGTCGCTGACGGGGCTGGCTCCGATCAGTGTCAGCGGAGCGTTCGACGCGGAGTTGACTTACGGGTGGGTCGGCATGGGCGAACTCCCCGTCACAATCAACGGCGTCACGATCAATTGGGGCGTCGACACGGGGGCTGAAGTCTCGATCATTAGCCAGAGCGATGCCCAGCGCTTCGGCGTCCGCGTCATAGATACAGACTTGGCTATTCGCGGTTCTTCGCCTGGGACGGCCCCTGGGAAAGTCGGTGTCATCCCGCTCATGCACGCTGGCGGAGCCGAAATCCGCAACGTTCCGGTATTTGTTCTTCCCGACGCGGCGCTAACCCCCGAACCGGGCCATCGCGTGCCGCCAATTTTTGGCGCCCCGATCATGTACGCGTATGGCCGCGTCGAGTTTCTGGATCACGGGAGGCGTATCCGGCTCGTGCCTTCGTCCCCAACCAAGCTACCCGGCGTGGTGACTTGGTGCGAGTCGGGTGTCGCGATCGACGTCGCATTGGCCGGCGGTTCCGTGCGCGCCATCCTCGACACGGGCGCGAATGTCACCGAACTAAACACGGCCACGCAATCATTGCTCACCCCGACCGAGCGGGCCGCACTGGTTCCGATTTCGACCGCACGGGCCGGGGTGAGCGGCGCCGTGAGCGAGAGATTGATGGAGGCGCCGAAGCTCGCGCTGCACGCAGCCGGCGAAACCTGCATCGTACGTAATGCCCGTTTCAGCGCCGAGCCCGGGGGAGCCTATGACCACGGCCGCGTCGGAATGGATCTGGTGAAAGCCTGCAAGAACGTGACAGTCGATTTCGCGACAATGACCTATGTGGTGGAGGGCGGTTAAGTCGTCTCCCCAACCAAGCGCCGCGCTCACGCTATCGTCGAGGAGTCTGTATCGCGTCCTTGACGCCGCCCAAGATGCTCGGCGTCAAACCCTGCTAAGTCATTGATCTATTGGAGCGGGCGGCGAGAATCGAACTCGCGACATTCAGCTTGGGAAGCTGACGTTCTACCTCTGAACTACGCCCGCGTCGGAGCGGCTGGCTCCGGGCGGCGGAACCTAGCTCAGAATTGGCGGCGCGCAAGGCTAAGCGGGCGTGGCATGATGCGGTGCGGCAAGGCGGAGGCGCGGAATGGCTGACACGGGCGATGGCTACGACGTCGTCGAGGCGTCGATCGCGACGCTGGCCGCCGATATGGCCGCCGGCAAGGTGACCTCGGCGGCGCTGGTCGCGGCTTACGCGGCGCGCATCCGGTCGCTGGACTGGGCCGGGCCGATGCTGGGCAGCGTGATCGCGCTCAATCCCAAGGCCGCGGACAACGCCCAGGCCCTCGACGCCGAGCGCGCCGCTGGCAAGGTGCGTGGGCCGCTGCATGGCGTGCCGATCCTGGTGAAGGACAACATCGAGACCGACGACGGCACGGCGACCACCGCCGGCTCGCTGGCGCTGGCCGGCAACATGACGTTGCGCGATGCGCCGATGGTCGCGCGGCTCAAAGCGGCCGGCGCGGTGATCCTCGGCAAGACCAACCTCTCGGAGTGGGCCAACATCCGCACCAGCGCCTCGGTCAGCGGCTGGTCGGGCGTCGGTGGGCTGACCCGGAACCCCTACGTGCTCGACCGCAGCGCCGGCGGCTCGTCGTCGGGGACCGGGACGGCGATCGCCGCCTCGCTGGCCGCCGCCGGGGTCGGCACCGAGACCGACGGTTCGGTCACCTGCCCGGCCTCATTCGCAGGTCTGGCGGGGCTGAAGCCGACGCTGGGCTTCGTCTCCCGCACCCACATCGTGCCGATCTCGCACAGCCAGGACACGCCCGGCCCGATGTGCCGCAGCGTGGCGGATGCGGCGATCCTGCTGACCGCGATAGCGGGGTCCGACCCGGTCGATCCTGCGACCGCGGAGGCTGACGCCCATGCAACCGACTTCACCGCCGGGCTCGCCTCCGCCAGCCTCGCCGGCAAGCGCCTCGGCCTGCTGCCGCCGCTGGTGCGGCCCCGGCCGGCGCACCAGCAGGTGTTCGAGGCCGCGCTGGCGCTGCTGCGGCGCGAGGGGGCCGAGATCGTGTCGTTGGAAGGCTTCGAGTACCCCGCCAAGCTCGGCCGCGACGAGCACGCGGTGCTGATGAGCGAGACCAAGGCCGACATCAACGCCTACCTCGCCACGACGCCAGCGGCCGTGACCACCCGTACTCTGGCCGAGGTGATCGCGTTCAACGAGGCGACGCCGCGGGAGCTCAGCCTGTTCGGCCAGGACCTGTTCGAGCGCGCCGAAGCGACCGCGGGGTTGGACGATCCGGCCTACCTCAAGGCCCGCGCCGACAGTCTAAGGGCCGCCGGCGCCGAGGGCATCGACAAGCTGATCGCCGAGCACCATCTCGACGCTTTGATCGCGCCCTGCAATGGTCCGGCCGGTCGCTTCGACCTGGCGGGCGGCGACGGCGGCTGGCCCGCCCGCACCTCGCAGATGCCGGCGGTCGCCGGCTATCCACACCTGACCGTGCCGATGGGCGACGTGATGGGGCTGCCGGTCGGGCTGTCGTTCATCGGCCCGGCATGGAGCGACGCGGCGATGCTGGCGCTGGGCTATGCGTTCGAGCAGGTCGCCAAGGCCCGGCAGGCGCCGCGCTATCTGCCGACATTGGAAGATCACGAAGCGTTCGCGCCGGCCGCCCCGCGTTGACCTCGGCGACGTCGCCGCGCACCATGTGGATCTGCAACACGCGACGGAGAACGTAAAATGGCCGACGGTGAGGCGCCGATGGCGCGGGCCCAGTTCCATTCCATGGTCGAGGGCACCCAGGAGGACTGGCAGGCGATCATCCAGGCGACGCGGGCGTTCAGCGCCGAGTTCCCGGACCGGCTGATCAAGCACCTGAAGCTGCTCGAGGGCGACTGCGGCGGCTTCGCGGTCGACCGCATGGAGCACTCGCTGCAGACCGCCACCCGCGCCTTCAAGGACGGCCGCGACGAGGAATACGTCGTCTGCGCCCTGATCCACGATATCGGCGACATTTTGGGCCCATCGCACCATGCGGATATCGGGGCCGAGATCCTGAAGCCGTTCATCTCCGAGCAGAACCACTGGATGATGCAGCATCACGCCATTTTCCAGGGCTACTACTACTTCCACTACCTGGGCGGGGACCGGAACCGGCGCGACGAGTTCAAGGGCCACCCGGCCTTCGAATACACCGCTCAGTTCTGCCACCTCTACGACCAGAACAGCTTCGACCCGGAGTACCAGTCGATGCCGCTGGAAGCGTTCGTGCCGATGGTGCAGCGCATCTGCGCGGCGCCGAAGCGAATGATGATGGCCCCAGCGAAGGCGGCGTCCTAAGCAACCTCCGCTCTTCCCCGCGAAAGCGGGGACCCAGGCTTTTTCTGAAACCTACAGCGCTCTTCGACAAAACACCTGGGTCCCCGCTTTCGCAGGAAGAGCGGTCGTGAGAGGCCGGGCCCGCGGTAACTGATTGGAGACACGACATGCAGTTCGAGACCGACGCCAAGGGCATCGTCACCTTCTTCCCGCTGCTGGAGTGGGGCGTCAGCATCGTGCAGGGCCAGACCGTAGGCCTGGCGATGGACTACTACGCCAGCGCCGAGGACGAGGCGGCCAAGAAGGTGTCGCGGCTGCAGATCCACATGGCCGCCGAGGCCGCGCGGCGGATGGGCGAGATCATGCAGTCGCGGGCCGCGATGGTGCTGCAGACGCGCGCCGAACAAAATCCAGCGCCTTAGGCGGGGGTTTTCTGCCGGGTTCGCCCGGACGACCCGAGATAGCTGACCGCCCTCGAGCGGCCGTCAGCGGCCATCCTGGGGCCCTGGCGTGGCCTACCACGCCCGGAAGTGCTTCGAGAGTTTCAGGCCCTGGCGCTGATAGTGCGAGCCGTTCTCGCCGTAGAGCCGGGTCGGGCGTTCGGTCAGCGGCTGGTAGACCAGGCGGGCGACGATCTGGCCGTCCTCGAGCAGGAACGGGGTCTCGTGGCTACGCACCTCGAGCACCCCTCTAGCCCCGACGCTATCGGTCTCCGATGTGCCGAACCCGGGATCGAAGAAGCCGGCGTAGTGGACCCGGAACTCGCCCACGGCCGGGTCGATCGGGGTCATTTCGGCCGCCTCCAGCACCGGGATCTCGACCGCCTCTTTCGAGGCCAGGATGTAGAACTCGCCAGGGTCCAGCAGCAGCTCACCGCGGCGCGGCTCCAGCGGCTCCCAGAAATCGCGCGGATCGTGGCCGTTCTCGTGGTCGAGGTCGATCACCCCGGCATGCCGGCGGGCCCTGAAGCCGGCCAGCCCGGTCTGCAGATCGACGCCGACGCTGCGCACCGAGAGCGCCGCCGGCGCGCCGCGCTTTAGCCGCAGCTGGTTGAGCCGGGTGCCGGACCTGACCAGCACCGAGAACGTCTGCGGCGCGATCTCCAGGTAGATCGGCCCGCGGTAGCCCTCGGCGATATCGTCGAACGCCGGGCTGTGGTCGGTGAGCGCGCGGACGAACACATCGACCCGGCCGGTCGAGCTCTTCGGGTTGGCGCGGGCCGAGACGTCGGCCGGCAGGGCCAGCCGCTCGGCGATCTCGGCGATGTAGACGCAGCCGCGCTCCAGCACCGCGCCCCCTGTGAGGTCGAGCTCGTGCATTGCCACGTCGGCCATCCGCCCCACGACGGTGCGGCCGAGGCCCGGCAGAAACGAGGCTCTGACCCGCCAGGCCCTGGCCCCCAGCCGCAGGTCGAGGCTGGCCGGCTGCACCTGGTCGGCGAGGAAAGGCATTTCGGCGACGACGGCGCCGCGGGCCACCAACGCCTCGATCGACTGGCAGGGCAGGATGCCGGCGGCGGCGGGGTCGGACATGGGCTCAGCAATTGCGGACGGCTTCGAGTCTGGCAAGCCGGACCGAACCTGGAGGCGGGTCAACCGGCGGCGTGCGGGTCGATATAGCCGCCGTCCGGCGACATGTAGACGCCCCTCCGGCGGAACGGCCGCTGGAAGCGGGGCGGAATGTATTGCGGCGGCGGTTGATACTGGGGCGGCACATACTGCGGCGGCACGTATTGCGGCGTCGGGTAGGGCCGGATCGGCGGCGCGACGACATGGTGGACGACCGGAATCGGCGGCGGGGGAACTTCCGAGACGCCTAGCTGGCCGCTCTGGGCGTCGGATATCGCCGCGCCGATCACCGTCGATGGGTCGTAGGGAAAGCTGCGAACCTCGCCGGCGCCGTTGGTCAGTCGGATCGCGGCGCACGGCCTGGCACACTGGGCGCGGATGTGTTCGCCGCTGTCGTACGACTCCAGCGTATCGAGCCCTTGCTGAAGGCCGAGGTAGCGGAACATCACCACCTCGGCCGCCGTGTGACCCGCGGCGCGGTCGGCGTCGGTGAGCGCGGTGGTGTAGCCGAACTGGCCGTTCTGGTTGACCACCCAGCGATGCATAGGCTGGGCGACCGACGACGACTCCGCCGTGTTCGTCGCCGACACCGGCTGAACGACCGTGGCGGACGCTGGCTGCGCGGCGGCCGATGCTGGGACGGCGGCCGCGACATTGGCTGGCGCTGGCGGCGTCGCGTTCGCGGCGGGGGCGAACGGATTGGTGCAGGCCGCGAGGCCAAGGCCAGCGAGCCCGAAACTCAAGGCGATCAGGATGCGCATAAGGAACGATGTTACGCCCAAGCCGCGGTGCGCCGCAATTTCTCCGATCTGCAACGCATCAGGAGGCCGCCGCCGTCCGCGGCGGGTTGCGCGGCGGCGCCCCCACCCCATAAGGAACGGGCTTATGACTGACGATCCGAAGCCAGAAGCCCCGCAAGACTGGGAAGTCGCGACCCGCCTGGTGCGCGGCGGGACCATGCGCTCGCCCTATGGCGAGATCGCCGAGGCGCTCTACCTGACGCAGAGCTTCGCCTACGACAGCGCCGAGAGCGCCGACGCGCGCTTCGCCGGCAGCGATCCGGGCTTCATCTACACCCGCTACGGCAACCCGACGATCCGGATGTTCGAGGAGCGGCTGGCGCTGGTCGAGGGCGCCGAGGACTGCCGCGCCACCGGCTCGGGCATGTCGGCGATTCACCTGGCGCTGACCGGGCTGCTGCGGGCCGGCGACCATGTGGTGGCCGGCAAAGCCCTCTTCGGCTCCTGTCGCTGGATCCTCAATGTCTGGGGCCCGCGCTTCGGCGTCGAGACCACCTTCGTCGACGCCGCCGACACCGCGACCTGGAAAGCGGCGATCCGGCCCAACACGAAGCTCTTCATGATCGAGAGCCCGGCCAATCCGCTGCTGGAAATCACCGACATCGCCGCCGTCGCCGCGATGGCCCGCGAGATCGGGGCCAAGGTGGTGGTCGACAATGTGTTCGCCACCCCGATCTTCCAGAAGCCGCTGAAGCTGGGCGCCGACATCGTGGTCTATTCCGCCACCAAGCACATCGACGGCCAGGGCCGGGTGCTGGGCGGGGCGGTGCTGGGGACGACCGCGCTGCTCGACGAAGCCTACCGCGACTTCATCCGCCACACCGGCCCTGCCCTCTCGCCGTTCAACGGCTGGGTGCTGCTGAACGGGCTGGTGACGCTCGACCTGCGGGTCCGCGCCATGAGCGCCACCGCCGCATCGCTCGCCGACCTCATCGCCGCCCACGCCAAGGTGAAGCAGATCCGCTATCCCGGCCGCACCGACCATCCGCAGCACGAAGTCGCCCGCCGTCAGCTCACCGGCGGCGGCAACGAGATGATCGGCGGCGGCAACCTGGTCGCCTTCGACCTCGGCACGCAGGCGGCCGCATTCAACTTCCTGAATGCGCTAAAGGTGGTCGACATCTCCAACAACCTCGGCGACGCCCGCTCGATGGCCACCCACCCAACCACCACCACCCACCGCTCGATGACCGAGGACCAACGCCTAGACATCGGCCTCACCGCCGGCTGGGTGCGCCTGAACGTCGGGCTGGAGGGCGCAGGGGATCTGGCGCGGGACGTAGAGCGGGCGCTGGACGCGGCTTAGGTATCCTTCTCCCCTTGCGGGAGAAGGTGTCAGCGAAGCTGACGGATGAGGGGTCGCGCCCAATTCTCAGCTTTGCGTGTGACGGGCCAATCGGCGAGCGCCCGTCGACCCCTCATCCGACCCGTTCGGGGCCACCTTCTCCCGCAAGGAGAGAAGGACGCTCGATCAGCCCACCGCCGCCGGTTCGACCTTGTAGACCCGTGAGCAGTATTCGCAGGTCACGTGGATACGTCCGTCCGGCTCGATCATGTCGGCGCGTTCGCCGGCGCCGAACGACTGCAGCACGGTGAGGATGCGCTCCTCCGAGCAGCGGCAGAACGCCTTCAGCGGCGTCGCCGGGAAGAGCCGCACGCCACGTTCGTGGAACAGGCGGTAAAGCAGCGTCTCCGGCGTCAGGCCGGGATCGACCAGCTCGTCCTCGCCGATGGTCTCGAACAGGAACTGCGCCTCGGTCCAGGCCTCGTCGGTGGCGCCGCGGGCGTCGTCCTCGGCGATATTCTGCATCAGAATGCCGCCAGCGCGCCACTTCGGGCCCGAGCCGTCATCGACCTGGCCGACCGCCAGCCGTACCCGGGTCGGCGTCTGCTCCGACTGGGCGAAGTAGCGTTCGGCGCTCAGCGCCAGCGTCTCGCCCTCGATCGGGGTGACGCCCTGGTAGCGCTCCATGTCAGCGCCCTGGTCGATGGTCATGATGAAGACGCCGGCGCCCAGCAGCGCCTTGGCTCCCAGCGCCTTGAACCCGTCGGGCGCCATCGCCGCCAGCTTCTCCGCATCGTAGCGGCAATAGCCACGCAGCGAGCCCTCGGTGTCGTAGTCGGCCACCACGTAGGAGACCGGCCCGTCGCCCTGGGCCTGGACGATCAGGCGGCCCTCGAACTTCAGGCTGTTGCCGACCAGGGCGGCCAGCGCGCAGGTCTCGCCCAGCAGGTTGGCGACTGGCGGCGGATAGTCGTGGCGGGTGAGTATCTCGTCGACCGCCGCGCCGAGGCGCACCAGGCGGCCGCGGACCGGTTCATGATCGATCTGGAACGGCGCGGCCAGGTCGTCGAGGGGGATGATACGTTGGGGCACGGGGGCGATATAGGAATCCCTTCGTCGCAAGGCCAGCGTCGCCGGGCGCCAAGCCTCTTGACTCGATTCAATACCAGGAGGATCGACACCGATTGTTGACAGAACAAACAGAGAACTAACGGTTCTCAGCGGGAGGCGACTTTGACCGCGACCACACGAACCTTCCACCTAGCCGCGCGGTCACACGGCGGCGTCTCATGCGACGATGGCGGCCTTTCGTCGGCGAGACAGCGCTGCTGCGGCGCGATCCTGGGATGGGCGGCGAATGGCGCCCGCGGCCGACCGAGGCGCTGAATGCCGAACTAGGCGCGGTCTACGGCGTGCCGATCGACCTGGCCTTGAAGGTCAGCGGCTTGACGGCGGTCGCCGCCGCGCTCACGCGTGGCGATCTGGTCCGCGCCCAACTCATCGCCTTGCAGCTGCAGCTGCCGGAGCCATCCGACCTCGGTAAGGCCGCGCGCACGCCGGACGAGCTCGTCGAACTCGTAGCCCGGCTGGAGGCCAGCGGTTTGCTGGCCAAGACATTCGACGAACAGAAGCATCCGCGCTGGCCAGCCGGCAGCCCAGACAGCGCGGGCGGTCGATTCACCTCTACAGGATCGGGGAGCGCGACCGCTTCCGCCGGCCAGGCCGCGCCTCCCAAGCTCACGCCGGTAGCCCGGCCTAGCAAGGAGCAGGAAGACGAATAAGCTGCTGAACGCGACGAGGCGGTCTGCCGGTCATTGGTCGATCCAGCGGTCAGGGCTAGGTGTTGGGCCAGTGTAAATGCACGGCAAGGCGCAAGGGCTCGAGGAAAACCGCTGCCCCCGCTCGTCACGTGGAGAGAGCCGGCTCCGCCTGTAAACACCTGGCCAAAATTGCCCATTCTCTAAGCCGGCCTATCGGGAAATCAGAACGATGACAGATCCGAACCAGATTATAGCGACGAGATTGATATCTCTGGACGCCCATGCGCCAGAATCCGTTGAACTTTACATGCCGGTAAAGCGCGCCGGTGAAAACGAGGAGTTCCGGTGCGGTTACCGGATACTTGGACTCGGCGATGATCGAATGAAATACGCAAGTGGCGTTGATTCGATGCAGGCTTTATACTTGGCGATTCAAAGAATAGGTATCGACCTATACACTTCGCAACCCGGCAAGTCGGGACGCCTCCGCTGGTTGGATCAGCTTGACCTCGGCTTCCCTGTGCCCAGCAGCGTGAGCGATCAGGCGCCCGCGCCCGGCGAACAACAGCAGTCGTGAGGCGCTTATCAAGTCGCACTCAGATCGCGCCGAAGCACCACGCCAGGATCGACTTCTGGGCGTGGATGCGGTTTTCGGCTTCGTCCCAGACCACCGAGGCCGGCCCGTCGATGACCGCCGCCGTCACTTCCTCGCCGCGGTGGGCGGGCAGGCAGTGCATGAAGAGCGCGCCCGAGGCCGCAGCGGTCATCAGGCCGTCGTCGACGCGGTAAGGTTCCAGCGTCGCCAGCCTGGCCTCGGCGTCCTTGTCGCCCATCGAGACCCAGGTGTCGGCGATCACCAGGTCGGCGCCGGCCACCGCCTTGCGCGGGTCGCGGGTCACTTCGATCCGGCCCTGCTCGTCGGCGGCGCGGGCCAGGTCCATCGGGTCCGGCGCATAGGCGTCCGGGCAGCCGATGTTGAGCTTGTAGCCGAACTTCGGCGCGGCCTGGATGAAGCTGGCGCAGACGTTGTTGCCATCGCCGATCCAGGCCAGCGTCTTGCCGGCGAGCGGCCCGCGGTGCTCCTCGAACGTCATCAGGTCGGTGAGTATCTGGCAGGGATGGCCGGCGTCGGAGAGGCCGTTGATCACTGGCACGCTGGCTTCGGCCGCCAGGGTCTCGACGTCGGCATGGCTGTTGGCGCGGATCATGATCGCATCGACCATGCGCGACAGCACCCGGGCGGTGTCGGCGATGGTCTCGCCGCGGCCCAGCTGCATGTCGGCGTCGGTGGAGATGATCGAGGCGCCGCCGAGTTGGCGGATCGCCGCATCGAACGAGAACCAGGTGCGGGTGGAGTTCTTCTGGAACACCATCGCCAGGGTGCTGTCCCTCAGCGGCGCGTCGGCGTCGACGCGGCCCTTCGGCCAGCCGGCGCGCGCGGCCTTGCGGCGCCTGGCGTCATCAAGGATCGCGCGCAGATCGGCCGCTTCGAGGCTCCAGAGGTCGATAAACGAGCGCGGCCGGCTCATGCCGCCGCCTGGGGTCTCGCCACCTCGCACGCACGTTCCAGCTTCTCGACCGCCTCGCGGGCTTCTTCGCGGGTCAGCAGCAGCGAGGGCAGCAGGCGCACGCAGTTGTCGCCGCCGCCGGCGATCAGCAGCCTCTGATCACGCGCCAGCTGCATGAAGTCGCGGTTGGACGTCTTCAGCTTCAAGCCGATCAGCAGGCCCTTGCCGCGAATGTCCTCGATCACGTCCGGAAAGCGATCCTTCAGGCCGGACAGCTGCTGGGCGAAGTAGCCGGTGATGTCCTGCACGTTGGCCAGGGTTTCCGGCCGGGTCAGCTCCTCGAGCGAAGCCAGTCCCACCGCCATCGCCAGCGGATTGCCGCCATAGGTCGAGCCGTGCGAGCCGACGCTCATGCCCTTGGCCGCCTCGGCGGTGGCGAGGCACGCGCCGACCGGGAAGCCGTCGCCTAGCGCCTTGGCGATGCACATGATGTCCGGCCCGGCGTCCTCGGCCCACTCGTGGGCGAATAGCTTGCCGGTGCGCCCGAGGCCGCACTGGATCTCATCAAGGATCAGCAGCGTGCCGGTCTCACGGCAGATCTGGCGCAGGCGGGTGAGATCGGCTTCGGGCATGGCGCGGGCGCCGCCTTCGCCTTGCACCGGCTCGAGCAGCACGGCGCAGGTCTGATCGGTGATCGCTTCCTCAAGCGCCGCCATGTCGCCATAGGGCAGCGCTTTGAAGCCCGGCAGCGGCGGGCCGAAGCCTTCCGTGTAGGCCGGGTTGCCCGAAGCGAACACCGCGGCGTAGGTGCGGCCGTGGAACGAGCCCTCGAAGCCGATAATCTCGATCCGCTCCGGCTGGCCGTTGGCCCAGTGATACTTGCGCGCGGTCTTCAGCGCGCACTCGATCGATTCAGCGCCGGAGTTAGTGAAGAACACCGCATCGAGCCCGGCCACTTCGCAGAGCCGCGCGGCCAGCTGCTCCTGGCCCGGGATGCGGAAGATGTTGGACACGTGCCACAGCTTCTCGCCCTGGTCCTTCAACGCCTGCACCAGCTTGGGGTGAGCGTGGCCGAGGCCGGTGGTGGCGATGCCGGCCAGGCAGTCCAGGTACTCCTCGCCCTCCGCGGTGTAGAGGCGCGCGCCTCGCCCACGTTCGAAGGCCAGCTGGGCGCGGTTGTAGACGCCCATGATGTGGTCGTTCGAAACGGTCGGCGCGGCTCCCTGGGCCATCACAGCCTCCAAAAGCGAGAAATCCCCGCACGGGATGTGCGGGGATAAGAAAGGCGCGCGTATGGGTCCGAAGCCCCGCGGTTGTCAATTTGAATTCCGCGTCTGTGCGTCGTGCCTGGACTTGAATCTGTACCAAAATCCGTACATATTTCGCCGCATGGACGTCCTCACCTACTCCGACACCCGCGCGAACCTGAGAGAGGTGATGGACCGGGTGGTCGAGGACCATCAGCCGGTGGTGATCACGCGCCAGAAGGCGGAGGCGGTGGTGATGGTTTCGCTCGCTGACTGGAACGCCATCGAAGAGACTTTGCGGCTGCTCTCCAGCCCGGCGAACGCCGAACGGCTAATGGACGCCGTTGCCGAACTGGAGGCGGGCGGCGGCGCCGAGCGCGAACTCCTGGGGCCGTGAGGCTGGTCTTCGCGGCGCGCGCTTGGGAAGACTGTGTCCACTGGCAAGCCGCCGACCCGGCCGTGCTCGAGCGCCTCAACGGCCTGATCAAGGAGTGCCAGCGCAACCCGTTCGCCGGGACCGGCAAGCCTGAACCGTTGCGCGGCGACCTCAAGGGCTGGTGGTCGCGCCGCATTACGCTGGAAGATCGGCTGGTCTACCGGGTGTCCGGCTCAGGCGCCGAGCAGCTGCAGATCGCGCAGTGCCGCTTCCACTATTGAGCGTCTAAACCACTCCCGGCGAGGCGACGTAGGCCATCATCAGCGGGGCGCCGGAGGCGGCGTCGCGCAGCAGCAGGTGGAAGGGGCGGTCGGCGCGGAAGACGAAGGGGGGTGGGCCGCCGCGCATGGGCATGGCGGTGGTTTCCATGATCACCGTGCTCGAGGCGGCCGCCTCGGCGCCCTGTTCGTCGACGTTGAGGACCGTCTTGTGCAGCACCTGTCCCACGGCCAGGGGTGCGGTGGCGACGCCGCTGTAGTCGGCGGTTGGACCCATCGCGTCGCCGAGCCCGATGGCGGCGAGGGTGTCCTTGATATCCAGCCCCCAGGCGAGGGCCAGACGCGGCAGGAAGACCTGGCCGGCGCGCGACGCGAAGCCTGAAAGCCCGCCCGCCCACGCCGCGGCGTTGGCGCCCGGCTTCGCCAGCACTACGACCAGCTCAAACCTGGGATCGGCGTAAGGCAGCACCACGGCCTGCAACGCGGGTGTCTCGGCATAGCTGAACTTGCCCCCGCGCGACATCAGCGGCGCCTGCACGACAGCGCCATCGCCCTGCGTGAACGGCTGGGTCTGGGTGGCGGCCGGATCGAACTTGTCCCGCCACGCGCCCTTGAAATAGAGCGCGCTCACGAGGACGAGCGCGGCGCCCGCGAGCTTGCCGACCACTCTCGGGATCTTCCCGCGCGTGGCCTGATCCACGAAGTGATTGATCGCATCGGCCGCGTCGAGGCTGCTGAGATCGAGGCTGGCGATCTGGGCGGCGAACGCGGTCTTCTCGGGGTCGGCGAAGCCCGGCTTCAGACCGACATGCTGATCGACCCAGATGCCATTGGCGAGCGCGACGGTGGCGTTGGGACTCGAGGCGAGGCGCGCGTGCAAGTTGGCGTAGGCCGCCGCCGCCCCGTCCAAGGTCAGCTTGTTGGCCGCGAAGCCCAGTGCCGTGGTCAGCTCAGCGGCTGTTGCGCCTTTCGCGCCTTGGGCCAGCATGGTCAGCGCGGTCATGACGCTGAGCGGTGAGACCACCACGCTCTTCGTCGGATCGCCCGCCTGCAGCTTGTCCAGCAGCGTCCGCCCGAACGCGGTCCCCGCGGCGCCGAAGGCCTGCGCGGCCGGGGTCGGTTGCGGGATCGCGACCGGCGGATCGGGCAACGTCGGATCCGCGTCAGGATCGGCGGCCGATTTGCGGCCGCAGGCGGTGAGGAGCGCCATCGAGAGCCCGCCGGCCAGAGCCGTTCGTCGTCTCACCCAGCGCCCCCCTGACCCCATTCGTTCAGCTTATGTCTTCAGCTTGTAGCCGGTGGCGAACATGCGCCAGGTGATCCACCAGAGCACGATCACCAGCGCCGCCGTCAGCGCCACGCCCACGGTCAGCGAGCCGTCGGTGTGGCCGGTGAAGCCGTAGCGGAAGCCGGCGATCAGGTAGAAGAACGGGTTGTACTGCGAGACGGTGCGGAACGGCTCCGGCAGCTTGGTCACAAGGTAGAAGGTGCCCGACAGGAACGTCATCGGCATGATGATGAAGTTGGTCACCGCGGCGATGTGGTCGAACTTCTCCGACCAGATCGCGGCCATGCAGCCCAAGAGGCCCATGATCAGCGAGGCGCCCAGCCCGAAGTAGACGATCGCCCAGACGTGGGCGAAGCCGATGTGGGCAAAGGGGAAAATCGCCAGGGCCGCCACCGCGCCGACCACGATCCCCCGCGTCAGCGCGCCCAGCCCGAAGCCGGCCACCAGCTCGCCGGGCGACAGTGGCGGGGTGAGGAAGTCGCCGATCAGCCCGTTCATCTTCGCCTGCAGCAGCGAGGACGATGAGTTGGAGAAGGCGTTGTTCAAGATCTGCATCATGATCAGACCGGGCGCGATGAAGGCGCTAAACGGCACCCCCTCGACGCTGGGCCTGACCCCGCCGACGGCGACGACGAACACCATCATGTAGAGCAGCGCAGTGACGATCGGCGCGGCCAGGGTCTGCAGGCCCACCTTCCAGAACCGGCGCACCTCGCGGATGTAGAGCGCGCGCAGGCCGTCCCAGTTCACCCCCCGGTACGAGCGCGGCACGGGCGGCAGGACGGTCTCGGCGGAAAGCGGCATATCTCGCATGGCCTCCCCCATGTGCGACTCCACGCCGCGCCGTGCAAGCGCCCCTGAGCCCCAATCAACATATAGTTCCTGTGGACATCTGACCGGGCGCCTATTGTGGTCCTTCATCGTTTGTTTACGATATCTAGTAGGCCGTCGCCGCGGGGCGCGGCTGGGGCACAACATCTTGTGTCGTTGCTCGTGGGGACGAGCGTCGGCGCAGGTGATGCGGGTGGAGATCGCCATGGGCTGGACTGACGAACGCGTGGAAACGCTGAAGAAGCTTTGGCTGGACGGACTTTCCGCCAGTCAGATCGCCAAACAACTGGGCGGGGTCACCCGCAACGCCGTGATCGGCAAGGTGCACCGGCTGGGCCTCTCCGGCCGCGCCGCGCCGTCGCATCCGAGCCGGCCGACCTTCAAGGCGCCGCGCCCGCCGCGTCCGATCTCGATGCCGGCCCCCCGGCCCGCGCGCTCGCTGGAGCCCCGGGCCCACGCCGTGCCGGCCGTCCGCGCCGCGCCGTTCGTCGAGCTGCCTGGCACCGCGACGGTGCTGACGCTGGGCGCGCACATGTGCAAGTGGCCGATCGGCGATCCGTCGAGCAACGACTTCACCTTCTGCGGCCGCCGCGCTGGTGAGGACGGTCCCTACTGCAACGACCACGCCCGGCTCGCCTACCAGCCGCCGGCCGGCAAGAAGAAAGCCACGGTCGCCGACCTGACCCGCTCCCTGCGGCGGTATATCTGACCGAACCTCCCCTCCCCCGGCCCTCCCCCTCGTGGGGAGGGAGACCGCGAAGCGGTCGGGGTGGGGATGTCAGGGGCGCACGCGGTCTTGCTGGCGAGCGTTGACGCCTCGCACATCCCCTACCCGGCCGATCCGCGCGGTGCGCGGCTCGTCCACCCTCCCCATGAAGAGGAGGGATGAGTAGGGTTGAAGGCATGAGCGACGTCGCCGCCCCTGAGTCGGACTCCAACGCGCACCCCTACAGCGTCTCCGAGCTGGCGTTCGCGCTGAAGCGGACGATCGAGGAGCAGTTCGGGTTCGTGCGGCTGCGCGGTGAGCTCTCCAAGGTCACCTTCCACTCCAACGGCCACGTCTATCTCGACCTCAAGGACGATCGCGCCAGCATCTCTGGCGTCATCTGGAAGACCCAGGTGCGAACCCTGGCGGTGAAGCCGCAGACCGGCATGGAAGTGATCGTCACGGGCAAGATCACCACCTACCCCGGCCGCTCGCAGTACCAGATCATCATCGAGACCATGGCCCCGGCGGGCGTCGGCGCACTGCTGGCCCAGCTTGAACGGCTGAAGACCAAGCTGGCAGCCGAGGGCCTGTTCGAGGCAGCGCGCAAGCGGCCGCTGCCGTCGATGCCGGCAGTGGTCGGGGTGATCACCAGCCCGACCGGCGCGGTGATCCGCGACATCCTGCACCGGATCCGCGAGCGCTGGCCGTGCCGGGTGATCGTCTGGCCGACCGTGGTCCAGGGCGACGCCGCCGCCGCGCAGGTCGCCGCCGCCATCGCCGGGTTCAATGCCCTGCCGGCCGGCGGGCGCATACCGCGTCCGGACGTTCTGATCGTGGCCCGCGGCGGCGGCTCGGTGGAGGATCTGTGGCCGTTCAACGACGAGGCGTTGGCCAGGGCCGCCGCCGCCAGCGCGATCCCGCTGATCGCCGCCGTCGGCCACGAGACCGACACCACTCTGATCGACTACGTCGCCGACAGCCGCGCGCCCACCCCCACCGCGGCGGCCGAGTTCGCGACGCCGGTGCTGGCCGAGCTCGCCGCCAGCCTCGCCGACTACGAGCGCCGACTGATCTCGTGCGGCGGGCGGCTGCTGGAAACCCGGCGCACCCGGCTCTCGGCCGCTGCGCGCGGCCTGCCCCGGCCGCAGGATCTGCTTGGCCTCGCCACCCAGCGCCTCGACATCGCCGCAGGCAAGCTGTCGGCCGGGCTGCAGCGCAACGTCGCCGCCCACGCCCACGCCCTCGCCGGCCCAGCCGCGGCGCTGAAATCCGGCCTGCTGGAACGGCCGATCGCGCTGATGCGTCAGCGGATCACCGAACTCAGCGCCCGCCTCGGCCCGATCGTCGCGCGCCGGCTGCAGCGCGAGGGCGAGCGGCTGGTTTCCCTGGAGCGTCAACGCGTGTCGCTGAACCCCGAGGGCCCGCTGGAGCGCGGCTACACCCTGATCCGCCGCGCCAACGGCTCGCTGGCGACCTCCGCGGTGCAGCTGGCGCCGGCCGAAGCGGTGCGGCTGAAGTTCAAGGACGGCGAGCGCAACGCCATCATCGACGGCGCCCCCGGCCGCAAGGCGGTGAAGGCCCGAGCGAGCGGCGATCAGGGCGATCTCTTCTAAACCGCCGCCGGGCGCGCTAGATTTGGCGCATGAACGCTCACGATCGAGACTTGAGCCCCGCCGGCGACCTCGCCCTGGTGCGCTACGGCGACGGCGAGATCGCCGTGCTCCGGCCAGGCCGCTACGTGCTCTGCGCGGTCACCGGCAAGAAGATCCCGCTGGAAGCGCTGCGCTACTGGAACCCCACCCTGCAGGAAGCCTACGCCGGCCCAGCCCAGGCGCTGCAACGGTGGAAGGAACTGAATCCCGGCGCCTAAACCGGGCCTTCACCCACCGTCGGCTAGAACAAGCGGCATGACTGCCGCAGACCTTGTCCCCATCGGCTTAGCGCTGCTCGGCGGAGCCGTGGTCGGCGCGGTGATCGGCGTCGCGCTGTTTTTCAAATCCGAGTGGGCCGGCGCGAAACTGCGCGCCGCGATCGCCACCTGCGCATGCTTCGGCGCTGGGCTCGGCCTGATCGCCGTCGTCGGCCTCCCGATGCCGGCGCTTGCC
>DASXOP010000069.1:0-1576 GCA_036494265.1 Caulobacteraceae bacterium | reverse complement strand
CCACGGCCCCTGGCAGGGCGACGTCAGCCGGGCCTACGAGGACTTCGCCTACTAGCGCGTTCGGCTGCGGGGTTGAATCGATTGTGATGGTGGCTGGGATTCCGCCGGTCGGCGGGATGTGAGTCCATGGGCTTTCTGATTCGGGAGGCGGACATGGGTGCGGCGCATTCGGAAGATCTTCGGTCGCGGGTGGTGGCTGAGGTCGCGGCGGGCAGCTCGCGGCGCAAGGCGGCGGTTCGGTTCAAGGTGAGCGCGGCCTCGGCGGTACGCTGGACGGCGCTGGAAGCGGCGACCGGCAGCGTGCGCGCCCGGCGGCGGAGCGGCGAGAGCCGTTCGCCGCTGGAGGCTCATAGCGCCTGGCTCGAGGACCTGGTGGCCCAGGAGCCAGACCTTACCCTGGCCGAGATCGAGCTTCGGTTGTTCGAAGGGCTGGGATTGAAGATCACCGAACGCTCGATCCGACGGTTCTTCATCCGCCACCGGATCAGCTATAAAAAAAACGCTGCACGCCTCCGAGCAGACGCGGCCCGACGTGGCCGAAGCGCGCGCACGCTGGAAGGCCAGTCAGGCCGGCCTTGACCCCCGAAAGCTGGTCTTCGTCGATGAGACCGGGACCAACACCAAGATGGTCCGCGCCTACGGCCGTTGTCCCAGGGGGCAGCGGCTGATCGGCCGCCAGCCCTTCGGCCATTGGAAGACCACCACTTTCACCGCTGGCCTGCGCTACGATGGCGTCACCGCGCCCTGGGTGCTCGACGGGGCGATGAACCGCGAAGCCTTCCTGGTCTATATCGACAAGGTGCTGGGGCCGACGCTCAAGCCAGGCGATATCGTGGTGATGGACAACCTTCCCGCCCACAAGGGCGAGGCGGTCAGACAAGCCGTCGAAGCCACCGGAGCGGTGCGGCTTCTGCTGCCGCCCTACTCGCCAGACCTCAACCCGATCGAACTGGCCTTCTCCAAGCTCAAGGGGCGCCTGCGCAAGGCCGCCGAGCGGACCGTCGGCGGACTTTGGGACCGCATCGGACAGGCGCTCGACGCCTTTACCCCGCAGGAATGCGCCAACTACTTCCGCCATGATGGATACGCGTCAACGTGAGCGCCGAATGCTCTAGCTCACCTCATACCCCAGCCGGTTCAGCCGCTGGGCCATGGCCGGGCGCGTGGCGGGCCACTCCTCGGCCAGCAGCCCGAGGCCCATGACGTCCACCGGCTGGCCGCCCTTGACCACATGGGCGCGGAAGAGGGCCTCCTGCCTGAAGCCGAACTTCTGGTGCAGCTTCCACACCGGCTCGTTGGTGATCAGCACCTCACACCACAGCTTGCGCAGGCCCAGTCCTCCGAGATCATGGTCGCCAAAAGCGCGCTCGATCATCAGGAATTCCACATAGCCGCCCACGCCCTTGCCGCGCACCGAAGGGTCGGCGAGGTAATAGGCCCAGCCGGCGCGGCCCTGCGCGCGGTCGATGTCGGCGAAATTGGCGACGCCGGCGGCGACGCCGTCGACCACGATCATGCGGTAGTCACGCCGGGGATCATCCGCGATGCCGGCGAACCAGCGGGCGTGCTCCTCCGG
>DASXOP010000068.1:0-6199 GCA_036494265.1 Caulobacteraceae bacterium | reverse complement strand
TAGCTGTCAGAACCGTAGCTGTCCGGAGCGTCGCTGGCGTAGCTGCTGTCGTAGCCGTAGTCGCCGGCGTAGGGCGTTTCGTAACCGTAGTCCCCATAGCCATAGCCGTAGGACGGTCCGATCGCGATGTCGTAGGCGCCGCGGAAGAAGCGGCGGTCGCCGAAGTCGTGGCGGCCAACGTCGCGACGGTCGAAGCCTCGGTGATCAAAGGCTTGGCCGTGGTCGATGCGATTGGCGGCGTAAGCTCGGCCGGCGCCGGCGGTCCGGTAGGCACCGGTCCCATAGTCGCCACGGTTCATCGCGTAGGAATGATAGCCACCGCCCGGAGAGGCATGCATCCTGCCATAGCTGGGGTGATAGCCGCCGCCGCCGTGGACCGCCGAGGCGTGAAAGGATGCCTGCGGCGCGGCGTGGGCGCCGTAGGACATTCGACTTTGAGCCGCCGCGGACAGCGGCAGGGCCGCGAGCGTCGCCATCGCAAGCGCGCCGACGAGAGGTTTGATCATCTTCCAGCTTCCCGTTTCAGCCCGACCCTGACTGGCGATGTAGTTGGCCGCCTGGCTCGGCGGAAGGGGTATGGTTAACGGCGGCCTAACCCGGAGGCCGGCGAACTGGTCATCGCGGCCAAAGTCGCCTATCGCACCGGCCGGTTCTCGCAGCTGGTTTCCCCCATGTCAGACACGCCGATCGGCCCCACCTCCCAGTCCTACATCTCGCAGCGCCTGCGGCTGAACTACGTCGACTGGGGCAACCCTGGCGCGCCGCCGTTGATCCTGGTTCACGGCGGGCGCGATCACTGTCGCAACTGGGACTGGGTCGCCGCCGACCTGCGCCGCGACTATCACATCATCGCCCCTGACCTGCGCGGCCACGGCGACAGCGCCTGGTCGCTCAGCGGCGACTATTCGATGAACGCGTTCGTCTACGACCTGGCGCAGCTGATCCATCAGCAACAGCTGGCGCCGTGCCGCATCGTCGCCCACTCGATGGGCGGCAGTATCTCGCTGCGCTACGCCGGCGCGTTTCCGGAGACGGTGAGCAAGCTGGTGGCGATCGAGGGGCTGGGGCCCTCGCCGGCGATGCTGGCCGAGCGGCGCGCCACACGCGGGCCGGTCGAACGGATGCGCAGCTGGGTCGCCGACACTCGCAAAGTCGCCGGCCGCATCCCGCGCCGCTACCCCACCATCGAAGACGCCTTCCACCGCATGCAGACCGAGAACACTCACCTGACCGAGGAGCAGGCGCGCTATCTCACCCTGCACGGCGCCATGCAGAACGAGGACGGCACCTACTCCTGGAAGTTCGACAACTACGTCCGCTCGTTCACTCCGGCCGATTTCACCGGCGACGAGATGAAGGAGCTATGGGGCAACATCGCCTGCCCGATCCTGCTGGTGAACGGCAAGGAGAGCTGGGCGTCGAACCCGCAGAAGGACGGCCGCATGGACGCGTTCAAGGACGCAAGATCGGTCGAGTTCGAAGACGCCGGCCACTGGGTCCACCACGACCAACTCGATGCGTTCCTAAAGACGGTGCGGGCGTTCCTCTAGGCCTGCGAGCTCCTAGGCCGACTTCCGGACGCCGAAGCCCAGGCGAGGGAAGTGGACTTGCACGTCACCGGTGCGTTCGTGCGAGCGGCGGATGACGATCTCGCGGGTGTCGCATTTCACCAGAGAGCCGCGGCTCGGCATCACACCGTAGTCGGTGGGGCCGACGTCGACCGTCTCGCCGAGGGCGATGTCGGCCAGGTCGTTCACCGCCTCGAGCGCGATTGGTGTCGCGCCGAGCGCCACGTCCAGCGCCTGCGGGCCGGTCATATCCGCGCCAATCGGTGCGCCGAACGCCTGCATCCGCTCGAACCAGGCGGCGGCCGACGGGCGGCTCGCCAGCACCCCGGCCATCGCGCCGCCGCCGTGGATGAACCAGACCACGTGGTAGGTGGAGAAGTCGGCGATGGTCCAATCGGCGCCGAACAGATAAGCCCGTCCATCCGCCAGCTGCGCGTCGAGCTCTGACAGGAACACCTGGTAGCGCGGCAGCGCCTCCTGCAGCGGGATCTGCCGCGTCGTCGCGCCTTGGCTGAAGTTCGCCCGGTCGGCGGCGAAGGCTCTGGCGGCGTCGGCGTTGGCGAAGAACGACCCCGCGTTCGAGGGCTGGAACCGCAGCGTCACGGAAGCCCAAAACAGCTCGGTGTCTACCCAGCGCGCTAGTGTCTGCGCCGCGACGCGGCTCGCCGCCGGGAACAGCGTCGGCCCGGTGCCCTTGTCGTTGAGGTAGGCCGCGATCAGCGCCGTGTCGCAGTAGACGTCCGCGCCCACCTGCAGCACCGGCGTGCGCCGGTAACCGCCGGTGAGCGGGATAGTGTCCGGGCGCGGCATGATCATCGGGATGATCACCGAGCGCCACGGCAGCTGGCGGGCGTTGAGCATCGCCCGCGCCTTCTCGGAAAACAATGATTCCGGATAGTGGTGCAGGATCAGTTCAGCCACGCGGTTTCCCCTCAGGCGTTCGGCGTGCGACGCGGCTCACCGCCCCGCGAACGCCGGCGTGCGCTTCTCGACGAACGCCTTGGCGGCCGACGCATGGTCTTCGGTCATCATGGTGCGCACCATGTTGGCCGCCTCGACGTCCAGTAGCTCCGACAGCGTCGAATGGGCGGCGACGTTGAGGTTGCGCTTCATGTAGCCGATGGCGATCGTCGGCAGACTGGCCAGCCGGCGAGCGTACTCGGCGGCCACCGCAGGAAGTTCGTCAGCGGGCACCGACCTGTTGACGATGCCGAGCGCCGCCGCTTCGGCGCCGGTGATCACGTCGGCGGTGAAGTAAAGTTCCCGCGCCTTCGCCGCCCCGACCAGATGGGTCAGGAACCAAGAGCCGCCGTAGTCGCCGGCGAGGCCGACCTTCGAGAAGGCTGTGGTGAGCTTGGCGCCGTCGGCGGCGATGCGCAGGTCGCAGGCCAGCGCCAGCGAGAGGCCGGCGCCGGCTGCGGGCCCGGGCAGCACCGCTAGCGTCGGCTTCGGCGCTTCGTGCAGCCACTTGACGATTTCCATCCCGGCGCGGAGGCCGGCGACGCGCTGCTCGACGCTCGGACCCGAGGCGCTACCGACGCCGGCGCCGCGGCTCGTATCGGCGGCGAAGCCCTTGACGTCGCCGCCCGCGCAGAAGGCGCCCCCCGCACCGGTCAGCACGATCGCCCGAACCTTCGGGTCGGCCGAGCAGCGTCGCACGGCTTCGTTCAGCGCCGAACCCATCTCGCCGGTCAAGGCGTTGCGCGCCTCGGGCCGGTTCATCGTCAGGGTGGCGACGCCGTCGTCGAATGTCTCGATCAGTTGGTCGGTCATGACCGTCTCCTCGTGTTTGGCGTATCCTTCGCCGAAAACTCTGGCGGCGGCCAGTCCGTCCCTACGGCAAGCGGAGCTCACGATGGCGGACGATCCGATCATTTCTGATGGCGGCGGCAGGCCAATGAAGGACGACCTCTTCGCGCCTGCCGCCGTCACGCCAGTCGCCAATCCGCCTTCTGGCCCAGCGCCAGGCGAACCGCCGCCGCCCCGACTGGGATTGATGCTCCTCTTCACCGCGGCGATCGGCGCGATCCTGCTGGTGGGGGCCGCCGGGGTCGTCGCCATGCTCGGCCATGGGACGGTTGCGCGGTCTCCGGCCGCTTCTGCGCCAGTCGCCTTGGCTCCTCCCGTCGCCGACGCGCCGCCCGCCGCCCCGCGCGACGCCTTCGCCAGCGCCGAGTTGATGGCCGAACTCACCCGCATCGACGCCGCCTTCTCGGTCCAGGCGAACAGGTGTCTGCAGGCGGATCGCCGACTCGGCGCGGATACGGGCCGCGACCGTGTGGTGCTCGTGGCCGACGCCAACGCGTCGAGCGACGCCTGCGGCGCCGACGTCGACCTCAACGCACCCGACGCTCTGCCGGTCATTCGCCGCGCCAAGCTGACTGAGGACATCCAGCTTTGCCATGCGGCGTTCGCAGCGCTCTCAGCTGGCGCCAAGGAGGTCGCGATGCTCGCCGGAAGCGATGGGTCAGGTGCGTCGGCGATCCAGGCGTCCAGGCCCATACTCGAGCAAGGTCGCGGCGATGCGAAGTCGTGCCTCGACGCCTACGAGGTCGATATCCGGGCAGCCGGCCTGACGACGCCGGCCGCTATCGACCAGGGAACTCCCGGCCGCTGACTTGGCGCTTAGGCCGCCGTCTGCCGCGTGTTGCTCCAGACCACCTGGCCGACGCCGACGGCTGCGAGGATCGCGCCGTAAAGCGTCCAGTGCCAGTCGCTGACCATGAAGCCGCGCATGATCGCGGCCGGGCCGACGTGCAGTCCTTGCATCATCCAGATCGAGCCCATGAACACCAGCAGGCAGCCGAGCAGCGTACTGACGATCCTCATCACCATGTTGAAAGCGTTTCGCATGACGTACCTCCGCATCGCTTGTTCTTCTGGATACTGGACGCGGGCGATGGTGGACGCATGGTGCGCCGAAATTGAAAAGCGCTCCAGGGTTACGTCGGGACGGCGTTTTCCCCGGCTGGGCGCTGAGCTAGCGTTCGCCCATGGCCAGCCCCGATATCATCTTGCACCACTACGACACCTCGCCGTTCTCCGAGAAGGTGCGCCTGCTGCTCGGACTGAAGGGGCTGTCGTGGGGTTCGGTGATCCAGCCAACGATCATGCCCAAGCCCGATCTGACGCCGCTCACCGGCGGCTATCGTCGCATCCCGGTGCTGCAGATCGGCGCCGACGTCTACTGCGACAGCCAGGTGATCATGGCCGAGATCGCCGCGCGGGCCGGCGGCCCGCCGCTGGAGGGCGCCGGCTGGGCGGTCAACCTCTGGGCCGACCGGCTGTTCTTCCAGTCGGCGGTTCCGATCATCTTCGGTGAGATCGAGGTCCCGAAGGCGTTCATCGAGGACCGCGAGAAACTTTCCGGCCGCCCGTTCGACACCGCCGCGATGAAGGCCGCTGCTGGCCACATGCAGGGCCAATGGCGCGCTCAGGCGGCTTGGCTCGACCAGGCGTTGGCCAGCAGCGAGTACCTGGCCGGCGGCGCGCCGGGCCTCGCCGACATCGCCGCCTACATGAACGTCTGGTTCCTCGGCGGCGCGGTGCGCGACACCACCAATCGGCTCATGGAGGGGCTGCCGCGGCTGAACGCTTGGCGCGCCAAGGTCCGCGCCATCGGTCACGGCGATCGACACGAGATGACGCCGGCGGACGCGCTGGCGGTCGCCAAGGCGGCCGAGCCCGCCGCCTACGCAGATCATGACACCGCCGACCCGCTTGGCTTGTCGCCTGGGGACCCGGTCGGCATCACGGCCGACGACTATGGCCGCGAGCCAATCGAGGGGACCTTGGTCGCCATCAATGCGGCGCGGGTCGTGGTGGCGCGGGCTGACCCGGCGCTAGGTCGTCTACAGAGCCACTTTCCGCGCGTCGGCTACATCGTGACGTCGCGCTGAAGATCAGGCGTCCGCCCAGTAGTTGACGTCGTCACCCTCCTTCAGGATGTGTCGAAACAGCTTCAGCTTACCATCTGGTCCCGGCTGCATCACCCCGAACGAGACGTTCCCGGCCTGGGGGTATTCGACGACGTCCGCCTCTTCGGTCGTCGAGAGACTGAGCACCTTCAGCTCTTCGGCGGCGGATGTGTTCCTCAGCTGGTGGGCGGTTTCTGGACCGCCGGGTGGACAGGCAATGATGTCGCCCTTGCGCGCTGGGTACCGCTCGCGCCCGATTGTGAGTTCGCCCTCGCCCTCAAGGATCAGGAACATTTCCTCGGTGACCCGGTGATTGTGCGGTGGGTAGGCCGCCTTGCCAGGCTCGAGCGCGATCACGTTGTAGCCGAGTTTTCTTGCGCCCAACCGTGACGCTACCTCCGCCTTGCGGGCGCCGTAGCTCTGCGGCGGCTTCATCTCTTTGGGATAGGCCTCGTCCCAGGGTCGGAAGTCGAGGTCTTCGAGATTGAGGATGGGGCGGGCGTTAGCGTCGTAGGCCATGGCGGACTCCTTTGCGTCCCCCAACCCGAGACTAACCCGGCCGCCGGTCGAAGGTCAGGGCAACGAATCGGGGTTAACGGGTTTGGGTGTTGAGGAGTGAGGCGAGGTAGTCTTCGCACCATCCGGCGAGCTTGCGCCTTGTTTTGAGGCTGTGTTTGTCGTTTGCGCCGCGCACGAGGTTGAGGGCGAAGTGGC
>DASXOP010000067.1:0-139414 GCA_036494265.1 Caulobacteraceae bacterium | reverse complement strand
CACTTCGCCCTCAACCTCGTGCGCGGCGCAAACGACAAACACAGCCTCAAAACAAGGCGCAAGCTCGCCGGATGGTGCGAAGACTACCTCGCCTCACTCCTCAACACCCAAACCCGTTAACCCCGATTCGTTGCCCTGGCGTCAGACCACCTCGTCGGTCACCACCTGGAAGTCCGCCAGCAGGTTGGGGCCGAAGGTGTTGGCGAGGGCGACGTCGGTGGCGTCGCGGCCGCGGGCCATCAGGATGCGACCGATGCGCGGGATGAGGTTGCGGGCGTCGAACGTGTGCCACCGCCCGCCGAGGTAGGCCTCGAACCAGGCGCTGAAGTCCATCGGCAGCAAGAGCGGAACACCGATGTCGCCGAGGTAGCCGGTGCAGTAACGCGCCGGGATGTTCATGCAGCGGCAGAAAGCGACCGCGAGGTGGGCGTAGTCGCGGCAAACGCCGACGCCCTCCTGGTAAGCCTCGTAGGCCGTGCGGGTGGGCCGGGCCTGCATGTAGTCGAACTTGATGTGGCGATGGACGAACTCGACGATCGCCTGCACCCGCGGCCAGCCCAGCGGTGTCTGACCGAACAGCGACCAGGCGATGTCGCTCAGGCGATCGGTCTCGCAGTACCGGCTGCCGAGCAGGAAGACCAAGGCTTCGTCGGGCAGGTCGCCAACAGCGTGCTGCGAGGCGTAAGGCGCCACCTCGTCGACCAGCCCGGAGTCGCGCACGACGAAGTCGGCCGAGAGCGTCAGGGTCCCGGGTGGCGCGGTGACCAGGCTGGCTATGTTGCCGAAGCCGTCGATGTACTGGCGCACGTCGAGCACTGGGTCGGTGCGCAGCCAGTCGGGGGTCTCAAGGTCGCCGCGCCTCTGGGGATGCACGCTGAGCATCAGCATCATCGGGGTCGGGTTGGGCAGTTCGTAGACGATGCGGAACCCGGCCCTGATACGCATTTCACCTTCGCGGCTAACCTGCCCCAGCAACTCGCAGAAGCCGGGCCGGTTGCCTCAGTGCCGCTTCTTCGACGCCGATGTCGATCTCGACGTCCATGCCGATGAAATCCGAGCGCATGCCGCGCCAGGAGCCGTGGAGGGGCAGCGCGTGGCCGGGCTCCGTCGCGACCGCGACCCGGATCAGCCCAGCGCCGCCGATAATGCCGTTGGTGGGGTCGAAATCGGTCCAGCCGCAGCCGGGGACGTAAACGCGGGCCCAGGCGTGGGTGTGTCCATGACTGCCGCCGCCAGCCTTCTGCGAGCCGCTGTAGACGTAGCCGGAGGCGAACCGCGCCGCCAGGCCGAGGCTGCGCGCGGCTTCCATCAGCAGCACCGTGAAGTCCCGGCAGCTGCCGCGCCCGCGCTCCAGCGTCACAGAGGGCGCCTGCGGCGCTCCGGATGGCCGGATCTCGTAGACGAACTCGGCCCGGATCGCGTGGGTCATGTCCGAGAGCAAAGTCGAGATCGAGGTGCGGCCCAGCGGGCGCAGGAACCGCCTCGCCCAGGCCTCAACCTTGCCGCCGTCTGGATGGCAGCGCTGCACTGAGGTCGTCAGCGCCGCGACCTCATCGGCAGCATACGTAAAGGTCCCCTCCCCGATCGCTGCGCCGTCGCTTTCCAGGTCGAGCGCCGCCTCGGGCGAATGATCCAGCACCACGCGGCTCTCGAACGTCAGCACCTCCGCCCGCGCCTTGAACCGGGCGATCGCGACGCAGGCGTCGGTGAGATCGTGCAGATGCCGCAGCACCGCCGGCTCGGGAGAAACGTCCAAATCATAGGCGATCAGTCGCTGGTCGAACGCCTCCAGGGGCCGCAGCATCATGCGGTGCTCGCCAAAGCCTACCGGCCTGCGATACCGGTAGCTCGTCCGATGGCGGATGGAGACGATCGGCATTGCCGCAGAAGTTGGCCGATTCCAGCGCCCGGTCCACGCGGCTTCTGCGCACAGGTGAAGCTTCCGCCGCCCGTGTCACAAATTCAGGCGCCGCGAGCCGGCTGCTGTTGCTGGGCGATCACGCCGGCCACGAGATCCCCGCGGACCTCGGCGACCTGGGTCTATCGCCCGAAGTGCGCGGCCAGCACATCGCCCTCGACATCGGCGTCGCGGCTCTGGGCGGGCGGCTATCGGCCGCGCTCGCCGCCACCTTCGTCGCTCAGCGCTATTCGCGCCTGGTGATCGACTGCAACCGCGACCCGGCGCGGGCGGACTCGGTGTGCGAGGTCAGCGACGGCATCACCGTCCCCGGCAACCAGGGTCTTTCGGCGACGGCGCGCGCTCTTCGGGTGGACGAGGTGTTTGCGCCCTATCACGCCGCCATCGCCGCCGAACTCGATATCCGAACTTTGCGCGACCAGCGCCCACTGGTCGTCGCGTTGCACTCGTTCACGCCGGTGATGGCCGGCTTCGCGCGGCCGTGGCGCTTCGGCGTGCTGCACCTAGGCGCCTCGCCGTTCAGCGATCTGATGCTGCGTCGGCTGCGCGAGCGGCTGGGCGCAGACCTCGTCGGCGATAACGAGCCCTATGCGATGGACGGCGTCGACTACACCATCCCCCACCACGCCATCGCCCGCGGTCTCGAATACCTGGAGCTGGAAGTTCGGCAGGATCAGATCGGCGAGCCCGCTGGCCAGTCGGCCATGGCCGAGTTTCTGGGCCCCGTCTTGGCCGCGTGCGCCGGCGAGCTCGCCTGACGCCTATTCGCCGTACTCCGGAAACTGGCACGTCGGCGTCGCGCCGGGCTCGAGGACCAGCTTGTCGCCCGTCACTTCCCAGTAGGCGGTCGGGATCTTCGCTCCGTTCTGGCGCAGCGCGACGCCGATCTTCGAGATCGGCGCCTCTTCGCTCATTCCGCAGACCAGCAACGCTTCCGCCTTCGCCGGCGGCGGCATGGCCACGACGTCGGTGATGACGCAGCTGTCCAGGTTGTCGTCCGTCATCGTGAACAGGAAGGCGACGCGCGCGCCGTGGCGCTGCTGGGTCAGCACGTAGTGCCCCGGAACGACGACAGGCACGAAGCGTGGGATGGCGGCGTAGCCCGGAATGGTGGCGCCAGCGCCGATGTATTTGCTGCAGGGATGGCGCAACAGGCTCCGCGCCTCGGCCAGTCGCGGACCGCCGGGCTGGGCCTGAGCAATCGTCGAAACACAGCTCGCCACCGCAACTGATAGCGCGACCAACGCTCGGACAAACGCCTTCCCCCTCTGCATCACTCAGCCCTGTGACCCACCGCGTGACAGCCGCAATCAGCGTTGATAAATAACCGTCGCCTCAGCGACGAGGCCAATTCGAGGAAATCGTTCGTGTGTGATTGCTGGAACAGTACGCGGATCCGCTAGCGCCGTCCTGAGCGCAAGCTAGCCCCAGCAATCCGACGCCCGCTCGCGGGCGGCCAACGAACCCCCGAGTCCACATGACAATCCAATGCGTCTGCCGCGCGGCGAGAGCCGTGCCGCGGCAGGCTCTGACGTCGGCGTCGGTCGCGGCTTATCGCGCCCTCTGCCGCAAGCACCTCGCCCCGCCGGTCGAGGCGGACGCCGCGCATCCATCCTCCCCAACAACCTCGACCCCAACAACTTCAACAAGGGAGCGTCATGACCAACTGCATGCGGACCGTCCGTGAGCGGGCGGCGCAACAGAACGCGAGCCCAGCTCGCGCAGAATCTCTTCGCCAACGAAGCGTCGGCCCGGACCCTGGTCGGTCTCGCCGGAACGGCCCCAGGTGATCGCGTCTACGATCTCGGCGCCGGGTCCGGCGCGGTGACCGAAGCACTGCTGCGCGCCGGCGCCCGTGTCGTCGCGGTCGAGCGCGATCCTAACCTGGCGCACAAGCTGCGAGCGCGGTTCGCCGGCAGGCCGGTCACAGTCGTGGAGGCGGACCTGCGCGAGGTTCGTTTCAGGCCACCGTTCAAGGTGGTCGCCAACCCGCCGTTCAACCTCACCGCCGATCTTTTGCGGCGACTGCTCGAAGGCGTTTCGCCACCCGACGCCGCCACCCTTGTCCTGCAACGCGAGGCGGCGGAGCGCTGCGCCGGCGTGCGGCGGCTGTCGGCCGTAGCGCTGGAGGCGTTGCCGTGGTTCGACCTCAGCGTCGCCCGCCCCTTCGCCCGTCACGACTTCACGCCCCGGCCAAGCGTCGACGTCGCAGTGCTGCGGATCGTGCGGCGGCCAGCGCCCGACCTCGGCGAGCCCGAGCGCGAGGCTTGGCGGGCGTTCGTCCGCCAGGCGCTTGCACGGCCGCGGCCGGACGCCTGGCATACGTTCCGCGGTCTGGTCAGCAATCTGCAATGGCGCCGGCTATCTACCGACCTCGGCATCGAACCGGGCGCTCTGCGCGCAAACCTCAGCTACGCCCAGTGGCTCGGGATCTACCGCTTCGTCCGCACCAGCGCGCCAGTCCGGGTCCAGCGTCGGCTTACGGCCCCACCCGAACGGCGCCGGAACCCATGACGGTTTTGCTGACCTGCCCGATGACGCGGCCGACGCGGATGTCGCCCGAGCCCATCACCGTCGCGTTGAGCGAGCCGGCGACGCCGTTCAACACGATGCCGCCCGAGCCGGCGATCGAGGCCTGCATCGTGGTCGCCCGCCCGGCGTTCACCCGGATGCGGCCGGTCCCGGCGATGCGGGCGTTGAAGGCGCCGTTGATCGACGCGATGTCGATGTCGCCAGCGCCCAGGTTCATCGCGGTCACCGGCCCAGCGATCGGCCCGGTGGCGATCGATCCGGCTCCGGCCGCGTTCAGCTCGACGGCGTTCGCCGAACCGGTGCGTACCTCGCCCGCCCCCGCCAGGTTGATCTTCATCGCCCCGCGCACGTCGCCCAGCGCCCAGGTCCCGCAGCCGGCCGCGCCCAGTTCGACCGACCGGGCATTGCCCATCTGCCCCCAGATCGCGCCACCGGCCGAGACGTTGGCGTCGAGCGGGGTGTGGATCAGGATCTGCGGCATAGCGGCGAACGGCACCGCGCCGACGCCCGCGACGGTCGCGATTGGCTGACCCTGCGCCTTGCCGCAGCCGCGCAGGCGGTGGCTGAGGCCGCCGTCGACGTAGGTGCGGCCGAGAAAGCTCCAGACCCGGAGCGGCAGCCGCGGATTGCCGTGCAGCACCTGGACCTTGATGTCACCGCGCGGCTCTGGCGAGACGACGACCCGCGCGACAGCGTCGTTGATCTGCACCGCGGGCGCGGCGGCGGCGGCTGACGCCAGACCGGCGAAGATCGCTGTCGCCAGCCCCCCGAGAAGCCAGCGCTGTCGCGTCGCGCGTCGTTTCATGCCGGCGAAGGTAGAGAGCGCCGCCAAGGTCCGCAGCTTAATTTTGCGTCATTGCAACGATGCGCCCTAGGCAGAGAAATCCTCCAAGGGGGTAGGCGCGACTTGTGGCGTGAGTAGCCAGGAGCGGCGCTCGCGCAGTAACCGGCGCGGCCCACCAATTGGCGAGGGTTCTGGCGAAGGAGCCTTCCAGGGGCACGAATGCGGCGGCGCATCCGACCAGAAGTTCCATCGCGCGAGTATCGAAAGCACAGTAGTTCGATGGAAGTCAGAGCCATTGAGGCAAAGGAACGCGCACCAAGCCGTCGAAACGATGGCTAGTCCAAGTTCGATCCATGGCGATAAAGCCGGCCGGTAGCGCAGCATGAGAAGCAGGATCGGCGGCCATAGAAGGTAGAACTGCTCTTCGCACGCCAGGGACCAGGTCTGGCCGAGAAGGCCGGGCTGGACCCACTGAAAGGCTGCGCCCCCGTCACTTAGGTACGTCACGGCGAGCACGACTTCACGCAGGTAAAACGGGTGTCCCGGCATGAGTTCGGTGGCGACCGCTACGACTAGCGAGACCATCAACAGCGCCGGCAGCAATCTGGCGGCTAGCGCGGACCCGGCGAGCGCCGCGGCCGCCGCAGCCGCTACGCGGCGCGTCCGACGCCGGCGGCCGACCGGTGCGCTTGAGCTCCAGCGCCGGCGGCGACGTAACTGGCGATCGCCGCCCATCCGACCGCGTGCATTCGCTCCGCTTCGGGGATCCGAAGACCAAGCCGATCATAGTCGACGACCAAAAACCCGGTGTCGCATCGGAACACGGCGTCAGCGAAGTGCGGCGTTTCGAGCAGTTCCTGCGCGATCACGCCCTCGAACCAGTGGGGATCGTTCCAGTAGCGATAGCGGTGGATCCGCAGGCCGGCAGGCGTCACGTGGCTGAAGGTGACGTCGCGCTTGAGCCGGCGGTCCGATGGCGTGCCGGAGGACCTGGCGACCCCGATCGCGCCCACGGCGACACCACTAGAGGCGCTGGAGACGCTCCAGACGGCTGCGGCGTTCTCGGCATTGGGACCAAAGAATTTGCCGGTAAGCGGGCCGGTCGAGCCTGTCGGAAGGAGGTAGGCGGGGTTGCCGATGTTGTTGGATGCCAATGTTCCAGGCGCGAGGGCGGTCGCCGTACCCGTGAACGCCGCGCCCGAGATCGTGCCGTTCAGCTGCATGTCGTTCCAGGCGTGCACGCCGATCCCGGTGGGGCTGCCCAAATAGACATTCGCGACGGTCACCGCCCCAGTCAGCGCGCCCGACGCGAAATCCACGCTCATGGCCGCAGTCCCGCCGATCGGGTGGGCGCTGTAGCTGCCGGCAGTCGCCTCGGGGGCGGCGACGAAGCCGACCATGGTCCCGGCGTATGTGGCCTGGCCCGAGGTCGGCATCCCAGAGAGCGGCGTCTGGTAGCCGCCGATCACCGCACTTATCTCATTCGGAAGAAATGCGTCTGCCGTGCTGTCGAGATCCCACGTGCCGAAATAGGCGTAGTCGAGGTTGAAGAGGGATGCGGCCCCTCCGGATAGAGTCGTCGCGGTGACCGGAACGTTGTTGAGGCCGAGCCCAGGGACACTGAGCGCATAGGTCGGCGGCAAGCCTGGCCCGGGGTTGTTGACGAAGGTCAGCGTCGCCCCTTGCGCGTCGGTCGTCGTGTCGGCGCCGCTGGACGTGACCCCGAAGGCGTAGGCGCTCTGCAGCAGCGCGAATGGCGCGCCGTTCGGCGGCAGAATACCGTTGTTCCCGCTCAGGGTCGGCCCGCCGGGCATGGCCGTCTGCACCGTCGTGTTCGAGCCTAGCGTCGCCGCTTCCGGAGGGCCGAAAACGTAGGGCGGAGGCGGCGGTGGTGGCGGAGGCGGCGGAGGCAACGTCAGCGTGCCAAGTTGCGTTACGCTCTCGCCCGCGGACGTCACGCCGAGCGCGCCCACGGCGACGCCGTCGGTAGGGCTGGAGACGCTCCAGACTGCGCCGGCGTTCTCGCCGTTGGGGCCGAAGAACTGGCCGGTCAGTGGGCCGGTCGACCCAGTCGGAAGGAGGCCGCCGAACGTGGTGAAGTTGTTTGGCGCTAGCGAGCCTGGCGCCTCAGCCGTGGCCGTGCCCGAGAACGACGCGCCCGAGATCGTCCCGCTGAGCGCGACATCGTTCCAGCCAGGGGCGCTCGAGCCCGCCTCGGCGACAGCGCCGGGTTGGAAGGGGAAATTGGTGTCGGTCAGCGCCCCGGTGAGCGCTCCGGTGGCGAAGTTGACGTTCAGGGACGCGGTCCCGGCGACGGCGGCAGAGTTGTAACTCCCCGTAATCAGCACGGGCGAGGCGACAATGCCTGTCATGGTCCCGGTGTAAGTGGCCTGGCCCGATGTAGGCATCCCAGAGACGGGCGTCTGGTAGCCGCCGACGACGGCGTCGATCTCGGCCGGGATCGAATTGTTTCGAGTACTGACGAGCTCCCAGGCGCCGAAGTAGGCGTAGTTGAGATTGAAGAAGGCGGCGGCGCCGCCTCCGAGGGTTAAGGCCCCGAAGTTCGTGACGATGATTGGCGTGTTGTTGAGACCGAGCCCCGGCACACTGACGGTCCACGGCTGTGCAACGCCGTTGACGGGGGCGGTTGGGAAGGTCAGCGTCGCCCCTTGCGCGTCGGTCGTCGTGTCGGCGCCGCTGGACGTGACCCCGAAGGCGTAGGCGCTCTGCAGCAGCGCGAATGGCGTGCCGTTCGGCGGCAGAATACCGTTGTTCCCGCTCAGGGTCGGCCCGCCGGGCATGGCCGTCTGCACCGTCGTGTTCGAGCCTAACGTCGCCGCTTCCGGAGGGCCGAAAACGTAGGGCGGAGGCGGCGGTGGCGGCGGAGGCGGTGGCGGTGGTGGCGTTGGAGTACCGATCGGCGTTGGCGTCGGCACTGGAGTCGGGGTCGGCGTCGGCACTGGGGTCGGCGTCGGCGTCGGCGCTGGGGTCGGGGTCGGGGTCGGCGTCGGCGCTGGGGTCGGCGTCGGCGCTGGGGTCGGCATGGCTGGCCCGCCATCGCCGACACAGCCCGCCAGCAAGATCGGCATAATCACCGCCGAGGCGACGAACAAAGGCCGTCTGATGCCGGTACTCACGACCACCCTCAACAGTTGAAGAAAGCACTCTGAGCATTGCCTCAGCTGAAAGCAAGCGGAGTTCCGGCAGACCCACCCCGTCAATAAGGTTTCCAACGGTTGAGTAACGCTGCGCTGGAGCGGGTAGACGGGATCGAACCGACATCCTCAGCTTGGAAGGCTGCTGCACTACCATTGTGCTATACCCGCCAGCCCCTGCGGGAGCCGACCTAGTCCGTGGCGTGGCGGCCGGATGGTGGGGGAAGTAGGACTCGAACCTACGAAGCGATAACGCAGCGGATTTACAGTCCGCCCCCTTTGCCACTCGGGACATTCCCCCAAGCCGGCCGCCTGAGCCGATCCTCTGAGGTTCCATCCGCCGCCGCCGCGCCCGGTTTGCGATCCGCGGCGAGGAGCCTAAGACCGGCCGGAACGGAGGGCCGCTCGTGGGCCTCCAAAAATCGGAGGGCGTCTTATAGTGGCCCGACATCCGCGGCGCAACGAGGGCAAAGGCCACGGCAACAGCCAGGGCGACGCCCCGGGCAAGACTTGGTCGCCGACGGAGGGTCGTGAGCGCCATGGGCCCCGGCGCGCCCCGGCGGCCGCGGGGTCCGACTGGATCTGGGGCTGGCATCCAGTGCTGGCGGCGTTGGCCAACCCGGCGCGGGGCGAAGTGCGGCGGCTGGTGGCGAGTCCGGAGCGGGCCAAGGAACTGGCCGCGCGGCTACCGGCCCTCGCCGCCGCCGAGATCGCCGACGCCGCCACGATCGCGCGGCTGTTGCCGGCCGGCGCGACGCACCAGGGCGTGGCGCTGAAGGCGGGGCCGCTCGAACCCCTCGCCCTCTCCGAGCTGGCGAGCCCCGCCGAGGGCGTGCTGGTGATGCTGGACCAGGTCACCGATCCACAGAACGTCGGAGCAATCTTCCGTTCGGCCGCGGCGTTCGGCGCCCGCGGCGTGATCGTGCAGGATCGCCATACGCCGGCGTTCACCGGCGCCCTGGTCAAGGCCGCCGCCGGGGCACTGGACGCGGTGCCCCACGCCCGGGTGGTCAACCTGGCCCGCGCCCTCGACGAACTGGCCGACCTCGGCTGGCGCGCGGTTGGGCTGGCCGGAGACGCAGCCGAGACGCTGGCCGCGGTGCTTGACACGCGGCCGACCGTGCTGGTGCTGGGGTCCGAGGGCGAGGGATTGCGCCGACTAGTCGGCGAGCACTGCGACGCGCTGGCCCGGATCGCGATGCCCGGAGGGTTCGAGAGTCTCAACGTCTCGGCCGCCGCGGCCGTCTCGCTGTACGAGGCGACGAAGCCGAAGTCATAGCCAAGTGATGTCGCCCCCTCTTGCGCGGGCCCAGTGTTTCAAGCCAAACACAAAGCTCATGTTTGGCCTCCGCAGCAGCAGCGACTGAAGCATGCATTGGGCAGGCCTATTCGGCGCCTTCATCCAGGTCATCCTGATCGACGTGACCCTGGCCAGCGACAACGCCATCGCCGTCGGCATGGCCGCATCAGGCCTGCCACAGCCCCAGCGGCGGCAGGCGATCGCGCTCGGGCTCGGCGGCGCGGTGGTGCTGCTCTGCGGGATGGCGTTCTTCGCGATAAAGCTGCTCAAGGCCGGCGGCGGCGGCCTGGTGTTCGCCGGCGGAGCGGTGCTGCTGCTGATCTGCTGGCAGATGTGGAAGGACCTCCGCCAAGCCGCCCGCGAGGGTCATCCAGACCCTGACGCCAAGTCCGGCAAGGGCAAGACGTTGGTCGGCGCGCTGATCCAGATCTTCATCGCCGACGTCTCGACCTCGGCCGACAATGTGCTCGCCGTCGCTGGCGCGGTGCGTGACCAGCCGCCGTGGGTGCTCTTCGCCGGCCTCGGCATCTCGGTGATCATGACCGGCTTCGCGGCGATGGGCGTCAGCCGCGTCCTCCACCGCTTCCCCTGGATCGGCTACGTCGGCGTCGCCATCGTCCTCTTCGTCGCCGGCCGCATGATGTGGGACGGCGTCGAACAGCTGGGCTGGATCAAGCTCGGAGCCTGATCGACCCGCTTATCTCATCGTAAGACGGGACCCAGGCAGGAAGAAAGTTTGAACGCAGAGGACGAGGAGTAGGCGCAGAGATCGCGGAGCGATCCAGCTAACCGAGTTCCAGTCTCCGTCGCCGCACCTTACCTCTGCGTCCTCCGCGTCTCCTCCGCGACCTCCGCGTTCCAACTTGAAGCGCCTGCGGCGCGCGCTGCTGGCAGAGTTTCGCACTTCCCTCCACCTCCTGCCTGGGCGCCGTCTTACGACGCGATAAGCGGGTCCGAGGTTTAGGAATCCACCCCCGCGAACCGCGCGGTCCATTCGGCCACCTGCTCGTCCTCGATCTTCTTGAACAGCACTGGCGGGACCTCGATCTTGCGGCCGGGCGGCAGGCGCGAGAGTTCGGCGGCGATGTCGGTTCCCGGCCAGGTGGGCGGATAGGAGTCACCGAGCGAGAGGGCGATAGCCTCGGCCGCGAACGGGATGATCGGGGCCGAGACGCGGGCGAAGAGCGCCGCCAGGTTCAGCGCCGTGCGCACGATCGCCGCCGCCCGCGCCGGGTCGGTCTTGATCGCGGTCCAGGGCGCGGCCTCCTGCAGGTACTCATTGCCGACGACCCAGAGCGCCCTCAGCGCCTGCGCGGTTTTGCGGATCTCGATCGCCTCGAACTGCGCGGTCAGATCCTCCAGCCGCGCGCCGACATCGGCGTGGAGCTTCTGCTCCAGCGGCCCGGCCTCGCCGCCATTCGGCACGACACCCTCGAACCGCGCTTCGCAGAACTTGGCGACGCGGTTGACGAAGTTGCCGAGCACGTCGGCGAGGTCCCGGTTCACCGCCGACTGGAACAGCTCCCAAGTGAAGGCGCTGTCGGAGTGCTCCGGCGAGTTGGCGGTCAGGTACCAGCGCCAGCAGTCGGCCGGGGCCAGCTCCAGCGCCGCGTCCATGAAGACGCCGCGTTTGCGCGACGTGGAGAACTGCTCGCCATACCAGTTCAGCCAGTTGAACGCCTTCAGCACGTCGACGCTCTTCCATGGCTCGCCCGACCCAAGAATGGTCGCCGGGAAGCTCACTGTGTGGAAGGCCACGTTGTCCTTGCCCATGAACTCGACGTAGCGGACGTCGTCGGCGCCAGCGTCCTCGCGCCACCACCGCCGCCAGTCGCCGCCGGTCGCGTCGGCCCATTCCTCGGTCGCGCCGATGTATTCGATCGGCGCATCGAACCAGACGTAGAACACCTTGGTCTCGAAGCCCGTGCGCGGCTGGCCGCCCCGGCTGACCGGGATGCCCCAGGCGAGATCGCGGGTGATGCCCCGGTCGATCAGGCCCTCGTCGAGATGCTTCAGCGCGATCGAGCGGGCGAAACTGGGGAAGTCGGTGCGCGTGCCTAGCCAGTCGCGGATCGGCGCGGCGAGCTTGGTCTGCTGCAGATAGAGGTGCCGCGTCTCGCGTACCTCCAGGTTCGTCGACCCCGAAACCACCGAGTAGGGCTTGATCAGGTCGATCGGGTCGAGCAGCCGCCCGCAGTTGTCGCACTGGTCGCCGCGCGCCCGCTCGAAGCCGCAGTGCGGACACGTACCCTCGATGTAGCGGTCGGGCAGGAAGCGGGCGTCGTCGATGGAATAGACCAGCTTGTCGGTCCGCTCTTCGATGAACCCCCGATCCTCGAGGATGTTGGCGAAGTGCTGGGTCAGCCTGGCGTTCTGCGGCGACGAGGAGCGCCCGAACCAGTCCCACGATAGGCCGTAGGCGCGGCCGATGTCGTGCTGCAGCCGGTGGTTTTCCTCGCAATAGGTCAGCACGTCCTGTTGCGCGGCGGCGGCGGCGAGTTCGGCTGGCGTGCCATGCTCGTCGGTGGCGCAGATGTAGAGCGTCTCGTGACCGCGCGAGCGCTGGAAGCGCGCGTAGACGTCCGCCGGCAGCATGGAGCCAGCCAGGTTGCCGAGGTGTTTGACGCCGTTGATGTACGGCAGAGCCGAGGTGATGAGGATGCGGGCCATGTCGGTCCCCTAGACGATTAGTCGCCGGACGTCGTTCTCCGCTTGCGGAGAAGGTGGCGGATGAGGGGCGGTGCGGCTGGCGGCCTGTTGGCGCTGTGGCTAGCCCAGCGAATACGCGGAACCCCTCACCCGAGGGGCATTCGTTCCGTGCTCGATGTCCGGCGGCCGATCATGACCGCCAGATAGAGCGCCGGCCCTTAGTTGCCAACCCCCTCCCCCTCCAGTGGTTCGCCCTCGGCGCCGCGCAGGGTCCAGCCGCCGCGGCGGCGCAGGTAGAGCAGGTAGTAGGCGGCCGAGAGGATCATCACGACCACATTGGCGATCAGGCTGGGGCGGCCGACATCGGGGTCCATCAGGTCGGCGAAGGCGACGCCCGCCACCATCACCAGCGACAGCACCGGCCAGAGCGGGAAGAGCGGCATGCGGTAGTGGCCGACGTCGGTGGTGCGGTTGATCCGCCCCATCAGCGCGGCGACGGCGACGCCGGCGTAGATCATCACCAGGCCCGTGCCGGTGAGCATGATCAGCAGCTCCAGCGGCAGCCCGCAGCACGCCGCCGTCGCCGCGCCCATGATCAGGGTCGAGATCCAGGGCGAGCGCCAGCGCGGATGCACCGCCGCCATCCAGCGATTGACCGGACCTGGCCAAGCGCCGTCGCGGCCGCTGCAGTAGAGCTGGCGCGCGTTGATCAGGCCGATGGCGATCATCGCGTTCACGATCGCCACCGCGACGCCGAGGCTGATCGCCTTGTCGATGGTCTCGCCGCCGACAGCGAGCAGGAACGCCGGCAACGGTTTGTCGGTCGCAAGCATCCCGGCCAGGTCCGGCGCGCCGGTCATCGCCGCGGCGATCGGGGTGAACTCAGCGACCACCGCCACGATCAGCGAGACGAACACCACCCAGGCCACCTTGGTGCGCGCCTCGAACATCTCCTCGCCGAAATAGACCGCCCCGCCATAGCCGTTGTAGGCGTAGACCGCGCCGGCGGTGGCGAGGCCGATCACTGCCCAGGGCGTGTGAACCAGCCCCTGACCCGACAGCATCAACGGGTGGACCAGCGTCTCGACGAACGAGCGGTGCGGGTGTCCGAGCCCCAGCACGGTCATCGCGACCAGCGCCGCCAACTCCACCGCCAGGAAAGCGCCGGTGATTTTGGCGTTGAGGCGGATGTTAAGCAGCGTCACGGCCGTCGTCGCCGCAGTCACCGCGAGCGCCACCGGCAACGCCGGCAAGCCGGGGATGACCACGCCGAGGTAGTCCGCCAGCCCCAGCGCCGTCACCGCCTGCCCGAGCGCGCCACCGAAGATGTTGAGCCCAAGCGCCATGAACCCCCACGAGGGACCCATCGTGCGGCCGATCATCGAGTACTCACCGCCAGTGAGCGGAAAGGCGGACGAGAGCTCGGCGTAGACGAAGGCGGTCGCGACCCCGAGCACCGCGGCGGCGACGAAGCACAGAATCGCGCCGGTTCCGGCCTGGTGGATCACGTCCTGACCGATGATGAACACCGACGCCGCCGGCGTGATCGCCGAGATCGTGATCAGCAGGTTACCCGCCCGGCGCATGCTGCGGCCAAGCGGCGTGATGGCGGGTGGAGCGCTGCTGGAAGTCACGCGCCAGACCTTGGCAATGGCCGCGCCTCCCGACAAGTCGCAACCCGCGTCTTCCGCCACGCCTGCGCCGCCGGCGAGGTGCGCATCCTCGCGGTCGAGGTGCGCAGCTTCAAGGACCAGACCCTGCAAGAGATCCGCCACACCGGCGAACTCTGGAACGAACGCTTCGCGCGCCTCGAGAACCTGCCGAGGCCGCGCCCGCGCGGGACAAACCAGGGGTGAAGTCGCACGTGCGACTTCGGCGAAGTCGTACGGTTCCGTATCTGTTCCCTGGCGCTGGCCAGAAAATCCAATAGAAACAAACCACGCCGGTTTAGCTCAGTCGGTAGAGCAGCTGATTTGTAATCAGAAGGTCGCGGGTTCGATTCCTGCAACCGGCGCCAGATCCGGGAAGCCAGCGACAGTGACGACGGCGGAACGAGCGAAGGACGCGGCCGAGCGGCTGCGCACCACGGCCAAGGCGCTGCAGGTGCAGGGTCTGCGCGGCGTGCGAGATGCGCTCTCCACCGCCCTGATCGCGCTCGACCACGACGCCCCGGCGATGGAAACGCGGGAACTCGACATCCCCATCGCTGGCGGATCGCTGCCAGCCCGGCTGTACCGGCCCGCGGCGGCCGAACCTCGCGGCCCGGCGCTGGTCTATTTCCACGGCGGCGGGTTCGTCGTTTGCAGCCTGGCGACCCACGATGCGCTTTGCCGCCGGCTCGCGCGCGCCTCGGGCATGCCGGTGATTTCGGTCGGTTATAGGCTGGCGCCGGAGTCGCCGTTTCCCGGCCAGCTCGACGACGGCGAGGCGGCGGTTCGATGTGTCGCGCAGCAGGCGGACGAGTTGCAGATCGATCCCGCGCGGCTGCTTGTCGGTGGCGACTCCGCCGGCGGCTACATCGCCGTCGCGGTGGCGGCCAAGCTGAACGCTGAACGTGCCGACAGCATCGCCGGCCAGGTGTTGTTCTATCCGCCGCTACAGCTGGACGACGCGACCTGGGCCTCCAGCGTCTTCGCCGACAGCCGGATCGTGGGCCGCGTCGTCGTGCGCTACATCCGCCAGCAGCTGGCCGCGGGCGATCTGGCGATCCCCTCGCTGACCGAGATGGAACTGACCCACCTGCCGCCGACCCTGCTGGCCGTTGGCGGCCCGCTCGACCCGACCCGCCCGGACGGCGTGCGTTTCACCGCGCGGCTCAGGGCGGCCGGCAAGCCGGTCACCTTGCTCGAATACGCCGCCCTGCCCCACGCCTTTGCCAGCCTGACGCACATCTCGCCGATCGCCCGCCGGGCGGTGGAGGCAATGGGTGAGGCCGCGGCGGCAATGGTCGCCGCCGCGCCTTAAGGCCTACGCCGGAAGCGCGAGCCTTCGGCGACGCAACGCCGCCCCCATCAACCCGACACCGATCAGCAGGTTGGTCCAGATCATTGGTTCCGGCACGGCGGAGATCGAGCCAAACAGGCCGTGCGCCTCATCGGAAAGGCCGGCGGTGAAATAGACCTTGCTGGGATCGCCGCCGGCGCCGCCGTTGCCAGTGCTCAGCGCCCAAAGATCACCCTCTTCGAACGGCTTGCCGTCCGCCCCGAGGAGCTGGCCCTGAAATGCGCCGGTGGTCGCGTCGAAGGCGCTGATCGTGCCGTCGCCGAAGTTGCCGACCAGCAGATCGCCCGCCAGGCTGCCGAAACTCGATGGTGCGATGTCGAGGCCCCACGGCGAGTCGACCTGACCGCCCAACGAGACCAGGCGTTTCTCAAAGGCGCCCGAGAGGCTGAACTCATCGACGTAGCCGTTGCCGGTGCCCGCCACGTCGTCGTGCTTGGCGGCGTCCTGCAGCGCGTAGGTCACGAACAGATTGCCGCCGAGGACCTGCACATTGAACGGCGAGTAGCCGCTGGCGACGTTGGGGTCGGTGAAGCTGTTCACCAGCGAGAAGCTGCTGTCGTACCTCTCCACCTCGCCGCTGCGGAAATTCGAGGCGTAGAGGAATTGCTGCCCGGCGACGCTGCCGATGGCCAGGCCCTTGTAGACCGCCCCCGCGCCGCCCGCCGAGTTATCGACCTCGAGGATGGCGCTGGTCATGCTGACCTTGGGCGACCAGCCGGAAATCGTGCCGTCCTCGCTGTCGAACAGGAAGGCGGCGCCGCTATTGGCGGCCGCCGTCAGGTGGAAGTCGCTCGCGGCGCCGTTGAAGACCGTGCCCGTCGGTGACCCCGTCCCAACGGCGCCGCCCGGCGGCGGGATCGTCACTGTCAGCGGGACCTTGGCGCCCGAGGTTGAATAGAGCGTCGAGACCCCCGAGGCGTTGTCGGCGACCCAGAACGGGCTCGTGGGGCCGCTCGAAATACCCCACGGATTGATCAGACTGGAGTCGGTCACTGCCGCCGGCACGAAACCGTCGGACACCAGATTGGTGACGTTGAAAGTAGTCGCTGCGTTGGCCGGCCCGAGGCCAAACCCGACGACCAACGCGGCGGCGCCGTGCACGGCCAACCACCGTTGAGATGTCTTCATGTGTCGCTCCCGCGCTTCGTGCTCTGGGACAGGGAGGCCCGTACCGGTGGTAAATCCCCGTTAACCACTTGGCCGTTCAAGCGTTGCCGCAAAGAAATAAACGTGTGCGCGAGGCCGGCCGCATCTTCGCGTCAACCGCTTGACTCCGCGGCGTCAGTTCCGCCCCCTGCCGCGCAAGCGTCGCCGTGGGCGGCCGGAACCGAGGGCGGATCATGCGGCGGCGGCTTGGGATATTCGTATCGATCGCCATGGTGCTGGGGGTGCTGGTCGGGTTCGGCCTGAACCAGTGGCTGAGCCCCGCCGACGCCAAAGACGCAGCCGGCAACCTCTCGATCGTCACCGATCTCTTTCTGCGGCTGATCAAAATGATCATCGCGCCGCTGGTGTTCTCGACCCTGGTGGTCGGCATCGCTCACATGGAGGACACCGCGGCGATCGGCCGGGTCGGGATCAAGACCCTGGGCTGGTTCGTCTCCGCCTCGCTGGTCTCGCTGACCCTGGGCCTGATCATGGTGCAGTTGCTGCACCCTGGCACCGGCATGGCGCTGCCGCACGAGGGCGCGGCGGCGGGCGGCGTGGACGCGGCGACCTTCACCCTGAAGGACTTCCTCACCCACGTCATTCCGACCTCGATCGCCGACGCCATGTCCAGGAACGAGATCCTGCAGATCGTGGTGTTCTCGGTGTTCGTCGGCTCGGCCATCTCGGCGCTGGAGGACAAGGCGCCGATCATATTGCAAGCGGCCGAGCAGTTGTCGGCGATCATGCTGAAGGTGACCGGCTACGTGATGACCGTGGCCCCGCTGGCGATCTTCGCGGCGCTAGCGGCGACGGTTGCGACCCAGGGCATTACCGTGCTGATCAGCTACGCCAAGTTCGTCGGCGAGTTCTACCTCTCGCTGATCCTGCTCTGGGGCCTGCTGGTCGGGGTCGCGACCCTGGCGGTGGGCAGGCGGATCGGCGCGCTGGTGCGGGCGATGCAGCCGCCGATGCTGGTGGCGTTCTCGACCGCCGCCTCGGAGGCCGCCTTTCCGCTGATCCTGGAGAATGTCACCAAGTTCGGCGTACCGCGCCGGATCGTCAGTTTCGTTCTGCCTCTCGGCTACTCGTTCAACCTCGACGGCTCGATGATGTACTGCACCTTCGCGACGCTGTTCATCGCCCAGGCCTACAACATCCATCTCACCCTGGCGCAGCAGATCACCATGCTGCTGCTGCTCATGGTCACCTCGAAGGGGATGGCCGGCGTGCCGCGCGCTTCGCTGGTGGTGATCGCCGCCACGCTTCCGATCTTCCATCTGCCCGAGGCCGGATTGCTACTAGTGCTCGGCGTCGACCACCTGCTCGACATGGGCCGAAGCGCCACCAACGTCGTCGGCAACTCCGTCGCCGCCGTCGTGGTCAGCCGTTGGGAGAAGCAGCTGGGAACCGGCGAGGTGGCCGCGGTGGCGGAAGCGGCGCAACCAGCCCCAAGCGCCGCGTAGCGGCAACCTCTCGTCTCACCACGGAGACACGGAGGATCACGGAGTCAGGGAGCGTTCGAGCCCCTCCGTGAACCTCCGTGTCGCTCCGTGTCTCCGTGGTTACGATGGCGCCTGCGGCGCGAAGAACTAAATCGTCGCCCGCCGATCCTTCCAGGGTGCGGCTTTTTCCAGCTGAGCCGCGAGCCGCAGCACCAGCGAATCCTCTCCTTGGCGGCCGACGATCTGGACGCCGATCGGCAGGCCGCCTGAGCTCATCGCCAGCGGCAGGCTCGCCGCCGGCTGGCCGGTGACGTTGAAAGGCTGGGTGTTTGGCATGAAGGCGAACAGGCGCTTGGTGTAGCCAGCCAGATCCAGCGGCTCGCCATGCAGATAGCCCACCGGCACCGCGGGCGAGCCCAGCGTCGCGCAAAGCAGGATGTCGTAGCCACCGAAGAAGTCGGCGACCGTGCGGCCGAGGCCGTGCGCCGTTCGCAGCGCCTGCAGATAGGCCGAACCGCTGATGGTGCGGCCGCGCTGGTAGCTGTTCCAGGTGATCGGCTCGACCTCGTCCTCGCTGATCGCCCGCCCGCGCTTCTCCGCCACGGTATCAAGGTCGGCCGCGACGCTGGCCGAGATCACCACCCCGGCTGAGGCCAGCGCGCCGCGGTCGATCTGCGGTGTGGCCTCCTCGACCGCATGGCCGATCGACTCGCAAAGCTTGGCCGCCGCGCGCACCGCCTCGGCGACCTCGGGCTCCAGGCCGTCGGACGAGAAGGCGGCGGTGGTGAAGGCGATCCGGAGCGGCAATAGCTCGCGGGCCAGCACGTCAAGGAACGGCTCGGTCGGCGGCTCGGCCCAATAGGGATCGCCCGGCTGCGGCCAGGCCGCGACGTCGAGGAACGCGGCGCTGTCGCGCACCGTGTGGGAGACGACATGCCCGCAGGAGAAACCGCCCCAGCCTTCATCCTTCGGTGCGTACGACACCCGACCGCGTGACGGTTTCAGCCCGAAGAGGCCGCAGCACGCCGCCGGGATCCGGATCGAGCCGCCGCCGTCGCTGGCATGGGCTGCCGGCACGATCCCGGCCGCCACCGCCGCCGCCGCGCCGCCCGACGAGCCGCCAGCCGTGCGGGTCAGGTCCCACGGATTGCGCGTCGGGCCGAACATCGCCGGCTCGGTCACCGGCTCCAGGCCCAGTTCCGGTGTGTTGGTCTTACCGAAAATGACCAGGCCCGCCTCCTTGTAGAGGGCGGTCAGCGGGCTGTCGGTCTCGGCGATGTCGTCGACATAGAGCTTGCACGAGTCGGTGGTGGCGGTTCCGGCGAACCTCGGGCCCAGGTCCTTCAGCAGGAATGGCACCCCGCCGAGCGGGCCGGACGGCGTGTGGCCGTTCACGTATTCCCGCGCCTGAGCCGAAAGATCGTGAGTGATCGCGTTGACCTTCGGATTGACCTTGTCGGCCCGGGCCAGCGCCGCTTCCAACACCTCCGCGGCGCTCGCCTGCCGGCTTTTGATCGCTTCGGCCAGGCCGAGCGCGTCCAGCGCCAGATAGTCGCTTTCACTGATCGCCATGCCGCCCTCGCCTTCCAAACCAGCAAGCTTTGGAGCACAGGGGGCGCCGAAAGCCAACGCGCCCCGAATCCCTCACCGATGATTCCCGTCACCGACCACATCAGCCTCGACGAGGCCGAGCTCGAAGAGAGCTTCATCCGCGGCTCCGGCCCAGGCGGCCAGAACGTCAACAAGGTGGCGACCGCGGTGCAGCTGCGCTTCGACGCCGGGGCCTCGCCGGCGTTGTCGATTGCGATCAAGGAGCGGCTACGGCGGCTGGCCGGGCGCAAAATGACCGAGGCCGGGGTGATCGTGATCACCGCCAACCGGTTCCGCACCCAGGAACGCAACCGCGCCGATGCGCTGGAGCGGCTGATCGAGCTGATTGTCCAGGCCTCGCACGCCCCAATCCGACGCCGCCCGACCAAGCCGACCTATGCCGCGCGCCAGCGTCGGGTCGACGACAAGAAGAAGCGCGGCGCGATCAAGGCGGCGCGCACGCGGCCGCTCGACTGAGATTGCCAAGCCGGGCCGCGCGGCTAGTTTGCGCGGGGTTGAAGTCGAGGAGCGATATGAGAGTCGGGACAGTCGGTTGTGTCGTGGTGTTGATGGCCGGCGGTCTGGCCGCGTGCGGCGGGCCGAGCAACACGTCCAACGCCCCGTCCGGCGAAACCACCGCCGCGCCGGCCCCCGCGCCAGCGCTCACCGATGCCCAGAAGAAAACCCTGCTGGCCGAACTGCCCGCTGCGTACCAGGCGGCGGACCTTTCCAACGGCGAGGCCAAGTTCGCCATCTGCCGCTCGTGCCACAGCGTCTCGCAGGGTGGCGAGGACATGACCGGGCCCAATCTTTGGGGCGTGTTCGGACGCAAGGCCGGTTCGAAGGCCGGCTTTACCTACTCCGACGACTTGAAAGCCGCCGGATGGACCTGGGACGCCGATCACATCGACAAATGGATCGCCAACCCGAGGGCGGTACTCCCCGGGACCAAGATGACGTTCGTCGGCATGCAGGACCCGACCGACCGCCGCGACCTGATCGCGTTCCTGAAGGTGCAGACGAGCGCCGCGCCGAAGAGTTAGGTCGGCGAGGCCGGCCCTCCCCTAAGCGTCGTACCCGGGGCTCTCGCGATCCAGCAGACGCAGGGCGCCGGGCCAGGCAAGGCCGCCGCCGATGCCGCGGGAGACTTGACCCTTCACCTCGGCCCGCGCTGGCTTCGGCGACATCAGCACGTTCTCACGGCCGGCGCTGAGCGCCATCACCTGCATCTTACAGGCGCGTTCCAGGTAGAACATCCCGGTCCAGCAGTCGGCCGCCGTCTTGCCGAGCGAGAGCGTGCCGTGATTGCGCAGCAGCATCAGGGTGTTGTTCGGCCCAAGGTCGTTCACCAGCCGCTCGCGTTCGTCGAGGTTGAGCGCTATGCCTTCGTAGTCGTGGTAGCTCAGCCGCGGCAGCACGATCAGCGAATGCTGGGTCAGGGGCAGCAGGCCTTCCTTCTGCGCGGCGACGGCGGCGCCCTGGTCGGTGTGCAGGTGCATTACGTAGTGGGCGTCATCGCGGTTCATGTGCACCGCGGAGTGGATGGTGAAACCCGCCGGATTGATGAAGTAGGGCGTGTCCTGGAGGATGTTGCCCTCGGTATCGATCTTGACCAGCGACGAGGCGGTGATCTCGTGGAACCACATGCCGTAGGGGTTGATCAGGAAGTGGTGATCCGGCCCAGGGATACGCGCCGAGATGTGGGTGTAGATCATGTCGTCCCACTCGTAGAGCGCTGCCAGACGATAGAGCGCCGCAAGCTCGACGCGGGCCTTCCACTCTTCCTCGGATACGTTGCTCTTCAGCGAGACCGTGCCCGCCAGCGATCCATCGGCCATCAGCCTTCTCCTTGGGTTTTGCGAAAGACTCGACCTTCGCGCCTCGCGCGTCAAGCTGGCGCAGCCCCTTCGCCGAACGGAAGCCTGTTCTTAACCAGCGTAGGTGTAAGAATTTGACATGAGCGCGCCGTCGGATGCGTGTGCCGCTCGAGTTTTGAAGGATCGCCGTGGAGTTTCTGGCCGAGGCCGAACCGTTGCTGAAGCTGGCGCGCAGCCGCGATCCGGCCGATCGCGAGCGCCTGCTGGCGCGGCTGGTCGACGTCTGCGAGCACGGCGCTGGCGAGATGCCGCCGGCAGCGGCCGAGCAGGTCGAGGCGGTGTTCCTGGCGCTCGTCAGCGAGGTCGAACGTGACATTCGCGCGCGGCTCGCCGAGCGGCTGGCCCGCGCCGACTGGGCGCCGATGCGCCTGATCGAAACCCTCGCCAGTGACGACATCGAAGTCGCCCGCCCGCTGATCGCCGCCAGCCCGCTCCTCAAGGACGAGGCGCTGATCCGGCTGATCACCGAAGCCACCCTCGCCCACCGGGTCGAGGTGGCGCAGCGGCCGCACATCTCAGCCGCCGTGGTCGAGGCCACGCTGGGCACGGCCGAGCCGGCGGTGCTGACTGCCCTCGCCAGCAACGTCACCGCCGAGATCAGCCCGGTCTGCATGGCGAAGCTGGTCGACTACGCCCGCACCGTCAGTGCGCTCGGCGGTCCGCTGGCGGTTCATCCGCGCATGAACAGCGAGCTCGCCAAGGGGCTCTATCTCTGGGTGGGCCAGGCGTTGCGCCGCGAGCTGGTCGCCCGGTTCGACGTCGACGCCGCCGCCCTCGACGCCGCGATCGCCGCGACCATGGCCGAGAGCCCTGCGCGCTCGAAGCGCAACGGACCGGACGCCTCGGAACTGCGGCTGATCGACAAGCTCGCCGCCGCAGGCCAGCTGAAGCCCGGCTATCTGATCCGTGTGCTGAAGGAACATCAGCTCGGCCTGTTCGAGGCGGCGCTGGCCAAGCTGGGCGCGTTCCGGATCGAGGACATCCACGCCGCGGTGATGAGCCCTGACCGGCCCGAACTGCTGGCCCTGACCCTGGCCGCGGTCGGCATCGACCGCAGCGTCTTTCCGACCATCCTGGAGATGGTGCGCCAGTGCAACGGCGGCCTGCCCGGCGGGGGCGCCGAAGGCGCGCGGCGCGCCGCCAGCGCATTTGGTCCGTTCGCCCCAGATATCGCCGCCAGCGCGTTCCGCCAGGCCGTTTCAGCGGTTTGACAAACCGCGGGCCCTGCGGCCTTTGCTTGAAGCATGGCCGCCCGCCTCGCCTTCCTCGCCGCCGATCGCCCCGAGGCCAGCGCCGCCCGGGAGGCGCTCACCCGTCGCTATGGTGAAGTAGCGGAAGAGGACGCCGACGTCGTCGTGGCCCTCGGCGGCGACGGCTTCATGCTCGAGACCCTGCACCGAACCCTGGCCACGCGTCGGCCGGTCTACGGTATGAACCGCGGCTCGGTCGGCTTTCTGATGAACGACTACGACGAAGAGGGCTTGCTGGAGCGCATCTCAAGCGCTGAGAACGCGGTTATCCACCCGTTGGTGATGACCACCCGCGACGCCGCCGGCAACGTCAGCCAGGCGATGGCGATCAACGAAGTGTCGTTGCTGCGCCAGACCTACCAGAGCGCCAAACTGCGCATCCTGATCGCCGACAAGGTGCGCATGGCCGAACTGATCTGCGACGGCGTGCTGGTTTCAACGCCGGCCGGCTCGACCGCCTACAACCTCTCCGCCCACGGTCCGATCATCCCGCTCAGCGGCCAGGTGCTGGCGCTGACTCCGATCAGCGCGTTTCGCCCCCGGCGTTGGCGCGGCGCGCTTTTGTCACACAAGGACAAGGTCACCTTCGACATCCTCGAAGCCGACAAACGTCCGGTCAGCGCGGTCGCCGACAACGTCGAAGTTCGCGATGTAATTCAAGTAGATGTAGCCGAAGATCGCTCGGTCAGCCTGACCATTCTGTTCGACGCTGGGCGCAGCCTCGAAGAGCGGGTGCTGGCGGAGCAGTTCACGGTCTGATCACAACTGGTGCATCGCTCGTTAAGCCTTTTCGCCTAGCGTAATCGCACCGAAAGTGCGGAGGCTTCTGCTGTGGGCGACAACAATCCTGGCCAAGTGATCCAGGTCCCCAACACCTTGCGGCTCAAGGTCGGCGGCCGCCTGGGCGCGATCGATCCGGCAGCGATCGCCAAGGCGGAGGCCGCGCTGAAGAGCCTGTCGGGCAACTTCGCCGAATGGCTGGCCGATGAAGTCTCCAAGCTGGAAGCCGCCCGCCAACGGGTGAAAGCCGAGGGCCTGACCACCGAAGCCTCCGAGAACCTCTACCTGCGCGCTCACGACCTGAAAGGCCTCGGCGCCACCTATGAGTACCCGCTGGTCACCCGCATCGCCGGCTCGCTCTGCAAGCTGATCGACGATCCGGCCAAGCGCTCCGATGCGCCGCTGAGCCTGCTCGACGCCCACATCGACGCGATCAAGGCCGCGGTCAAAGGCGGCATCCAGACCGACACCCATCCCATCGGCCGGGCGTTGGTCACCGAGCTGGAACAGCGCGTGAAAGACTTCGCCGCCGACTGAGGCTCTGTCCGCGGCAGCCTGTCCAATCCCGCCGCCACTGACACTGAACTTCGTCTCAGGCGGCGCTGACGCGGCAGGCGAAGAGCATCCGCTCGTCCGGTCATCTGCAGTCCCAACACAACACTAGCGGACTTCAGTTCTGCGGGCCCGGCTCCTGCTGGCCGCAGTATATTCCCCTCCATCTCCAACTACCCGCCGGAACCGCATTCTCGCCACAAACGTTCGTCTCGCAGCAGTTGGGCGATTTGGCTGGGAGAATGGCGATGGTACGCCTCGAATTGAGCTACGCGGCGACGAGGGGAGTCGAAGCATGACCCTCGCGTCAGACTCCGATCTGGTCGTCGTGGCCACACCAGTCGACGACCGATCGCCCACCCCATCGGCCGTCGCTTGGGGCGCCGTCCTCGCTGGCGCTTTTGCGGCCACCGCCACTACGTTTGTCCTGATATCCCTGGGTTCCGGCTTCGGCCTGGCGATCGCCCCGCCCTGGGCGCAGAGCGCCGACGCAGCCGCCGGACTCGTAATCGACGCTGGCATCTGGCTGATCGTGACCCAATGGATCTCCGCCGGCATCGGCGGCTACCTCACCGGGCGTCTGCGGATCAAATGGGCTGTCGCGCACACCGACGAGGTTTTCTTCCGAGACACCGCCAACGGCTTCTTGGCCTGGGCGGTCTCGACCGTCGCGGTGGTCGCGCTCGTGGCTGCGGCTTCGCTGGTTGCGGCGCATGCGGCGTCGTCCGTCGCGATGGCCGCCCCGGACCCACGTCCGGACGCCCGCTACGCCTACACCGCCGACTCGCTCTTTCGCGCGCCGCGCCCCGACGACACCCCGTCGGCCGCCGCTGCTCACGCCGAAGCGGCCGCCATCTTGGCGCGTGAGGCTGTGACAGCGGCGCCGTCGGCCGACGACCGCGCCTATTTGATCAATCTGGTGCAGCTGCGCACTGGCATCGCACCCGCGGATGCCGCCGCGCGCGTCACTAGCGCCATCGCCAATGTACGCGACGCTGCCGACAAGGCGCGCAAGGCGGCGTCGGCGACCTCGATCATCACCGCTATCGCCATGTTGGTAGGCGCGCTGATCGCGAGCCTCGCCGCGGCGCTCGGCGGCAAGCAGCGAGACGAGCATCCGTAAGGGCCGAGCGAGGATCGCCGACCGTCGCGGACCTCACATCACCCGCGACATCGGCTCCTCGACCGCGCCGTAGCCGGCGTCTGGCGGCAGCACGAGCACGCGCTCGCCATCTTTTTCGCGCACCACCGGCAGCACCGTGACCAGCTCGCGGGCCTGGGCTTGGACGATGGCATCCTCGGCGCTCTTGGCTTCATCCAGCAGCTGCAGGTTCATCCGGGTCGGGAAGATCACCGTGCGCTCGCCCGTCTCGCCCAGGCGCAGCGCCTCGGCCGGCTGGATCCACTCGGCGTCGACCGTTTCCGAGCCGTCGCAGGCCGCCAGCTGGTCGGCCGGGGCGTGGGCGACATAGAACCAGGTGTCGAACCGGCGCGGGCTGAACTCCGGCGTGATCCAGCGCGCGAACACGGTCAGCGCCTCGAAGTCGAGATAGAGATCGAGCTCTTCGATCAGGTCGAGGAACGGGCGGCGATCGTGGCCGATGTCGTCCCTGGCGGCAGCGGCGCGGTCGTCGCCGCGGAAGGGCGAGCCGTCCTGATGCCGGGCGAGCAGGATGCCGGCTTCCTCGTAGGCTTCGCGAATCGCGGCGACGCGCAGGGGGCGCTTGTGCGGCAGCGCCTCGCCCCAGCCCATGGTGCGGAACTCCCACTTGGGATCGCGATCGCCGGCGTGGGTCTTGCCGCCGGGAAAGACGATCGCGCCGGCCGCGAAGTCGATCTGGTGATGGCGCTTGACCATCAGCACTTCGAACGTTGGCGCGTCGCGCAGCATCAGGATCGTGGCGGCCGGCAGCACCGGGACGGCGGGTTTCTCGCTCATGCCGCCACCTTAGACCCGCGCGTTCGCGGCGTGGAAGACTGACGCAAGGGAGGCTCGGGTCTTCGCGGCTCAGGCCGCGTTGGCGTGCGACTCCTCGTGGGTCGCATCGACGACCGAAAGCTGATCCATCTTGTCGAGCAGGTAGTCGACGTCGTCCTTGGACATCGATTGCGGCTGACTGAGGAACCGTTCGATCATCCGGCGCTGGAAGCGCGCCAGGTCGCCGGGCTCGCCGTCGAAGTCCATCGCGTGAAAGGCGTCGATCGCCGCGCGGAACGCCGGCAAGAGCCGCATCGGCAGGCCGGCGCGCTCGTAGATCGCCCGCAAGCCCAGCTCGCCCGCGTCGTGCACCATCAGCCACGTGCGGTGATGCGGCACGCCGGAGAGCTCCGCCAGGCTCCATTCGAAGAAGGTGACCTGGCCGTGCGCCAGGCCGCGCAGCAGCAGCGACGCGGTCAGCCGGTGACTGCGATGCAAGTGGGCGACGAAGTCCGGCAGGTTGGAAGCGCGCGCCGCCTGCTCGACCAGATCCAGGCTGGCCCGCTCGCGGGTCCCGATGGCGACGGCGAGCGCCGTCTGCGGGGTGACGTCGTGGCCGCTGATCAGCCGGTCGCGCAGCTCGCCCGTGACCAGGGTCACCAGCCGCTCGCTCACCGACGCCGGCAGCGCGTTGCGCAGCGCGATCGAGGCCAGCACCGCCTCGGACGCTTCGAAGCGGTCGATGGCGGTCTGCAGGCCTTTCTCGGAGAATTGCGCGCCGGTATTCTCGCAGGTGATCTGCACCGCTTCCGACTCGGCGCATTCGGCAATCACGCTGGTGACCTTCTCGGTCAGCACCGGGCGACGGGCGATCGCCTTCTGCTTCACCGGTCCCCCGATGCGGACGATCTCGGCCAGGTCCTCGTCGCTGAACACCGGCGAGAAGTTAAGCACCGGCACGGCGATGCTCTCGATATCCTGCGCCAGCCTGTTGGCGACGTCGCGCGGCACCAGCGGCGAGGATTTCAGCGTCACCGCCAGCGCCCGGCGCACCTGCTCGGCGGCGTCGCGCGCCATCAGCCGCAGGATCTTGTGCGCCTCGTCGCGCTCTTCGTCGGTCAGGTTCGTACGATCCATGTGACGGCAGAGCCGGTGCGCGACCATTGCGCGCTCCTCCGGCTCGGCGCCCTTAACCAGAACGCGGATATCCGCGTCGCTGAGCGCGGATCTGGTGGTGGTCATTCGCCCTCGGGCCCCCGGAGAATCGGTGGAGATTCGAGCCGATTAGACATGGGTAAGCTTAACGCTTGGTTGGAGCCCTCATGTCTCGTTAAGGCCGATTGGTAACCAGGGCACAACCAGAGGGCCGTTACGCTGCGCGGGTAATTCCAAGGATATCCCGTATGGCCGCCGCCCCCGTCGCCAACCCCCGTGAAGGCGCCTCCGTCGCCGAGCAGTCGCTCGACGCCCAGGCGGCGCTGCTGCCTCAGGCGCTCGGCGTGTTCGCGGTCTGCTTGCCGATCTACGTCTGGGCCGGCTCGTTCGCCCACGACGCCTCGTGGATGTCTGCCAGCTTCGCGATCTTCGCGATCAACTGGGGCGTCTTTTATCTGGCGGTGCAGTTTCTGCGCCGCGCCGACACGAGCGTCGCCCGCCGCACCCGCATTCACATCCTGGGCGGCCTCTTCTGGTCGGTAGCAATCTGGCAGATGGCGGCGTTCGCCGATCATGCCGGCCCGGCCCGCGACACGTTGCTGCTGCTGGCCGTCGGCGCCTCGGTGATCTGCCTCTTCTTCACCGCCCCGTCGCTGCCCTCGCTGCTGACCGTCGGTCCTGCCGCGATGGCCGGACCGATGATCGCGCTGATGACCCGCCCACAGAGCGCCGGCCTCGCCCAGACCGCCTGGGGGGCCTTCGCGCTGGCCTCGATCCTGGCCCTGGTGCTGAACCAGAACCTGCGCCGCACGTTCGGCCTCGCCGCCGAGCGCGAGCAGCTGGCCCGCGAGCGCGCCGCCTCGCTGGAGGAAGCCGAGCGCCTCGCCAAGTCGAAGTCGGCCCTGATCGCCACCCTCTCGCATGAGATCCGCAACGGCCTCACCGGCGTCGCCCACGTGCTCGCCGCCTCGGCCGGCCATGGCGGACGCGCCCAGCCGTCGCGCGAACAGTCCGCCGCCGCCCTCGCCGCCGCCAACGATCTGATCGCGGTGCTGAACGCCACCCTCGACTCCGAGACCGCCGAAGCCGGCCGCCTCTCGGTCGACCGCTCGCCGTTCGACCCGGTGCGCATGGTGCGCGAACTGGCCGTCGTGCTGCGCCCGCAGGCGTCGTCGAAGCGGCTCGAACTGCATGTCTTCGTCGAGCCGGAGCTGGAGAGCCGCAGCGCCGGCCAGGCCCTCGGCGACCCGACCCGCGTACGCCAGGTGCTCGCCAACCTCCTCGGCAACGCGGTTAAGTACACCACCCGCGGCCGCATCGAGGCGCGGATCGAGCGCCGCGGCGACGACCGCATCGCCATCGCCATCGCCGACACCGGCCCCGGCCTCGCGCCGGAGGAGATGACCGAGGCGTTCGAGCCCTTCCGCCGCATCGAGCGCACCGCCGCCGGCATCCCCGGCGCCGGCCTCGGCCTCTCGCTCTCGCGCCGGCTGGTGGCGCTGATGGGCGCGACCCTGACCTCGGAGTCCGCCGTCGGCGTCGGCAGCTGCTTCACCCTGGAGTTGCCGTTCGACGTCAGCGCCATGGCCGATCCGCGCGAACGCCCGGTCGAGCTCGCCTCGGTCGCCGACGCGCCGCTGAAGGTGCTGATGGCCGAGGACGACGGCCTCAACGCCGCCATGCTGCGCACCATCCTCGAGCAGCTCGGCCACCAGGTGGTGCACGCCCAGAACGGCCGCCGCGCGGTCGATCTCGCCCGCGCCGTCGGTTTCGACCTGATCATGCTCGATGGCCGCCTGCCGCAGATGGAAACCCCCGAGGCGATCCGCGCCGTGCGCGGCCTCTCCGACGCCGTCGGCCAGGTGCCGATCATCGCCGTGATCGGCGGCGAATCCGCCGAGGACGCCGCCGCCTGCCTCGCCGCCGGCGCCGACGCGGTGATGCGCAAGCCCGTCACCGTCTCCGGCGTCGCCCGCGCCATCGCCGAAGCCGAAGCCGGCCGCAAGAAAGTCGCGGCCTGAACCGGCTGAGTTACTGCAAGTTCTCGGAGTTAAGCCGCCAGCCCGACCGCAGATGCACCGTAATTTACGGTCTTCTGCCTCTGTAGACGTCCGCGGAGTGGAGCTGGAAACGGTTCGTGGATGATCGAGCGCTGACATGCTCCACCCCAGCTACGCACGGTAATATCCGCCGTCAAGTCCCCTACGCACAATCCCCGACCACCCGCTCATCCCGGCGGAAGCCGGGGGTCAAAAGGATCGGCAGATCGGAGCACAATTTGTACCGTGCCATTCCGCCGATAAGCGGACGTGCCGAACGTCCGCTAAGGGTGGTGAGCGGCATTTGGCGCCCCTGCTAAAATAGGACGTTCAGGCAGCCGCAAAAGGGGAAAGGCCGCCCCAGGGCGGCCCTTCAGTGTTCACGGTGATCGTTTTGGTCAGAGGGCGGCTAGCGCCATCGCGCTCTTGCGCCTAACCGTACGCAGACTGCCGCCGATCATGCCGACGCCAACAAGTGCCATCGCCCAGGTTGCGGGCTCCGGGACACCGCCGGCGGGCGGGAGACCCGCTTGGGCATAGGCTAAAACGTCGATGCCGTTGCCGTCGGAGCCAGTCACATCGCCGCTCGTGCTGAGCGATGAATATATCCCACCGTCCGGAACACCGCCATTCAGGTTGAAGCTGATCTGGTAAGTGTCTCCGACAGTGGTGGCGATCGTCTGGCTGATCGCGTCATAGGCCTGGACTGCGCCATCGAACCAGCAGTTACTGCCGCCAACGCCGCATCCACTCGCGACTATGCCGCCGGCGTCGGCACCATAGACGTTCGCATAGGTCCAATCAGCTGCCGACGAGGTACCGAGCGTTGCATTGCTGAAATCACCGTTCAGAATCAGGTTGCCGCCTGGGTTGGTCAGGTCAACCACTGAGACACCCGAGAAGCTCTCGAATGACGGGTCCTGCCGGAACGCGAAGGTGATCGCTGTATTGGCGACGCCCGCCGAGAAGTTCACCGCATACTGTTGCTGATCATTGGTGATGGTCGAACCATTCAGGTCCAGGATCGCGCCCGCCGGCGGCGGCAAATTGCTCGGGCCGGCCTGGGCAGCCCCCGCGGTCAGTCCAAGCGCAACCGTTACGGCCGTGCTTGCCAACGCCACTCTCAGTTTCATCGTATGCCCCCTCGCTGCCAGCCGCCCCGCACCTCGAAGTTGGGCACGACGTTCGATTAACTAACCAGTCATTAATCGCTTGGGATACGGCGGCAAGTGACTTCGCCTGTCAGGCTTGTCCTAGACGCGACACGGAAGCTGCTTACTATCGGTCGTTGGCGAAGTGGCCGGGTGCGACCGTCGGCGCGGGGTTCGAGTTTCAAGGCCCCGGATGAGAGCCCCGAAACCCACACCATTTCGAGAGGCTGTTGCAACGGTTGCAACTTGCCCGGAAGCGGACGCTCCCTGGGAATTGCGGCGACAGCCTACGTAATCCCGCGCTCAAAGCCGCCGACGCTACCGTCAGGCAGCCAGTTTCGTCGTCCCCGCCGCCTCCGCCCGACGCTCCGCCAGGATCGCGATGTCGGCCTCGGGCGGCAGCGCCAACGCGCGCATCATCGTTGCCCGGTCGGGGCCGGCTTTCGGGGGGTAAGCTGCGGCGTTGCGTTTCTTGCCGCGCGCCCAGTAGCCCAGGATGCGCAGGAAGTTGCGCGGGCGGTGGAACCAGGCGTTGGGGTGCTCCAGCATGTGGAAACCGCGCATGCTTTCGCGCAGCAGGTCGATGTCGAGGCGGATCGCCGGCACGATCCCGTCCTCGGCGAAGCTGCGCAGGATCTTCTCGCGCATCGTGCGCTTGTAGCCCGGCGTCAGCGCCTGCTCGGCGCGCTTGATTGCGTCCCTGTCCTGGGAACGCATAGCCAGGTAGTAGGGGCGCAGCTCGGCCTTCACCCGCTGGTGATAGGCCAGCAGCCGCCCGGCCGGATCAGGGGTCTCGGCCAGCGCGTCGCGGACCATCCAGGCCTGCACCGCGGCCAGCGAGCAGCCCCGCCCGTAGAGCGGGTTGGTGCGGACCAGGCAGTCGCCGACCGCGAAGAACCCCAGCACCGCCGGCGTCTCGTCCCGCGCCAGATCGCGCCAGCGGCTGTTGAGATCGCCCATGCCGAACACCCGGCTGGTCGCCTCGGCCTGCTCGGGGTCGCACCAGACTTTGAGGCCCGGCAGGTTGTCGATCATGCGGTCCCACATCTCGGGGCGCACGATCGCCTTGCGCATCTCGTACTCGATCTCCGGCGTGCACATCGTGATTGAGAAACAGCCGTTGTCGCCCGGAAAAACGCCGAACTTCAGGTAGCCCAGGTCGCCGCCGGCGGGCGGGTTGCCCTCGCGCGGCGGCTCGCTCTTGCCGGGGCGCAGCCGGTAGTGGCGGGTGAAATAGAGGATGCCGGCGCTCTCGGATTCCTCGGCGATCGGCGCGCCGTCCTCGATCAGCTGCTCGACGCCAGAGCCGTTCTTGCCGCCGGCGTCGATGACCACCGGTGCGCGCAGCTCCGAGGTCTGGTCGCCCTCCTCAATGAGCACGCCGACGACGGTCAGCACGCCGGCGGCATCGCGCTCGATGAGCAGCTTTCGCACCATGGCGCCGGAGCGGATGGTCACGTTCGGCAACGTCTCGACGTAGCGGCGGATGACCAGCTCCAGCGTCGTGCGCCGGCTGGTCAGGATGGTGAGCTCGGCGTCGATCGGCTTGGGCGCGTAGGCGGCCTTCTGGGTCGGCCACAGCATGGTCTCGAAGCCGAGTTCGCGCACGCCCATCTCCAGCAGGGCGTCGCGCAGCGCCGGGTGGTCGGCGCGGATGATCTTGCCCAGCCGCGCCAGGAACGCATGGCTCTGGCGCAGGTGGCCGACGCCGCGCCGGTTCCAGTCGCGGAACGCGTCGTCCGCGTCACCCGGCGGCAGGTCCGCGTCGCGCTCCAGCAGCGTGACCGCGCGGCCGGTCGGGCCGAGCGCGAGCGCCGTGCATAGCCCCGCTATCCCGGCGCCGATCACCAGAACCGGTTCGTCCATCCGCCGCTCCCAAATCCGTCCGGCAGACCCTAGTTGAAAAAACCTATCGATCGATAGGAATATCGTCGCACCCGGCGCCGTGTTATTCGAACTCCCAACCCCTACCCCGCCCCGGAGCACGCCAGGCGTGTCGTTGTCCGCACCCAAGACAAAGCGCGTTGCGAGCCCACGCGCCCAGCCGACGGCGGGGAGCTACCGCAAGGGCGAAGAGACGCGGCGACGCATCCTGACGGCGGCGCTGCAGGAGTTCGGCGTCGCCGGCATTTCGGGGGCGACCACGCGCAAGATCGCGCAGGAAGCGGCCGTCAACCTGCCCGCCCTCACCTACTATTTCGGCGGCAAGGAAGGACTTTACCTGGCCTGCGCCCGCGAGATCGTCGGCGAATACCAGGCGCACATGCTGACCATGCTGGTGGACGTGCGGACCGGGCTCGACCGGGGCGCCGGCCCACCGGCGGCGCGCGAGGCCCTGAAAGCGGTGCTGGACGCGCTGGTCGACCTGCAGATCGCCGGCCGTCAGTCGGACATCTGGATGTCGTTCGTGCTGCGCGAGATCGCCGAACAAGGCCCTGCCTTCGGGCTCTTGTTCGAGCAGTTGTGGGCGCCGGGCGTCGATCTGATCGCCGACCTGATCCGCCGCGTGACCGGCGATGCGCCGGCATCGACCCGGCCACGGTTGCAGGCTCTGCTGCTGGTCTCGAGCCTGTCGGCCTTCAGCCACGCGCGGCCGATCTCGCTGAAGTACCTGGGTTGGCGCAGCCTCAGCGCGTCAAACGTCGATGAGATCAAGGCCGTCATCCGGCGGCAGATCGACGAGATAGCTTGACCTGGGCGCCACCCACGCGCCGCTCGTGGTCGGCTGCGTCCTCTGCCACAATGACCACACCGAGATTGGGGAGACGTCGCCGTGCTTGAGGGCCTGAAGATCGTCGAGTTCGCCACCTATGTCGCCGGGCCCAGCGCCGCGGCGGTGATGGCCGACTGGGGCGCCGAGGTGATCAAGGTCGAGAGCGGCCGCGGCGATCCCACCCGCCGCACCTTCGCCGGCCAGCCGCACCTGGAAGGCAACCCGGTGTTCGAGCTGGAGAACCACGGCAAGCGCGGCATCGTGCTCGACATCGCCAAGCCTGCTGGGCGCGAGGCGTTGCTGCGGATCCTCAAGGACGCCGACATCTTCCTCACCAACGTGCGCCCGGCGGCGCTGAAGCGGGCGCGGCTCGACTACGAGGCGCTGAGGGCAGCGCTGCCTGGCCTGATCTACGTCAGCGTCACCGGCTATGGTTTGGAGGGCGAAGGCGCCGACCTGCCGGCGTTCGACCAGGCCGCCTACTGGTCGCGCGGCGGCGTCGCAGGCTCGCTGACCCCGCGCGGCCACGAGCCGCCGCTCTGCCGGCCGGGCATGGGCGACACCGCCTGCGCGCTCTCCACCATCTCGGCGACATTGGCCGCGGTGATCGAGCGCCAGCGCACCGGCCAGGGCCGACTGGTCGAGACTTCGCTGGTGCGCGCCGGCGTCTATTCGATTGGCTGGGACATGGCGATCCAGTTGAAGTGGGATCGCCTCGGCTCGCAACGCACCCGCAAGGAGGTGTTCAACCCGATCCAGAACTACTTCCGCACCAAGGACGAGCGCTGGGTCGGCATCTTCCCGCGCGACGGCCGCAACGACTTCGCCCACGTGCTGGCGGTGCTGGGGATGGAGCACCTCGCCGCCGACGAACGCTTCGCCACCGACCGCGCCCGGGCCAAGAACGTGGAGGCGATGGTCGATGCGCTGGACGAGGGTTTCGGCCGGCTGACGCTCGAAGAGGTCGGCGCCCGGCTCACCGCCGCGGACATGGTGTGGGGGCCGCTGAACTATCCGCGCGACACCGTGAACGACGACCTCGCAATCGCCGCCGGCTGCTTCGTCACCATCACCGACGCCGACGGGGTCACCTACCGCCAGCCCGCCTCCCCGGCCCGCTTCCCCGGCGCCGACGACGGCCCGAAACGCCCCGCGCCAAAGCTGGGCCAGCACACGCGAGAGGTCCTGGCCGAGGCCGGCTTCGGCGCGGGCGAGATCGACGCACTGATCGCGGACGGCGCGGCGACGTAGATAGACCTAGCTCTTGTTCCGCGCTTCGGAGAGTGCGCGCAGCATTTCGGACGAGAACATGCTGTTGGCGGTCTGGACGCTCATGCCGACGTCGTCGGCGCTCTCAGGGCCGCGCAGGACGAGGTTGACCATCTCCTGTTCGGCCTGCATCCGCTCCAGCCGGCGCGCCGAGGCGTACTGGATGAAGCCCTGGTCGGGCGCCTGGCTGGGCGAGGCCGGCGCTGGGGCCACGGCCCCGCCCCCGCTCGCCCCCGTGGTCAGGTTGGCGTAGACCTCCGAGACGGTCGCCGCGCGGCCGCCGCGGTAGAAGATGCCCCGGTTGGAGCCGGCCGCCTGCGGGAAGAGCGCCGCGGCGTTGGCGCCGGGCGATTGCCGCACCGCGCCGATCAGCTTGGCGGAGCCCTCCGGCCCCAGCACGTGCGCGACGTAAAGCTCGCCCGCCGTCGGCTCGCGCCCCACCCGGCCCCGCAGGTACGCTGCGTGATCGGATGCCAGTTCGCCCGCCATCAGCGCCGAGGCGTGCGGGTCCATCCGCAAGTCCATCACCGTCGCCCGCGCCTCGGCGCCGGACACATAGAGGTGGCCGTTCGGGCCCTTCTGGATCAGATCGGCGTAGCGGGCGTAGCCGTACTTGGCGCCGTGCTGTTTCAGCGTCGAGAGCCAGGTCTGGTCGACGAACTGGAAGAGGCCGGCCGCCGACGAAGTGTGCGCCTTGGCGTTGGGGTTGTAGCCGCTCTCGCGCCGCGCCGCGCCCATCAGGAAGCCGAAGTCGACCCCGGTCGCGCTGGACGCGCGCTGGATCGCCGCCTCGACGACTCCGCGGATCGATTGGACCGACATGCGGCCAGTTGGTGAAGATTCGTGGTTAACCACCCCTTAATGCACGCTGCGCCGCGGCGTCATGGGCTGGTCGGGCGAATGGAATGATCCCTCGACCTAACCCCGTTTCTCTTCCGCTCGCGTAGTGTTGACGTAGCGGAGCTTTACAAAGCCAGGCTTTGGGGTGACGCTGCGTCAAGCAGGGGAGACATATCCCCTCGATTGGGAGCAAACGCATGGTCATCGACAGACCCATGGACTCAGCCCTGGTCAGGGCGCTCAGCGGCGTCGAGCCGGATCGTCAGCGCCGGGCCAGGATCGCGACGATGGCGGTCGCCGCCTCGGTCACCGCCCACGTCTTGGTCGGCCTCTACGTCTACGAGGCCAAGTACAGGATAATTGCGCCGCCGGCCGTCGCCTCAGAGCCACCGATCGTTCTGCCGTTCGTGCGCCAGACGCCGACCAAGCCGCTGACCCCGCCGACGGTGAAGCCCATGCCACACGTGCTGGCGCCTCGCCGCACGACGAGCACGGTCGCGACGCCGCTGACGACGCCCCTCGCGCCTCGCGTCGCTTTGCTCAATCACACCGACCTAGCGCCGCCGCAGCTGCTGCCGAACGACTTCCGCATCGACACGCCTCCCGAGCCGGCGAAGGGTCCGCCGGTGCTGACCTCGCCGGACTGGATATCCAAGCCCACCGCCAGCGAGATGACGCAGTACTATCCGCAGCGCGCGATCGACCGCGATCTTTCCGGCGTGGTGACGATGGAGTGCGTCGTCTCAGCGGTCGGCACGGTGCACAGCTGCAGCGTCACGAACGAAACGCCGCAAGGCATCGGCTTCGGCGATGCGGCGAGGAAGCTCGCGCCGTTCTTCAAGATGAAGCCGCAGACCCGCGACGGAACCCCTGTCGACGGCGCCAGCGTGCGGATTCCGATCCGCTTCAGCCTGGGCTGAACCGACGAGGGTCGAAGAGCTGGGCTTCCCGGCTCTTCGCCGCCTCCGCCAGCCGTCCCGCGACGATCTCGGCGATCAGTGGCGCGAGCAGCCAGCCGTTGCGCCGGGCGCCGACAGCGAGGATCACCTTCGGCTGGCCGCTCTCACCCACCAGCGGCAGGCCATCCGGCGACGCCGCCCTTACCCCTGTCGCGACCCGCCACGATGCGCCTGCCAGCGACGGGCACAACGCCGCGCCGTGCGCCTTCAGCTCGGCGACGACATCGGGGTCGATGCCTGCATCGTCGCGCCCCACCTCCATCGAAGCGCCGAGGATCACCTCCGAACCTGTCGGGCAGACGTAGGCGCTCGGCGTGCGCAGGGTGGGCCCAGGCGGCGCGGCGAGGCTCGAGCGCAGGATATGGCCCTTCACCGGCGTCAACCGCGCCAGGTCCGGCGCGACGGCGCCGAGCGCCTTCGAGGCGCCGGTGGCGATCACCAGCCAGTCGGCGCTCACCTTGCCGTTGGCTGCGACCGCCAGGGCGCCTGGCGCGAAACCGCGGACTTCGCTGGTCAGGAAGCCGACGCCCTCGCCTCGCGCCGCCCGGTGCAGCGTCGCCAGCGCCCGGGTCGGGGTCAGCCGCCACTCGTCGGCGCACGCCAGGGCGGCTAGGCCCGGCGCCGGCTGCGGCAGTGTCTCGGTCAGCGCCTTCGCCGTCAGCATCCTTGCCGGCGCGCCCATCTGCGCCAGCCGCGCGGCCCACGCGGCGACCTCGCCTGTCGACCCTAGGGCGAGCGCCCCGCTGCGGTCGAGCGAGAGCTTGATCCGTTCCGCCCGCGCCGGCCAGAGCGCCTGCGCCGCGCTGAGCAGCTCGTAGGGCTCAGCCGCCCCCTGATCGAACAGCGACTCGAACGCCGGCGACAGCATGCCTGCCGCGACACCGGAAGCGTTGGCCCCAACCGTGCTCGGATCGATCACCAATACGCGATGTCCGGCCTCCGCCAGCACCAGCGCGACCGTCGATCCGACCGCCCCCGCCCCCGCCACGACCACGCTTGCGCTTGCCATGGCGCCTTGCACCCTCTCCCTCGCACGAGGTCAACCCGCGCCGTCGCCAGTAGAGGCTTCGTCATCCCCGAGGTTGTAATGGGGTTTCGCGAGGGTGGATGCGTCGCGGCTGCAAAGCGCGGTTAAGTGGAGTGGCCAAATTTTGTCGATCGCAGGGCAGTCTTAGTTAAGCGGAGCGGATTCGCTTGTCAGGCGAAGTTCTGCCCTCTTTGCGGCGCCCCCTCCGGCCACCTCGCCTGTTGAAACTGGCCTTACGGTGAGTAAAGGGTCGCGCCTGCACTTGCTCAAACGAATCGGTCGCACCCCGACACATGCTCACTGCCTGACTATCGAGCGTCGCCAGTGACCCGCGTGTTGGCGAGGTGCGACGAATGTTCGCTTCGCGCATTGACACACTAGCTTCACAACACAAATAGCGTTAGTGCAGCCCAAGAGTTCAGCATGAGGAGACTCAATCAGATGGCTATGACGCGCCAAGGTCCTGACCCGATCGACGTCGCCGTCGGCGCGCGTATCCGGATCCGTCGCCGCTGGCTCGGCTTCAGCCAGACGCAGCTGGCCAATTCGCTCGGCATCACCTTCCAGCAGGTGCAGAAGTACGAACGCGGCGCCAACCGCGTGTCGGCCTCGATGCTGGTCAAGATCGCCGCAAAGCTGGAAACCAGCGTCGCGGCGCTGGTCGGCGAAGATGGTCAACAGCCGGTCGAAGCGATCATCTACGCCCAGCTGGCGACGCCAGGCGCCACCGAACTGCTCGCGGCGTTCGCCCAGATTTCCGATGGCGAGTCGCGCCGGGCTCTGCTGACGGTCGCCGAAGGTCTGGTCCCCGCGCGCAAGACCCGCGCCGCAGCCTAGGGCAGTTCGCCGGCGCGGCGGGCGCCGGCGTGGCTCAGGCGAGCGCCGACCGCAGCAGTTCGAGCGCGGCCTTGGCGAAGGCCTGCATGTTCGCCGCCCGATCGCCCTCTCCTGTCTCCAGCGTGAACGCCATCTCGACCGGCCCGGACACGGCGATGCAGGTGTGACCGGCTGCGTCGCCATAGCCGTTGCCCGTCGGTCCGGCGGCGCCGGTCTCGGAAAGCCCCCAGTCGGCGCCCAGGTTCTCACGCACCGTCCGGGCCAGTAGCACCGCATAGGGCTCGCTCGACGAGCGCATGCCGGCGACGTCCTCGCGCCGCAGACCCAGCAGCGCCATCCGCGCCTTGCCGGTGTAGACCACCGATCCGCCGACGAAGTAGGCCGACGCGCCCGGCACGGCGAGCAGCGCCGCCGAGATCAGCCCGCCCGCCGACGACTCCGCGACCCCGACGGTCTGTCCGCGCGCCTTCAACTCGGCGCCCAGCGCCTCGGCCAGCGCGGCAAGCGCTTCGGTCATGATCGTGTCTCCCATCTGGCGTTCAGCCGGCCGTACCTATAGTCAGAGCCCCGACATGGCGAGCCGCTCATTCTTCGCTCTCGCGGCGACCCTGATTCTGGGACTTAGCCTCAGCGCTTGCCAGGCGCACAAGGTGGCCAGGCAGCCGTGCCCGGTCGGCAAGGTGTGCCTGGAGTACGGCAACACCGCCGAATCGAACTCGCTCGACCCGCAGATGGCGACCACAACCACCGAGGCGGCGATCTTGCGCGAGGTGTTTGAAGGCATGTTCACCGACGATCGCGACGGCAGCCCGATGCCGGGCGTCGCCGAGCGGTGGGAGACCAGCCCCGACGGCCTCACCTGGACCTTCCACATGCGTCCCGAGGTCTGGTCCGACGGTCAGCCGCTGACCGCGAACGACTTCGTCTACGCCTACCAGCGCATGCTAAATCCGAAGACCGGATCGTCGTACGCCTATCTGCTCTACGTTCTGAAGAACGCCCAGGCGGTCAATTCCGGATCGATGCCGCTGAGCGCGGTGGGTGCGAAGGCGCTCGACGACCACACACTGCAGCTGACGCTGGAGCACCCGGCAGCCTACCTGCCCCAACTCCTGAAGCATCAGGCGTTCTTCCCGATCCCGGCGCACTCCGTCGAGGCGCTCAAGGACCACTGGGTCGACGCGGGCAAGATGGTCAGCAACGGCGCTTACATCCTGAAGGAGTGGCGCCTGGGCGACTATGTGCGGCTGGAGAAGAACCCGCTCTACCGCGAGGCGGACACGGTCTGTGTCGACCGGGTCGATTTCATCCCCACCAACGACGTCATCGCCGCCGAACGGCGGGTGATCCGCGGCGAGCTCGACATCAACAACGCGATCCAGTCGAACCGGGTGCCCCGGCTGATGGCAGACCCGATCTCGCGCCAATACGTCCACGGTCACCCCTACCTGATCACCGGCTATCTGATCTTCAACACCCGCGATGTGGCGGCTCTGAAGGACCGGCGCGTGCGGCAGGCGATCTCGATGTCGATCGACCGGCGCTTCATCACCGACAAGCTGATGCGCGCCGGCCAAGTGCCGACCACGTCGTTCGTGCCGCTGGGGATCGCCGGCTATCTGCCTAAGGACGCACCGCATCCGCACCCGGTGTGGTCCGACTGGTCGATAGATCGGCGGCAGGCGGCAGCCCGCGTGCTGCTCGCGCAAGCGGGCTACGGGCCGGCTCACCCGCTCAAGCTCGAGCTGAAGACGACGAGCGTTCCTGGCAGCTTGATCACGGCCCAAGCGATCCAGGCCGATCTGAAGTTCGCCGGCATCGACATCACCTTCAGGCAGGAGGATGGGGCGCTGGTGTTCGAGTCGTTCAACCAGCGTGATTTCCAGCTCGGCTCGGCCGGCTGGGTCGCCGACTACGACGATCCGATGACGTTCCTGGCGCTGATGAAGTCTGACACCGGCCAGCAGAACTATGGCGACTACAAAAACCCTGTGTACGACGCGCTGCTGAAGGCGGCGGACAACGAGCCCAACGCCGTCAAGCGCGCGGGCTACCTGGCCCAGGCCGAGCAGATGATCCTGGACGACGCCGATATCGCCCCGGTCGACAACGGCGTCAGCCTCAATCTGGTCAGTCCACACGTCACCGGGTGGCTGGACAACGACGCCGACGTGCATCCGGTGCGCCTCCTGTGTCGCAATGACGCACCTGCGAAGGCGATCAAACCGGCCCGTTGAGCGTTACCCGTCACGCTTCACTCACCATCTATCCACTAGAGCCAAGCTTCGCGGTCAGGGGCGGCCTTCCATGGCGAGTTTCGCCGAAGTCATGATGCTGGAAAGACCGGCGGCGCAGGAAGCCACGGCGCCGAGCGCGGCGCCTGCCGCCATGCTCGTATTCGAGCCAGAGTCGTTCTTCCTTGGCCGCACCGAAGGCGCGGGCGTGGTGCGCGATCCTTTCGGCCGCATCGTCCGTCGCTGCCGGGTGACCACCGAGGGGGCATACAGCGCTGGCCAGGGCGCGCTCAGGTTCGACGAAATCTTCACCTACGACGACGGCGAGGTCGACGTCTGGCGCTGGGCGATGCAGGCCGGCCGCGACGGCCGCTACATCGCCGCGGAGGCCAAGGCGGGCGCCGGCATCGCCGGTGAACAACGCGGCGGCGAATATATGATCGGCTTTCGCCGCCCGCTCGGTCGCGCCTCGGGCGTGCTCGCGCCGCACTACCAGTCGCGCTTCACGCTGCTCGCGCCCGATATCGCCCTCAAGCGCGCTGACGTCAGCCTATTCGGCCTGCCGCTCGGCCAGCTCAGCGCCATCCATCGCCGCGTTCCGGGTTAAGTCGCGGATTCACCACGTTTTTCAGTGCTCGCTTAACCTATCTTGCGCAATCCTTGACGCTGGTTTCGCGAGAGGGGCCCGGCGATGGGCGCATTCGGCGAATTCTTCGGCTTCGACGGCAGGCTCGATAGGCTAGGCTTCCTCTGGCGCTCGGTCGCCGCGGCCGCGGCGCTGATCCTGCTCTCGGTCTCGGGCAGCCAACTCCTGCTCGCCGTCGTCCGTCCCCTGGGTGAGGGCCACTACGAACTGGGAACTCAAGCCTTGACCGTGGCCACCGTGCTGACGGCGCTCTGGGTCAGCGCGGCGCTCGGCAGTCGACGGCTGCGCGACATAGCGCTGGAGCCGGCGCACATCGTGCCACTCTACGCCGCGCTTTGGGTGGTCAATGCGGTGCTGCTCGCCCCGCTCAGCCGCCAGCTGCCGGCGTCATTCGGGCTGGCCGAGGTGGGATGGCTCGTGCTGCAGCTGGCGGCCGCGCTCGGCCTCTTGCTCTGGCCGGGCCGCGAAGCCGCCGCGCCGCAGGCTCACTTCGACCGCCCCGAGCCCACCGCCTATCTGAACTGGCGCGAAGGGGCGCGCTGAGGCGGCGTCAGCCTTGACCTCGGCCGCGTTCCCACGCAACAGGGCGCGCCATGGCCAGCGAAACGCCCCTCGAACTCCTGGAAATCCGTCACTCGATCGACAACATCGACGCGGCGCTGATCCATCTGCTCGCCGAGCGATTTAAGCAGACCCGCAAGGTCGGCGAGCTGAAGGCGCGCACCGGCCTGCCGCCAGCCGACCCGGCGCGGGAGGCTCAGCAGATCGCACGCCTGCGCAAACTCGCGGTCGACGCCGATCTCGATCCCGAGTTCGCCGAGAAGGTGCACAGTTTCCTGGTGACCGAAGTCATCCGCCACCACGAGAGCATCGCCAACGGCGGAAAGGCGTAGGCGCCCGGCGGCGCAAAGCAGGTTACGCGAACGTGGCTGCCACCGCCGTATCGCCGCGCTGGGCGCGGTAGACGTAGAGCTGCAGGCCGGCGAACAGCGGCACATTGATCGCCGCCGCGATCGCCTGGCCCAGGATGGTGACCCAGATCTTGGCCGCTTGCGGCTGACCCACCAGCGAGCCGCCGAGCCCGAGCACCAGCCTGAAGATGGCGCCGACGGCGAACTCCACCACGTAAATCACCACGATCCCGACGATCACCGCCCAGGTCACGCCGCCGGTCAGCGCCCACGCCTTGCCGATATCGAACGACCTCGTATCCGCCGCCAGCGGCGTCAGCAGCGCCAGGCGAGCGCCGAGATAGAGCAAGCCCACGGCGGCGGGGATCAACACCGCTGCGCTCAGGATTCCAGCCGGCCCCATCATCAGCCGGATCATCGCCGCGGTCTTCTCGGCGTCGGTTCCGCTCTGGATCGCCTGCACCACGTCGGGCTGAGATTGGATCGACGCGCCGAGCACGAACGCCCAGGCGATGAAGGCGACGAAGAGGACGACGCCGATCGCGACGCCCACCAAGAGGTTGGCGCCCAGCACCCGCCACTCCAGCCCGCCCCACTGGAATCCGGCGACACCCGGCGCGAAGGCGCCATCGCCAGGGTGATCGCCGGAGAGCTTCAGCCGGTAGAGCGCGCCCGCCACCAGGGTGGTGAGGAAGAGTAGAATCAGGACGCCGAGCAAAGAGACCGGCCACCAGCCGCTCTTCAGCACCTCGACCGCTTGCAGCATGGCGGCCACCCAGACCAGCAACAGGAGCACGCCCCAGGCGCCGCGCCAGGCTTCGAGAACGAACCGCAAGCTCTCGCCGACCGCGGCGCCGATCTGAACCTTGCCCACCGGACCGCCCCTCGCCTGCCTCGTCTTGCGCCCAGCCTGCCTGCGGCCCGCCGCGCTGGCAATCCCGCCCGCCAAGTAGGCCTCACGCGGCGGCTTCGAAGAAGTCCTCCGGGTCGTCGACCTCGACCAGCTTGCCGCGGCGGATCTCCAGAAACCGGGTCGCGGCGGTGCGGGTGAAGTAGCGGTCGTGCGAGACGAAGATGCAGGAGACGTCGGTCCCGTCGAGCTGCCCCTCCAGCGCTTCCTGGCCCTCGATGTCGAGGTGGTTGGTCGGCTCGTCGAGCAGATAGAGGTTCGGCCGCTCGGCCTTCAGCCGCAGGAACATCAGCCGTGCGCGCTCGCCGAAGCTGAGCAGGCCGATCGCCTGGCTCTGCCGGCGGAACGGAAAGCCGGCCTTGATCAGCGACTGCACCGCCTCGTGCTCGGTCACACCGTCGATGCGCGCCAGGTACTCGGCGAGGCTGGAGTCCAGCGGCAGATCGGCCATCGCCTGGTCGAACACAGCCAGCCGCGCGCCGGGATTGAACCGCACCGCGGCCTTGCCGTCGTAGTGCCCGTCCTTGGACTTGAATGCGTCGGCCAACGCCATGAGCAGGGTCGACTTGCCGGCGCCGTTCGGTCCCAGCAGCGCAATCCGGTCGCCGGCGCGCACGGCCAGGCGTTCGATCCGGAACAGCGGCCGCGCGTCCGGCGTGGTGACAGTGAGGTCCTCGATGCGGAGCGCCACCTTGGCCTCCATCTCCGCCTCGCCCAGCTCCAGGCGCCGTTCGCGGGCCACGTATGTCTTGGTCTTCGCGCCTTCGAGCCGGTCGATGCGGCGTTCCACGATCTTGCGCTTCTTGTCGAACATATCGTTCTTCTGCGCCCACACCTTGTAGCGCTGGCAGGTCTCTTCGAGCCGGCGGATCTCTTTCTCCTCGACCGACCGGCGCCGCGCGTCGGCGGCGTCCCGCTCGAGCAAAGCCTGCCGCGCGGCCGAGAAGTTGGTCTTGAACGAGAAGGCGCCGTCGCTGCGCAGGAAGAGCGTGCGCGTCGTCACCCGGTTCAGGAACGCCCTGTCGTGCGAGACGATCAGCATCGGCAGCTTGATCACCTCGGTCAGCCAACGCTCCAGCGTGGCGATGTTGGCCAGATCGAGGTGGTTGGTCGGCTCGTCGAGCACCAGGATGTCGGGGTCTTCCAGGATCGCCGCGCTCGCCACCAGCACCAGCCGCTGCCAGCCGCCAGACAGTGATACGTAAGGGCCCTCGGCGACTGCCGGATCCATGCCGATCTCTTCCAGCATGATCTCGATGCGCCAGTCCTCGCCCTCCGACCCGCCCCGAGCCAGCGCGCGCTCCATAACCTCGCGAACGGTCAGCTTGGAGAACTCCGGCGGAACTTCCTGCGGCACGTAGCCGACCTTGGTCGAGCGCGAGCGGACGATGTGGCCCTCGTCGAGCTCGAGTTCGCCGGAAAGGCACTTAAGCAAGGTCGATTTGCCGACGCCGTTCTCGCCGACAAGCGCGGTCTTGGCCTCGTCCAACATGAAGGAGATGTGCCGGAACACGTACCCTTTGTTGTAGGCGAAGCCGGCGTTCTCGACGCCCAAGACGGACCATTTCCCCGACATGGGCGGCAAAGGCCGTGCCGGATCGCCGGCGTCAAGCCTCGAAGATGGCCGATACCGCGATCTGACCGTCGCAGCGGACCGCGACGACGTTCCCCGGCTCGTCGCCGGCGCAAAGCCGCACGGGCTGGTTCACGAACAACGGCGCCAGGGCGCGGAAGCTGAAGCTGCGCAGCGGCCGGCCGGCGAGACTGGCCGCCAGTCCACACAGCTTCGCGGCTGTAAACGGCCCGTGCACGACGAGGTCGGGGTAGCCTTCTTCGCCTTGCGCGTAGGCCCGGTCGTAGTGGATGCGGTGACTGTTGTAGGTCGCGGCCGAGAAGCGGAAGAGATCGACCGGCGACGGCCGCCAGGGCTCGCCTTCCCCGCCCGCGCCGGTATCCGCCACCGCCGGCGTCGGCTCACCCGCCTCTCTGTAGACGATCGTCTGCAGCTCGGTGAGCTTGAGCCCGCCCGCTTGTGACAGCCGCCGCGCCACATCGACCAAAACCAGCTCGCCCGTGCGGCCGGAGCGCTGGCGCACGTCGGCGATGGTCTGAGTCAGCTCCGCCGGCTCCCTGAGCGTCAAGGGCGATGCAAACTCGAACGTCGCCGACGCGAACATCCGCCGCGGCAGCTCCACCGGCGGCAGGAACCGGCCGCGTTTGGGGTGGCCGTCGGGTCCAAGCTCGTCGGGTTCGACCGCGTCGTTGAAGTAGGCCCAATGACCCAGCGGCGGGAACCTCGCCTCGACCTCCAGCGCCCCCCCCATCGCGGCGGCATAGCGCCGCGCGATCTCGGCATCGAGGATGGCGGTGTCGGTCCGTGTACGGCCGATCCAGTCGGCGAGTTCACTCATTCCGCCCCCCGCACCAGCCCCGCGTCGTGCAGACGGCCGATCTCGCCGCTAGACATGCCCAGCAGGTCGGCCAACACTTCGTCGGTGTCAGCGCCGAGGGTGGGCGCGCCTTGCGGGGCGCCGCGGGGCGGACCGACCAACGTCGCGGCGGGCCCAGGCACGGGATAGTCCAGGCCGCTCGGCTGCGGCGCGCGGCCGAACACCGGGTTGGCGGCGAAGAGGCTGTCGTCCTTGGCCGCTTCGGCAAGCGTGCGATAGGCCGACCAGCAAACCCCCTCTGCCTCGAACGCCGGCGCCAGCTCGGCCTCGGTCTTCAGCGCGAACGCCGCTTCGAACATCGGGTTGAGCCGGTCCCGGTGCTGATAGCGCACCGCCTCGTGACCGCCGAACGAGACGCCGAGCTCGGCTTCCAGCGCCGCGAGTGGGGCCTCCAGGTCCAACGTCTTCAGGATGCCGCGCCATTGCCGGGGCGTGATCGCCACCACCATCAGCCGCCGGCCGTCCTTGATGACGAAGTCGCGCCCGAACGCACCGAAGATATCGTTGCCCTGGCGCGGCCGGTCGGCGCCCGCCTGCAATACCTCGGCCAGGTGCCCGAAGTTGGCCAGCGAGGTGGCGGCGATGTCGGAGAGTGGGATGCGCACCTCGCAGCCGCCCTGACCCGCCCGCCTGGCCCGCTCGGCCGAGACCAGCGAGAGCGCCGCGTAGGCGCCGGTGATGAAGTCCCAGGCCGGGAAGGCGTGGTTCACCGGCCGCGGGTCGTCCGCGAAGCCAGTCATCCACGGCACGCCGACCGCGGCGTTGACGGTGTAGTCGAGCGCTGGGCGGCCGTCGGCCCAGCCCATCACGCGCACGCAGATCACATCCTCGCGGATCGCCTTCAGGCGCTCGTGCGAAAGGAAACCCTCGACCGGAAAATTGGTCACAAAGAGCCCGCGGTCCTCGCCGGGCGCCGCGGCGAGCCGCTGGGCGAGTTCGCGGCCCTCGGTCCGCGCCAGGTCGATCACCACCGACTTCTTGGCCTTGTTCAGCCCCTCCCAGTAGAGGCTCTCGCCGTTCGGAGCGAGCGGCCAGCGGCGGAAGTCGGGGCCGCCGCCAAGCTGGTCGATCCGGATCACGGTGGCGCCGAACTGGGCGAGATATAGCCCGCAGGTGGGTCCGGCAATGAACGCCGCCGCCTCGACAACGGTCAGGCCTTTCAGCAGCTCGTACATCCCGCCTCCTCGCCGTTCCAACCGCGCCAGCCGTCTCACCCCGACGCTGCGCAAGTCAACGGCGCGCTCTGGGGCTCAATCCGAGCGTGCGATCTGGCGCTCGCGTGCCGTCGCTATTCAGACCGATGTGGCCTAGCTTTCACAAGCGCGTTGGAAGCGTGAGCGAGGAGCTCATCCCAGCGCGACGCGGGGGCATCGATGTCGAAGTGGGTCTGGGCGCTGGTCGGCGCCGTCGCGTTGATCTTGGCCGCCGCACCGGCCGCGGCGTTCGACACCGGCCCGCACGCCGCGATCACCGAGCAGGCGATGACGCTGGCTGGCTACAACCGGGCCGCGGCCGATGCGGTGCAGGTCGAGAACTGGCTGACCGACTACTACACCTCGACCCCGACCCTGCCCTCCTCGCAGCAGTGTTACCTGGAGAAGCTGCACTTCGACGACGTGTTCACCGACGCCGATGTCGACGCCTACTGGAACACCTTGCTGAAGAACACGATCGCCGCCGCCAAGCAGGCCAAGGCGAACAATGACCTGGTCGAATACTACGCCGTGCTCGGGATCTCGCTGCACGTGGTGCAGGACTTTTACGCTCACTCGAACTGGGTCGAGACCAGCGGCCACAGCGGCCCCACGTTCGAGACGACCACCTACTTCCAATGGCGCGGGCGCCCGTGGACAAGGACCGGCGGGGTGCACACCGGCTGGTACCACAACTGCCTCAACATCGCCCAAGGCAGCCACACGCCGCACGGCGGCTACGCCGCCGGCATGAACCACGACTCGGTGGTGCGGCCGAACTACAGCCGCGCCTACGTCTACGCCCTGGCCGCCTCGTACGAGTGGCTCCAACAGATCCGCCAAGCGGTCGCGAGCGCGCCGGGAGACCCGCAGTTCGCCACCAGGATGCTGACCTATGCGCCCAGCGGCGCCGACGCGGCGGCGTTGGTCCGAGACCAGGCGGCCTCGCTCTATGTCTCGGAGTGGATCTCCAACCCACTCGATCTGGCCAGCCTGGACGGACACTGGAACGGCAACCGCAGCGGCTATGTCGCCGCCTTCGCGGCGTTCACCGCAGTCTGGACCGCCCTGCCCGACTCGATCTTCGTCAGCACGTTCAAGACCAAGGCGCTCTACGTCGGCCTGAGCCAGGGGCTCTATCAGCCGCCGGTGGGGGCCGCGCCGACGGTGACCCCCGCCCGCATCTCCGGCACGGTGCTCGACCTCCGCGTCGGCCGGGTCTGCGCCAATTTTAGCGTGGGCAATGAGTCCTATGTCGGCCTGGTGACATCCAATGCGCCCGGCGTCAGCGCCTACCAGTTGCGGGACGCCGCTTTGCACTGGCTGCCGTGCACAAACGCACCCTGGGAGACGCTGGTCTTCGCGCCCTCGACCGCGAGCTCCATCCAGCTCGCCTACGCGCTCGGCAACGAGTCCGGGATTCCGGCGCCCGGCATCACCGCCGTACCGATCGACGGCGCGTCGGGCGGGCTGAGCTTCTCCTGCGCGCTGCGTCAGTCTGTCGCTTGTACCTGGAACGCGCCGGGCGGGACGCCGCAGCCGATGCCCGCCAGCCTCAGCGTGAAAGGAAACGGCTTCTCCGGGGTGACGTTGAGCTCGATTTCGCTCACCGGAGCGAGCCTCTCGGATCGCACCAACACGCCCGCGCCGCCGACCAATCTTCGAGTGGGGCCGCAATGATCGCGACCCAGCCCATCCGCCGTTAACGGGGCATTCCGGACTGCCAGCTAAGCTGTTCGCCTGACATCGTTCGCTTGGCGACCAACCATGCCTCGACGCCCATCGCAGCTCTCCGCCCATCGGCCCGACCGGGCCGGCGGCGCCCGCTAGGATCGGCGATGGCGGATCAAGCGGCTTCAACTTACGGCGACAGCTCGACCTTCGACATCCGGTCTGCGGCGGAGCTTGATCGTCAGGGCCTTCCCGGGCGGCTGATCTTCTCGGGCCTCTTCGCCGTCATCTCCCTGCTGGTCGCGCCTTGGCAATTCGGCGCCGGCTGGATGGCGGTCGTGCTCGCCTGGGAGCTGGTGAACCTGCCGATCGCATCGCGAGTCGTCGCGTTGCCGCCGGCCCAAGCGCTGAATGTCTCGGCGCTGTGCAACGTCATCGGCGCCCTGATCTACTCCGGCGCCGCTTTCGTGGCCCTGGCCAATGGGTCGGCGATCGGGGTGGCTATCGGCGCGACCTGGCTTTGCGGCGCGTTCATGAACTGCTTCATCTACGCCGGCGAGCATCCGAAACTTATGTGGACCAGCATTGCGCCCAGCATCGCCGCCGCGATCCTTGGCCCGATGTTCACTCATGGGCCGACCGTGAACGGCGCGATCGTCAGCGGTCTGATCCTGACCGCGCTGATCGCCGCCAAGAGCTTCTCGGTCGACCACCAGTCGCTGCTCAAGCGGCTGGCCGAGAAGCAGGGCGCTCTGGCGGACATCGAACGCAAGCTCTCCATTGCGGTCGAGGCCTCGGGCGACGGCCTGTTCGAAGTCTACCTGCCGACCAGCCGCCACGAAATCAGCCCCACCTGGAAGACGATGCTGGGCTACGGCGCCGACGAGGACCTGACGGCCACGCCGCTGCTCCAGTTCGTCCATCCCGACGATCGCCCCGCCTTGGAACGCGAGTACGCGGCCCATTTCATCGGCGAGACAAGCCACGCCACCAACGAACTTCGGCTGCGGTGCAAGGACGGAAGCTACAAGTGGGTGCTGTCGCGGGCGCGGCTGGTTTCGACCACCGCCGAGGGCGGCCCCGGGCATCTGGTCGGCACCACAATCGACATCTCGACCCGCAAGGCGCTCGAGCATCAGCTGGAAGCCGCTCGTGATGTGGCCGAGCGGGCGAACGAGGCCAAGAGCCTCTTCGTCGCCAACATGAGCCACGAGATCCGCACCCCGCTCAACGGGGTGATCGGCATCGCCGGCGCGCTCGCCCGCACCGACCTCAGCCCGACCCAGGGCGAGATGGTCGGCCTCGTGCAATCCTCGGCGCAGATCCTCGAGCGGATGCTCTCCGACATCCTCGACCAGTCGAAGCTGGAAGCCGGCGAGTTCGAGCTCAAGTCCGCGCCGTTCGACCTGCACCACGCCGTCGAAGCCGCCGCCGACCTGATGCGCCAGCGCGCTGACGACAAGGGCCTGGCGTTCGACATCACCTATGCGCCGAGCGCCGCCGGCGTCTTCGAGGGCGACGCGGTTCGCCTGCGCCAGATCATCTCCAACCTGGCGTCCAACGCCGTGAAGTTCACCGAGCGGGGCGCTGTTGCGATCGTGGTGGATGTGGCTGAGCCCGCTGGCGACGAGCCAGCGCTGGTCAGCGTCACCGTGACCGACTCCGGCATCGGCTTCGACGCCGAGACGGGCGAGCGCCTGTTCGGCCGCTTCGTCCAGGCTGACGAGTCGATCTCCCGCCGGTTCGGCGGTTCGGGCCTGGGGCTGGCGATCTCCAAAGCGCTCGCCGAGCGCATGGGCGGCGACCTCACAGCGGCGTCCGAGCCCGGCGTCGGCAGCACGTTCCGGCTCGAACTTCCACTGAGGCGCGCCGCCGGCCAGGCTGCCGCCCCCGCCTCCACCGACGACGTCGCGCTCGCCGACATGGGCGGGCTGCGCATCCTGCTAGCCGAGGACCACCCGACCAACCAGCGCGTCGTGCAGCTGATCCTGCAACCCTTCGGCATCGACCTAACCATCGTCGGCGATGGCCGCGAGGCGGTCGAAGCGGTCCAGCACGCGGCCTTCGACCTGATCCTGATGGATATGCAGATGCCCGGCATGGACGGGCTCACCGCCACCCGGGAGATCCGCCGCCTCGAGCGCGAAGCTTCCCGCCCCCCGACCCCGATCGCCATGCTCACTGCCAACGCCATGGACGAACACCGGGCGATGGCCGCCGCCGCTGGCGCCACCCACCACATCGCCAAGCCGATCACCCCGGAGAGCCTCTTCGAGGGGATCGAGGCGGCGCTGGGCGACAGCGAGAGTGAGCCGGCGGTGGTCGCCGCGCACGCCTGAACCTCGGCCCTCAGCGCCTACTCTTCGAAGATTGCCACCACCCGCGACCAGCCGGCCGACGCGCCTTTGATCTTCACAGGGAAGCAGCAGATCTCGAAGCCGTTCGGCGGCAGCGAGGCCAGGTTGGAGAGCTTCTCCATCTGCCAGTAGGGGATCTCGCGGCCGGCCTTGTGGCCTTCCCAGATGATCTTCGGGTCGCGGGTCTCGGCCCATTTCTTCGCGGTATGGCTGAACGGGGCGTCCCACGACCAGGCGTCCGTGCCCACCACCCGCACGCCCCGCTCGGTGAGATAGAGCGTCGCTTCCCGGCCCATGCCGCAGCCCGAGTGGATGTACTCCGGCTGACCGAACACCTCGCCGGCGCGCGTGTTGACCACCACGATGTCGTAGGGCGCGAGGCTGTGCCCGACCCGCGTCAGCTCGGCCTCCACATCCGCAGCGGTGGCGACGTAGCCGTCCGGGAGCCCGCGAAAATCCAGCTTCACGCCAGGTCGGAAGCACTGGTCGAGCGGGGTCTCGTCGATCGTCGGCGCGCGGCGGGCGCCGTGATCGGTGGTGGAGTGGAAGTGCCAGGGCGCGTCCATGTGGGTGCCGTTGTGGGTCGAAAGCTGCACCCGCTCCACCGCCCACCCCTCGCCGTTCGGCATATCCGCCGCCGTCAGCCCCGGGAACGACGCCGCCATCTGCGGGACCGAGTCCTTGTGCTGGGTGTAGGTGATCTTCGGCTCCATGCCGGGCGGATCGGAGGGCACGCCCACCTCGATGGCGATGGACAGATCGACGTAGCGTCGGGTCATGATTGCCTTCCTCCGGATCTAGCCGACGTACGAGCCGCCATTGGCATGGATCACCTGCCCCTGCACGAACTCCGCGGCGGGGCTGAGCAGGAATTCGACGACCGCGGCGTAGTCCGAATCCCGGCTCATCCGGCCAGATGGATTGGCGCGGGCCGAGCGTTCGTAGAGCTTCTCCGCCGCTTCCTGGCTGCCCAGCATCTGCGCCACCGACGTCGTCTGCACGAGGCCAGGCGCCACCGCGTTGATGCGCACGCCGCGCGGCGCGAGTTCGGGCACTAGGTAGCGGATCAGGCTCTCGGCCAGCGCCTTGCCGACGCCGAGCGCGCCATAGCGGGCCTGGGACTGGCGCGCACCAGCGCTGGTGATGAACACGATGCTCGAACCTTGCGCCAGCAGCGGCAGCGCCGGCTGCACGAGGTAGAGCAGCGAGAGACCGTTGGTATGGATCGCCGCCGTGAACCGGGTCAGGTCGGCGTCCAGCAGCGAGGTTGGGTAGATCATCGCCGCGCTGTGAATGAGGTGTAGCGGTCCATCGCCCGCCGCCGTCGCAGCCGCGACCAGGCTGGCCGCGCCTTCGATGTCACCGACATCGCCGCGAACGGTGAGCGCCTTCGCGCCGAGCGCCTCGATCCGCGCCTTCGCGCTCTCCGCGGCGGCCGTGTCGCCGAGGTAGCCGAGCACCATCGCCTCGCCGGGCCGGGCCAGACGCTCGGCGATCGCCAGGCCGATGCCCTTCGTGCCGCCGGTGATCAGAATGGTCATGCCTCCACCCTGACAGGCCAGGATCGCAAGGCAAGCGGCCGCGTCAGGGCACGAACGCCACGACCCGCGCCGGCGAGGCGCTGCAGCGGGCCAGCGGCAGCGGGAAGAAGCCGACCTTGAAGCCGTGCGCCGGAACGCCGGCGAGATTATGCAGTTGCTGGACGATGAACACCTCGGCGTCGCGTCCGGCGAAGTGACCGTCCCAGATCGTCGAGCGGTCGCCGGTTTCGTGGAAGGCGCGCCGGATCACCGGGAACGGCCGGTCCCAGCCCAGCGCGTCGGTGCCGAGCACCTTGGCCCCTGTGCCGGCGAGAAACAGCGTCCCCTCCCGGGTCATCCCTGGATAGGTGAAGAAGCCGCGATCCTCCAGCCCGTACGCTTCCTGGCCCGTACGCAGCATCAACGCGCAGCCGGGCGTGATCTCGCCGCCGTTCGCCGCAATCGCCGCCTTCAACACCTCGACCTCGATCCCCTCGTTCGGCTTCACCTTGCCGCGCAGGTCAAGCACCAGGGCGTCGACATAAAGCTCCTCCAGGGCGATGTCGGTGATCGTGCGCGACGGCTTGCCTTCGCACATCGAGCCGTAGTGCAGCGGGGCGTCCACGTGGGTGCCCAGGTGGGTGTTGATATGGAGCCGCTCGGCGCCCCACCCCTCGCCGTTTGGCAAGTCGTGCTGCTCGCAACCGAACGCGGCGCACACCGCCTGCATGCCTTCGAACGCCGGCCGCTGGTACTCGATCTCCGGCACCATGGTGGCGACGCCGCCGCGCCGCTCGGGCGGGAACTTCTCGATGTCGAGCGGGTCGAGCGGCCGGCTCAGGTCGACGAGTTTCATCGCCGGCCTCAGACCTTGAACACGATCTTGCCGGTCGTCGCGCCGGCTTCGAACGCGCGCTCGACCGCCTGGACGTCGTCGAGCGCGTGGATCGTCGGCGTCTGCAGGGGCTGGTTCGCCAGCCAGTCGTCGATGAACGCGGCGGAGTCGGTGAACTCCGGCGTCCCGGCCCAGGCGATCGACGAGAACGGCATGACGGTGATGCCGTCGTAGCCGAACTTGGAGGTATCCAGCCGCCCACGCCCGGCGGAGTAGCCATAGATCACCCAGCGGCCGCGCTTGCGGATCACCTGCCAGTCGGTGTCTAGCGTCTCCCCAGAGACGCCGTTGAACGACACGTCGACGCCGCCGGCCTGCGTGCCGCCAGTGGTGAAGCCGCTGGCCTTTGGTCCCCAGATCTTCAGCACCTCGTCGACGTAGTTCTGGCTGCGCCGGTTGATCACATGATCGGCGCCCTCTGCCTTCAGCAGCGCCAGCTTCTCGTCGGAACCGGCGATGGCGACGACGCTGACGTCGGCGAACTTCCGTTTCAGGATCTGCAGCGCCAGCAGGCCGACGCCGCCGGCCGCCGCGTGCAGCAGCACCCGCTCGCCCTCGCGCACCTTCGCCCAGACGTAGACCATGTAGTAAGCGGTGCGCATGTTGACCGGGTAGATCAGCATCTGCTCCAGCGAGACGTGATCTGGCACGCGCTGTAGCCGCGCCGGGTGGACGCAGACGTACTCGGCGAACCCGCCGCCCGGCGGCGTCGCCATCACCCGCATCCCCGGCGTCCATTTGCGCACCTCAGACCCCACCGCCTCGATCACGCCGGTGGCTTCCTGGCCACCGATGAACGGCGTCGGGCGCTCGCGGCTCGGGAAGCCGTTGCGCTGCATGACGTCGCCCCACCGCAAGCCCGCGTACTCGATCTTGACCAGCACCTCGTTCGGCTTCGGCTCGGGCTTGGGCGCCTCGCCTAGCGCCAGGTTCTCCACCGCACCGTAGTCGTTGATGAACACCGCTTTCATGGCCGCACGCTCCCCTCGCTGAAGGGGCTGCTTACTTGCGCGGCGAGGCGGTCCGTACTGATATCTTTGAATGACTGATATCAATCTGATGAAAGTCCGGCAGCTCAACTTCACCCTGTTGCTGGTGCTCCAGTCGCTGCTGCGCCGGCGCAGCGCGACCCAGACCGCGAGCGAGCTCGGCCTCAGCCAGCCGGCGATCAGCCACGCCCTAGCGCGGCTGCGCGACCTCTTCGGCGACGAGTTATTCGTGCGCCGGCCGCACGGCCTGGAGCCGACCCGGCACGCGCTCGAACTGGCCCCGATGATCGACGGCCTGCTGCAATCGGCCAACGATGCGATGGGTCTTGGCGATGCGTTCGATCCGCTCGCCGCCCCCCGCGACTTTCGCATCGGCGCCCTGGATCATGTTGCAACCCTGCTCTCTCCGCCGCTGCTGGGCGCCTTCGAGCGGCAGGCGCCGCACGCCCGGTTCGCCATGCGCGTCGTTCGCGGACCCGACGCGCTGGAGGCCTTGCGCCGCAATGAGATCGACCTGGCGCTCGGCCAGTTCCAGCAGGACCTGGATGGCTTCGAGGCGGCGCCCCTGTTCACCGACCACTATCGCCTGGTCGCCCGCGCCGGCCATCCGCAGATCGGCAACCGGGTGACCAAGGCCGGGTTCGAACGCCTGAACCACGTCACCATCTCGGTCGGAGGCGATTTCCGCACCTTCACCGACGAGGGTTTCCGCGAGGCGGGGCTCAGCCGCCACGTGGTCGCCACCGCGCCGACGTTCGCTATCGCGTTCGGGATCGTCAGTCAGTCGAACGCGATCGCCGTCACGCCAGGCCGGCTGGCGGCGCGCTATGCGGCGACGTTTGGCCTGACCGTCCACGACCTGCCGCGGCCGTTGCCGCCGATCCAGATCGTCAGCGTCCGACGCCGCGGCGACGACAGAGCGGTGGCCTGGCTGATCGATCTGGTCCGTGCTTGCGCCGTGGCGTGAAGCCGGATGCTGGCGTCCGAAGCGTCTCGACAAGCGCCGCTGGCTTGCCCAAGAAGGTGGGGCATTGAAGATCGAAAAAGAGGAAGTTTCTAACCCATGGACCGAGTTCTCCCGGACCCTACGCCGGAGACCCAGCATTTCTGGGACGGCTGCAAAGCCGGTGAGCTGCTGCTGCAGCGCTGCACCGAATGCACCAAGAGCTATTTTCCGCCACGCCCGTTCTGCCCCAAGTGCGGCTCGCGCAAAGTCGAGGTCTACAAGGCCAGCGGTAAGGCCAAGCTCTGGAGCTATGTCATCAACCACCGCCCGCGCCCCGACCTGGGCACGGAGCCCCACTCGATCGCCGTCGTCATGCTCGACGAAGGGCCGCAGATGATGACCAACATCGTCGACTGCCCCCAAACCCCCGAGGCGCTGCAGCTCGACATGCCGGTCGAGGTGAAGTTCCAGGATTTCGGCAAGATCACCCTGCCCATGTTCAAGCCGGCGGGAGCTTAAGAGACACCATGAAGCAGAAGACAGTCGCGGCCGTCGGCGCCGCGGAGACGACCGAACTCGGCCGTATTCCAAACATGTCGGTGATCCAGTTGCACGCGGACGCCGCCCTTAACGCCATGGCCGATTGCGGCCTGAAGCCGTCGGATATCGACGGCGTCGCCACCGCGGGCGCCAGCCCGACGGAACTGGCCTACTACCTGGGCATCACTCCCACCTACGCCGACGGCACCAGCGTCGGCGGCTGCTCGTTCATGCTGCACGTCCGTCACGCGGCGGCGGCGATCAACGAGGGCCTGGCCAAGACCATCCTGATCACCCACGGCGAGAGCGGCCGCAGCCGCGTCGGCGCGGGCGGGTTCCGCGGCGGTGGCGGCGGTTCCAGCCTGGCTGGCCAGTTCGAGTCGCCCTACGGCCCGGTGGGCCCGCCGTCGATGTTCACCATCCCGGTGATGCGCTACCTCAAGGCCCGCAACTACACCGTCGAGGATCTCGCCAACGTCGCGGTGATCCAGCGCGAGTGGGCGGCGCTCAACCCGCGGGCCTCGATGAGGGACCCGATCACGGTCGACGACGTGCTGAACGCGCGGATGATCGCCTATCCGTTCACGCTGCTGATGTGCTGCCTCGTCACCGACGGCGGCGGCGCGATCATCCTGACCAGCGCGGAGCGGGCCAAGGACTTCCCGCACAAGCCGGTCTACGTGCTGGGAACCGGTGAGAGCGTCGAGACGCCGATGGTCAGCCAGATGGAGGACTTCACCTCGTCGAAGGCGTTCCGCGTCTCCGGCAAGAAGGCCTTCGACGAAGCCGGCATCAAGCACAGCGACGTCGACCACCTGATGATCTACGACGCCTTCGCCCACCTGCCGCTCTACGGCCTGGAAGACATGGGCTTCTGCAAGCCAGGCGAGGCCGCGGACTTCATCCGCGAGCGCAACACTGCCATCGGCGGCAAGCTGCCGCTGAACACCAACGGCGGCGGCCTCTCCTACATGCACTCCGGCATGTACGGCATGTACGCGATGCAGGAGAGCATCCGGCAGCTGCGCGGCATCGCTCCCGCGCAAGTGCCCGGCGCGAAGGTCTCGATCAGCCATGGCGTCGGCGGCATGTTCGCTGCTTCCGGCACCATCATCTGGTCGAACGAAGCACCGTAGGAGCCCATCCAGACCCGCTCATCCCGGTGAAAGCCGGGATGAGCGGATCGTTGGGGACTGGGCTCAGACCGCGCCTTCGGCGATCAGGCTGCGGGCGCAGTCGAGCACTGTCTCGTCGACCGGGCGTGGCTTCCAGCCGAGCAGGGATTTGGCCTTGGCCGACGAGTACTCGCGCTTGCGGCCGAGGCTGCCGACCACCGAGCCCAGATCCTTGTCGAACAGACCCACCAGCCGGACCACGAAGTCAGGCACCTTGCGGGTCGGGATGCGCGCGCCATCGGCGCCGAGCTTGGCGCGCAGGGTCTCGGCGACGTCGGCCATCCAGCCCCACTCGGTCGCGGCGATGAAGCGTTGCCCAGCAGCCTCGGGCGCAGTCATCGCCAGCACATGCAGCTCGGCGACGTCGCGCACGTCGACGAAGCAGAACCCCAGCCGCGGCAGCCCTGGCACCCGTCCGGCCACCAGCCGTTCGACCACCTGGATCGATTCCGAGAAGTCCTTCCCGAGCACTGGGCCCAGCACCAGGGCAGGGTTGACCGTGGCCAGCGTCGTCGACCCACCCTTCTCGGCGATCAGATCCCAGGCGGCGCGCTCGGCGATGGTCTTGGACTGGGAGTAGGCGCTGAGCCCGAGCGCCGACGCGTCGGTCCATTGGGTCTCGTCGGCGATGGTGTCGCCCTTGATCTCCGGCTTGCTGGTCGCGGCCACCGAGGAAGTCAGCACCACGCGCTTCACCCCGGCCTTGATCGCCGCGTTCACGGCTCTGAGCGCGCCGTCGCGGGCCGGGACGATGAGTTCGTTCGGGTCCTTCGGCTCGGCGACGCCCAGCGGCGAGGCGACGTGGAGGACGTAGTCGCAGCCAGCGACCGCCTCGTCCCAACCCGCGTCGGCGGTGAGGTCGGCTTCATGGAAACTGAGCCGGTCGCCTGGGTCGACCACCTTGCCGATCGCCGCGCGCACCTGGGGCTCCTTGGCCAGGCTGCGCACCGTGGTGCGCACCCGATAGCCCTGCTGCAGCAGGGCGATCACGCACCAGCCGCCGATGTAGCCCGAGCCGCCGGTGACCAGCACCGTTGCCTTGTCCGCCATGTCCATCCCCCGAGCGTCAAATGTTGACACTGCTTAGATAAAGCAGCGGCGAAGTTTGTGAAAGGGCTGACGCGTCGTCACGCTCGCTTTCCGCGAGGACACAGGATCTAGGCAAAGGGCCTCAGCGCCCCGGAGACCGCCGAATGATCACCCTCTACGACCACCCGCTCTCGCCCTACGCCCAGAAGGTGCGGATCGCGCTCCGCGAGAAGGGCCTGGAATTCCAGCTCGCCCAGCCAGGTGGACTCGGCGCTGGCAGCGCCGCGGGCGAGTTCGCCGAGGCCAATCCCCGCGCCGAAGTGCCAACTTTGATCGACGACGACGTGCGGGTGTTCGATTCCACGATCATCCTCGAATACATCGAGGACAACTGGCCGACGCCGCCGCTGCTGCCGCATGGCGCCGCCGACCGTGCCCGGGTGCGGATGATCGAAGAGGTGATGGACACCCACTACGAGGCGGTGAACTGGGCGATGGGCGAGATCAACTGGTTCCGCCGCGCCGAGGGCGAGGCCGCCGAGAAGCTGATCGCGACGGCCGGCCGCCAGACCCAGGGCTTCCTGGCCTGGCTGGAGCGTCAGCTTGGCAACCGCGAATGGTTCAACGGCGCCCACTTCGGCTGGGGCGACCTGGCGGTGGTTCCCTACGTCGCGGCGTCGGCCGGGATGGGGTTCGCCGCGCCGGCCGGCAGCAACGTCGCCGCCTGGCTGGAGCGCGCGCTGGCCCGGCCGTCTGTGGCCGAGACAGTCGGCGAATCCCGCAGCTTCAACACCCAAGGCTCCGGCGTCGCCGAAGCGGTGGCCGCCGGCCTCTTCAAGCGCGAATACCGCGACCACCGCCTGGAATGGATGATGAAGTCCGGCGGCATCGACATCGTGCTGAAGGGCCTGGAAGCCGGCAACATCCGCTTCACGCCGGACTTCGGCTGAGAGCGGTCACCCTCACCTGCATCGCAGGAGAGCCCGCACAGCTCCCTTTCCCCTTGCGGGGAAGGGTTGGGGATGGGGGTGTCGGCTCGGTGTCCGGGGATTGGCGATCTGCCCTAATCCACGCATCCAGCTTGCACCCCCACCCCTGACCCCTCCCCGCAAGGGGGAGGGGAAATGCGCGCGGCCAGCCAGCAACCGGCCGTTTGCCGCGACGACAATCTTGCAAGCCGGCCCGCGTGGCGCGCAAATCGAAGAAAGCGGCCGGAGGAAACCACCAATGCCCAAAGCCAGGAACGGCGCTGTCGAGATCGAGTACGAGACGTTCGGCAATGCGGCGAATGACGCGGTGCTGCTGATCAACGGCCTGGGCTCGCAAATGACCCGCTGGCCGGCGGACTTCTGCGCCCTGCTGGTAAAGCGCGACCTCTTCCCGATCCGGTTCGACAATCGCGACACCGGGCTCTCCACCTGGTGCGAGGGCCGGGAGTACGCCGTAACCGACATGGCGGCCGACGCCGCGGCGGTACTGGATGCCGTCGGCAAGCCGCGCGCTCACATCGTCGGCGTCTCGATGGGCGGGATGATCGCCCAGACCTTCGCCTTCACCTATCCCGGCCGGACGCTGTCACTGACCTCGATCATGTCCAACACCGGCAACCCGGAGCTGCCACCGCCCACCGTCGCCGCGCTCGAGGTGCTGAACGCGCGACCCTCCAATCCCGGCGACCCGAACTTCGTCGACGACACCGTGGCCCGCGCCCTGGTCATCTCCAGCCCCAGCTATCCCTGGCCACCCGGCGCCCTGGCCGAGCGCGCCAAGGCCGAGGCGGCGCGGGCGTTCAACCCGCCGGGCGTCGCGCGGCAGATGGCGGCGATCCGGGCCTCTGGCGATCGTCGCCCGAAGCTGGCGACGATCACGGCGCAGACGATGGTGCTGCACGGCGAGGCGGACCCGCTGGTGCCGGTCGCCGGCGGACGCGACACCGCCGCCAGCATCCCCGGCGCGGAGCTGCGCGTCGTACCCGGCATGGGCCACGACATGCCCCCTGCCCTCTTCGATCTCTTCGATGAAACCATCTGGCGGACGGTCGAACGCGCCCGCGCCGCCCAACCGGCTTAAGGAGACCCGCCATGGCCGACGACGCCCCCGTCTTCGTCACCCGCCTCGAGCCCGAGGACGAGTACACCCACACCCCGGACGCGGCCGCGAACTACAACGAGAGCATGTACTTCAACGTGTTCGATCCGACGTCCAAGGTCGGTGGCTGGTTCCGCATCGGCAACCGCCCGAACGAGGGCTACGCCGAGATGAGCGTCTGTCTCTATCTGCCCGGCGGGCGCGTCGCCTTCATGTTCGGCCGCCCGAAGATCAGCGGCAACACCGAGATGAACGCCGGCGGCCTCAAGATCGAGGTGGTCGAGCCGTTCAAGCGGCTGAAGCTGACCTACGAGGGCAAGCTCTGCGTGCTGGAGCGACCGTTCGAGATGGCCGACCCGTCGGCCGCGTTCCGCAACAATCCGCACGCGCTCTGCAAGGTCGAGCTGAACTACGAAGGCGTCAGCCCGATGTACGGCGGCGAAACGGTGCGCGCCGACGGTAAGCCGCGCGAGATCGACCCCGAGAAGTCGTTCGCCAAGGCCCACTACGAGCAGCACATGGCCGCCAAGGGCACGTTCACGGTCGGCGACGAAGTGTTCCCGATCGACGGGCATGGTCTGCGCGACAAGTCGTGGGGGCCCAGGCACTGGTCGGCGATCAACTGGTATCGTTGGTGCCCGATGAACTTCGGTCGCGACTTCGGGATGATGCTCTCGATCGTCACCGGCGAGGACGGTAAGCCGCGCCAGGGTGGCATGGTGTTCCGCGATGGCGCATACGACCTGATCTCGGAATGCGTGATGGACACCGACTGGGACGAGCACGGCTACCAGACCGCGCTCCGGGCCAAGGTGAAGACCCGCGGCGGCAAGAGTTACGACGTTGAAGGCAAGGTGCTGTCGCTGATCCCACTGCGCAGCCGCCGCAAGGGCGCGAACGGCGAAGAGCTCAACACGCGGATCACCGAGGGCATGACCGAATACCGCTGCGAAGGGCTGGTCGGCTACGGCCTCTCCGAGTATCTCGACCAGATCGTCGATGGTCGACCGAGCGGTATGAGGGGATAGGCGCCTTGGAGCCCTATAAGACGTTTCAATGTGGCACCTGCGGCTTCATCTACAACGAAGCCGAAGGTCTGCCGGAAGAGGGCTTCGCGCCCGGCACGCGCTGGGCCGACATCCCGGAAGACTGGGTGTGTCCGGACTGCAGCATGGCCAAGGCGCAGTTCGAGATGGTCGAACTGGAGGACGAGTAAACTCGCCTGCGGCACGAGTTTGGCAGACCGCTCTGGCAAACGTCCCGCCTTGGGAAAAATGGCGGGACGGCCATTGGAGTCCGTCAGATGTCCGTCACTGCTTTCAAGCTCAACAACGTTGAATCCATCGCCGACAAGATGAAACGCCTGCGCGATGAGGCCGCCGGTCACGCCCGCGTCCACGCCCAGGATTTCGTCCGCGCCCTCGAAGCGCTGGAACAGCTGGCCGACGACATCGCCGCCGGCGGCGAGGCCTATCCGGTCGGAATCCGCCAGGCCGCCAAGAACGTGGCCCCGCAGCTTTCCGGCACGCGCCTCAACGTCACCGCCCTGCTCGACCGCGGCGTCTAGACGAAACGGCCCTTCCCCCGCCGCGCGGGGGAAAACGGCGAGCCGCGCGTAGCGCGCTGCGCCGATGAGGGTGTGTGGCGGGCGGACGTGCCCCCATCGGCCGCTCGCGCCTTCGGCGCCTCGGGCCGCTTTCCCCCGCAAGCGGGGGAAGGGTTTAACCCTCTTGCCCTCCCCTACGTCCGGCGCGCAACGCTTGGGCAGGATGGAGGACAAAGCCATGAACGACCGGGTCTCGATCACGATCGAAGACGGCGTCGCCGACGTGCGCATGGTGCGCGTCGACAAGATGAACGCGCTCGACAATGCCATGTTCGAGGCGCTGGTCGGCGCCGGCGAGCGGCTGAAGACCGAGAAGGGCGTGCGCTGCGTCGTGCTCTCGGGCGAAGGCCGCGCCTTCTGCGCCGGGCTCGACATGGGCAACTTCGGCCAGATGGCTGAGGGCCCGCGCGGCCGTTCCACCACCACGCGCTCGGACGAGAGCCTCGGCGCCCGCACCCACGGACCGGCCAACCGCGCGCAATACGCCTGCTGGGTCTGGCGCGATCTGCCGGTCCCGGTGATCGCCGCGGTGCACGGCGTCGCCTTCGGCGGCGGCTTCCAGGTCGCCCTCGGCGCCGACATGCGCTACGTCGCGCCGGACACCCGCATGGCGGTAATGGAGATCAAGTGGGGCCTCGTGCCGGACATGGCCGGCACCCAGCTGATGCGTCACCTGGCCCGCGAGGATATCGTCCGTGAGCTGACTTACACCGGCCGCATCTTCTCCGGCGAGGAAGCGTTCCAATATGGCTTCGCCACCCGCGTCTGCGCCGATCCGCGCGCTGAAGCGCTGGCCACCGCCCGCGAGATCGCCGGCAAGAACCCCGATGCGGTCCGCGCCGCCAAGCGCATCCTGAACGCCGCCGTCGCCGTCGACGCCAAGGAAGGCCTGACCATGGAGTCGGTCGAACAAGGCCGGCTGATCGGCTCGCCGAACCAGGTCGAGGCGATCATGTCCAACCTGCAGAAGCGAGCGCCGGCGTTCGCCGACCCAGGCTGAGGCGCCCCGGCCGATCCTGCTTTGACGTAGCGCGACTCCGACCTTCAACCTAAGCTCCCTGCAATCGGGGCGGGATCACATGGTCTGGTTGGCGCTGATCGGTCTGACGGTCTGGCTGGTCATCCAGCAGAACACGCTGGGCACATTGCGGCGCGAACTAACCGCGCTGCGCCAGCTGCTGGCGTCGTTGCAGCCGAAGCCCGAGCAGCCGACGGCCCCAATCGGCCAGATCACCCCGGCGATGGAGGCCGCCGCCCGCGCCGCCGCAGAGGCAGCGATGCCTGCGCCCCCGTCGATGTCGGTTCCTTCGGTGCCAACGGTCCCGACGCCGCAGCCGGAGCTCGAACCCGAGCCGATGGTGACGGCGACGTTCGAGCCGGTATCGCACCCGTTCATCACGCCGCCAGCGCGGCCCAGCCCGGCCCCCGTCACCCGCGCCGTGGTCGAGCGCTGGCTGGCCGAAAAAGGTCTAGCCTGGATCGGCGGCTCGGCCCTGGTCATCGGCGGCGCGTTCCTGGTCGGCTACGCGGCGCAGGCGGGGTTCTTCACGCCGCGCCTGCGGATCGTCGCCGCCGCGATCCTCGGCGTCGCGATGCTGGGCGCCGGGGAGCTGATCCGGCGCCGCCGCCTCGCCGGGTTTGGCCGCAACCCGCTAGCGTCAGCCATCGTCAGCGGCGCTGGCGCGGCGGTGCTCTACGGCACGACCTGGGCCGCCTACAGCCTCTACGGCTTCATCACCGGCGCGGAGTGCGGCGGCCTTCTGGCGGCGATCGCCTGGAGCCTGCTGGGCCTCGCCTTCATCCACGGGGAGGCGCTGGCGGTGCTGGCGCTTGGCGGCGCGTTCGTCGCCCCGCTGATCTCCGGCGCCGACGCCTGGGGCGTCCAGGCGCTGACGCTCTACCTCGGCATCCTGATCGCGACCGGCGTCGCGGTTGGATGGGTGCGATCGTGGCCCGCGGCGCTCTTGACCACGATCGTCGCCGCTGGACTCTGGGCGCTGCTCGCGGCCTTCCAGATTCAGAGCCTCAAATGCCTGCTGCTTGGCCTTGAACCGCTCACGGCCCTCGCCGTCCTGGCCTGGGCCTTGTCGCGACCCGCCAGGGGCGGCGTCGGGATCGGCGCGACAGTCGCCGCCAGCCTCGCCGCGTTCTTCGCGCTCGTCTCCGCCGCCGCCCACGGCCACCCGGCGCCAGAAGGCGTGATCGCCGCCGTAGTCCTGCCCCTGGCGGTCGCGGCCCTTCAACGGCGCGGCGCGGCGCCGGCGTGGGCGATGGCCGGCCCGGGCGTCGCCTTCACCCTGACCGCCGCCTTCGCTCGCCTCGGCGGCGTCTCATCGCTCACCCTGACCGAGATCTGGTGCCTTCAGGTTCTGATGCTCGACGCCGCCAGCTTGTGGGCCGCCTGGCGCAGCGAGCAACGGGCGATGAGCGGCGTCGGCGCGCTCAGCTCCCTGGCGCTGGGCCTCATTGCTGGCGGTGGGTTTGGCCTCGGGCCGCTGGCGACGATCGGGCCTGCGGTCGCCTGCGTAGCACTGGCCCTGGGCGCTCTGCGGCTGGCCACCGACCGCTCCAAGCCGGTCGACCAGCGGGCGCTGGAGATCTGGGGCGGCGCCAGCGCGGCGGCGCTGCTCGCCTCGATCGCGGTCGGGTTCTCGTGGCAGTGGGCCGGGTTCGGTTTTGCCGCCGCAGCGCTGGGGCTGGCGTTCGCCGGACGATGGCTAGGCTGGCGCTCGGTCGCGTGGTCGGCCGCGGCCGGCGCCGCGCTGGGCCTCGCCGCCCTGCTCGCACCGACGATGCTGACCCATGCCCTGCACGGCGGCGCCGACGCCTGGTTCTACCTCGCCGCCGCCCTGACGCTCGCCGCGGCGAGCTTCCTCGCCGCGCGCATCGTCGCGACCGACGTGCCGGCGGCCGAGGCTCTGCGCACGCTCTCGCCCCTCGCCGCGCTGGTCGGCGCCTTCGTCTTCCTGCACTGGGTGGCCGGCGGCGCCGGCGGCGTGCCGCTCGACGGCCTGACCGAAGCCTCGATCCGCACCTTCCTGATCGCCGACGCCGGCTTGGTCAGCCTGGCGCGCTCCGGCGCGGAGCAGACCAGGTTCGCCCGGTTCCGGGGCCACGCGCTGATGCTCGCGGCGGCCTTCCACGGCCTCGTCTTTCAGGTCTGGATCTACAATCCGCGCATCGGCTTCTTCGGCGATGTCGTCGGCGGGCCGCCGCTGTTCGACACCCTCGCCATCGCCTTCGCCGCCCCGGCGATCGTATTCGGGGCCGGCGCAGCGCGCATCTACCGCGACCAACGAGAGGCCGGGCGCGCCTATGCCGTGATCGCGCTGCTCTCCGGGGTGAGCTGGACGTTTCTCGAGATACGCCGCCTGGTGCACTGGCCGCACCTCGGCGGCGGCCCGGCGACCATCGGCGCGGCCGAGTCGGTGGCGTGCAGTCTGGTGCTGCTGGCCCTCGCCCTGGCCGCCGACCGCCTGCGCCGCCGCGAGCCCGCTCAGCCGCTGCTCGCCGACGCCGGCCGGCTCGCGTCTTTTCTGCGCATCGTCGCGGTCGCCTTTGCCGTAGTCATGGCCGGGCTGTGGTCGAACCCGTGCTGGGGCGCCGCCGAGCGCACCACCGCCGGCTGGGGACCGGTCGCGGCGCTCTTCGTCGGCTATGCGATGATCGTCGCTCTGAGCGCGCTCGTCGCCGCGGACGCCTACCGCGCCGGCAGGGAACGCGAGGGCGACACGATCGCCGGCGCGGCGATCTTCCTCGGTCTGATCCTCGCCAGCCTGATCGTCCGCGCTGGCTTCCACGGTCCCAACCTCACTCTCGATGCCGGGACCAGTCAGCTGGAGACCTGGAGCTATTCCGCCGTCGGCGCTTTGGCCGGGCTGGGCTTCGTCGCGATCAGCCGCGGCGGTCCGCGGCTCTTCTTGCGCGCCGGCTTGGCGCTGCTGCTACTGACCACGGCCAAGGTGTTCATCGTCGACACCGCCAGCCTCTCCGGCGTCGTCCGCGCGGGCTCGTTCCTGGCGCTGGGCGTGCTTCTGCTGCTGGGTGCGCTCACGGCCAGGCGGAGCAGCAGACCGCCAGCCCCAGCCGAAGCGCCGCCAAGCTAGGGACCTTCGTCGAGCACCGCCTTGGCATAGGTCTCGACGACGAGGCTGAACGGGGTCCCATCCGCGGTTTCCAGCACAGCCCGGTGCCGGATCACGGCGTCAGGAACGACGCCCCCGTGCTTCGAGATCAGCATCTGGGCGCTCAACGTGCGCCGGTGGAAGCCCAGCGGCTTCACCACCAAACCGAACGGGTGGTCGGTGGCATCGAGTTCGGCATTCATCGCCGCTGTCAGGGCGCCGGGCCGATACCAGTTGTCGGCGTTGGAGAGCACGTGGCTACCGCACGCCAGCGCGACGCGCCGGTAACGGATCGCCTCGTCAGGCGCGGCATGCAGCAACCGGCGCACCTCTGCGTCGGCGGGCTTGTCGTGATCCAAGACCCGCTCAGCGACGATCTTCGGTGGGTCGGCCAGGCGGCGGGCGGCGCACCAGCGTTGCAACGTCTCGGTCGCGCTGTCGTGGGTCAGCAGGTCGGCGTTGAGCTGGCTGACAACGCGGAACGATGCCGTGTCGGCGCGCGCATTGCCTGCCAACAGCGCCGCGGCGGCGACGCCAGCGGCTAGAGTCCGTGTTGCGCGCAAAGCCGCCGCCAAGCCTGGGCCACCAGCTTCGGCTCGCTAAGCACCTGGCTGTCGAGCACCAGGGTGCGGCCGCCGCCCGAGAGGGTGAGGCGATCGACGAATTCGGCTGTGCCATCCTCGACCGAGATGACCGTCACTCCGATCTCCTGCACCGTCAGCCCGGACCAGGGATAGGGCGTACCGCCGACGCTCACCCCCATCGCGTCGACCCGCACGCTGACGCCAGGCGCGGCCAGCCTGGCGCGCTCGAGCGAGGCTTCGGCGCGCGCTTGCGCCTTGGCCACATTGCGCCGCCAAGCCCACCAAGCCGCCCAGCCGAGCCCGCCCGAGAGCACCAGCACCAGAGGCAGAATTAAGCCGAGGTCGCTGGGCTCGTATGCCGCCGCGGCTAAGAGCCCGGCCAGGGCGATCGCCCCGGCGATCCCGAACGCCACGGTGTATAGGATCGCCATGCGTCGCTTCGCACGTTCGACCGCCTGGTCAGCGTTGAGCACCACGCCCTCGACAACCTCTGCCACGCGCTTGACCCGCACGTTCCGCGCCAGCTTCGCGTCGAGGGGGACCGCGGGGGCGCCGTTGATGGAGACGGGCACGCCGATCAGCATGGGATCATCGCGGTTGCTGGCCTGTCGCGGCCCGGGTGCGTAACCAGGCTTGCTCCAGCACCGCGCGGCCGTTGGTGAGGAAGAGCGCGTCAAGCCTGAGCGTGCGCGCGCCGTCGTTCAGCGTGAGTTGCTCGATGAAGGTCACCCGTCGCTCGTTGCCCTGCCGCTCGCGGATGCCGACTTCCTCGATCTGTAGCGACGACCAGGGAGACACCGCCCCGCCAACGCGCAGGACTTGGATGTCGAGATGCACCTCGGTTCCCGACGCCAGGCCTGGCTCGCCCCGCCCTTCCACCCGCCGGCGATGCGCGCCCAGCATCAGGACATAGAGCAGGCTAACCAACGCCCCAGCGATGACGATGGCGATCCCGACCACCACGAGCACGATCTCGCCAGCTTGCGGCGCTTTCGTCATGACGATCATCAGGTTGAGCGCCAACAGCACCGCGACCAGCGCCGCCGCGCCGCCCAACATCAGGCGCAGTTGCCCGGCCCGCGCGGCGATCGACTGTTCCGGCGAGATCGCCACGCCGTCGACAACGCCGCCCGAGACCCTGCCCCAAAGACGCCGCTCCAGCCCGCCATCGAGAGAGCCGACGTCGCGGCCGTTCAGCAAAACGCGCATCGCTCCCTCCCTTGGCCACTCGCAGTCCAGCAAACTCCGAGAGAACGCGGTTCACAATCCTTGTTGAGTTCTTGCGCCGCTCGGTTTGTTATCGAGGCTGCAATTTCAGAAGCGGAGGCCCTGCGATGCCCTACGTCGAAGGCCGGATCATCCACGACGCCGACAGCCACCTGATGGAGCTGCCAGACTGCCTCGACCCCTATTTCGGTCGGGCCGACCTGGAGCGCTACCACGCGCTGCCGATCTACAAGCACAAGCTTGGCGGACCCGGCTGGGCGCAGAAGGCCCGCGCGATGCACGAAGACCCGGAGTTTCGCGCCGGCGCCGAAGCCAACATCCTGCTGCGCAAGAATCAGCAGGCCCTTGGCGCGTTCCGACCGGACGACCGGCCCAAGGCGATCGACTACCTTGGCTTCGCCAGCCAGCTGGTCTTCACCACTTTCTGCCTCGGCAATTTCCAGCTCGAATACGGTGACGACGTTGCGCTCGCCTACGCCGCCGCCACCGCCCACAATCGGATGATGACCGACTTCTGCTCGGTCGACCGGCGTCTGCTGGCCACTGGCTACGTGCCGCTGATGGATTTCGAGCGCTCTGCCGCCGCGGCCAAGGAAGCGATCACCCTCGGCGCCAAGGCGTTGCTGATCAACTCGCGCTGCCCCAAGGGCCATTCGCCCAGCCACATCGGCTTCGATCCGATCTGGGCGCAGGCGCAGGACGCCGGCATCCCGATCCTGTTCCACGTCGGCGGCGAGGAGAAGCTGAACCCCGACTACTTCGAGAACGGCCTGCCGCGAGTGAAGGACTTCCACGGCGGCGAGGAGAATTTCACCTCGGTCAGCTTCATGCCGATCCCGAACTCGGTGATGCAGACCCTGGCCTGCCTGATCATCGACGGGGTGATGGACCGCTTCCCGCGCCTGAAGTTCGGCGCGATCGAGCTGGGCGCCTCATGGGTGCCGAGCTGGATGCGGTTCATGGATTCGGCCGCCGCGGCGTTCCTGAAGAACGAGGAGCGCCTGACCAAACTCTCCGCCAAGCCGAGCGAGATCGCTCAGCGGCAGGTGCGCGTGACTCCCTACCCGCACGAGGACGCCGGCTGGATCATCAACAACAGCGGCGAGGACATGCTGCTCTTCTCGTCCGACTTCCCGCACGTCGAAGGCGGCCGTAACCCGCTGAAGCGGTTTAACGATTCGCTTGTGGGGGTCTCCGCCCACGCTAACGAGCGGTTCTTCTGCGACAACTTCATCGACCTGATGGGCGAAGGCTTGGCCTCCGACCTTCGCCGTCCAGCGCATCTCATCGCCGCGTGAGACTGTTTCGTCGGGCCGATGGGCCGCCCCTCACTGGCCCGGGCGGCCTCTCGGCCGAGCGCGCCGCCATCGTCTTCCTGGCGATCGTGGCCGTCGGCGCGCTGGTGTGGCGCTTCCAGGAAATCCTCTCGCCGCTGATGGTGGCGACGTTCCTGCTGCTCTTGATCGACAGCCTGGCGCAGGACCTCGACAACCGCTTCCCGAAGGTGCCGGCGCTGCTGCGCGGCGTCTCCGCCGGCTCGCTGATCATCGCCGGGTTCGCGGCGGTGATCCTGCTGCTGGTGTTCGAAGGTCCGCCGTTCGCGTTCCAACTGGTCGCCATCGAGCCCAGCGTGAACCGCCTCCTGGGCGAGGGCACGGCGATGGTGGGTCAGCGCGCGATCACCATGCGCGACATCTTCCGCGGGGCCGACCCGGCGGCGATCTTCGGCGAAGCGTTCAAGACCGCCCGTAGCGCGATCACCTACGCGGTGCTGGTGATGATCTACCTCGGCTTCCTCTTCGCCTCGCGCTCGGCGTTCTCGGAGAAGCTCGATCAGCTCTACGACACCGAGCATCACCGAGAGCAGGCCCGGCGCGTCTTCAACTCGGTGCGCAACGCCGTCGAAGACTACGTTCGCCTGGTCACCTTCAAAGCGCTGCTGATCGCCGTGGTGGCGTTCTCGGTGATGATGATCCTCGGCGTGCACTCGGCGCTGTTCGTCGCCTTCCTGGTGTTCCTGGCCGCGTTCATCCCCATCGTCGGCGCCTTCGCCGGCGCGTTCGTGCCGGCGCTGGTTGCGCTCGCCCAGTTCGGCGATCCGACCAAGCCGGCGATCATCCTGGGCGGCCTGGGCGTGGGTGTCTTCCTGATCGACAACGTGCTGATGCCGAAACTGCAAGGCGACGAGCTCAATATCGATCCGCTGCTCGTGCTCGTTTCGATCGGGTTCTGGGGCGTGATGCTGGGCGCGCCGGGCGCCCTGCTCTCCACCCCGCTGACCGTCACCCTGATGGCCATCTCCGCCGAGTTCGACGGCGCCCGCTGGCTGGCGATCCTGATCTCCAAGGACGGCAAGCCCCTGAAGGAAGTGACCTAGAATGACGATCGGGCTGTAGGCGCGCGGAGATCCCATGCGGCTGCTGATCGTCGGTGTCTTCCTGGCATTGCTCGCGCCAGCCGCCGCGTCCTCTGTCGCCGACGCGCCGCGCCTGCTCGGTCCGATCTGCCACGCCGATGCCGAGCCCCGCATCGCGGGGCCGCACCGCCTGGTCATGCTCGCCGGCATGGGCAACGATCACCTCGCCGCCGACACCAAGAGCGCCGAGGCGCAGCGCTGGTTCGACTACGGCCTGACCCTTGCCCGCTCGTTCGAACACGGCGACGCGGTGCTCGCCTTCCGGCGCGCCGAAGTGGCCGATCCTGCCTGCTCGCTCTGCGTCTGGGGCGAGGCTTGGGCGAGCGGTCCCAACATCAACTTCGGGCCGCCGCCCAGCGAGACGCCGAGATTGCTGGCTCTGGCTCAGCGCGCACAGTCCCTCGCCGCGCCGGACGCGGCTGGTCCGATCCGGCCGCTGGAGACAGCGCTGGTCGACCGCTATGGCGCGGACGGCGCGCGGCGCTACGCCCACGACCTGGATGCGATGCAGCGCGCGCATCCGGACGATATCGAGACCGCGATCTTCGACGCCGAGGCCTGGCTGATCCTCGAAAACGACGAGGACGATCCTTCCGGGCCGACACGCGCCGTCGAGGTGCTCCGCCCGCTGCTGCCCGCCCACGCCGACTCCAGCGGCCTCGTGCATTTCTTCGTGCATGCCACTGAGGACGCCGGCGAGCCGGAACTGGCCGCGCCCTACGCCGCGCGGCTGGCGCAGTTGGCCCCGTCGGCCAGCCACATGGTCCACATGCCCTCGCACACCTGGTTCCGCGTCGGCCGCTATGAGGACGCCGCCCTCGCCAATGTCGCGGCGCTCAAGGCGGACCGCGCCTACGCTGAGAAGACCGACTTCCCGACCCCGCTCGGGGGTCTGACCTACCACTTCCACGACATCCGCTTCGGGCTGGCCGCCGCGATGATGTCGGGTGACGGCCGGATCGCGCTGAACCTCGTCGGTCAGTTCAACCGGGACTTCCCCGCGCCGGCGGCCTTCGACGCACGGACGCAGATAGCGGGGGGGGACGTCTACGCCGCCATGGGCCGCTTCGCGCCGCCCAGCGTCGTGCTCGCCGCCCCCGACGCGGCGCCGGCCAACCCGTTCCTGGCAGCGATGCGCCACTACGCCCGCGGCGAAGCGGACTTGCGCCTCGGCCGCACCGCCGACGCTCGCGCCGAGGCGGCTCTCATCGCCCCGTTCTCCGCTGCGGCCAACGCCCCAGCCGCTTCGCGCAACGCGGCGGTCGCCGAGATCGCGCGGCTCTCTCTCGAAGGCGACGCCGACCTGCTGGAGCACAACTCGGACGCTGCAATCGACGCCTTCGGTCGCGCCGCCAAGCTGCAGGACCAGCGCTTTGCCCGGAGCTACGACCCGCCGGCGTGGTGGTGTCCCGTCCGCCGCGGTCTGGCCGCCGCCCTGCTCGCCAAGGGCGACGCAGCCGGCGCGAAGCGCGAGACGTCCGCCGTGCTGCAGACGTGGAAGCTCGACCCGGTGGCGCTGGCGATCCAGGCGCGGGCCGAGCGGGCCCTTCGTCAGCCTGACGTGCAACGCGACGCGGCCTCGGCGCGGGCCGGCTGGCGCGGCGACCCGCGCCGCCTCACCGGGCCGCTACCGGTCTGAGCCGGCCGATGCGCCGGCGAAGATGTCGCACCCAATCAGTCGCTTAGCTGACTTCGTATTAACCGGGGAAGCCTCAGGAGGATCGCAGTGGACCTGTGAGACCCTCGAATGACCGATACTCCCTCGAAGGCCGCGCCGACCGAGCCCTTGGCCGCAACGCTGCGACTGGCGAGCGTGGCTTGCGGTCGGCCGGTGACCTTCCATCCGGACACGCCGGCGCCCGCGACCAAGCCGGCGGAGGTGCATTGGACGAACAACGGCGCGGGCGCGTTCGACGCCAGCATTGCCGTCCTTCAAGCCGACGCGGTGATCGGCCGCTTGCGCGTGACCGGCTTGCGACGCAAGGATCGCGGTGTCGGGTCGGCGCTCGTGGACGCCGCGCGCGCCGTCAGCGCGCTGGCGCCGACCGCGGCAGCCGGCGCAATCCCCGCCTATCTGCGAGATCTGGCCGAGTGCGCGCCGGTCGCGGTCGGGGTGTTCGATCGAGAGCTGCGCTGCCTGGTCGCCAACGACCGCTGGGACTTTGACTTCGGCGACGGCCAGTCGCAGGTCGGCCAGACGCTCTACGAGATCAATCCGGCGAACCTCGCCTTCAAGCCCTACTACGACAATGTGCTGGCGACCGGCGAGCGGCTGGTCGGCGACCGGCTGCCGCTGCAGATGCCAGATGGCCGCAAGGTGACGATCAACTACGCGACGCTGCCATGGCGACGCGAAGATGGCGAGATCGGCGGCCTTTGCATCATGAACCGGATCACCGAGCATGGTGATGACCAGTTCGAGCTGGTGCGCACGCAGCAGCGGCTGGAGGCGGCGATCCGGCTGGGCAAGATCCACGTCTGGGAGGCCGACTACCGATCCAAGACGCTGTGGTTCAACGGCCCCGAGGAGAGTAACCTCGACTACGAAAAAGTCGAGGCGGTGCAGAGCTTCCAGGGCTGGGACAGAGACCCAATGTCGGATGTGCTCCCGGAAGACCGGCCGGTCTACCAAGCCGAGATGGAGCGCGCGCTGGCCGAGGAGCGGCCGCTGAACGTCGAGTACCGCTTCAACCGGACCGACAAGGAAGTCTGGGTGGCCGCGTCGACCCAGACCAACGGTCCGGCCGACAACCCGGAGACGGTGCTGGGGGTGATGGTCGACATCACCGAGCGTAAGAAGGTCGAGCTGGCGCTGGTGCAGGCCCTCGACGACGCCGAGGCGGCCAACCGGGCCAAGAGCGAGTTCCTGGCCAACATGAGCCACGAGATCCGTACGCCGATGAACGGCGTGATCGGGATGAACGGCCTGCTGCTGAAGACTGAGCTCACCCCCGAGCAGCAACGCTACGCCGACGCCGTGCGCACATCGGCCGACTCGCTGATGCACATCCTCAACGACATCCTCGAGATCTCGAAGCTGGAGGCCGGCAAGGTCGAGATCGAGGAAGTGGACTTCAGCCTGGTCAACCTGGTCGAGGACGCGGTCGAACTGATGGCGCCGCGGGCTCAGGAGAAGGGCCTGGAGTTGGCGGCGTGGCTCGACCAGGGCGCGCGCGACATGTTCCAGGGCGATGCCAACCGTTTGCGCCAGGTGCTGCTGAACCTGCTCTCGAACGCGGTGAAGTTCACCGAGCATGGCCACGTGGCCGTCGAGGTGCGGACCCTCGCGGCCGCCGAGGGCAGTCGCAAGCTGCGCCTGCAGGTCACCGACACCGGCATCGGCCTCTCGGACGACGCGAAGGCCCGGCTGTTCCAGAAGTTCGAGCAGGCCGATGGATCGATCACCCGTCGGTACGGCGGCACCGGGCTGGGGCTCTCGATCTGTCGCCAGCTCGTGGAGCTGATGGGCGGCGAAATCGGCGTCGAGGGTGATGAGGGTCACGGCGCCACGTTCTGGGTGGAGCTGGAACTGGCTGCCGGCGCCGCCGCGCCGCGGGTCAGCCGGTCCGACCTGAACGGCGTGCGCGTGCTCGTGGTCGACGACATCGCACTCAACCGCGCGATCTTCCGCCGCCAACTCGAAGAGCAAGGTGCGGTCGTAGACGAGGTGGATGGCGGGCCAGCTTGCCTGGAGGCCATCGAGGCCGCCGTTTCGGCTGGCCGACCATTCCAGGTCGTCCTGCTGGACCAGATGATGCCGGGCATGTCCGGCGTCTCGACCGCCCGCAGGATCGGCGCGATGGGCCTGGCCGAGGCGCCCGCCTTGGTGATGGTCTCGTCGATGGGCGAGCCACTGACCGGCAAGGTGGCCGCCGAGGCCGGCCTAGCGGCGTTCCTGATCAAGCCGGTGCGCCACCAGGCCCTGATCAACTGCCTCTGCCGCGCGATCGGGGCCAGCCCGCAGGAGCCCGAGTCCGCGCCGGTCGCCAAGAGCCAGGGCGTCATCGCCAGCGACGGCGCCGCCCGCGTGCTGCTGGTCGAGGACAACGAGATCAACACGCTCCTCGCGCGGACCATCCTCGAGCAGGTTGGCTTCTCGGTGCATTGCGTCGTCAACGGCTGCGAGGCAGTCGACGCTGCGGCGTCCGAGCCGTTCGACCTGATCCTGATGGACGTGCAGATGCCGGTGATGGACGGCCTGGAAGCCACCCGTCGGATCCGGGCGATTGGCGGCGCGTTGGCTGAGGTGCCGATCGTGGCGATGACCGCCAACGCTATGCGCAGCGACCGCACCGGCTGCCTCGAGGCCGGCATGGACGACTTCATCGCCAAACCGATCGACGCCGCCGTATTCATCGGGGTGCTGGAGCGGCTGTCGGGGGGCGCGGAAGCCAAAGCGGCCTGATCCCACGGCTGGACAGGCTGCGCGGCGCAGCGCAGGAGCTTGGCCGATGCGCATCCTGGTCACCGGGGCCGCCGGATTCATCGGCTTTCACCTCTGCCGCCGCTTGCTCGCCGACGGGCACGACGTCACCGGCCTCGACGGCATGACCGCCTACTACGACCCGGTCCTGAAGGACGCGCGGCTGGCGCAGCTCGCGCCGCACAACGGCTTCGCGTTCAAGCGGCTGATGCTGGAGGACGTGGACGGCCTCACAGCCGCGTTCAAACGCGCCCAACCCGAGGCGGTCGTCCACCTCGCCGCCCAGGCCGGCGTCCGCTACAGCCTCGAGAACCCGCGCGCCTATGTCGACGCCAACCTCGTCGGCACGTTCAACGTGTTGGAGCTGGCGCGCAGCCATCAGGTCGGCCATCTGCTCTTCGCCTCGACCAGCTCAATCTACGGGGCCAGCGAGAAGCGGCCGTTCGAGGAGCTCGACCGCGCCGACCATCCACTGACCCTCTACGCCGCCAGCAAGAAAGCCGGCGAGCTGATGAGCCACAGCTACAGCCACCTCTGGAACCTGCCGACGACGGCGTTCCGGTTCTTCACCGTCTACGGCCCATGGGGTCGGCCGGACATGGCGCCTTGGCGCTTCGCCGAGGCGATCGACGCCGGCCGGCCGATCGAGGTCTACGGCGACAGCGACGACATCTGGCGCGACTTCACCTACGTGAGCGACCTCGTCGAGGCGATCGTCCGGCTGATCCCTCTGGCGCCGATCAAGGGCCAGCCGGTCGGACCGATGGACTCGCTTAGTCCCGTGGCGCCCTGGCGGGTGGTCAACATCGGCCGCGGCGAGCCGGTGCGCCTCACCGACCTGATCGAGGCGATCGAGGCGGCGCTGAGCAAGACCGCCGATCGTCAGCAACTCGCCAGCCAGGCCGGGGACGTGCCGCTTACGTTCGCCGGCGCCGAGTTGCTCAAGGCGCTGACCGGCTATCTGCCCGCGACGTCCCTGGCCGACGGTGTGGCGGCTTTCTGCGACTGGTACATCGGGTATCGGACGCAGGCAGCCACAGGCTAGCCGGCCGGCGCAGCCTCCGCCGCCAAGGCCTTCCACACCGCCGGCAACCCGCCTGACTTCAGTGTCGCGCGGATCTGATCGGTCGGGCTGGCGGGGCATTTGCCCCACTGCATGTGCGGCGTATCCGGGTGGGTCCAGTCGCCGCCCCAATTGCAGCGCGTCGCCTTGAACACCGCCGCGACGTCGGCGAACCACTGCTCGTTCTTCTTCTGATCCTTGCCGAACGGCTCCCAGAACTTGGTCGCGTGCACCACATCGACCGCCAGGCCGAAACCATGCCAGCTGGTCACGTTGGTCGGCGCATTGGTGACTTTCGGGCCTGGTTTGGTGCGGCCCTGGGCGTAAAGGAACGCCTGACGCGCCTGGGTGCGCATGCCCTCGAACACCTTGGCGTTCAGTGGACCGCCCGGACGCGCCGGGTCGTTGCACTTGGCGATCGCCTCGCTCACCGCCTGGTGAAACAGCGGCGCGAGCAGCGCCAGATCGTGGCTCACCGCCGTCGCCGAGCCTGCGTCGTCCGCCATGCCAGATACTCCCCCATCGTTGGCCGCGCGTCCGAAGCTTGGCCGAGAAGCAATCGGACGGCGATCACGGAGATGAGTCAACCAACAATTGGAGTCGGCGGTGGCGGTTGATCGCGGCTCCGCCCGGGCCCAACATCCAATCGAACCCGGCGCGCGACGTCGGAGGGAGGTCCCATGACCGATATCGCAACCGCAGAGACCGACTGGCCCGCGCTCGTGGCCGAACTTGAGCAGCTCTTGAAGCTGCGCTCGATCCCGTTCGGCATGAAGTTGTTCGAGCATGCGGCCGACATGGAGGCGATCCCACGCATCCGCCGCCCGCAGCACATCCACACCCTGGACCAGGTCGTCGGCCAAGCCTCGCGGCTGGGCTGGACGGTCGGGATCACCGCCGAGAACCTCGTCGGCGCCCAGTGCCGCGCGGTCGTCGGCCTCGGGGCTGCCAAGACCGACGAATGGATGTCGGGCCAGCACATGACCGGGGTCTGGTTTTCGACCAAGGACGACGCCGGCGCCCACCAGGCGGCGATGACCTGCGTGCCGGACGGCCGCTACGAGGCCCTCGCCGTAGGTCCGCTCTCCACCGGCAAGCTCGACCCGCCGGACATCGCGCTCTTCTACGCAACGCCGGGCGCGATGATCTATTTCATCAACGGCCTGCAATGGTCCGGCTACAAGCGCTTCGACTGGAGCGTCGTCGGCGAGAGCGCCTGCGCCGACAGCTGGGGACGCGCGCTCTCCACCCGCCAGGCCAGCCTCTCGATCCCCTGCTTCGCCGAACGCCGCTACGGCGGCGTGCTCGACGACGAGATGCTCATGGCCCTGCCGCCCGACCAGCTCGGCAAGGCGATCACAGGCATGAAGGCGCTGTCGAAGAACGGCTTCCGCTACCCCTTCCCGCAGTACGGCGTGCAGCAGGACGTGCGGGCTGGGATGGCGGTGAGTTACGGCGAACGCAAGTAGGGAACCCACGCTCCGCGCCCCCTCCGTCATCGCCCCGAACAAGTTCGGGCCGCTGCCACCTCCCCCGTTTCGCTGCGCTTCACGGTGGAGGAGCAATGCCTTCGCTCCTCCCATGCGAGGCCGAAGGCCGATGCGGGGGAGGTGGCGCGGCGCGATGCAATCGCGTCGTGACGGAGGGGGCGCAAGCGTCCGCCGCTAGCTCCGTATCCCCTCCGGCGCCGTGCGCCACTCCGCTTGCGGCCGACGCCAATAAACCCCGCCCTCGCGGCCCATCATGCCGCAGCCAATCAGTTCGCGGCGCAGCGTCGCGCAGTCCCAATGCCGGCGCTGGATCGTCTCGTTGACCTCGGACTCCGGATAGCGCCGGCCCTCGTCGAACTGCTCGGCCAGCCAGCGCAGCACGATCTGGCGCTTGCGACGGCTGGCGGGGATCGCGGTGAGTTGGCCTGCGCCGTCGACGAAGCTCGCCAGCACCTTGGCCTCCCAGCCGCCACCCTCGCCGCGCACCTCGACCGAGAGCGCGGTGACGCCATTCTGGTCCAAGAGGCCGCGGTTGAGCCCCGTCAGCGTCTCTAGCCTGAGCGCGTGCCAGCGGGTGACGCCCTCGGCACGCGCGCTGACCAGACCTAGCGCTTTCAGCGACGCCAGGTGATGGGAAACGGTCGGCTCCTTCAGCCCCAGCAGTTCGGCCAGCTCCTGGACGCTGCGCTCGCGTTCGGCCAGCAAGCCGACGATGCGCAGGCGGCTCTCGTTGGCCATGGCCTTGAAGAAGGCTAGCAGCGTTGCGAGGTCGGCGTCGGACATGGTTGGTGTGCGTCGGCAGGGGCTTGTGGTTCGAAGTTTGTCTAATTAGATGACCGTCGAACTAAAGACAACCACCGAGGTGACTTGCATCCGCGCCGTCACCATATTCGTCGGCTAAGCCGGGCACACGACGCGGCGTTGGGAGAGGGCGTAATGGCGAACGATCCGCACGACTGGATGTGGTCCGAGGCGCTGTCGATGCTGGCCAAAGCCGAGCGGATGCATCAGCAGATGTTTCAGCCGGTCGCCCGCCAGGCCCAGATCGCCTGGGAGCCGCCGGTCGACGTGCTGGAGACGGACCACGCGGTGCTGGTGCTGGCCGCCCTGCCCGGCGTCGACGTGGGCCAGGTGCAGGCGGTGATCGACGGCGGGGTGCTGGTGATCGCCGGTACGCGCGCCGTGCCGCCGGAGCTTCGCACCGCCAAGATCCACCGACTTGAACTGCCGCAGGGCCGCTTCGAACGCCGCGTGTCCCTGCCCCCCGGACGCTACTCCGACGTCCGCCGCACCGAGGCGCACGGTTGCCTCGTCATCAGTCTCTCCAAGGCGCAATAGCCATGACCCCAGAAGACGCCACGACGGCCCCCCAGGCCGACTCCGCCATCCAGGCGCCGCCGGCGCCGACCCAGCCCGCTCAGACTCAGGCCCCCAAGGTCGAAGCGCGTTCGCCCGGCGCGCCCGCCGACGCGATGATCGTCGTGCCGGTCCGGCAGATGGTGCTGTTCCCCGAGATCGTGTTCCCGATCACGATCAACCGGCCAATGTCGATCGAGGCCGCCCAGGCCGCGATCCGCGAGCAGCGCCAGATCCTGATCCTGCTGCAGAAGGACGCGAGCGTTGACCTGCCAGGCCCGGAGGCGATGAACGCCGTCGGCACCGTCGCCAACATCCTGCGCTACGTCACCGCGCCGGACGGCTCCAACCATATCATCTGCCAGGGCGTGCAGCGTTTCCGGGTCACCGAGTTCGTGGGCGGGCTGCCCTATCTCGTCGCCCGCGGCCTGCATCTGCCCGAGCCGCAGACCACCAACTCCGACATCGAGGCCCGCACCCTGCTGCTACGCGAGCAGTCGCTGGAGGTGCTCTCGCTGCTGCCGCAGGCGCCGCAGGAGCTGCGAATGGCAATCGAGGGCGCGCAGGCGCCGACGGTGCTCGCCGACCTCGCGGCCGCTTACATGGATATCTCGCCGCCTGAGAAACAGGACATCCTGGAGACGATCGACATCGCCGCGCGGCTGGCCAAGGTCTCGCGACTGCTCGCCCACCGACTGGAGGTGCTGAAGCTGTCGGCCGAGATCGGCGAGCAAACCAGGGCTTCACTCGATTCCCGCCAGCGCGAGGTGCTGCTGCGCGAGCAGATGGCCGCGATCCAGAAGCAACTCGGCGAGGACGGCGGCAATGCCGCCGAGATCGCCGATCTGGAGAAGGCGATCGAAGCAGCCGGTATGCCCGATGAGGTGAAGACGCAGGCGCTCAAAGAGCTGCGCCGGCTGCAGCGCATGCCCGACGCCTCGGCCGAGTACGGCATGATCCGCACCTACCTCGACTGGTTGATCGAGCTGCCATGGAAGGTCCCGGAGACGCCGCCGATCGACATCGCCGAGGCGCGCAAGATCCTCGACGCCGACCATTTCGGCCTGGAGCGGATCAAGACCCGGATCATCGAGTACCTGGCGGTGCGCAAGCTGGCGCCCGAGGGCAAGGCGCCGATCCTGTGCTTCGTCGGCCCGCCCGGCGTCGGCAAGACCTCGCTCGGCCAGTCCATCGCCAAGGCGCTAGGCCGTCCGTTCGTGCGCGCCAGCCTCGGCGGCGTCCACGACGAGGCCGAGATCCGCGGCCACCGCCGCACCTACATCGGCGCCCTGCCCGGCAACATCATCCAGGCGATCCGCAAGGCCGGCTCACGCGGCTGCGTGATGATGCTGGATGAGATCGACAAGATGGGCTCGGGCATCCAGGGCGACCCCGCCTCGGCGATGCTCGAAGTGCTGGATCCGGAGCAGAACAACACGTTCCGCGACAACTATCTGGCGGTGCCGTTCGACCTCAGCCGCATCGTCTTCATCGCCACCGCCAACCAGATGGACACCATCCCCGGACCGCTGCGCGACCGGATGGAAGTGATCTCGCTGCCTGGCTACACGGCCGAGGAGAAGCTGCAGATCGCGGCCCGCTATCTGGTTCGCCGTCAGATGGAGGCCAACGGGCTGAAGGACGGTCAGGCCACCGTCTCGAACGAGGCGCTGTCAGAGATCATCAAGGGCTACACCCGCGAAGCCGGCGTGCGCGGCCTGGAGCGCGAGATCGGCCGGGTGCTGCGCCACGCGGCGGTAGAGATCGCCGAAGGCAAGGCGGCCAAGGTCGAGATCGGTCCCGAGCAGGTGACCGAGATCCTGGGCGGCAACAGGTTCGAGAACGAAGTCGCCATGCGCACCTCTACCCCAGGCGTCGCCACCGGCCTCGCCTGGACCCCGGTGGGCGGCGACATCCTCTTCATCGAGGCGGCCAGAGCGCCCGGGAATGGCCGACTGATCCTCACCGGTCAGCTCGGCGACGTGATGAAGGAGAGCGCCCAGGCCGCGCTGACGCTGGTGAAGAGCCACGCGGTCGAACTCGGCGTCGAACCTGGCCTCTTCGAGAAGAGCGACATCCACGTCCACGTCCCGGCCGGCGCCACGCCGAAGGACGGGCCGTCGGCTGGCGTCGCCATGTACATGGCGCTGACCTCGCTGATGACCGGCCGCAAGATCCGGTCGGACACGGCGATGACCGGCGAGATATCCTTGCGCGGCCTGGTGTTGCCGGTGGGCGGCATCAAAGAGAAGGTGGTCGCCGCCGCCAGCGCCGGCCTCACCCGCGTCATGCTCCCCGCCCGCAACCGTCGCGACTACGACGAGATTCCCAAGGACGCCCAGGGCCGGCTGGAGTTCATCTGGCTGGAACGCGTGGAGGACGCGGTGGCGGCCGCGCTGGAGAAGAGCGAAGCGGCGGCGACGGCGGGTTGGATCACCCTCACCTACCCCACTCGCTCGAAGTCCATCGTCCAGTTGACCTCCCAGGTCCCGCCGCCGTCCGCCGAGAACGCCTGCTCCCAGCGGGGCGCCGGCGACTTGGTCCATAGGAACCGGATCCGGATCGGTCGGCCGCGGAAGGTGTCGTCGGCGTAGAATGTGCCGACGCCGTCCTCGAAGCGCCCCTTCATCGGCACGTCGAGCGTGTGCGGCTGGCGACTGTCGAGCCACCAGATCGACCAGAGGCCGCTCGCCGGATCGAACGAACGCAGGGTCGCCGCCCGATACGGCCCGTTCGGGTTGTCCAGGACGTTGTCGTCGATGTTGGCGTGGCCGTCTAGCAGTGGCCAGAGCCGCATCGTGCCATCGAACCCGGACCAGTCTTCGCAGCCATCGAGCCAGCGCTGCCGCCGCTCGTGCCGCACCCGCCACTCGCCCACCAGAAAGTCGAAATCGTCCGCGCCAGCCATGTCGCTGCTCCTGAATTGCTGGCAGCTAAATGACAGGAGGGCAGGCATCGGGTGTCAGCATCGAGTGGCCCCCTCCACCACCGGGCGATGCCCGGCGGTCCCCCTCCCCCGTTTCCCCCGGCTCAAGGCCGGGGCGCACGGGGAAGGAGCAAGGTCTTCGCTCCTCCCATGCGAAGCCGCAGGCCGATGCGGGGGAGGTGTCGGCGGCCCGGACTTGTCCGGGCGACGACGGAGGGGGCGCTCGCGCCGGAACGAACCCCTAAGCCGGCGCACTCACGTGACGGTGCAGTTCCAAGGGCGCGCCGATGTTGGCGACCGGCTCCAGGCCCGCGCCGACGCCGCGGATGATCACCGTGCCGAAGTCGAGCATGCGGCCCAGCAGGCCCTGCTGCACCAGCACGCTTTCGACCTTGTCGAGGTTCATCTCCACCGTGTTGCGGGAGATGAAGCCGGTTTTGTAGATCACCCGGCGGCTGGTCACGATGATCTCGGTGTTCACCGCCACGATCCAGGCGCGGATGACCTGGAAGAGCCCAAGGAAGAGCGCGATCAGCGAGGCGAGCAGGAGGCCGATGCGCAGCTCCTCGGTCTTAAGCACGACGGCCGCCAGTGCGAGCGCGATGGCGACCACCACCAGCACCATGCCGCCGAAGTAGATCACCCAGTGCAGCCGCGCGCGGTAGGCGATCGTCTCGCCCGGCTGCAGCACGCGCTCCGCATAGCCCATCTGGGACGTCCTCCCGGCGCTTCGCCGAGGCGCAGGTATAGTCGGCGCGCCCGAAGCGGGGCAAGGCAGCGCGTCAGGCCGCCAGCGCGCGCAGGCAGGCCTGCACCGCATCGGCCACCGAGGTCACCGCGGTCACCTCGACGAACGGGAGACCGAGGCGCCGCACCGCCGCCATCATCGCAGTGTTGTAGGCGAGCGTGCGGGCGAGGAAGCTGCGGATCAGGCGCTGACCCTCCTCGGTCGCGGACGCATAGCCGCTCTCCCGCAACATCCGAGTCTCGATCAGCGCGTCGCTCGCGGTCAGCCAGACCGGGCGAACGCCCGCTAACCGTAGCTCGTCGACCTGCTCCGGCCAGAGCGCGGACCCCTCCAGCACCAGCCGCTCCGTAGTCGTATCACCGGCCCGCGCAATAATCAGCTCACGGACCATCGGCCACATGCCCTGATAGTGCGCCAGCACCGAGGCCATCAGCTCGTCTGTCCTGAGTGTCCCGAAGTGCTCGGTCACGTGCGGCGGCACGACGTCCGGCGCCGTCCGCCAGGGCCGGCCAGGATGCCGGGCGAGCTTGTCGGTGGAGACGTAGTCCCAACCCAGCCTCTCGACCAGCGCCAGCGCCGTGGTCGACTTGCCGACGTGCGATGTGCCGCCGATGAGGGCGACGCGGACCTCGTGCCGCAAGCTCAGCGCCCTGGGAAACCCGGGAACTGCGGCACGCCCTCTGGCATCAGGTGAAAGGGCTGCGCATCCGCCGTCCAGATCACCGCCTGCGGGCCGCCGTAGACGCTGGGATCGTCCAACGTGCCTACTTTCAGGATGACGACGCTGGGATCGCGCGGGACGCGGGTGGTGATGTGGGTGCCGCACTCACCGCAAAATTCGCGCGTGCCCGGATTGTCGATATCGGAGCGACTGAACCGCTTCGGCTCGCCTTCGACGTATCGGAACCCGCTTGCCGGCACGACCATGAACAGGTTCTCAGCCCCGCCGGAGATGTACTGGCACTCCCGGCAATGGCACTGCCCCTTGAACGCCGGCGGCCCGTCGGCCTCGTACTTCACCGCGCCGCAATAGCAGCGCCCGGTCAGGCTCATGGTCGACTTCCTTGCTCCAGGTCCCTTACCCTAGCCCGCCGCTTCGCGATGGCCTATATGCGGTAATGACTTATGCTCACTTTCAGCATAAGAGGACCCGGTGACTCAGAACCCCGACTTCCGCAGCCTCTACATCCACGGCTTCGTGCGCCTCGCGGCGGCGACGCCGAAGGCGAGCGTTGGCGATCCGGCGGCCAATGCGGCGGCGATCCTGAAGCTGGCGCGGGAAGCCGACGCGGTGAAGGCGGCGATCTGCGTCTTCCCCGAACTCTGCGTCTCGGCCTACGCGATCGACGATCTACTGCACCAAGAGGCGCTACTGGGGGCTGTGGAGGCCGCGATCGGCGAGCTGGCGATCGCCTCGAAGGACCTGTTCCCGGTGCTGATCGTGGGAGCGCCGCTGCGCCACAAGGCCCGGCTCTACAACACCGCCGTCGTCATCCACCGCGGCCAGGTGCTGGGCGTGGTCCCCAAGGCCTACCTGCCCAACTATCGCGAGTTCTACGAGAAGCGCCACTTCGCCGCCGGCGCTGGCGTCCGCGGCCAGACCATCGAGGTGGCCGGCGCGCTGGTTCCGTTCGGCCTCGACCTGCTGTTCGAGTCAGCCGGCGACATCAAGGCGACGTTCCATGTCGAGATCTGTGAAGACGTCTGGACCCCGATCCCGCCCTCCAGCCACGCTGCGCTGGCGGGCGCCGAGCTGCTGATCAACCTCTCGGCCAGCAACATCACCATCGGCAAGGCCGACGTGCGCCGCCTGCTCTGCGAGAGCCAGTCGGCCCGCTGCATCGCCGCTTACCTCTACACCGCCGCCGGCCTCGGCGAATCGACCACTGACCTCGCCTGGGACGGGCAGGCCGAGATCTTCGAGAACGGGGTGATGCTGGCCGCCTCCGAACGCTTCGTCAGCGACACCATGATCACCGCCGACATCGATGTCGGGCGTCTGCGCGCCGAGCGCATGCGCCTCGGCAGCTTCAACGACAACGCCGTCGCCGAGCAGCATCCCGACCGCGGCTTCCGCCATGTGCCGGTGGCCCTCAGGGTCCCGGAGGAGCCGGTGAGGCTGCGGCGCAAGGTCGAGCGCTTCCCCTATGTGCCCTCAGACCCGGCGCGGCTCGAGCAGGACTGCTACGAGGCCTACAACATCCAGGTCGAGGCGCTGGCCACGCGGCTGAAGTCGACCGGCTCGAAGACGCTGGTGATCGGTGTCTCCGGCGGGCTCGATTCCACCCATGCCCTCATCGTCTGCGCCCGCGCGCTCGATCTGTTGGACCGGCCGCGCAGCCAGATCATGGCCTACACCCTGCCCGGCTTCGCCACCTCCGACGCCACCAAGTCGAACGCCATCGCCCTGATGAACGCGATCGGCGCCACCGCCGCCGAGATCGATATCCGCCCGGCCGCCCGCCAGATGCTGGGCGACATCGGCCACCCCTTCGCGGTCGGCGAGCCGATCTACGATGTCACGTTCGAGAACGTGCAGGCGGGCCTGCGCACCGACTATCTCTTCCGCCTCGCCAACCACCATCAAGGCATCGTCGTCGGCACCGGCGATCTCTCCGAGCTGGCGCTGGGCTGGTGCACCTACGGCGTCGGCGACCAGATGAGCCACTACAACGTCAATTCATCGGTGCCGAAGACGCTGATCCAACACCTGATCCGCTTCGTGGCCGCCAGCGGCGATGTCTCCGACGAAACCGCGACCCTGCTGCACGCGATCCTGGACACCGAGATCTCGCCGGAACTCGTGCCCGCGGACGCCACCGGCGCGATCCAGTCGACCGAGGCCATCGTCGGCCCCTACGCGTTGCAGGACTTCAACCTCTACTACACGCTGCGCTACGGCATGGCGCCGTCCAAGATCGCCTACCTCGCCGAGCACGCCTGGGCCGACGCCGAAGCCGGCGAGTGGCCGCGCAACATCCCCGCCGCCGCCCAGCGCGCCTATGACCTGCCGGAGATCCGCAAGTGGCTGCGCCTCTTCCTCACCCGCTTCTTCGCCTTCAGCCAGTTCAAGCGCTCGGCGATGCCCAACGGACCCAAGATCTCATCCGGCGGCTCACTCTCGCCCAGAGGCGACTGGCGCGCGCCCTCGGACGGCAACGCCAACGCCTGGATCGCCGAGCTGGAAGCCAACACTCCGGAAGCCTGATCGAGCGCTATTGCGCGCGGCGAGCCCCCTCCAGAGCTTCGTAGACTTCGGTCAGATATCGCTTCGTCGCGCCGCGCAAGGCGTCGGTGACCCCGCCCATAGGCTGTGGCTGGAACCCTTGGTGCGTGGCCTTGGCGTCGACCTCGGCCGCGCGGCGCATCGCTTCAAGGTCGCCGGCGCACGCTGCCTCGCCAAAGTGAGGCAGGATCTCGGTCCAGACTGCGTCCGGCAAAGCGTCGTAGTTAACCAGGCGACCACCGCCGAGCGGCAGATGGTCGAGGACCGCGGCGCAGACTTCAGCCAGCACCTGCGCCACAAAGTCCTCCCGCGGCGCCGGCGGCGACGTCTCGCAGGCGAACAGTCCCGCCGGCATCATCCCGTGTACCGTGTGCATTCCCGGCTCGCGCATGTGGGAGGCCACCACCCGAGCCGGCTCGCGGTAGAGAAACACCCACGGCGTCGCCGGGAACGCTCGGCGGAACAGCGGCAGCGCCAGCGTGTGCCAGCTATCGAGCTTGACCATGAACCGTCCATCCGGCGCCCGGCTGCGCCCGAGCCCAGCGACCATGGCGATCAGCCGGCGAGCGCGCTCGGCCTCGGACGGCGCGGCGAGCTGCACGATGTCGTCGAGCGGCGGCGCCTCTGAGACGACCACGTCGCCCGGCCGCGTGGCCAGCATCCGAGCCGCGAGGGTCGAGCCGCAGCGGGACATGTGGAAGATGAACCCCGTCGGCGGCGCGGCGGGCGGCGCGGCGTCTACAAAGGCCTCCAGGTCCATGCGCCATAGCAAGCCGGACGGTCGCGAGGTGGGCGAGACATAGAGGGGATGCCCTGGCCAGTTGGCGTCCGGCTCGCTCCACTCGACGTGGGCGCCGCCACTTGGGCGGGGCCAAACGGCGCTGGGCAGCCAGTCAGGCGGGGGCCAGGCGTCGTCAAGCGCCGCAGCGGCAAGATCGGTCATCCGGGCATAGTCGAGGAAACCGGCAGGCTTGTCGCCTGGCCGAGCTTAGCGAACGATCAGAGCGCGATGCGTGGAACCACCAACAACGCTGAATCGTGCTCGCAACTCTAAATGACGAGCCTGCTCATCCCGTTTTGATTGATCCAATCAAAACGGGTCAGGCTCTAGCGCACCCAGAGCGTCGCGCAGAACACCATGACGGCGACCGCCAACGCGAACAGCAGGAACGGCTTCATCCCCGCCCGCTTCCGAGCCTCTGCGCTCTCATAGAAGAACGGCATCCGCGACATGGTCCGAATAGTTCCACAAGTCGATTAGCGGAGCCTTAACGGGTGCGATTTCGCCGCGCCCTCCGCAGTTATCGTGATCGCCGACTACACTTGTGCGCGACCAACAACCAGAAGAGCCGCGATAATTGACTCGTTGGAGCGGGTATCGACGGCGGCTCTACAGACCGACGACTGATATCAGTCGGCCGCGGGGAACGTCATTGCGAAACGAGCTTGACCGTGAGCGGCCGCCTCGATGGCGGCGCTCTTCGGCGCCGACGCCACGCCAGCCCGGGCGCCTCAGCCGCTGTTGCGCAGGCCCGTAGCGATCCCGTTCATCGTCAGCAGGATGCCTTCGCGCACCTGGGCTTCGTCATCGCCCTCGCGGTGCCGGCCGATCAGGTCGATCTGCAGGTGGTTCAGCGCCTCCAGATAGGGGCGGCGATAGCCGATGTGGGCGGCGAGCTCGGGATTGCGCGTGGAGAGTTCACGACCGCGCCGGATCGTCAGCAGCGCCTCGCTGGTGCGCTCGAACTCGGCTTCGATGGCGCCGAACACCGTGCGGCGCAGCGAGGCGTCGGCGACCAGGCCGGCGTAGCGGCGCGCGATCCGCATGTCGGCCTTGGCCATCACCATCTCCATGTTGTCGAGCGCCGAGGCGAAGAACGGCCAGGCCTCGGCCAGGTCGGCCAGCTCGCCGAGGTCGCGCCCCGCAACGGAAGAGCCGAAGCCGAACCAGCCCGGCAGCATCACCCGGGCCTGCGACCAGGAGAACACCCAGGGGATGGCACGCAGGTCCTCGATCCGCTGCGAGGCAGTGCGCGACGCCGGGCGGCTGCCGATGTTGAGGCTGGAGATCTCGCGGATCGGGGTCGCCTCGCGGAAGAACTGCGCGAAGCCATCGGTCTCGTAGACCAGCGCGCGGTAGGCCTGCATCGAGGCGGCAGAGAGCTCGGCCATGACCGCCGCGCCGGCGGTGTGCTCGGTGTCATTGCGGTCGCCGAAGCTGGCCAGCAGCGTCGCCGCGGTCATGGTCTCCAGGTTCTCGCGCCCGATCGCCGGGTCGGCGTATTTGTTGGCGACCACCTCGCCCTGTTCAGTGATCCGGATGCGGCCGGCGACGGTGCCCTCGGGCTGCGCCAGGATGGCGTCGAAGCTGGAGCCCCCGCCTCGTCCCACCGCGCCGCCCCGGCCGTGGAAGAACTGCAGCGCCACCCCCGCGCCCTCGACCACCCGCTTCAGCTCCCGCTGCGCCTCGTGCAGCGACCAGATCGAGGTCAGGTAGCTGCCGTCCTTGTTGGAGTCGGAGTAGCCGATCATGATTTCCTGCACGCCGCGCGCGGCCAGGTGCGGCCGCAGCGGTTCGCAGGCGAGGAAGGCGCGCATGGTGTCAGCGGCGGCCTGCAGGTCGGCGATGGTCTCGAACAGCGGCGCCACCAGGATCGGCGAGCGCGCCGGATCGCCAGGCGCATAAAGCCCCACCTCCTTCAGCAGCGTGTAGACCTCCAGCAGGTCGGAGACGCCCGTGGTCTTGGAGATCACATAGGTGTCGATCGCCTTGGGGCCATAGCGCCGGCTGGCCTCGGCCGCGGCGCGCAGCACGGCTAGCTCTTTCAACGTCTCGTCAGAATAACTGGCCAGCGGCGAGCCCAGCGGCCGCAGGGTGCGGAGCTCACCCGCCAGCAGCTCGATCCGCGCCGCCTCGTCCAGGTTAGCGTAATCGGGGCAGACCCCGGCCGCCGCCAGCAGGTCGCCCACCACCCGCTCGTGCACGTCGGAGTTCTGGCGCATGTCCAGCGTCGCCAGGTGGAAGCCGAAGCAGTCGACCGCCCGGATCAACGCGCCCAGCCGGCCGTGCCGGAAGGTCTCGCCGTGGTGGCTCACCAGCGAGTTCTGGATCACCTGCAGGTCGGCCCGTAGTTCGTCAGCGCTGGCGTAAGGCGCGCCGGCGATCGGTGACGGCCGGATCGGCGGCGCTCCGGTGAGTTCCGGCGCGGCGGCGGCGAGGCGCGCGTAGATGCCGGAGAGCGCGCGGCGGTAAGGCTCGTCGCGGCGCTGGGGCGCGTCATCTCCGGAGCGGTCGGCAAGGTCCGCCAGCGCCGGCGTCACCGTCACGTGCTCGGTGGAGAGCGCCAGTTCGGCGCCCAGCGCGTGCACCTCCTCCAGATAGTGGGCGACGATGCGGCCAGACTGGGTGACGAACGCGCGCTTCAGGGTCTCGGCGGTGACGTTGGGGTTGCCGTCGCGATCGCCGCCGACCCACGAGCCGATGCGCAGGAAGCTGGGCGTCTCCACACCGCCGCCCAGCGCCGCCTCCAGGTCGGCGTAGACCCGGGGCAGCTCGGCGATGAAGGTGCGCTCGAAGAACGAAACGGCGTTCTCGATCTCGTCGACCACGCCCAGGCTGGTCGGCCGCAGCTGGCGGGTGGCCCAGAGGATCAGGATCTGCCGCGCGAGCTCGGCCTCAATCTCCGGGCGTTCGGCGGCGGCCGCGCGGTCGTGCGCATCGAACGTCTCGGCGATCCGGCTGACCCGGTCGATCACGCTCTTGCGCCGCACCTCCGACGGGTGGGCGGTGATCACCGGCATGATCAGGGCGTGGCTGAGCTGACGGCCGATCGCCGCGCCATCCATCCCCTGGCCGCGCAGGCGCTCCACCGCCCCAGCGAGCGAGCGGTCGCCGCTCGGTCCGGCTCGCAGCCGTCGGCGCGCCTCCTGATCCTCGGCGATGTTGATCAGCTGCGAGAAGCAAACGAAGCTGTGGGCGAAGCGCAGCGCGTCGGGCAGCGCCAGCGCCTGCAACAGGCTGTCCAGTTTCAGGCCGCGGGCTTGCGTGCCCTCGCGGTGATAGGCGACCGACGCCTGGCGGATCGCCTCGATCGCCTCGAACACCGCCTCGCCTTCCTCGGCCTTCAGCACGCGGCCGAGGATGTCGCCGAACAGGCGCACGTCGGCGCGGAGCAGCTGGGCAGGCGTCTGGCTCATGCCACCCTTTGAGCGCGGACGGCAGGCGCCGGCAAGGGCGAGTGGGTCGTCAGCCGGCCGGGGTCAGCTGGCGCTCCAACGCCGACAACACCCGCTCTGGCGCGAGGTCGTTCAGGCACTTGAAGTGGCCGAGCGGACAGACCCGTTCGAAGCACGGGCTGCAGCTCAGCCCCTCGCTTAGGATGACCGCATCCGCCGACAGCGGCGGCGTGAACGCCGGCGAGGTCGAACCATAGAGTGCGACGATCGGCCGGCCGAGCGCCGCGGCGACGTGCATCAGGCCAGAATCGTTGCTGACCACGGCGGCGCAAGCCGAGATCAGGTCGATCGCCTCGCCCAGCGACGTCTCGCCGGTGAGGTTGGCCGCGCCGGGCGCCAGCGCCGCGACCTCGGCCCCGATCGCCGCGTCGCCCGGCCCGCCAACGATCCAGACCGCGCGGCCGGCCGTCAGCAGCCGCCGCGCCAGCTCGGCGAAGTGCGCGGCCGGCCACCGCTTGGCCGGGCCGTACTCGGCGCCGACGCACATCGCTACGACCTGTCGATCGAGGCTGAGATCCAGGCGCGCCAGCGCCGCGGCCAGGACGTTCGGGCGCGCCGCGAGCATTGGAGCCGGCGTAGCTGCGGGTAGCGCGACGCCCGGCGCCTCGGCCAGCAGCGAGAACCGGTCGACCATCCGCGGCAGCGCCGCCTTGTCCAGCCGTCGCGCGTCGTTCAAGAGCCCGTAGCGCGCCTCACCGACGAAGCCGGTCCTGCGCGGCACGCCAGCGAAAAACGGGACCAGCGCCGACTTCCAGGAGTGCGGCAGCACGATCGCCTCGGCGAAGCGTCCACGCAGCGCCCGCCCGAAGCTGCGTCGCGCGCCCAGCTTCAGCGCACCGTGGGCGAACGGGTTGATCAGCGCGTCGTCGACCCCGGGCAGACGGCGGACCAGGTCTTCGAGGTGAGCCGGCGTCAGCACGGTGATCCGGCGATCGGGGCGAGCGGCCTTCAGGCGCTGGGTCAGCGCCCCCATCATCACCGCGTCCCCCAGCCAGCTCGGCCCGACGATCAGAAGCTCCAAGGGTGTTCCCTAAGGCTGCGTCTCGGCGCTGGGGCACGCCGGCGATGGTACCGCCTCTCCGGATCGAACGGAGGACCTCCAGATCCACAATCTGGCGCTCTAACCGACTGAGCTAAGGCGGCGCTGTCGCGAGGGATCGTTTAGGCGTACGGGGCGCGGCGATCAAGCCGGGCGCTGGGCGGACGCCGGAAAAGCAAAGGCCCCGGCGGGTGAGCGCCGAGGCCTTACAGAGACTGGGCCGTCCAGGATCAATCCTTCGGAACTTGGAACCCGATCGGAATGATTACCCTGGCGCCGCCCACCGGCGCGCCATCGCGCGTCTGCGGCTTCATCTTGAACAGCTTCGACAGCTTCAGCGCCGCGGAGCCGAACTCTTGGTCCGCCGGGCTTTCAGACGTCACCGAGCAACCGCTGAGCGTGCCGTTGACGTTGACGGTGCACTCGATCGTCGCGTGACCACCGACGCTCATCCGCTGTGCGCGCTCCGGATAGTACTGGGCCACGTCTTCGCCCGAGGGTCGGCGCAGCCAGTCGGGCTGGCTGATGACCGTCGGCCGCGGCGGTGGCGGCTTTTCCGGCGCGATCACCGGCGGGGCCGGCGGCGGCGGCGCGGGGTGCTCCACCGGCGCGATGTTCAGCGGCGGCGGGGCGGGCACGTTGATCGGCACGTTCGCCGGCGGCCGCGGCTGGATGGGGGGTGGCTTCTCCATCTTCGGCGGCGGCGGCGGCGGCGGTGGCGGCGGAGGCGGCGGCGGCGGGTGAAGGATGTTCACCTCTTCCTTCTCGTCCGAGTAGTTCTTGTAGTTCGGCTTGAACTTCGCCTGCCAGACGTAGAAGCCGACCACCGCGTGGAAAAGGATGGCGACCGTGACGGCGATGATGAAGGTCCGGGTCGCGTTCTTGCCGCGACGGGGGACGTCGAAGGGGTTGTGAGCTGGGTGGGCGATATCGATGTCGGTCATTTCGCTCCACCCACGCCAGACCGATCCTCGCCGACCAGGGCCACGCTGTAGAACCCGTTGTCCTGCATCGTGTTCATGGCGTCGAGGAACTTGCCGTATTCGACGTTTTCGTCGCCACGGATAAAGATGCGGAGGCCGACGCGGTCGGACCCTGCGGCGAGTTTAAGCGCGTCCGGCAGCTCGGTGAGGTCGGTCAGATTATCGCCGACATAGAGATCGCCGTTGGCCTTGATCGACACATAGATGATCTGCGGCGGCTTCGGCTGCGGCTTGGCGTTGGCGACCGGCAAGTCGACCTTCACGTTCACCGACGCCAGTGGGGCGGCGACCATGAAGATGATCAGGAGCACCAGCATCACGTCCACGAAGGGCGTGACGTTGATGTCGTGGTTCATCTCGACGTCGAATCTGCCGCCGCCGGGACCTGAAAGTTTGGCGGCCATCTGGGCTTACGCCCCCCGGTCGAGCTGGCGGGAGATCGCGTTCATCAGTTCGGCGACGAAGCCTTCCGTGCGCGAGCCGTAAGCCGTGATCAGGGTCTGGAAGTAGTTGTAGAACACCACCGACGGGATCGCGGCGAAGAGGCCGAGGCCGGTCGCCAGCAGCGCTTCGGCGATGCCGGGCGCCACGACCGCGAGGTTGGTCGTGTTCGAGTTCGCGATGCCGATGAACGAGTGCATGATCCCGTAGACCGTGCCGAATAGCCCGATGAACGGGCCGGTCGACCCGACCGTGGCCAGGAACTGCATGCCGCTGGAAAGGCGGCGGGAGAGCGAAGCCTGCACCGCGCCGATGGCGCTTTGCACCCGGGCGATCGTGCTGTCGCGGTGCTCGCCGGCGACGTGGAGTCCAGCTTGGCGCGAAAGTTCGACCTCGGCGGCGGCGGCCGCAGCCATGTCGGCGAAGAAGTTGCCGGCGAAGTCGTCGGACTCGGCGATCTTGCCCATGTCGGCGAGCGACTTGGCGCCGCGCCAGGTTTCCAGGAACCGGTCCGTAGTCCGGTTGATCGAGTTGAACTCGAAAATCTTGAGGATCAGGATCGTCCACGAGAACAGCGAGGCCAAGGCCAGGCCCACCATCACCACCTTAACCAGCGGTTCGGCGTCGATGAACATTTCCCAGGGACCGAGGTGGCCGGCGTGCGAGCCGCCGACCTTGGCTGGGGTGGAGCTGTCGTCGGCCGGCGCCGGCGCCGGCGCGGCCGCCGGGGCGGCGGCTGCAGGCGCAGACGCAGCGGCCGGGGCCGCTGTATTCTGGGCTAGGGCCGGCGCGGCGGTCATCAGCGCCGCGGCGCCGACAATGGCCAGAAGGAGGGGGGTCTTTTTGGTGTGAAGCATCTTTTCGCCAGTTCCGGCTTGGTCTTGCTCGCCCTAGGACCCGAAGGGATCGTCGTGCGGGGCGCCTGTCCGCCCTAGATGGTGGAAGCCCGGCGCGACATCGCCAGCGGCGACCTCGCAAATCCAGGGCCTTAGTCGCCACGCCCGTTTCGCCACGCTCCGATCCAATCTCATTCGCCGGCCTTAAGAAGCTCGCGTTTCGAGGCGCCTCGAACTCACCGTTGGCGTGGAGCCACGGCAAGTCCTTACCGCTTTGTTAGACTTGCGGCTCGGGTCCTTTGGCAATCCCAAATCTCACCGTCAAGAGGGGCTCGAAGATCGCTGTTTCGTGACAGAAAATTCGAACCGCCGGTCTGTTTGCGGCGCAGCATCGCTCGTTTGCTAACCAGCTCTACGGTTTTCGCTCATCTGAAGCGTCGTTGTGTTGCAGCGCAGCAAGACAGAGAGGCGATTGAGCCGCCGAAATCTGTCTTCGTTCAACCAAGAACTTCCTGCCCGCGGGCAGAGGAAAGATTGGACCGCGAAGTCAAAAGACCGAGCCTTGGCTACCGGGCGGCTCGGTAAAGCAGCCGCGCGCCAGACACCCCGGCGGCTTGCCTGCGGTCAATACTCTTCCGTGAGCCAACAATATGGCTGGCCCCGCCCCGGCGGCCCGCGTTACGCCATCGTCGGGGGAGAAAAACGAGATGAACGCGCGCCCCGGCGGTCTTTGGCGCCACCCGGACTTCATGCGGCTATGGACCGCTCAGGCGGTGTCCAGCTTCGGCGCCCGGATCGCCCGCGAAGGGTTGCCGATGGCGGCGGTGCTGTCGCTGAGGGCCGGACCGGTCGCGGTGGGCCTGTTCGCCGCCATCACCCTCGGCGCCCAGGCCGCGGTCGGCCTCTTCGCCGGCGACCTCGTCGACCGGCTGCCGGGGCGGCGGCTTCTGATCGGCGCGGATGTGGCGCGGGCCCTGGTGCTGGCCGCCCTGCCCCTCGCCGCTCTGGCCGGCCACCTGTCGCTGATCGAGATCTACGTCGCCGGCGCGCTCATGGGCGTCTTCAACGTGCTGTTCGACATCGCCGACCACGCCATCCTGCCGACGCTGGTCGAGCCCGCGGAGCTCGCCGACGGCAACGCCAAACTGGCCGCCACAGACGCGGTCGCCGAGGTCGGTGGCCCTGCCCTCGCCGGGCTGTTGTTTCAACTGGTCTCGCCGCCCCTGGCGGTCGCGGTGAACGCCGCCACCTACGTGGTCTCCGCCGTCCTGCTCGGCCGCATCCGGCCGACCCCAGCCGCGAAGCCAGAGGGCGAGCCCGAACCGTTCCGCCTGGCCCTCACCGACGGCCTGCGGATCGTCTTCGCTCATCGCATGGTCTGGCCGCTCTGGCTGGGCGACGTCGCCAAGAGCTTCTTCGGCAACTTCTACGCCGCGCTCTACATCGTGCTGGCGATCGACGTGCTGAAGCTGACCCCCGGGATGCTGGGGTTGACCATCGCCATGGGCGGGATCGGTGGTTTCGCCGGCGCGGCGTTGGCGCCGTGGCTGACCCGTCGGCTGGGGGCAGGGGCCACGATCCTCGCCGGCGGCGTGGTCGGCGCGGCGATGACCTTCCTGATCCCCCTCGCCTCCGGCCCGCCGCTGGTGGCGATGGCGATGCTGGCGACGGCCCAGCTGATCGGCGATGGCCTGCAGACCGTCTCCGGCATCGGCGCGGTCACCCTGCGCCAGACCCTGCTCCCCACCCACCAGCTCGGCCGCGCCGCCGGCGCGTTCGCGGCGTTCGGCGCGCTAGCTGGTGTTGTCGGCGCCTTGACTGGCGGCGTCCTGGGCGCCGCGATCGGCCCGCGCGAGACCCTGCTGATCGCCTCGGCTGGGATCACCGCCACCTCACTGCTGCTGGTGCTCTCGCCGCTGCGGCGCCTGCGCTGAACTGCGCCGTCTGACGGAGTTCGCTTAGGAAAACCCGCCGCCGCCCGACTCGTTGATCGAGATCGCGCCGGGGCCAAACCAAAGTTCGAAGTTGCCCTGTTTGACCGATGCATCGGCCTCGAACCGCAGGTGGAGGTCGCGAACCACCACCGGCTGGCCGACGATCGCGCCGATGTACGCGGCCAGTTGGTTAGCCTGGGCGCAGTCCGCCGCCTTGAAGCAGCGCAGCTCGGTGCGGCCCGGCGCCTTGGTTACCTTCTGCACGCCCGGCGAGATCAGCGCCTGACTGTTGAAGGTCGAAGCGTTGAGGCGCGTGCGCAGCGCGCTGGCCGCGGCCGCTTGGGCAGGGTCGGCGAACTGGATGAACACACGATCGCGTCCAGGCGCGGCGGTGGCCGCCTGCAGCCCCGCCGAGGGGGTGGCCGCCACGTTCGCGGGGGCGACGCTCACCGCCGGCGGCGGCACGCCCGCCACCTGCTGGCCGGCGGCCGAGACGTTGACGTCGTGGGTCACCTGGCTGGCGTTCAGCACCGCCGCCTTCACGCTGGCCGCGACCGGCGCGGAGTTGGCGGCGTCGGGCTTGGTGCAGAGCGAGCTCAGCAGTTGGCCGAGCGACACGATCTGGCTTGTGACGTCCGCCGAGGTCGAACAGTCCTTGCCGACGCACTGCACCGAGATCAGCTTGATGCGCAAATCGATGCAATTCTGCTGCGTGCTCAGCGCCTGCGCGGCCTGCGCCTGCTTGTCCGCCGCCTCGCGCTGCGCCGTGGCTTCGGTCGACTTCCGCTTGTTCTCGGAACCATCGTACCAGAACGTTGCGATCAGGATGACGATCGGCAGCACCAGCTTGGACACCAGGTCGGCCACGTCCCATAGCGAGTGCTTTTGCCCCGCGCCGCCGCCAACCCCTGCCGCCGCCATCGCCCCGCCCGCCCCAGCACAGCCATCTCGCGAATGACCGCGATCAACCCGCAAAGATTGATCTTGCCAGCCGGTCGATCGGACAGCAACCGCCGTCAGCGATCGGAGCGCTACCTGCTGCGAGATGGAGGGGCGTGGTGCCTGGGGGCGGAATCGAACCACCGACACGCGGATTTTCAATCCGCTGCTCTACCGACTGAGCTACCCAGGCCCAAGCGACGCCAGGCAAAGGCCTTGGCCGAAGGAGGAGCGTCTATAGGGAGACGTCGGCCGGAAGTCCAGCCGATCCGAGGCCTCAACACACCGTCGTGTCGATAGGCGTTCGGTGGGCTCCGAGCTTCACCTTGAGCGTCAGTTCAGCCGACACTAGGGTGATGCCCGACGTCGAAGCTCGCCGCCGAAGGAGCCCCCGACATGCCCGCCAGTCTCGTCCTCGCGTTCGTCCTGGCCATCGCTCCCGGCGAGGAGCGGCTCGGTGAACGGGCCGCGCCGGCGCTGCATCACGTCTGTCCGATCACCGGCTGCAAGCACGCCTGTCCCCGAGGCGAGTGGCGCTGCGAAGGTAAGTGCATCCCCAAGCACGAGGCTTGCCGCATTACCTGAGGCGTCAGCAGGCAGTGCGGCTTAGTCCTCGTCGAGATCGTCCGGGCTGCCGCTGCTCTCCTCGCTCTCGTCATGCGGCGAGGCGGGCACGACGTACTTGTCGGAGAGCCAGCGGTGCAGGTCGACGTCGGCGCAGCGGGCCGAGCAGAATGGCCGGAAACCCGGGTCGGTCGGTTTGCCGCAGGTCGGACAGCGGCGCTCGGTCATTGCGATCGGACCTCGGCGTTCCCGGTCACAGTCGGGTCGGAGATCACCTCGAGGCGCCCGCCGAACCGGTCGGTCAGCGCCTTCAGATAGGGCGCGATCGCCGTCGTCACATCGGGCTCGGCGCTGGCGGCGATCCGGGCGGCGGGATCGGCGAGCGCGGCGCGTTCGATCTCTCGCACCAGCCGCAGGGCCAGCGTCAGCGCTGTCGGCTGTCGGCTGGCGTCCAGCAGGCGGTCGGCCACGGATTGGCGGCGACGGGGGACGGTCAGCTCCAGCGTTCCGAAGCGGCTGACCGGCCCGAAAGCGACGCCGGGATTGTCCGGGCCGAACGCGGTGCGCGCGGCGCTCAGGAACGCCGGCCCGTCGAGACCGCGGCCGGCGAGGTCGATCACCACCAGCCCGCCCTCTCCTTTCAGCCGCAGCACCCGCGCCGCCGTGGTCAGCGCGGCGAAGTTGGCCGCGCGGGTCGCCCGCTTGGCGTCAGATCCCGCCCGCTCGCCGACGTCGACATCGACGGCGACCAGCGCCCGGGTGGGCTCGATGGCGATGTTGCCGCCGCCAGGCAGGGCGAAGACCGTTTCCAGTGCTTCGGCCTCAGCATTGTCGGCGGTGACCCGGGCATGCTGGCCCGTGACGATGGTGGCGCGCGGCGCAACGGCGGCGAGCTCGTCCTCGAGTGTCGGCGCCGGGGTCATCACCCGGACCCCGCCCTCCGCCTCGCCGACCAGCCGCAGCGACGCGCCCTTGCCGGCGCGGACCTCACTGCGCACCTCGACCAGCAGCGCCCGGCCCTCGACCAGCCGCTCCATCTCCGGACGCAGGTTGAGCACCCCGTCCGGCCCGCCGCCGAGGTCGATGAAGGCCAGCGCCAGCTGTCGCTCGACCTTCCGTACCCGGCCGACCACCTGAGCACCCAAGGCCTGACTGTCGAGGTCGCCATCGCGGCGGATCAGCAGCCGCTCGGGCCGTCCATCCAGGGTGACGACGCCGCGGGTCTCGCCGATGCCCTCATCCAGGTAGAGCCGCCGCTCGCTCACGCCGGATAGCCCAGGCCGCAGAGCAGCGCGCGGGTCTCGTAGAGCGGCAATCCAACGACGCCGGTGAACGAGCCGCCGAGCGCTGTCACGAACGCGCCGGCATGGCCCTGCACGCCGTAGCCGCCCGCCTTGCCCTCCCACGCGCCGCTGGCGACATAGGCGCTAAGTTCCTGATCCGTCAGCCGTTTGAAATGCACGCGGGTCTCGCTCAGCCGCGCCGCGCTGCGCCCACCTGGCGCGACCACCGCGACGGCGGTCAGCACCCTATGCGCGCGGCCGGACAGCAGCCGCAACATCCGTTCGCCGTCGGCGGCGTCTTCCGGCTTGCCCAGCAACCGGCGGCCGAGCGCCACGACGGTGTCGGCGGCGAGGATGAAGGCGTCCGGGCGGAGTGCGGCCACGGCCGCCGCCTTGCCCTTGGCGAGGCGCAACGCGAGCCGCCGCGCCGTCTCGCCGTCCAACGCGGTTTCGTCGATATCGGCGGGGAGCACCTCATCCGGAGAGATGCCGATCTGCGCCAGCAGCTCCAGGCGTCGCGGACTGGCGCTGGCCAGAACCAGCTGATGACCAGGCAAGGGGATCATCCTCCGAAGGTCGCCGCTTTGCCGAAGCGCTCGCGGATCCTAGCGGCGAGCGCATCGCGGGTCTCCCGATAGGCGCCTAGCACCGCCTCCCGCGATCCCATCGTCAAGGTCGGGTCCTGGGTCGGCCAGTATTCCATGTCCACCGCGTGATGGCGGGCCAGCTCCACGGCGCGGTGCTGAGCTTCCGGGGTCAGCGATATCACCAGATCGAACGAGTCTTCCTCGAGCTGATCGAAGGTCTTCGGCCGGTGCGCACTGAGGTCGACGCCCAGTTCATCCATCACCGCCACCGCGAACGGATCGGGTTCGTCCTCTTCGTCGAGGCGCAGGCCGCAGCTGTCGACATAGACCCGGTCGCCGAACATCAGCTTCATCAGCCCCTCGGCCATCGGCGAGCGGACCTGGTTGTGATTGCAGGCGAACAGCACCGCGCCCGGCAAATCGGCGACCCGACGTTCATCGACCATGGGGCGTCTTCAACCCCGCCAGTGTAACGCACAGATGAGGGTGAAGAGGCGGCGGGCGGTGTCGAGGTCGGTCTCCACCTTGCCTGCGAGCCGCGTCTGCAGCAGCTCCGAGCCTTCGTTGTGCAAGGCGCGCCGGCCCATGTCCAAGGCCTCGATCTTCTGCGGCGTCGCGTTGCGGATGGCCTGGTAGTAGCTCTCGCAGATCATCGCATAGTCGCGCACCACGCTGCGGAACGGCGACAGCGACAGGATGTGCCGCCGCTCGTAGCCAGGGCCGGCGATGTCCAGCGCCAGCCGGTTCTCGATCAGCGATATCTTCAGGTCGTAGGGCCCGCCCTCGGCGCCCTCGGGCACGAAGTGATTGTCCTCCAGGAGGTCGAAGATCGCGATCTGCCGTTCCTGCTCCTGGTCGCGCGACGCCGCCGACAGCGACTCCTCGTCGAGCTCGACCGTCAGCAGGCGGTGGTGGGCGGAATCGGCAGGCATCCTGCCTTCACATACCCTTCCCTCCTCTTTGTGGGGAGGGCAGGCAGGAAGTCTCTGAGGCCAGTACGAAATCCCCGCTGACTCCCCTTCCCCTTGCGGGAAGGGGTCGGGGGATGGGGTGTCGGCTCGATGTCCGCAGTTAGTCCGGTGTGCGGTCCACCCGTACGCTGACCCTACCAACCATCGAGCCGACACCCCCATCCCCACCCCTTCCCCGCAAGGGGGAAGGGAGCAGATCGAGTCATCCCCCGCAGGAGGGTCAGGCTCGCGGATTACGCCGGATGCTGACACTTCGGGCATGGGCGGGCAGGCCTTCCGCCCCGGCCAGCACTTCGGTCGCCTCGGCCAGCGCCTGGAACGCCGCGGCGTCGCAGCCGATGATCGAGGTGCGCTTGAGGAAATCGTAGATGGAGAGCCCGGACGAGAACCGCGCGGCCCGGCTGGTGGGCAGCACATGGTTGGAGCCGGCTACATAGTCGCCCAGCGCTTCGGGCGCATACCGGCCCAGGAATATCGCCCCGGCGTGGCGCACCTGGTCGGCCAGGCGCGCCGGCTCGTCGACCGCGAACTCGACGTGCTCCGGCGCGATCCGGTTCACCAAGCCAGGCGACTCGTCCAGCGGCGCGATGATCACCGCGCCGTGGTCGCGCCACGAGGCCGCGGCATCGACCCCGGTCGCCAGTTGGGCCAGCTGCCGCTCCACCTCGGCGACCACCGCGGCGGCGAAGGTCTCGTCGTCGGCGATCAGGATCGATTGGGCGGCCGGGTCGTGCTCGGCCTGCGACAGCAAGTCGGCGGCGATCCAGGCGGGGTCATTGGCCGCGTCGGCCACGACCACGATCTCGGACGGACCCGCCAGCGCGTCGATGCCGACGATGCCGTAGAGCCGGCGCTTGGCGGCGGTGACGTAGGCGTTGCCAGGCCCGACGATCTTGTCCACTGGCCGGATCGGTCCGGCGCCGAAGGCCAGCGCCGCACAGGCCTGCGCCCCGCCGATGCGCCAGATCTCCGTGACTCCAGCCTCCCTGGCCGCCGCCAGCACCGCCGGCTGCAGCTTGCCGGGCGGGGTCACCATCGCCACCCGTTCGACCCCGGCCACCCGGGCCGGCACGGCATTCATCAGCACCGTCGACGGGTAGGCCGCCCGGCCACCCGGCACATAGATCCCGACCGCCTCCAAAGCCGTCCAGCGCCAGCCGAGTTCGACCCCGGCTTCATCGACGAACCGCGCATCGGCCGGCCGCTGGCGCTCGTGGTAGCTGCGGATACGGGCGGCGGCGAAGGCGATCGCCTCGCGCACCTCGTCCGGACAGGCATCGACCCCCGCCTGGATCTCCCGCGGCGTGACCGCGATGGTCCGCTCGTCCAGCCGCACCCGGTCGAACCGCTCGGTGTAGCGCAGGACCGCGTCCAGCCCCTCGCTCAGCACCGCCTCGATGACCCCGGCCACAGCCTCGTCCACATCGGCCGGCATCCCCCGGCGCTCGGCCAGGAAGGCGTCGAAGGCTTGATCGAACTCTGGGTCGGAAACGTCGAAGCGGCGCATGGCGCGCTGTTTGGCCGAGCGGCGCGGAAACTCAAGAGCCTTGTCGTAAGCCGCCCCTGGCGCTCGGATGCCTCCCGCCGCCGCCAGGACGGCCCCTGAGGCCGTCTGCCGCCTATCGGGCTACCCGAATGCCGGTCGGCCGGCGGCGCAGAAAATCGACGCCTTAGGCGCTGTGTTCCGCCCTACTCGTCGTGCGCGGGGGTGCTCGGCGTGGGCCAGGGAGCCGAGAGGTCGGCGAGGGCGGCGTCGACGCACTCCACCGTTAGCTCGACATCGCCGCCGCCGGCGAAGGCGAGGCGGACGCGGCCACCGGGGGGCTCCTCTGCCTGGAAGCTCACCGCCAGCAGTTCCACCACCGCGTCCGGCGGATCGCGGCGCAGGTTGCGCGACTTCACCGCCAGCACCGAGCCGAACTGCAGACCGGCGCGCACCCGGTTCCCCAGCAGACCGCCGGGCGTCTCCCAGAGGTAGCGGTTGAGCGCCAGGGTGAAGCGGCGACCGCGGGCGTCCCATTCAATGTCGCCGACCTTAGCGACGGCGTCCTGCAGCGCCGCGGAGATCACCGCCAGGTCGTCCTCGTCCTCCGCCAGCAGCCGTAGCGGCTCGTGCCTGGTCATTCGGGGTCCTCGAAGGCGCCGCCGTCGCTGACCCGGCGGACGTTGGCGCCGACCGCCGACAGCTTGGCCTCCAGCCGCTCGAAGCCGCGGTCGAGGTGATAGACCCGGCCGACCATGGTCTCGCCCTTGGCCGCCAGCGCCGCGATCACCAGCCCCACCGAAGCGCGCAGGTCGGTCGCCATCACCGGCGCGCCGATCAGCCGATCGACCCCGGTGATCCGCGCCTCGCCGCCGGCGACGGTGATATTCGCGCCCAGACGGGCCAGTTCCGGGGCATGCATGAACCGGTTCTCGAAGATGGTTTCGCGGATCACGCTCTCGCCGTCGGCCAGCGTCATCAGCGCCATGAACTGAGCCTGCAGGTCGGTGGCGAAGCCCGGGTAGGGATCGGTGGTCACCTCGACCGGGCTCAGCCGGGCGCCATTGCGGCGCACGATGAGGCCGTCATCCAGCCGCTCCACCCCAACGCCGGCCTCTTCCATCTTCACCAGCAGCGACTCGATCATGTCCGAGCGGGTGTGGGTCAGCCGCACTTCACCGCCGGCCATCGCCGCGGCCAGTGCATAGGTGCCGGTCTCGATCCGATCCGGGGTCACCTCGTGCGTCGCCCCGGTCAGGCTGGCGACGCCGACGATGCGGACCACCGGCGATCCGGCGCCCTCGATCTTCGCGCCCATCTTGGTGAGGCACTCCGCCAGGTCGGCGATCTCCGGCTCGCAGGCGGCGTTGGCGATCACTGTCTCGCCGTGGGCTAGCACCGCCGCCAGCATCGCGTGCTCGGTGGCCCCGACCGAGACTTGCGGGAAGGCGATCTCGGCGCCTTTCAGGCCGCGCGGCGCCTGGGCGTAGACGTAGCCTTCGGACAGATCGATCCGCGCGCCCAGCGCCTCCAGCGCCATCAGGTGCAGATCCACCGGCCGGGCGCCAATGGCGCAGCCGCCGGGCAGCGAGACCTTCGCCTGGCCGGTGCGCGCCAGCAGCGGCCCCAGCACGTTGAAGGAGGCGCGCATCTGGCGCACCAGGTCGTACGGCGCGATCGCCGAGACGATCTCCGGGGTGCTGAGGATCGTCTCCGGACCCGCCGCGCCCTCACACTCTTCGACCTCGACGCCCAGGCGCTGTAGCAGCCGGCCGAGAAAACGGGTGTCGGCCAGCCGCGGCATGTTGGTCAGACGCAGCGGCTGGTCGGTCAGCAGGCTCGCCACCATCAGCTTGATGGCGGAGTTCTTGGCGCCGGAGATCGGGATCGTTCCCTCAAGCCGCGCTCCGCCGGTGATGGCGATGCGATCCATTCAGCGCTCCCTCGCCAGCCGGCCGTTGCGGCAGGCTGACCTCCATCGGCCTTCTTATCTCATGCTTCGCCCGGCCGATAAGAGGCTTCGCGCGGATGGCGGCGGCGAACGCTGTGGCCGCTCAGTCCTGCGGCGTTTTCAAGCCTTTGCGCCGCCGCAGATTCGTCCGCAACGCCGCGGCCAGCCGTGCTTCACGGCCGCTCGCCGACGCACCTTTCGGCGCAGGCGGCGGCGCCTCGGGCGGCTTCGGATCGGGCTCATCCATGCCACGCGCCTAGCGCAACCCCTGCTCCCGTCAAGGTTTCTGCGAATGCGCGCTTGACGAAACCGGGTTTACTAAGGCGACCTATGGCCAATGGAACCGGCGCGACAAGGGCCCACCAACCATGGCCGGTGACGAAGCTAAGCAGCCGCGGGGCGTGCGCGGCCCCAATGCGGAGCGCCGCGCCTCGACCCACGAGAAGATTCTCGCTGCGGCCGTCCGTTGTCTGAACAAACTCGGTTACGCCCAGACCAGCACGGTGCGGGTCGCGGCGGAGGCGAAGGTGGCGCGCGGCTCGCTGCTGCACCAGTTCCCGACTCGCATCGACCTGATCCTCGCCGTGGCCGAGCACGCCGGCCAGGCGCAGCGCGCCTACATCCGCGCCGGCCTCGGCAAGCTGCCGCGCGGTAAGGAGCGCTTTGTCAGCTCCGTCGATGTCACCTGGGCCGCCTTCCAGCAGCCTGAGTCGCGGGCGCTGCTGGAGATCATCATCGCCACCCGTCACGATGCCGAGCTGGCCGCGCGGATCCCTGACTTCGCCCAGCAGTTCGAAGCCGACCTCAGCCGGTCCGCCCATGTGTTCGCCGAGCGCAGCGGTCTGCGCGACGATCACGGCGAGGCGGCGGTGGAGCGGCGGCTGATGCTGGTGGCGCTGCGCGGCCTCGCCATCGAGACGATGATGAGCGGCCAACGCGCCGATCCAGCCCCGGTCATCGACCTGCTGCGCCGCCGCCGTGTCCAGTTCTATATCGAGCACCTGCTGGAGGAAGAAGAAGCGCTGTAAGCCCTGTAACCTAAGGCCGCGCCCGCCCTTTTCCGCTTCACACCACCCGGCGCGTCCGCTAACTACCCGCCCTCCCCGCTTTCCGCTTCCGGTTGGCGGGCGAACGCCGTCGTAGCTCAGGGGTAGAGCGCATCCTTGGTAAGGCTGAGGTCCAGGGTTCGAATCCCTGCGACGGCACCAGCTCACATCCGACGCCAGTGTCTCCGGCTCGCACCGTTTGCGTGTGTGGCACGCAGGTCTAAAAAGCTTGGATAATCGCCCCTTGCCAATCATCCGGCTTTACGGCCGCCCAATTCTCAAACTATGCCTAAGGTCTGGGTGTCGACGACGGCCTTCGGCCCGGCTATAGCTCAGGTACGATTCTGCAGAAGGACAGGAAGTCATACTCATGAAGCGCAATCTTCTCGTCGGTCTCGCCGCGGCGGCCTCTCTGGCCTGTGTCGCGCAGGCCCATGCCGATCCCGGCGGTGTGAAGGCGGGCGTTCTCACCTGCCAGGTCGCCAGTGGCTGGGGTCTGATCTTCGGATCCTCCAAGGAACTGGACTGCACGTTCCAGAACGGCGCGGGCCGCACCGAGCAATATTCCGGCACCATCAACAAATACGGCGTTGATGTCGGCTATCACAACGGCGGCGTCATCGTTTGGGGCGTGTTCGCCCCGACCGGCGATCTGGCCCCCGGCTCGCTCTCTGGCGGCTACGGCGGCGTCACCGCCGGCGCGGCAGTCGGTGTCGGCGCGGGCGCCAACGCCCTGGTCGGCGGCAGCAACAACACCGTGGCGCTGCAACCGGTCAGCATCGAAGGCATGACCGGCCTCAACGTCGCCGCGGGCGTCGCCTCGATCAACCTGACCTACAAGCCGTAGGCTCAGAAACTACTCTAGCGGAAGCGCCCGTCGGCCCGGCCGGCGGGCGTTTTGCTGTGCGCCCACTCAGCTGTGGGTAAGCTGCGAAATCACAAACACCTACGGATTGCGGTCCTCGTTTTTCGCGCTAAGGTCGCGAAAACGGTGGGTGGAGTCGCGCAGGCCTTTCGCGTGAATGGGGTGCCGGCACGCCAGCGGATCGCGCCTCGGGGCTGGCCTGGGGCGATGCGCGCCGCCGTCGGGGCGGACGACAATGACAAAACCTGAAAGCGATGAGCCGTGGCGCCGACGCGCGCTGGCGGCGGCGTTGATCTCGATGACTGGCGCAGGCTTGATCGCCGCCGGCACTCAGGCCGCGGCCCCTGCCATGCCGGCCTATCTCGCCGCCTTCCCGGACTTCGCCCCGAAGGTGACGGCGCAGATGCCCGGGGACGTCGACATCACCCTGAAAGAGAAGTTGGAGGCCCAGAAAAAGTTCGCCGAGGTCCAGCGCGAATTCGACCTCTACTCCTGGCAGATGTTCCTGGCGCTGAACTGGCCGACTAACAACGCGGGCGTCGCGGCGCCGGCGCTGACCGACACCAAGTTCGGGCCGCCGCACTGGACGCTGTGGCACAACTCGGCCTCGATCTTCCAGGCCGACGGGGCGACGCCCGCCGCTTGCGCCAAGCCGGGCCTCCGGGCGATGGCGCTCACCCGGGATCTCAGCAAGCCGGTCAGCAAGGGCCTGAACGCGTTCTCGGCCCAAGCCACGGCCGCCACCGATCCGCGCAAGACCCGGTTCCTGGGCGTGATCTCCGCCGTCGGCGAGCTTAACGTCGCCAACCTCAGCGACATCCAGCAGGCGTTCACCGGCCCACTGATCGATCAGAACGGCGAGTTCGTCTACTACGAGATCATGATCGACCCGAACGAGGTCAATTATCTCTGCAATAACAAGCTTTTCAACATCAACGGCCAGGTCGCGTTCTCTGGCGCGGGCGGCAAGGTGGCGATGCCCTGGGGCACGCCGAACAAGGATTGGAGCGGCTCGTTCGAGCTGAAATTCGCCTGGAAGATCCTGAAGGCTGGCCACGACGACTTCAGCCGCTTCTACACCTCGCCCGCGGTGATCATGGACCAGGGTCCGAACGGCCAGCAGGTCGAGCGCAAGGTCACGGTCGGCCTGGTCGGCATGCACATCGGCCACAAGAGCCAGACCTCACCGCAGTGGGTGTGGTCCACGTTCGAGCAGGTCGACAACATCGACGTCGATCCAGTCGCCCACCCGAATCTGAGCCCCTCGTTCGCTGATCCGAACTGCCCCATCTGCACCGTCGACCAGCTGCCGCAGAAGGTGAACGGGGTCTACCCGAAGGTCCCGACCCAGGTCTGGCGCTCGATCCCGATCCCGGGCGACAAGCAGCATCTGAACGTCGAGGCGGCGGCGGCGCTGGCCCGGATCGGTTCGGTCTGGCGCAACTACCAGCTGATCGACACCCAATGGCCGACCGTGCCATCGGCCGCGCCCTCGCCGTGGAACGGCGGGCTGGCCGACGCGGTCGCCAACAAGCCGGGGGGTCGGCCGACGCCGGTGTTCCTGACCAATGTGACGATGGAAACCTACTTCCAGGGCGTCAACGGCGCCGCCTGTCATGGCGAGGAAACTCCGAACGGCTGCCAGCCTGGCCCCGCCGACCCGCCGATCTGGACCTCGCCGCTCAACAACAAGGGCGCTCCGGTCAAACCCGGCCTGAACACCGTGGTCTTCCAGAGCGAGAGCTGCATGGGCTGCCACTCGTCAGCCGGCATCTACACGAGCTATAATCCTAGCACCGGCTCGGGGACTCAGTCGGGTCAACTGACCGCTGATTTCTCCTGGCTGATGAGTCAGAAGGCCGCCTACAAACAGTAACCGCGCTTGGACGGCCCGAAACGCGGCGGCGACCCAACGGTCGTCGCCGTTGTTCGTCGTCTTACAGCTTCGTCCCGCGCAGCCGCAGCGCATTGCCGATCACGCTGACCGACGACAGCGACATCGCCGCCGCGGCGATCTCCGGCGTCAGCAGCAGGTGAAACGCCGGATAGAGCGCCCCAGCCGCGAGCGGCAGGGCGGCCAGATTGTAGCCAAAGGCGAAGGCCAGGTTCTGACGGATGTTGCCCATCACGGCGCGCGACAGCCGCCGCGCCCGCACCAGGCCTTGCAGGTCGCCGCCGAGCAAAGTCACGCCGGCGCTCTCGATCGCGACGTCCGCGCCTCCGCCCATGGCGATGCCGACGTCGGCCGCGGCCAGCGCCGGGGCGTCGTTGACGCCGTCCCCGACCATCGCCACGACCCGGCCCTCCGCCCGCAGCCGCGTCACCACGGCGGCCTTGTCCTGCGGCAATATCTCGGCCTCGATCTCGTCGATGCCCACCTGGCCGGCAAGCGCCTCGGCGGTGGCGCGCGCATCGCCGGTCAGCATCACTAGCCGCAGACCTTCCCGGCGCAGCGACGACACTGCGTCCGCAGCGCCAGGTTTCAGCGGATCGGCGATGGCGAGCACGCCGGCCGGCGCGCCGTCCAGCGCCACGAACACGACTGTCGCTCCGGCCGCGTCGATCTGGAGGGCGGACGCCTCCACACCCTCGGCGCGCATGTGCCGGCCATTGCCGACCGCGACTCGGCGACCCTCCACCTGACCGCTCACGCCTTTACCCGCCACCGCCTGGAACTGAGCCACGTCCGCAAGCGCAAGCTCCCTGGCCGCTGCCGCACGAACGATCGCCTCGCCAAGCGGGTGCTCGCTGGCGCGCTCCAGGCTGGCCGCCAGGCGCAGCACCTCGACCTCGTCAATTGCGGCGGCGACGACGACGGCGGTGACTTCTGGGTGGCCCAGGGTCAGGGTGCCGGTCTTGTCGAGCGCCAGCGTGTCCACCCGCTCGAGCCGCTGCAGCGCCTCGGCGCTGCGCACCAGCACCCCGACCGACGCACCTTTGCCGACGCCGACCATGATCGACATCGGCGTCGCCAGACCGAGCGCGCAGGGACAGGCGATGATCAGGACCGCGACCGCCGCCAGCAAGGCATGGGGGATACGTGGCTCAGGTCCGACCAGGAGCCAGATCGCCGCCGTCGCCAGGGCGGCCACCACCACCAGTGGCGCGAACCATCCGGAAACCTGGTCTGCCACCCGCTGCACCGGCGCGCGGCTGCGCTGCGCCTGGGCCACCAGCTGGACGATCCGCGCCAGCAAGGTCTCGGCGCCCACCTTCTCGGCCCGCATCACGACGCTGCCCGCGCCGTTGATCGACCCGCCCACCAGCCTTGCGCCGGCTTGCTTGGCGACCGGCATCGCCTCCCCGGTCAGCAACGACTCATCCACGCTGGTCGCGCCTTCCAGCACTTCGCCGTCGACCGGAACTCGCTCCCCTGGCCGCACCCGCAAGCGGTCGCCGACATTGACCTGGTCGAGGGTGACATCCTCGTCGTCGCCATCCTCGCGAACGCGGCGCGCCGTCTTGGGGGTGAGGTTGAGCAGCGCGCGGACGGCGCCGCCGGTCTGTTCGCGGGCCCGCAGCTCCAGCACCTGGCCCAGCAGCGCCAGCACTACGATCACGTCCGCCGCCTCGAAGTAGACCGGCGCCATGCCGCCGGCTTTCGCATCGGGCGGGAAGAGGCCAGGGGCGACCACCGCGACGACACTCGCGGCAAAGGCGACGCTGACGCCGAGCCCGATCAGAGTGAACATGTTGAAGTGGCCGGTGCGCACCGACGCCGCGCCCCGCGCCAGGAACGACCTACCCGCCCAGGCGACGACCGGGACCGACAAGGCGAGCTGCACCCAGTCGCCGACCTCATGCCTGAGCGGCATCGCCGCTGCGGCCAGATGCCCACCCATCGCTAGCGCCACCACCGGGACCGCAAAGCCTGCGCCGACCCAGAAGCGTCGCGTCATGTCGGCGAGCTCGGGGTTGGGGCCTGCGTCCGCCGTCACCTCTGCCGGCTCCAGCGCCATGCCGCAGAGCGGGCAGGCGCCTGGCCCGGCTTGCCGAATCTCCTGGTGCATCGGGCAGGTGTAGGTCGCTCCGGCGATAACGGGCGCCGCGGCCGCCTGTTCGGGATGCAGATACCGTTCCGGGTCCGCAACGAACTTCGCGCGGCAACTTGCCCCGCAGAAGTGGAAGGCCGTCCCGGCGTGGGTAGCGTGATGCGGCGTGACCGCGGGGTCGACCGTCATGCCGCAGACCAGGTCTCTCGCCCTTGCCGGCTTTGATTCGGCGTGAATGTGGTCTTGCGTCGTCACGCCGAACTCCATACCCCTAGCGGGTATCCAAATATACCCCACCGTGGTATACGCAAGCCTCGGCGCGGAGGTGACCTTGCAACGTGACGACAAGCCGAAGCTGCTCAATCGCCTAAAACGGGTGGAAGGCCAGGTGCGCGGCGTTGCGCGGATGGTCGCAGACGACCGCTACTGCATCGACATAATGACGCAGTTAAGCGCCGTCCGGGCCGCCCTTACGCGCGTCGAGAGCGAACTGCTGAAGGGTCACCTGGATCACTGCATCGAGTCGGCGATCGTGAGTGGCAACCAGGCCGAGCAGCGCCTGAAAGCAAGCGAGCTCATCGAGCTCCTGGAGCGCAGCGCCAGGTAGTATGTTGCCGTAGTCCATCGCGTCCGAAGCAACGCCGTCACCGCCGGGTGCGTTTGTATGGTTTCGGACAGACAACGGACGCCCGTGACGGTCGCCTGGAGCCTGGGGAAGCAACGCACGAGTCGCGAATTTCGCGAGTCGTCGAGGCTTGAGGCCTTCGGTGGGCATAGATGGTCGAGTATACGCGGGGCGATGTTATCGCGAATGGGTTCCTGCGTGCGTTGCCGCCGGACGCCCTCACGCGGCTGCGCCCACACCTGGAGCCAGTGGAACTCGTCCGCAGGCAGTCGATCTACGCCGCGGGGGAAGACCCGGCTTACATCTACTTTCCGATCCGCGGTCTGGTGTCGCTAGTCAAGGCGATGAGCGACGGGCGCGTCGTCGAGGTGGGCGCGGTCGGCGTCGAGGGTGCGGTCTGCCTTAGTGGGTTGCTGGCCTTGCCCGAGACGGTCTTCGAATCACTGGTGCAGCTTCCGGGCGCAGCGCTGCGGATCAAAAGCGCGCTCTTCCGCGACGAGGCGGCGAGAGACCCTGGCATGGCCGATGTGGTTCGCCGCTATGTCGCGGTGTCCCTCGGTCAAATCGCCCAGACTGCTGCCTGCAATCGCCTGCATTCGCTGGAGGAGCGCTGCTGCCGCTGGCTGCTGCTGGCGCACGATAGCGCCCGCGACGACACCTTCCAGCTAACCCACGAGTTTCTGGCCCTGATGCTGGGCGTGCAGCGGCCTGGGGTCACGATCACGGCGCGGGCGCTGCAGCGTGCAGGCTTGATCAACTACCAGAACGGCCGCGTCACGGTCGCCGACAGGCCTGGCCTAGAGGCCAATGCGTGCGAGTGCTACGCGGCGGTGCGGCATCAATATGAAGCGCTGGTCGAGCGCCGCTGAGAAATCTCACTGCAACCGAGATGGCTGAGTTGTTCGTCTACGACGAGGCCGACCAGACCTTCAGTTTGGAAGCGGTCTGAGGTCGAGGCTATCGATCTCGACCATGGGTTCGATCGCCTCGATGTGGCTGACCCGAGCGATATCGGCCACTACCCTCCCCTGCTCGTCCACGGCGACGGCGTCGACGTAGCGCATGCCGAACTTGACCTGATCGAACATGTAGCCGGCCAGGTCCTGCACCACCGCGCCAATCGCGGCGTCGCGCGCTTCGACCGCTAGGTAGAGCCTGATGCTGCGCGCCTCGAGGTCCGACGCGCCGAGCCCGTAAAGCGGACTGGTCTCGTCGATCACATGCATCAAGGTCCAGGTCAGCGGGAAGATCGGCAGGTCGTCGCGCTGCAGCCGCAGATCGTAGATCCGGCGGAAAGGCCGACCCTCTTCGGTCACCTCCGCGACCATCACCGCCAGCCGCGCCATGGCATGGGTCAGAGTCGTCAGGCGGCCATTGGCGATGCGCAGCATCAGCGTCGGCACGCCGTTGTGGGGCGAGATGACGACGCTGTCGGCGAAGATGATCCGCGCCTGCGGCCGAGAGAATCGCACGAACAGGATGCCGGTAAAGATCGCGGTGAAGGTCATCCCGGTCAGGATCTCGACCGCGGCGACGACATGGCCATAGGTGCTGGCCGGCGCCATCTCGCCGTAGCCGACCGTCGCCAGGGTCTCCAGGCTGAAGAAGAACGCGCGCAGGACATCGCCCGGCGGCAGCGACTGCACCGCGCCGGGTCTGGCGACGTAGAGCAAAGCGAAGACGACGTTCAGCGTCAACATGCTGCCGAAGGCCAGCGCGATGTAGGCCGGCCACGAGATCGAGACCGCGAAGTGGTAGGGATCGCGATAGTCGAACCGCGCGACGCCGACCTTGTGCAGGTCGAACACCGCATCGCGGATCCGCATCGGCCGCACCGGCTTTTCCGCCCTGGGCATGGTCACTCACTCCGGCCAGTGTCGGAGCCTAACCAGCCCACGCGCGTTCTCAACCCAATCGGTCGAGCGGCGACTGCCGATCGATCTTCAGGTTGGGAGTTACGAATGGGTGTCATCGCGTGGCTGGTTCTGGGCCTGATCGCCGGGTTCATCGCCAGCAAAATAGTCAATCACACTGGCTCGGGCCTCGTCATGGACATCGTACTCGGTGTCGTCGGCGCCTTGGTAGGCGGCTTTCTATTCAGCATGTTCGGCGCGGCCGGCGTGACCGGCTTCAACATCTATTCGATGTTGGTCGCGGTGGTCGGTGCGGTGGTGTTCCTGTGGGTCTACCACGCCCTGATAGGTCGCCGAGCGTTGTAGTCAGTTCACCTCGACCGGCAGCCTCACGTCGCAGACCGTGAAGTCGAGCGGGTCGGACGCGGCCTGGGCGCGCTGGATCGCCAGCTTCGCCCAGGCGCTGTTCGCGTCGACAACGCGGACCTTGGGCCGGCTTGCCTCGGGTAGATCGGCGACCACCTTGACGCTCAGCATCTTGTCCTGCGGAGCGGCGACCGGCTCGCCGGTCTTGATCGCGTCCACCACGTCCTGCCCCGCCAGCACGCGGCCGAAGGCGGTGTAGAGCTTATCGAGCGCGTGGTTGCCGTGATCGGCCGAGTTGACGTTGGTCCGCATCAGGAAAAACTGACTGTTGGCGCTCGCCGGGTCATCCGAACGCGCTAGGCCAAGCACGCCGGGGCAATAGGTCCCCCAGGCCTGCACCCGATGGTCGGCGGTCAGCAGGCCGAGGTCCATGGTCTGGCTGATCACCGGCAAGCTGCCGACGAAGCCCTCCTCGACCCCGTTGGTCTTGAACACCCGCGCGAACGGCGTGTCGCTGCCGCGCTTGAAGGTGAACTCGGGCTGCAGGTTGGGCAGCGATGAGGCCCCCACGCCGCTGTCCACCGGATCGCCGGTCTGATCCATGAAGTTGTCGATCACCCGGAAGAACACCCGCCCGTCGTAGACCCCTTGGTGAGCGAGGATCCGGACGCGGTCGGCGCCGGACGGCGCGGCGAGGTCGTTCAGCTCGACCAGTATCCGGCCCTTGGTGGTCTCGATGACCAGCAGGTCCTTCGGGTCGGGCGTCCGGAAATCGGCATCCGTGGGCGGCGAGACGGCCGCCGGCGCGGCCGGCCCTGGCGCTGGCGGTTTGGCGATGGCCTGCTCGCCCAAAATGGCGGCTAGGGCGAGGAGCGAGACAAAAAGCGGAGCCGGCTTCATTGGCCTTGGCTAGCCCGCGATTGAGGCGCGGACAAGCCGTTCAGTTGCGCCCGTACTTCTCTACCAGTCGCCGCTTCACTCCTGCGGGGACGAAGGGCGTGATGTCGCCGCCAAGACTGACGATGTCTTTCACCAGCCGCGAGGCGATGGCCTGGTGATGCGGGTCGGCCATCAGGAACACCGTCTCGATCTCGCGGTCGAGTTGCTGGTTCATCGAGGTGAGCTGAAACTCGTTCTCGAAATCGGAAAACGCCCGCAGCCCCCGCACTAGCACCTGAGCGCCCAGCGAGCGCGCCGCGTTGATGGTGAGGCCGGAATAGCCGTGCACCACGATCTCGGCCCGGTTCTTCAGGTGCTCGGTCTCTTCGCGCACGATGTCCATCCGCTCCTCGAGCGTGAAGAGCGGCGACTTGCCGGTGTCCACGGCAACCCCGATCACCAGCTTGTCGACCAGCTTCACCGCGCGGCCGATGATGTCGAGGTGGCCGTTGTGGATCGGGTCGAAACTGCCGGGATAGAGGCCTGTGCGCATCGTGGGGTTCCCCGCCGCGGTCAGCCTCGCCGACCAGACGCCCCGCTTCCACGAGGAAAACGGCCGCCTGTCAATCTATTGCAGCGCAACAACGCGCCGACACGACTATTGCTCGGGCGTGGAGTCGCCTGGCGTCTCGACGTCGGGCTCGTCATCGCCCTCCGCGCCGCCCTCGATCCGTTCAACCGAGACCACGTGCTCGTCGTCGGCCTTGCGGAAGATGGTGACGCCCTGCGTGTTGCGCCCGGCGATACGCACCTGAGCCACGCGCACCCGGATCAGTTGCCCCTGGTCGCTGACCAGCAGCAGCTCGTCGCCGTCCTCCACCGGGAACGACGCCACCAGACGTCCGCCGCGCTTGGAGAGATCGTGCGCGATCAGGCCCTGGCCGCCGCGCCCCGTGCGCCGGTAATCGTAGGCTGAGGTGCGCTTACCGAAACCTTCCGACGAGACCGTCAGCACGAACTCCTCGGCCGCACCCAGCTGGGCGATCCGCTCCAGCCCCAGGCTGACCTGGCCCTCGGCGACCTCCGGCTCCTCGTCCGGCGCAGGTGTCTCGTCGACCTCGCCGGGTTCGGCGTTGGCCGCGGCCCGCACGGCGTTGGCATGCTTCAGATAGGCCTCACGCTCGGCCGGCGACGCGTTCACCGACCTGAGGATCGCCATCGAGATCACGCTATCGCTTTCGGCCAGCCGGATGCCGCGCACGCCGGTCGACTCGCGGCCGGCGAACACCCGCACGTCATCGACCGGGAAGCGGATACAGCGGCTGAGCGCCGTGGTCAGGAGCACGTCGTCGCTCGCCTGGCAGAGCGCGACGCCGATGATCGCGTCGCCCTCCTCCAGCTTCATCGCGATCTTGCCGTTCTTGTTCACCTGGACGAAGTCGGAGAGCCGGTTGCGGCGGACGTCGCCGGAGCGGGTGGCGAACATCACGTCCATGCCTTCCCACGCCGCCTCGTCCTCCGGCAGCGGCAGGATCGAGGTCATCGTCTCGCCGGTCTCGATCGGGAACAGGTTGACGAAGGCCTTGCCACGCGCGGTCGGCGCGCCGATCGGCAGGCGCCACACCTTCAACTTGTAGACCTTGCCGCCCGACGAGAAGAACAGCATTGGCGTGTGGGTCGAGGCGGAGAAGACGCGGGTGACGGCGTCCTCCTCCTTCGTCGACATGCCCGAGCGGCCCCGGCCGCCGCGGTGCTGGGTGCGGAACGTGGCCAGCGGCGTGCGCTTCACGTAGCCGCCGTGGGTGACGGTGATCACCATGTCCTCGCGGGCGATCAGGTCCTCGTCCTCGAGGTCGGCGTCGCCCTCGACGATGGTCGAGCGACGCGGCACCGCAAAAGAGGCCTTCACCTCCTCCAGTTCGGCGCGGACGACGGCCATGATCTTGTCGCGCGATGACAGGAGATCGAGGTGGCCGCGGATGGTGTCGGCCAGGCCCTGCGCCTCGCCGAAGATCTCTTCGCGGCCAAGGCCAGTGAGCCGCGAGAGCGTGAGCGCCAGGATCGCGCGGGCTTGCTCTTCCGTCAGCCGCACCCGCTCGCCATCGATCAGCGCCGTACGCGGGTCGGCGATCAGCTCGATCAGCGAGATCATGTCGCCCACCGGCCAGTCGCGGCCGACCAGGCGCTCGCGCGCCTCGGCCGGGTCCTTCGACGAACGGATGATGTGGATCACCTCGTCGATATTCACGACCGCGATCGCCAGCCCGACCAGCACGTGGCCGCGGTCGCGCGCCTTCGCCAGCTCGAACTTGGTGCGCCGAACGACGACTTCTTCGCGGAAGGTGACGAAGGCGGCGACCATGTCGCGCAGGTTCATCAGCAGCGGGCGGCCGTGGTGCAGCGCCAGTGCGTTGACGCCGAACGACGACTGCAGCGGGGTGAACCGGTAGAGTTGGTTCAGCACCACGTCCCCGGCCGCATCCCGGCGCAGTTCGATCACCACCCGCATGCCTTGCCGGTCGCTCTCGTCGCGAACGTCGGCGATGCCTTCGATGCGCTTCTCGCGAGCCAGCTCGCCGATCCGTTCGCAGAGCGCGGCCTTGTTCACCTGGTAGGGTAGCGAGGTGATGACGATCCCTTCGCGGCCGGCGCGGATGGTCTCGATCTCCGCCTCGCCGCGCACGATCACCGGGCCGCGGCCGGTCAGCAGCGCCTGGCGCGACCCGGTGCGCCCGATAATCAGGCCCCCGGTCGGGAAATCCGGGCCCGGAACGATGTCAGCCAGCGCTTCGATGGTGATGGTCGGATCGTCGAGCATGGCGAGGCAGGCATCGACCACCTCGCCCAGATTGTGCGGTGGGATGTTGGTGGCCATGCCGACGGCGATGCCGGCGGAACCGTTGACCAGCAGGTTCGGGATCCGGGTCGGCAAGACCCAGGGCTCGCGCTCTTTCTCGTCGTAGTTGGGGCGGAAATCGACCGTGTCGAGGTCGAGGTCGGCCATCATCGCCTCGGCCGCCTTGGTCAGGCGGCACTCGGTGTAGCGCATCTGCGCCGGCGGATCGTTGTCGACCGAGCCGAAGTTGCCCTGGCCGTCGATCAGGGTCAGCCCCATCGAGAACGGCTGCGCCATCCGCACCAGGCTGTCGTAGATCGCAAGGTCGCCGTGCGGGTGGTATTTGCCCATCACGTCGCCCACCACCCGGGCCGACTTAACGTAAGGTCGGTCGGAGTTGTGCCCCTGCTCGTTCATCGAGAACAGGATGCGCCGGTGCACCGGCTTCAGGCCGTCGCGGGCGTCGGGCAACGCCCGCGCCACGATGACGCTCATGGCGTAGCTCAAGTAGGAGCGCGACAGCTCCTCTTCGATGGCGATGGGCGCTACGGCGCCGCGCCGATCGTCGTCGGCTGGCGGTGGGGTCTCGTCGGTCAAGTTATGGAATCAATCAGCCGGAATCAGACGTTTCGGGTGGGGTCTATGGTTAGCATCCACCTCCGGCGAACGCCACGTTTCCCGACGCATTGGGCTAGACATGTACATGTCCGACGCCCATCATGTACATATGAAGACGGTCACGATCACTGAGCTGCGCCGGAACATCTTCCGACTGATCGACGAGACGCTCGAGACTGGCGAGCCGATCGTGCTGAATCGCAAGGGCCGCCGGCTGGTTTTGAAGGGCGATAGCGGCGTTTCCCCCGGCGCGGCTGAAGTGTCGGACGCCGATCACGAGGCTAAATGGCGAAAGTTCTGGGCCGAACCGTCCGAGATCAACGAGAACCTCAGCCTCGAGCAGATCGAGGCCGCTGGCGAAGCCTACTGGCGTTGGAGCGAGAACCCTGAGCTGGATCGTTGATTCAGCTCGACACGCACGTCGCGATTTGGCTCGCGGAGCGCAGGGTCGCTTTGCTCACGCCAACCGCTCGAAGGCTCGTCGAACGAGAGGACCTGCAGATCTCGCCCATGGTGGTCATGGAACTTGAGACGTTGAGCGAAGCCGGCAGGCTCAAAAGCGAGCCTGACCATATCCTGCGCGTCCTCGAACGCGACTTCGCCCTTTCGCGGTCCCAGGCATCGTTTGCGAGCGTGATTGGCGCCGCCCGCACCTTCGCCTGGACCCGCGACCCTTTCGATCGTTTGATCGTCGCCAACGCCATGACCGATGATGTGCGGCTGCTGACGGCAGATGAGCCGATCCGGGATAACTTCCGCGGCGCCGTCTGGTGACGAAGGACGATCTTTAGAACGGAATCTCGTCGTCGAGGTCGGCGGAGAAGGTTTCCTTCGGACCGGACGACTGGGTGCGGCCGCCGCTGGCGTAGCCGCCGAAATCGCCTTCCTCGCGAGCGCCGCCGCCTTCGCCCTTGCCGTCGAGCATGGTCAGTTCGCCGCGGAACTTCTGCAGCACGATCTCGGTCGACTGCTTCTCCTGGCCGGACTGGTCCTGGTACTTGCGGGTCTGCAGGGCGCCCTCGATGTAGACCTTCGAGCCCTTGCGCAGGTAGTTCTCGGCCACCTTCACCAGGTTATCGTTGAAGATCACCACGCGGTGCCACTCCGTGCGTTCCTTGCGCTCGCCGGAGGTGCGGTCGCGCCAGTTCTCCGACGTTGCGATCGAGAAATTGGCGACCCGGTCGCCAGAGTTGAGCGTGCGAATCTCGGGGTCGCGCCCCAGATTGCCCACCAGAATGACCTTGTTCACGCTGCCCGACATCGGGGCCTCCATCCATCGCCCAGCGACCCAACGCGCTGGCATCCACGAAAAGAGTTAATTCGAGAATGTGGGTCGCGCAAGCATATTGTTCCGCTTTTGTTCACGGTCGCGATAGATTCGTCAACAGACATTGTGACGCGACCGGTCAGGACGGATTGGACCCCACCGGCACCAGTTGGTCGCCGCTGCGCACCAGGAATGGATAGCGCGGCCCGTCGTAAGTCTGGGCGGTGAACACCCCGTCAGATCCCAGGAACAGGAAGTTGGCCTGGTAGGCGCCGACGATATCCTGATGCGTGCCGCCCAGCGACAGGAAGTGAGTGCGCATCGCCTCCAGCGAAGCGGCGCAGTGCTCCATGTCGGCGACGCCCTTGGCCAGCACATTGAAGCGTGGCTTGCCATTTTCCATCGCCGCCAAGTGGTAGCAGACGCCCGCGTCCCCCGGCGGCTCGATCTGGGCTTTGCAGCCGGCCAGGACCCAGGCGGCGGTGATCATGGCGGCAAGCGCGAGGGCGAAGCGAGGCATGGGCTCAGCCTACAACGCCGAGCGCCGGCCCGCGAGCCATCAGCCAGCCGGCTGTGCGTCGCAGGGCGGCCACGGATCGGTCAGGATCGCGTAGTCGCGGTTGTTGGACGACACCTCGACCCGGCCGTCCTTCAGCCGCAGCGCCTGCTCCGCCCACCGTGCATAGAGCGCGTCGTCGCCGCTGGGACACCGGCCAGCATAGACCGCCTGCACGCAAGCCTGCAGCGACATCGGGACCGGCAGCTCACGCCAGCCGGTCGCGCCGTAACGCCAACAAGGCCGGCCTGTCGCGGTGACGAGTACTTGCCCGGTCGGGGCGTCGCCGATCACCTCGCCATCGGCGTTCTGCTGGATCACCGGCGGCGGGGCCTGCTCGGCCTGCTGCAGCGGGGTCAGCGTCGCGGTCGAGTTGCCGGCGGCGAGCGCTCCGGCCTGGTCCAGTCCGACATCGAGCGCGCCGGTCGCAACGCCGTTGCGCTGCGCACAGACGGCCAGCGGCAGCTCGCCGACGAACTGGCCGCCGACGAAGCAGCGCAGCGGCCGCTTGGGATCGAGCTTGGCGTCGTCGTCCCGCCCCGACACCACCACCAGCCCCCCTTGCGACGCCGGCGGCGCTTCGGTCGGCTTGCGGCTGTGCGACAGCATGAACCAGGCGATCGCGAGGCCCGCTACAAGCGCCAATCCCGCGCCGCCGAGGGCGATCAGACGCCGATCCTTGAGGAAATCCATGGGCCTCGCCGAGAGGGCTACGCGGGAAAGATAGACTGCCCTTCGCCGTCTGCGCCAGTCCGAACCCCGGCGTCCTGCCCGGCCGCTTTCGAAAGCAGCAACGCTATCACCGCCGCCAGCGCACGCTGGGTCGGCGCCCGCCGATAGTCCCAGATCGCCTCCGGGCCTGGCGGCGAGATCACCATCCCGGCGTTCGCCTCGAACAGGACCAGCCGCCCGTCCGGCGCGACCGCGAAGTCGACGCCGGCGTAATCGAGGCCCAGCTCGGCGGCGATCGCCGCCAGCGCCGCCATGGCCCGCGGCCCGATCGTCTCCGGCATGTCGGCCAGGAACGCGGCCTCCTCAGTCCGGTGGCCCTCGTCCTTGGCCATGTCGGCGGAAAAGTAGTGCACTTTCCACGTGGCCGAGATCGCCAGATGCAGCGGATAAGCCGCGCCTTTGATCAGCATCGCCCTGTATTTACGGAACTGACCGTCCGGACCGCGCGCATCCAGCGGCTCGATCGCCAGCAGCTCGTCGCCTGGCAGATCCGTGATCGCGGCGGCGAGATCCTCGCGCCGCTCGACGCGGACGAAATGCTGGCCGGTGTGGAAACCCGGCGAGCGGAAAAGTCTTGGGAATGAAAGATTTGCGTCCGTGAGTAGATGTTCCCGACGCACCGCGCTGACCGCCGGCGCCACGATGTCCGCCAGCCCCGCCAACCGCGCGGCGACAGCGGCGCGACCGGTGGTCGAGACCAGCTCGGGCGGATTGATCACCGGCGCGGACGAGCGCCGCCCCACATGCCCGGCATTCGCGAGCGCCTCTGAGCAGAGGTCGGCGTCGCCGATGGCGTTGAAGATCAGCGCGTGGGGCGGCAGCGGCCGGGCGGGGTCGTGGTGTTCGGCATAGAGCGCCGTGACCGCAAAGACGGTGTCGTCGAGCAGCGACCTGGTCGGGATATTGCCGCCGCGAACGGAGACCAGCAGCAGCACCGGAATGCCCTGTCCCGCTCCCCCATAGGGCTGCGGCGCGAAGCCCCCGTCGGCCAAGGCGCTGCGCCAGTGCAGTGCGGCTGCGTCAGGATCTCCGAGCGCGGTCAGCACTCGGGCCATGCCCTGATGCGCCGCCGCCAATTGGTGCTGACCGGCCAGCGCCGCAGCGAAATGATCGCGCGCCGCCTCGAACTCTCCGCTCTCGATCAGCAGGTTGGCGAGATTGACCCGCGCCACTGGGTCTTCCGGGTGGCAGAAAATCGCTTGTTGATAAGCGGTCATCGCCGCTGTCCGATGTCCGGTGCGCAGCGCCAGGCGCGCTAGGTCTAGCAAGGCGGGCAACGAGGTTGGATCGCGCCTGAGCACATCCAGATAGGCGCGCTTGGCCGGCTCGTCCGCGCCGTCGCCGGCAAGCTGACGGGCCGCATCGATCATTTGCACGAGCGGCGATTCTTCGACGGTCACGGCGGACACGCTCATCCGGTCAGGGGCGACGGGCGGAGGTCAGTCTGGCCCGGCTTGCTCACCGAGTCTCGTCACTCGTTCAGGGAAGCTCCTGATCCGGGCCGCCAGCCCTAGCCGAGGAGTGAGGCCAGGCCGCTCGAGGAGCTGTTGCTTTGACCGGCGGTCAACCTGGTCAGCGCGCTCTGATAGTTGGCGATCTCGTTGGAGATGTACTTCGGCGTCGTGCCGCTGGTCTGTGCTTTCTGCAGCGCCAGCACGGCTGCCGGCGTCGCCGCGTTCTTGAGGTTCGAGTAGGCGTTCTCGATCACGCTCATCGCGCCGGCGAGCTGCACCTGCGCGGTCTTGATGTTGGCCGACGACGACAGATCCAGCGACGCCGGCAACCCCAGCCCGTAGAGCGGCGTGCCGCTGGACTGCAGTTGAGTGACGCCGTTCTTGGTCTTGGTGTCCGCGACGACGCCGGGCTTTAGGCCGAGCGCGGCCAATGCGTCCGTGCCCTTCGGCCCGTCGATCAACGTCACGACCGAGGTCGGCGACGCCGGCTTCAGCTCCAGCGCGGTCTTCGAGTTGGCGGCCGGCGACGTCGAGGCGTTGACCCGAAAGCCACTCGCCTGAGCGATCCTGGTCGCCAGCGAGGCCATCGTGTCTGAGGCCCGCACGGTGATCGTCACCGGCGAGCCGCCGTTGATCGAGATTTTGAAGCTGTCCCCGGCTTTGACGCTGGTGGTCGAGGTGACGAGGTTGGAGACCGGACCGTCGACCACGCCCTGTGGCAGGCCCAGTTGGTCGAGCACGCTCTCGCCGGTCGGCGCCACCGCGATCGAGGTAGGCGCGACCTGGCCATCGAGGCCGGTGAAGCGCTGGGCGAAGTCGACCGTGCCGGCGCTGACGTTCAGCGCGGCGACGAAGCCGTCCTTGGCCCCGATCGCCGGCTCACCTGGGAGATCCCCTGTCACGCTGCCGGTCAGGTAGACATCGCCGTTGGCGACGCCGAGCGCCGTGGCATGGGTGTCGCCGGCGCCGCCGTAGTAGGCGACGGCGTCCGACCCCGATGGCGCAAGGCCTGTCGAGAGCGTCGCCGCGAAGGCATTGAGGCCGCTGCCGGTGGGCGCGCTGGTGACGGCGCCGGCGCTGAGCGAGCCGGCCCGGGCGCTGCCGCCGACGTAGACTGTGCCGTTCTGCACGGCGAGACCGACTACATTGCCGCCGCCAAGGCTGCCGAGATCGCGCGAGGCGACCAAAGCCGGCGTCTTCGGGTTGCTGAGATCGTACTCGGTGACCACGGCGTCGCCGTTCTGCACCCCGGCGATGTAGACGTTGGTCCCGTCGACAGCGATGCCGGAGCTGGTGTTGGACCCGCCGGTGGCGATCTGGGTGTTGGCGATCTGGACACCCTTGGTCGAAAACACCTGCAGGAAGCTGTTGCTCGGCCCTTGCGAGCCTTGCACCGCGGTCGATGTCTGCGCCTGGCCGGTGACGTAGACCGAACCGTCCGCGCCGAAGGCCACGCCGGTCGCCTGGTTCGGCAATGCGCCGTCGTCCTGCTGGGTCCAGGCCTGATTGCCTTCCGAGTCATAGACCGAGACGAAGCTGTCAGCGCCCTTCGGATTGTTGACCGTCTGGCCGGCGACGATCGAGCCCGTCACCTGGCCGGCCAGCGCGACCTGCGATCCGTCTGCCGAGACCGCGAGCGACAGCCCGCTGGTGCTGGCGGCCGAGCCTAGGTCGCTAGAGAACATCAGCTTACCGGCCGAGTCGTACTTCTGCAGCGCCACATCCTGACCGCCGGCGGGCGCTGTGCCGTCGGCTTCCTTGTTGATGTTGGCCAGGACATAGACCGAGCCATCGGGCGCCAGCGCCGTCGACTGGATCGAGTTGACGTTTGAACCCAGCGTCAGCCCCGATATCTGGTCGGAAGCAGCATTGGCCGGGGTCGTCGGGCCAGTGACGCCGTCCCCACTGGCGTTGAACTTGAGCAACTGGCTCTGCGCGTCCGCCGCGACCTTGGCGCCGGTCGGGCTGGTGCTGGCCGACTGGTTGCCGACGGTCTGGCCGATGTAGACCGCCGCGCCCGTCTGCGGCGCTGAGAGAGTCACCGTTTCGGCGGGGTTGGTGTGAAGCTGCAGCGCCCAGGATTGGTTGCCGGGCGACTCGGTTATGGTTTTGCCGCCGACCTGGATGGTGTCCGGCGTCGCGGCGATCGCGACCGACGAGAAGCTGACGAACACCCCCGCGGCCTGCATCTGGTCGTTCAGGAAGCTGACCACGTTGCCCATCGTTCGCGGCGTCGAACCCATGTCGTCGAGGTTCACCGGCACGTTGGTGGTGTTCGGACCCAGCTTGACGCTGACCGTGAACTGCACCGGCCCATCGAAAGCCGGCACGTCGGCTGAGGCGTCTCCGGTCGTGTTGATCGGAACCGTCTTGTAGGACGTCGCCTGTTGCGGCGTCGCCGTCGTCGAGGTCTGGCTCTGCTGCAGCGTGCCCGCCGTCAGCTTCAGCTTGGAGAAGCTTGTTTCTCCAAGATATTTTTGCAGTTGGCTCATGCCAGCATTGAACGCCGTCGACAGCTGGCTCAGCTGCAGCGCCGTGGTGTTCTTGTTCTCGGCTTCGGTCGCGATCGAATAGAGCGTGTGAACGCCGGAATAGAGAGCGAAGAGGCTCTTGTAGTCGGCGCTCGCGCCCGGCAGATCCAAGGTCGCGGCGCTCGGATTAAAGAAAGCGGCGCCGCCCATGGCCTTCTTGACCAGTTGGCTCTGGGTCGGCTGGTTCTCGTTCCAGGGCGCGGTGGGTGCATATTGGACCGCCGGGGTCGCCTGAGTGACGAGCGGGTTCGTCGCCGTCGAGCTCGAAGAGCTGGAGGCGTTCAGCGCCGCTCTCGGGTCCGTGCCAGAGCCCCCGAAGAAGGACTGGTACCACCCAAGCAGCGCGCCCGAACTGATCGAACCGACCACGCGAAACTACTTTCCAGAGGGACGTCATGCCCCAGCCGGCAGAATGCCGTCCGCGCGGCTAAGGGGTCGTTAAGACCAAGCCGAATCTAGTGTCCCGATTCCGAAGTTCGCACGCGTTTGTGGCGAGCTCCGACGAACTTCGCATTCGATAAGGACACTAGCAAGTATCTGTTTCTAGTGTGCTTCTTGGACTTGAAGTTCGCCGGGCGGCCGACCCACGTGAGGGCGAACTTCAAATCCAGCACACTAGGCCGCCTGGAACAGCGACAGAATGGCGTTCGGGCCCTGGTTGGCGATGCTGGAACTGGTGAGCGACAGCTGCTGCTGGACTTGCAGCGCCGCAAGCCTGGCGCCGTCCGCATCGAGGCCACCGTTGACGCCGCTCGACGCGCCCGAAGACGCCGCGAGGCTGGCCTGAGCGACGAGGGTCAGATGGGTCTCGATTGCCTGACTCTGCGCCGAAAACTGGCCGACCGCTTTGCCGACATTGTCGAGCGCAGTCCCGAGCTGCGCCGCGATCGAGCCTGCGTCCGCCGGGTCCGACAGGCTGGCGTCGGCTTCCACGTTGATCAGCGGCCCGCCAAGCGAGAGGTTGGCCCCGGTCAGCGTCGCCGCTGAGACATTGGCCGAGCCGCTCACCGACCCGTCAACGAGATTGACCCCACCGACGCCCGCGGCGGCGACCGCCTTCTGGATTGCGGCGAGGCCGGTCTTGAAGCTCTGATCCAGCGCGCCGCGCGAATCACCGCTCAGGCTCGGATCGGCGGCGCTGGCTGCGTCTTGTCGCATCTGCGTAAGCAGGCCTTGGATCAGCGATCCGGTCGAAACGGCCGCGTCGGCGATCGACGCCGAGGTGGCGAGGCCCGCCGAGGCACCGCCGAGAGCGCTCGCCAGGCCGCCGCTGACGTCGATGATCGAGGACGGATCGGTGGGAGACGTCGCCCTCAGCAGCGAAGCAGGCGCGCCGGCGTTGGTGGTCGAATTGGCTTGAGTCGTTAGCGATTCAAGCGTCGCCAATGCGGCGGTCGAACTGTGGATGCTGATGCTCATCTGGCGCCCCTGGGCCAGCCTTCTGGCCGCCCTCGTCTTCGTCGCCATGGAGGCTAGGTCGCCGATGGTGTGATTATGGTTAACGACAGGTACGCAAAAACGCCGCCGTCGCGAGGGGCGACGTCGGGGACGGGTCGGTCGAGCGACCCTGGGTGCGGCTCGTAGCCGCCTAAATTAGCGCCAGCGCGCCTGGGTCAGCTGCGGTGATTCACAATCGAGCCGGGCGTGTAATCCGGCGCTTCGCGAATTTTCAGCAGTTGCTCGCGTGGGATCTGAGCGATGACTTTGCCGGTGATTGGATCGACCGTCTTGTAGACGTACGAGCCGCTGGCTTTGTCTTCTTCGATCACCAGGCGCAGATCGGGTTGGTTGTCGATCGGCGCCGCGGGCGCTTGGCTGGTTCCTGCATTCGATGGCGTCGCGGCGGGTGCGGGTTGCGCGGCCGGGACATCGGATTGAATGCCGGAGATTGGTGCTGTGTTGCTCATCTCTCCTCATCGCCGGCGGGTTAGGCCGGCGTCTCCCCTTGCGCCGCGAACGGCGGAGGCCGCTGGCCTCCGCCGCTGCGGTGGCAGGCGGGTGAAACTCACCCGCCGGCCGCTGCCCTTAACGGAACAGTCCCAAAAGCGCCGAAGACGAAGAGTTGGCGATCGAGAGGGCCTGGATACCGAGCTGTTGCTTGGTCTGCAGGGCCTGCAAGGTCGCGCTCTCCTTGGCGAGGTCGGCGTTCACGAGGTTGCCGATGCCGGTCGTCAGCGTGTCCTGGAGGTTCGACACGAAGTTGAGGTGAGTATCGAGCGAGGACGACGCGGTGCCGAGGGTGGCGAGCGCATTGTCGACGTTCTGCAGCGAGGTGTTGACCACCGCGATCGCCGCCGTCGCCGTGGTGACGGTGCCGATCGAGGCCGTCGCCGCCAGAGTGACGATCGAACCGCCCAAGGTCAGCTTCTGGGAGGCCGTGGTCAGCACAGAGGTGCCGGTGGCGTTCGCCAGCGAGGTGATCTTGGTCACGCTGCCATCGAGCAGGTTGACGCCGTTGAAGCTGGCGTTCTGCACGGTCGAGGTGATCTGGTTGCGCAGCGCGATGAAGTCGTTGTTCAGCGCGTTACGGCTGGCGGTGTTCAGCGAGGTGTCCGAGGCGGCCAGGGCCTTCTCGTTCATCTGCGTGAGCAGGTTGGAGACCGTGGTGCCGGCCGAGTTGGCGACGTCGATGATCGACTGGCCAGTTTGCAAGGACGACTTCACCGCATCCAGCGACTGCACGGTGGACCGCTCGGTCTGAGCGATCGACCAGATGGCGCCGTTGTCTTTCGCAGAGCCGATCGCCAGGCCCGTCGAAACGATGTTCTGGGCTTGGGCGAGCTGTTGGCTGGTGTTGTTGAGGTTTTCGAGGGCGATCAGGGCGCCCCCATTGGTGTTCACGCTAAGAGACATTGCTCTACTTCCTTCATTCTAATGTCCGGCGTCGTTTTGACGGCCGGGGGCGTTTTGCCCATCAGACAGGAAGCAAATGCCGAGCCAGGATTGCCCGGTCGGCAAAAAACGACAAGTATTTGCTTTTATTGAATTAATGTCCCGTTAGGCCTATTCAGCCCGGCAATTTTTGCCGAGCGGCAGCGTCGGGCGGGCAAGAGTTGCCGGGTCGATTCGCTCTGGCGGACAGTTATCAAAAAGTGAATTGCCGGTGCGCCTGGCCGCCACGGGCCACTATCGGAACGGTCGCGGTTCTTGCGGCTCATAAACGACAAAGGCGGCGGGAGCGCGTGGCTCCCGCCGCCCAGGCCTTGAGGTCAGCCGTGCCTGCTAGCGGAAGAGACCCAGCAGGGCGGACGACGCGGAGTTGGCGATCGAGAGGGCCTGGATACCGAGCTGTTGCTTGGTCTGCAGGGCCTGCAAGGTCGCGCTCTCCTTGGCCAGGTCGGCGTTCACGAGGTTGCCGATGCCGGTCGTCAGCGTGTCCTGGAGACCGGACACAAAGTTGAGGTGAGTATCGAGCGAGGACGACGACGTACCGAGAGTGGCGAGCGCCGTGTCGACGTTCTGCAGCGAGGTGTTGACCACCGCGATCGCCGCCGCCGCCGTGGTGACAGTGCCGATCGAGGCCGTCGCCGTCAGAGTGATGATCGTACCGCCCAAGGTCAGCTTCTGGGCGGCCGTGGTCAGCACCGAGGTGCCGGTGGCGTTCGCCAGCGAAGTGATCTGGGTAATGCTGCCATCGAGCAGGTTGACGCCGTTGAAGCTGGCATTCTGCACGGTCGAGGTGATCTGGTTGCGCAGCGCGATGAAGTCGTTGTTGAGCGCTTCGCGGCTGGCGGTGTTCAGCGAGGTGTCCGAGGCGGCCAGGGCCTTCTCGTTCATCTGCGTCAGCAGGTTGGATACCGTGGTGCCGGCCGAGTTGGCCACGTCCAGGATCGATTGGCCGGTCTGCAGGGACTCCTTGACCGCATCCAGCGACAGGACTGTCGAACGCTCGGTCTGAGCGATCGACCAGATGGCGCCGTTGTCTTTGGCGGACCCCACGGCCAAGCCGGTGGAGACGACGTTCTGCGCGTTGTTGAGCTGTTGCGCGGTGTTGTTGAGGTTCTCGAGCGCGACAAGCGCGCCAGCGTTCGTATTGACGCTAAGCATGTGGATCCTATCCTGTTCCAGGTTGGTCCGACGTCATTTTGACAGCCGGTGGCGTTTTGCCTGAAACCGAGGGAGCAATCGGCCTGCCAACCGCGAGGCAGACACCGACCCACTCACAAGCCGTTGTTTTTAAGAGGTTTTGCTCAGACCGCGCGGGGCTGGCGGAGCGGCAATAGTTGCCGCATTGGCCGCGGACCGGCAGAAGCTGCCGGCAAAATCAGGCCGCGTCCGGGCGGACGGACAGGCCTTGCATCATGGTGCGGTTGAGGTCGATCAGCGTGTCGATATCGGCCTCGCGTCGCATCACCTGGCTGGTGGTGCGGTGTACGAACAAGCTGAGCGAGATGATTTGGCCCCGCGTCGCCGCCGGCAGGGCGTTGTCCTCTTGCGAGCAATCGTCTGCGAGCGCGGCCCACATGCGCCGGTTCCAGTGCAGCACGTCGATCCACGCGGCGACGTCCTCGCGCGGCGTGGATTTGATATCCAACAGCGCGCGGGTCACCTGGGCGAACAGCCGATATTCAGCGTCCCTGGGCGTTTCAGCCCGCTGCGCCGCCTGCTGATAGGCGCGGAGCGACATTCCCCAACCTCTCGTCTTCGTATTCGATTAGCTTGCGGCACAGCATGAGCGCCTTGTAATACTCCTTTATCATCACGTGCCGCGAGATATTGACGCAGTCCGTCAGGATATCAGGATTGCGCACCGCCCCCATGAACTCGGACAATCTTTGGATGAACTCATCATGGTAGGCGTCTCCGCCAGCCTGTTCGAGATACATCATCATTACCGGAAAGTATATTCTGCGTGCCGGCGTCGATGCTTCGTCGGCTTGCAGGATGTCCTTCTCGCGCAAGACCGAGGCCTTGTTCTGCAGCAGCAGCGACGAACGCCGATCGCCGTTCTGAACCACCGCGCCGTTGAGCACGAACTTCTCGCCCGGCTTCAGCGACAATTTGAGCGGCATCTTAACGGACTCCGGACTTCGAGGACGCGGCTTGCGGGCTCCGGACCTGGGGTTGGGACTTAACCCATCGAAGCTTTCAGCACGCTAAAGCGACATGGTTAACGGCGCCTTGCCGCCGCCCATCCCCAGCCTTTACGAGGACTTAAGACCGCGCGCGCGATCTGGGCGAACCCGCGCGGTTCCGCGCCGATTCGTGACAGGCGCCATGCCGGCCAAATCCACCGCCAAGACGTCCGCCTCCGCCGCCGCCATGGGGTTCGCCGCGCCTGAGACGCCGCCGCCCGCTGGCCAGGACGCCGGCGGGGCCTCGCTCGCCAAGCTCGACGGCGCGCTGGCCGAACTGAAGGCGCTGGCCATCGTGCCGATGCTTCGCCGCGCCATCGATGCTCTGCATCAGGAAGACGCCGCGACCGGGTCGGAATGGGCGCTCAAGGCACTGGGCCAGGACCCGGAGTCGGGCATGGCCTGGTACACGCTGGCCGTGGCGCGCGAGAAGGCTGGCGACTACGACAGCTCGCTGAAGGCCTACCAGTCCGCCCTCGCCTTGCTGCCCGACCATTCCGACGTCGCCAACGACCTCGGCCGCCTCGCCTTCCGGATGGGGATGAAGGACCTCGCCGAGCAGCTCTTCCGTCGCTACCTCGCCGCCCACCCCGCCGGTTGGGCGACCTGGGCCAACCTCGCCACCGCCGTCCGCGACCAAGGTCGGGCGAGCGAGGCGATCGACATCCTGAAGTTTGCGATCAAGCAGTGTCCGTCCGACGCGCAGCTCTGGAATGCGCTCGGCACAATTCTGGCCGAGCAAGGCGACCTCGACACCGCGATCGTCTTCTACGACGAGGCGCTGCGGCTCGAGCCGAACTACCCGCACGCCCGCTACAACCGCGGCAACGCCTTCCTCGAGAAGCATGATTTCGACACGGCCCTCGCCGACTGCGACGAGGCGATCTCGCTGGCCAAGGCGCCCGACGACAAGCTGATGATGCAGCTCTCCCGCTCGACGATAAAGATCGGCCAAGGCCGCATCGGCGAGGGCTGGGACGACTACGAAGCGCGCCTCGCGCCGCTGTTCGCCGGATCGACCGTATTCATGATCGACCGGCCGCAGTGGTCGCTGGATACCTCGCTCGAAGGCAAGCGCCTGCTGGTTGTCGGCGAACAAGGCCTCGGCGACGAGGTGCTCTTCGCCAACGTCCTGCCCGACCTCGTCGAAGCGCTCGGCCCCAGGGGCAAGCTCGGCTTGGCGGTCGAGCCCCGACTGGTCAGCCTCTTCCAGCGCTCGTTCCCGATGGCGGAGGTCGCGCCGCACGTCACCTTCCTGCAGCACGGCCGCAACCACCGCGCCATCCCCGCGCTTGGCGATATGTCGCAGTTCGATCTCTGGATCCCGATGGCCTCGCCGCTGCGGCGCTATCGCAGGCGGCTGGAAGACTTCCCGGCCAGGCGGCAGTTCCTGACCGCCGATGCGGCTCGCATCGCCGATTGGCGGAACGTGCTGGCGAGCGCGCCGGCGGGCCGCAAGGTCGGCATTCTCTGGAAGAGTATGAAGGTCGAGTCGGCGCGGGCCCGTTTCTATTCGCCGTTCGAACTCTGGACGCCGATCCTGACCACGCCCGGCATCACCTTCGTCAACATGCAGTACGGCGATTGCGCCGCCGAGATCGAGTGGGCTCGCACTCAGCTCGGTGTCGAGATCTGGACGCCGCCCGGCATCGACCTGAAGAACGACCTCGACGATATCGGCGCCCTCGCATCGGCCCTCGATCTGACGATGGGCTTCGCCAACGCAACCTCGAACATCGCCGCGGCCTGCGGCGCTGACGTGTGGATCGTCTCCGTCCCCGGCGCCTGGACCTTGCTCGGCACCGACCGCATGCCCTGGTATCCGCAGGCGCGCATCTTCAACCCGCCTGGCTTCAACCGCTGGGACGAGACCATGGCCGAGGTCGCCGCGGCGCTGGCAGCCGGCTAGCGGAACGTCGACTGCGTCGATGGGTTTGTCTCCGGAAGGGAGACGACTCCATGCCCGACCCGAACGACTTTGAGCTCGAAGGCCAGGACCAGGCCGAGGTGTTCGACGAAGAGAACATCACCGAGGACGGACGCGACATCGCGACCTCCGACCTGCAACGCGACGTCTACGACGCCACCAGCGTCGACGAAGACGCCAACGCGGCGTTGGAGCCTGCCGACGACTTCGATCCCGACCAGGCGGACGAAGCCGAACTCGAGGAGATCGTGCTGGCCGACGAGGATCTCGATGAGCCACGCAGCTTCAGGTCCGACCCATCCGACCTGATCGCCGCCGACGACATCAGCCCTGCCGACCTGGAATCCGAGGATCGAACCCCGGACGACATCGAACGGCCTGACCCTGGCCGGACCTAGCCGTTCCGCGCCTTGCCACGGCAGGCGAAATCGGCCCTAAGGTTCGGCGTCGGGACAGGGTTAAGGAGCCGCGGTGGCGGAGTTTTCTGCGGCGGACGCGGCGTTCAGCGGCTTTCGCATCGTCTGGCAGCGACCCTGGATCGTCGGCGTCTGGGCGGCGCTGCAATTCGCCATGTCGCTCGGTGTGAATCTGTTCGTCGCCTACACCGCCGGCGCGGCCTTCACCAAACTCGCTCAGTTCGGCCCTTTGCCCCAGGCTCAGGACACCACCGCGGTGTTCGAACTCTTCCGCCAGGCCGCGCCGACCTACGCCGTGCTGCTGATCTCGGTGCTGGTGATGAACGCGGTGATCTACGCCGCGATGAACCGCGCGGTGTTCCACCCCGAGCAGAGCAGCTTTGGCTACCTGCGGCTGGCGGCTGACGAGCTGAGGCAGCTTGGGCTGCTCGTCCTCTACGCCATGCTCGCCTTCGCGATCTATCTGGGCTTGGCGGTAATCATGGCGGTGCTGGTCTTGATGTTGGGGATCGCCAGCCTCGGCGCCTTGATCGTGCTGGTGCTGATCCCGATGATCCTTTGCGCGATCGTCTTCGTCGGCGTCCGGTTCTCACTCGCCTCGCCGCTGACCTACGCCACCCATCGGGTCGACCTGTTCGGATCGTGGGGTCTGACCCGTGGCCGTTTCCTGCCCCTGCTGCTCACCTACCTGATCGCCTACGCGCTCAGCTTCCTGGTCTTCCTGCTGATCTTCGCCATCGCGGCGATCCTGGCCGTAGTCGCCGGCGGATCGACCGCGGCCTTCATGTCGCCCAACTTGAACTCGCTCGCCGCTGCGGTGACGCCGCCCCGCCTGATCTACCTGGCGATCACTTCGTTCGGGCAGGCGCTGATCTGGCCGATCACGATCACCCCGCCGGCGATCATCTACCGCGCGATCACCGGACTGGGCGGAGCTATCGGACGCGTATTCGACTGACGGTGGATTAACCGGCCGCCAGTCCGGGCATCTCGCCAAAACCACACCTTCTCATCGACGACCCCCTGGCTCGAACGCTGCAGCCGTGCCACTCGCTGTGTCTTAATGAGAAGTTAACGCTGTGGCCGAGAGCGTCGTCCCCGAGAGCAAGCCCCCGACCCTTTGGTGGGGTCCGATCCTGTCTTCCCAGCAGGCCGGCGAGATCGTCGCCTGGACCGCGTGGTCGCTGTTGTTGTTGGGCCTGGCGCCCATCGCTGCGGTGACCATGTCGCTGATCCTGGGCGAGCTCAGCCTCTCCTGGCCGGTCTGGGACAACTTCGGCCAGAACTGGCTGGTGCTCGGCCAGTTCTCCTTCGCCCTGATCCAGATCGGCGCGGCCGCCATCCTGCTGCGCACGCGCAGCTGGATGTCCGCGGTGATCCTGATGGGGTGCTGCGTCTTCGTGGTGGTGATCGTGCTGGCGACGCTGATGCGGCTGCTGACCGACGGCGGCGACACGGTGCTGATCGGCCTGCAGGACATAATCCTGCTGACCGCGCTCGGGTTCTTCATCTGGGTGATCTGGCGGGCGATGGAAGCGACCCAGGCGATCCGCCGGCTGCGCCAGTCGGAGCACTTCATCTGACGCCGCGGCAGGGTCTGGAGCGGCTTGCCATCCTTCAGTGAATGCCGTTCAGTTTGCGGGTCACCCGTTCCCCGGAGAGCCCGATGCCCCTGGACACCGCCGAGACGCCGACGCTCGACTTCGATCCCGCCGCGCTGCGCGAGAAGTATCGCCAGGAGCGCGACAAGCGCCTGCGGGCTGACGCTAACGAGCAGTACGTCGAGGTAAAGGGCGACTTCAAACACTACATCGACGACCCCTATGTCGAGCCAGGCTTCACCCGCGCGCCGCTGACCGACGAGGTCGACGTGCTGGTGATCGGCGGCGGCTTCGGCGGCTTGCTGTCCGCGGCGCGGTTGCGCGAAGCTGGCGTCGAGCGGATCCGCATCGTGGAGAAGGGCGGCGACTTCGGAGGCACCTGGTACTGGAACCGCTACCCCGGCGCCCAATGCGACATCGAGAGCTACATCTACCTGCCGCTGCTCGAAGAGACCGGCTACATCCCGAAGGAGAAGTACAGCTTCGCCGCCGAGATCCGCGAGCACTCGCGCCGGATCGGCGAGCACTTCGACCTCTACAAGGACGCCTGCTTCCAGACCGAGATCCGCGAACTCACCTGGCTCGAGGCCGAGAAGCGCTGGCTGATCACCACCAGCCGCGACGATGCGATGAAGGCACGCTACGTGGTCATGTCCAACGGACCGCTGAACCGGCCGAAGCTGCCTGGCATCGCCGAGATCGAGCGCTTCAAAGGCCACTCGTTCCACACCAGCCGCTGGGACTACGGCTACACCGGCGGCTCATCGGCGGGGAACCTCGACAAGCTGGCCGACAAGCGCATCGCCATCATCGGCACTGGCGCCACCGCCATCCAGTGCGTGCCGCACCTCGGCAAGGCCGCCAAGCAGCTCTACGTCTTCCAGCGCACCCCCTCCTCCGTCGATCTGCGCGGCAATCGGCCAACCGATCCAGAGTGGGCCGGCGCGCTCGCGCCCGGCTGGCAAAAGCGGCGGATGGAGAACTTCAACACTCTCGTCTCCGGCGGTGTGCAGGACGAGGACCTGGTCAACGACGGTTGGACCGACATCATCCGCAACCTCGCCTCCATGGCGGCGATCCGCGGCGACAAGCCGATGACCATGGAAGACATCGCCGAGGCGATGGAGCTCGCCGATTTCAGGAAGATGAACCAGATCCGCGGGCGGGTCGAAGAGACCGTGTCCGACGCCGCCGCGGCCGAGGCGCTGAAGCCCTGGTATCGGCAATTCTGCAAGCGGCCGACGTTCAACGACGACTTCCTGCCCACCTTCAACCGCGAGAACGTCACTCTGGTCGACACCGGCGGACAGGGCGTCGAGCGCCTGACCGAGACCGGCCTCGTGGTCGACGGTCAGGAATACGAGGTCGACTGCATCATCTTCGCCACCGGCTTCGAGGTCGGCACCTCCTACACCCGCCGCGCGGGCTTCGAAGTGGTGGGCCGGGACGGGGTGAAGCTCAGCGACCACTGGGCCAAGGGCCTTCGCACCCTGCACGGCTTCTACAGCCACGGCTTCCCCAACTGCTTCCACATGGGCGTCAACCAGAGCACTCTGACCCCCAACTTCCCACACCTGCTCGACGAACAGGCCCACCACATCGCCGGCGTCGTCGGCGAAGCACGGTTGCGACAGGCCGCCATCATCGAGCCGACAGCCGAGGCCGAGGCCGGTTGGGTGCAAACCATCGCCGATACCGCCTGGTTGAACCTGGAGTTCCGCCAGGCCTGCACCCCCGGCTACTATAACGGCGAAGGCCGCGCCGGCGGCGACGACGGCTTGTTCGCCGGTCTCTACGGCCCCGGACCTGTGCGGTTTTTCGAACTGATCAGGGCTTGGCGCGACGACGGCATGGACGGCCTTAAGATCGATTAACTTGCTGGATTTAAAAGTGTTTTCCTAACCAGAATTAACGCTGCTGTTTCAGAGTCGACGAACCATTGTTCGCTAGTCTTCGCCCTTGTCGGAGGCCCGCTGGCCAGCCGGCATCGGCGGAGCGAAGCGTTGGACGTCTGGTTTCACAATATCGGCCCGCTCTGGTGGAACGGCGTATTCCGCGACACGGGCCGCTATGTGGCCTTCGCGGTCCTGACCTGGGCCGTGCTCTGGGTCGCGCTGCGGATTCCGCTACGCGGCCGCAAGATCCGCGTCGCCCTGCCGCCCCGCGCGCAGCTGATCACTGAATTCCTGATCTCCATCCGCTCGGTCATCATCTTCTCGACCGCCGCGGCGGGGATGATCGTGCTCGACCGGCTGGGCGTCTATCCGCTGTCTGACGCCGCCGATCACTGGGGTCGGATCTGGGTGTTCGACAGCGTGGCGATGATGATCGTCGCCCACGACGCCTACTACTACTGGGTCCACCGGGCGATGCACCTGCCCCGGTTCTTCCTCAAGTTTCACCAGCGCCATCACCGCAGCCACAACCCTTCCCCGTTCACCGCCTACAGCTTCGACGTCCGCGAGGCGGCGATGATGGTGAGCTTCGTGGTGCTGTGGCCGATGGTGTTCCCGACCAGCTGGGGGGCGCTGCCGTTGTTCGTGTTGCATCAGATCTTCCGCAACACGCTGCTGCACTGCGGCTACGAGTTGATGCCGGCCACGGAGGACGGCAAGCCGGTGTTCGACTGGCTGACCACCACCACCCACCACGACCTTCATCACGCCGATTCCCGCTCCAACCTCGGGCTCTATTTCACCTGGTGGGACCGCTGGATGGGCACCGAAAACCCCAGCTATTACGCCGCTTTCGCCCGCGCCGTGCAAAAGGATGAAGCGTCGGACGCCGAGGCCGGCGCGGTCCACGCCTGAACCTCAGACGATCCGGGTGTCCTTGTGGCCCCAGTACCTGTCGCGGATCAGCCGTTTGTATAGCTTGCCGGTCGGCAGCCGCGGCAGCTCGTCCATGAAGTCGACCGTGCGGGGACACTTCATGTGCGCCAGTTGCTCGCGGCAGAACGCGATCAGCTCCGCCTCGAACGCCGGCCCGGTGTCGACGCCGGGCATGGCCTGGATCACCGCCTTCACCTCCTCGCCGAGGTCCTCGTTCGGCACGCCGAACACCGCCGCGTCGGCGACCTTCGGGTGGGTGATCAGGAGGTTCTCGCACTCCTGCGGATAGATGTTCACCCCGCCGGAGATGATCATGAACGTGCGTCGGTCGGTCAGGTGCAGAAAGCCGTCCGCATCAAGGTAGCCGACATCGCCGACCGTGCTCATCTCGCCGTCCTCAGAGCGGGCCTCGCGGGTCTTCTCGTCATCGTGGAAGTACTCGAAGGGCGTCGCGGTCTTGAACCAAATCGTACCGGCTTCGCCGGACGGCAGCGGCTGCATGTCCTCGTCGAGGATGTGCAGGTTGCCCAGCACGACCCGTCCTACAGTGCCGGGGTGCGCCAGCCATTCGGGCGTGTCGCAAGCGGTGAAGCCGAGGCCCTCGGTAGCGCCGTAGTACTCCTGGATGATCGGGCCCCACCAGTCGATCATCTGCCGTTTCACCGGCTGCGGGCACGGCGCCGCTGCGTGGATCACCTGCTCGAACGAGCTGAGGTCGTAGCGAGATCGCACATCTTCGGGCAGTTTCAGCATCCGCGAGAACATTGTCGGCACCAGCTGCGAGTGGGTGGCGCGATAGCGCTCCACCAGCGCCAGATATTGCTCCGGGTCGAAGTGCTCCATGATCACCGCCGTGCCGCCGGCGCGGATCGTCAGGCCGACCGCGGCCTGCGGCGCCGAGTGGTACAGCGGCGCCGGCGAGAGATAGATCATCTCCGGCCGGTACCGCCAAAGCTGGGTCAGGAAGTGGAACAACGGCAGGCCGTCGCCGGGCGGCGTCTGCGGCAGCGGCCGGATGATCCCCTTCGGTCGCCCAGTAGTGCCGGACGAATAGAGCATCGGCGTCCCCAGCGCCTCGTCGGCGACCGGCGTTTCGGGCAGGCCCGCCGTGGCCTCGTCCAGGTTCAGGAACCGCCCCCCGTCCCCGGGCCCATCGACGATCAGGCAGCGGGTGATCTCCGGCGTCAGCCCGACCGCCCGCCGCGCGATCTCCAGTTTGGCCATCGAGGTGATCAGCACCGTCGAGCGGCTGTTCTGCAGCAGGTAGGCGACCTCCTCCGGCTGCAGGTACGAGTTGATGCAGGTGTAGTAGAGCCCCGCCCGCTCGCCGGCGGCGCAGCATTCCACGTAGCGGGCGTGGTTCTCCATGAAGATCGAATAGTGGCCGAGCCGGCGCAGCCCCTCTCCGCGCAGGAAATGCGCGAGGCGATTGCTGCGCCGGTCCAGCTCGGCATAGGTCACGGTCTCGCCGGACCCGGCCATGATGAAGGCGGGCTGGTCCGGGCGGACCTTGACCTGATCCCCTGGGTACATCGTCCGCCCTCCTCGACGGCCGCCGACCCTTAAGTCTTACGGATCGACGCGCGCCTCGGCGTAGCCGCTGACGACGACCACGCCGTTCTGGTTTTTGGTTTCGACGTCGAGCTCGACCAGCCCGTTGGCGACCGACTTCACCGTCGCGGTGGAGTCGAGCGTGTCGCCTGGGAACACCTGGCTGGTGAACCGCACGCCGTACTTGGTCAGCCGGGCGTCGCCGACATAGTCGGTGAGCATCTTGCCAGTCATGCCCATGGTCAGCATGCCGTGCGCGAACACGCTCGGATAGCCAGCCACCTTGGTGGTGAAGATTTCGTCCGTGTGCAGCGGATTGTAGTCGCCGGAAGCGCCCGCATACTGAACGATCTGGGTGCGCTTGAGGTCTTCGACCAGGCGGGCAGTGTGGGTGTCGCCGACCTTTAGTTTGGATGCGCTGAGAGCCATGGCGCTTACGCCTCCTGCTTCTGGTCGACGGGACGTTCGGTGCGGACGCCGACACCGCGGGCGGTGATCACCAGCTCGCCGTTCTCGTCGCGGTACTCGGTGACGTTCTCGGAGAACACCAGCTTGCCGGAGCGGCGGCCTTCCTTCTCCCAGGTCTTGCCCGGCAGGTTGGTCGCGGTCAGCACGTCGCCGGGCTTCAGGTGCCGGTGATATTCGAAGTGTTGTTCGGCGTGGAGACCGCCGCCACCACCGCCGCCGCCTCCCCCGCCGCCACCACCGCCACCACCGCCACGCGGCGCGGCGCCGGTCGGCGTGCCGCCAGACCCGAACCACGGCTGCCCGACCTTCGGCCGCAGGAAGTAGTCAGGGTCGAACTGCGCGCTCGACTGGGCGAACGTCGGCGGGGCGATAATGCTGCCCGCTTCCGTCGTCTTGGCGTAGTCCGCGTCCTGGTAGACCTGATTGTCGTCACCGACAGAGCGCGCGAACATCAGGATGTGGGATGCCTCCACGGGAAATTTCTTGACGGCCATGGCTTCCTCTTCAGCTGCGGCCGCCTCTTCGGGGGCGCCGCGCCAGATACCAAAACGGCGTCCCAGCGCCCCCGTCAACTGCCTACCGGCGTTGACCCGACGTCCGGGGCGACGTCGTCAGGGGGCGTCCAGCGGGCAGAACATGGTCTGGGGGATTTCGCTCCAGACTGGAGGGTCCGGATAGTACTGGGTGTTCTGCTGTGCCGCCTCGGCGGCGGCTTCTCCGCTCAGCAGCCGGATCAGCTCCAGCGACTCGTCCAGTCCCGAGGCGATGCCGCCCCCTGTCAGCCGGTTGCGGTCGAGGTGATAGCGCGGAAATCCGTCGGCCATCTTCACCTTCGGATAGCGCTGCAGGAAGCAGGGAACGAACGCCCAATGGGTGGTGGCCGTGTAGCCGTCGAGCAGCCCCGCCGCCGCCAGCAAGAGAGCGCCTTCGCAGACCGAGCAGACGTACTTGGCGTGCGCGGCCTTCTCACACAGGAAGTCGAGGTAGGCGCTCGGCCTGGTCATCAGCCGGTTCAGGGCCTTCGGCGAGCCGCCGGGCGTCCAGAGCGCATCCCACTTGCCGGCTTGAGCGAAGGAGGTCGTCGCTTCGACGCTCAGCGCCGCGCCCGGGCCGCCGTTGCTGGCGATCAATCCCGGGGTCTCGGCGACGACCTCAATCGTGTAGCCCGCCCATTTGAACATCTCCCAAGGGCCGGCCAAGTCGAGCAGATCGAACTCTTCGTAGATGGGAATCCCGATCAGCATCTGGGTGGCTCTCCTCGCCGGGCCAGCCCTGATGTGCGTCCCGTCAACTCAACTCGGGCGCGATAGTGCACGAATGCCCGCGACTGTCACCGGCAGAGAAACGTTTTGCGCTTGGCCGCCGCAAGCGATGCCCGACCTGGCGGCGACGTCGCCTTGGCCGAGTTGAGGAAACACGCCGTCGCGGCCGCTCTTTCGCCGAGACGGTCGCGAACGTACGCCTAGCGCCTACAAAAATTAGCCAGGTCGCTGGCGGTGTCGCGGCTGATGTCCGGGCAGGCGACCGCGAAGATCTCGGTGCCGTGGATGGTGCCCATCACCTGACGGCAGCGCGCCGCGACCCCGGCGGTCATCAAGAGCCGGTAGAAGGCAATCCCTTCGTCGCGGAGCGGATCGCACTCGTTGACGCTGATCACCGTCGGCGGCAGCCCTTTGACATCATCCAGGCCCGCAAACGACGGCCAGGCCAGGGGGTCCTTGGCCTCGAACGCCTCGATGCCGTAGCTCATCGCGCCGCGATTACTGTGCAGATCCAGCAGGATGCCGTTGTTCTCGGTCGACGACGGATAGCGCGCATCCGGCCAATGGCCGGCGATGTAGGGGCAGAGCGCATAGAGCCCCTTGATCAGGCCGATGTCGCCATCGCGCTTCAGTTTCAGGCCGGTGGCCAGGGTGAGGTTGCCGCCGCCACTCTCGCCGGCAATGACGATCCGCGAGGCGTCGATGCCCAGCGCCGCGTGGTTCTCCACCAGCCATTTCAGGCCGCTGACACAGTCGTTCAAGCCGGCCGGAAAGGGTTCGATCTCAGGCGCCGACGACGGCTGCAGACAATTGCGGAAGTCGACCATCGCCACCGCGACGCCCTGCGCGGCGATGATCCGGCCCCAGGCCCGGTACATCCCGTCGAAGCACGACATGCTCTGCATGCCGCCACCGTGGATGTAGTAGACGCAGGGCAGCGTATCGGCGCTGTCCGGCCGGATGAACTGGATCAGGATCTCGTTGCCATCCGGCGTGGAGCGGAAGCGCTCGGTGCGGGTGGAGAGCCCCTTCGACGGCGCGACATCCTCGTTGTCGAGCGCATCGAACATCAGCTTCTGCTGCGCCATCCGCGCCTTGGCTTCGTCGCTGTTGGCCTCAGCGACCAGCTGATCGCGCGAGGTGGCGTCGCCGGGATTGGGCAGGTCCGGCCAGGCGCCGAACATCGCCTTGAGGCGGGGATCGATCCTGGGATCGGATGCGAGCTTCGAGGCCATCGCGCTTACGTCTCCGGGGCTGCTTTTCAGCGCCGCCACCCTTCGCCCGGGGCGGTCAGCGGTCAAGACCCACGCGGCGGCATCCCGCTCGGACTCAGGCGTCGCTATATGTGCGCTGAAGCCGCGGGAGAGCGCCATGCAGACCGAGACGATCAGTTTCCCCAACGGCCGCGGCCAGCAGCTCGCGGCGCGGCTCGATCGGCCGGATGGTTCGCCCCGCGCGTTCGCGCTCTTCGCCCACTGCTTTACCTGCGACAAGAGCTCGAAGGCGGCGGTCAGGATCAGCCGGGCGCTGGCCGGCCTCGGCGTCGCCGTGCTGCGCTTCGACTTCACCGGGCTTGGCGACAGCGAGGGGGCGATCACGGGCTTCTCGGCCAACGTCCAGGACCTCATCGCCGCCGCGTCGTACCTGGAAAGCCTGGGCGAGGCCCCTTCGCTATTGATCGGTCATAGCCTCGGCGGCGCCGCCGTGCTGGCCGCCGCCGGGGATCTGGCGAGCGTCAAGGCGGTGGCCACGATCGGCGCGCCGGCGACGGTCGAGCACGTGCTGAAACTGCTCGGCGACGAGGTGAAGACGATCGAGGCCGCCGGCTCGGCCGAGGTCAGCATCGCCGGCCGGCCGTTCGTGCTCGACAGGGCCTTCGTCGACGACGCCCGCATGCACGACCTGCCCGAGCGGATCGCGCACTTGAAGCGCGCCTTGCTCGTGCTGCAGTCGCCCACCGACGCGGTCGTCGGCATCGACAACGCCTCGACCATCTTCCTCGCCGCCAGGCACCCCAAGAGTTTCATCTCGCTCGACGGCGCCGACCACCTGCTCACCCGCGGGGCCGATGCTGACTACGCCGCCGAAGTGATCGCCGCCTGGGCCACCCGCTATCTGCCGATGGCCGCGGACGCGCCGGCCGAGGCGCCGGACGGCGCGGTGCTGGTCGAGGAGACCGGCGCCGGCAAGTTCCAGGTGCAGATCAGCGTCCACGGCAGCCGCTTCTTCGCCGACGAACCGGTCGACGTCGGCGGCCTGGGCTCCGGCCCCAGCCCCTACGAACTGGTCGCGGCCGGACTGGGCGCCTGCACCTCGATGACGCTGCGCCTCTATGCCGAGCGCAAGGGCTGGCCCTTGAAGCGCACCCGCGTCGCCGTGCGCCACGACAAGATGGCTGGCCAGACCCCCGCCGACACCTTCACCCGCCAGATCGCGCTCGAAGGTCCGCTGGACGCCGAGCAGACGGCGCGCCTCTTCGAGATCGCCGACAAATGCCCGGTGCATCGCACGCTGGAAGCCGGCGCGCGCGTCGTCACCGCGCCCTTCCCAAAGCCAGCGCCGCAATCCAGCCCCACGGCCGTCGCCTGCGAGGCTGACGAGCACTTCCGCGACATGGAAGACGCCTGCGAGAAGGCTGGCTGATCAGGGCAACGAATCGGGGTTAACGGGTTTGGGTGTTGAGGAGTGAGGCGAGGTAGTCTTCGCACCATCCGGCGAGCTTGCGCCTTGTTTTGAGGCTGTGTTTGTCGTTTGCGCCGCGCACGAGGTTGAGGGCGAAGTGGC
>DASXOP010000066.1:0-12197 GCA_036494265.1 Caulobacteraceae bacterium | reverse complement strand
GTGGTCCTTCTCGTAGACCGAATTCAGAATGTCGGAAATGCGCGACTTGACCGATTCCGGGGTGATGCCGTTGGCCGCGTTCCACTCCATCTGCTTCTCGCGGCGGCGGTTGGTCTCGGCCATCGCCCGCTCCATCGAGCCGGTGATGCTGTCGGCGTAGAGGATGACCTTGCCGTCGACGTTGCGGGCGGCGCGGCCGATGGTCTGGATCAGGCTCGTCTCGGAGCGCAGGAAGCCCTCCTTGTCGGCGTCGAGGATGGCGACGAGGCCGCACTCGGGGATGTCGAGGCCCTCGCGCACGAGGTTGATGCCGACCAGCACGTCGAAGGCCCCCAGCCTCAGGTCGCGGATGATCTCGATCCGCTCCATGGTGTCGATGTCGGAGTGCATGTAGCGGACCCTGAGGCCCTGCTCGTGCATGTACTCGGTGAGGTCCTCGGCCATCTTCTTGGTGAGCACGGTGACCAGGATGCGGTAGCCGCGCAGGGCGACCTCGCGGCACTCGGCGATCACGTCGTCGACCTGCGACGCGCCGCCCTTGCTGACGGGGCGCACCTCGACCGGCGGGTCGATCAGGCCGGTGGGGCGGATCACCTGCTCGGTGAAGACGCCGCCGGTCTTCTCCAGCTCCCAGGGGCCGGGGGTGGCGGAGACGAACACGCTGTCCGGCCGCATCGCCTCCCACTCCTCGAACTTCAGCGGGCGGTTGTCCATGCAGCTGGGCAGGCGGAAGCCGTATTCGGCCAGCGTGAACTTGCGGCGGTAGTCGCCGCGGTACATCGCCCCGATCTGCGGCACCGTCTGGTGGCTCTCGTCGACGAAGAGGAGGCAGTTGTCGGGGATGTACTCGAAGAAGGTCGGCGGCGGCTCGCCGGGGCGGCGGCCGGTGAGGTAGCGGCTGTAGTTCTCGATGCCGGCGCAGCTGCCGGTGGCCTCGATCATCTCGATGTCGAAGGTGGTGCGCTGCTCCAGGCGCTGGGCTTCCAAGAGCTTGCCTTCCTTCACCAGCCAGTCGAGGCGCTCCTTCAGCTCGGCCTTGATGTGGCCGACCGCCTGGATCAGCGTCGGCCGCGGGGTGACGTAGTGGCTGTTGGCGTAGACCCGGATCTGCGGCAGCTCGCCGGTCTTCTTGCCGGTCAGCGGGTCGAACTCCTGGATCGCCTCGACTTCGTCGCCGAACAGGCCGACGCGCCAGGCGCGGTCCTCGTAGTGGGCCGGGAAGATTTCGATGGTGTCGCCGCGGCGGCGGAAGGTCCCGCGCTCGAAGGCGTTGTCGTTGCGGCGGTATTGCTGGGCCACTAGGTCGGCCATCAGCTGCTTCTCGTTGACCTTGTCGCCGACCTTCAGGGTGAAGGTCATCGCCGAGTAGGTCTCGACCGAGCCGATGCCGTAGATGCAGCTGACCGAGGCGACCACGATCACGTCGTCCCGCTCCAGGATCGCCCGCGTCGCCGAGTGGCGCATGCGGTCGATCTGCTCGTTGATGGACGAGTCCTTCTCGATATAGGTGTCGGTGCGGGGGACGTAGGCTTCGGGCTGGTAGTAGTCGTAGTAGCTGACGAAGTACTCGACCGAGTTGTTCGGGAAGAACGACTTGAACTCGGAGTAGAGCTGCGCCGCGAGGGTCTTGTTGTGCGCCAGGATCAGCGCCGGCCGCTGGGTCTCCTCGATGATCCGGGCCATGGTGAAGGTCTTGCCGGACCCGGTGACCCCCAGCAGCACCTGCTCGTGCTCGCGCGACTGCACGCCAGCCACGAGCTCCCGCACCGCCTCCGGCTGGTCCCCGGCCGCGCTGTACTCGCTGACCAGCTCAAACCGGCCCCCGCCCTCCATCTTGTCCGGCCGCACGGGCCGGTGCGGCGTCCAGAGCGCGGGGGCGGTCTCGGCGTCGTAGATGAACGCACGCGAGGCGTCGGCGACGCCGGGGGAGGGCTCGGACATGGTCGGAAGGTAGGGGAGGGCGGCCCGCCGCGCCAGAGCCTCACCCCATCAGTGCTGACAGCAGCCTGTCAGCTGCGTGCGCTCTGATCGGGCGCGACACCAAGCGACTGCCCCATCCCCGCCCGCTCTTCCCCGCGAAAGCGGGGATCCAGGCTTTTTTCAGGATTGGCCCACCAGAACGAATCCGCCTCCCTTGCCCAGACGACAAAAAAACCTGGGTCCCCGCTTTCGCGGGGAAGAGCGGAAGTAGGTGCGGACCTAGCCGGCGTCGGCCGCCAGCACGCCCTTTTCGATCATCAGCGGCTTCAGTTCGCCCGACTGGAACATCTCGCGGATGATATCGGCGCCGCCGACGAACTCGCCCTTCACGTAGAGTTGCGGGATGGTCGGCCAGTCGGAGAAGCTCTTGATGCCCTGGCGCAGGTCGTCGCTCTGCAGCACGTCGACGCCGACGAAATCGGCCCCGAGGTGATCCAGGATCTGCACGCAGACGGCCGAGAAGCCGCACTTCGGACTATCCGGCACGCCCTTCATGAACAACACCACCGGATGGTCGGCGATGGCCTTGCCGATGAAGTCGTGGATGGTGTTGGGTTCGGCGACGTCGCTCATGAGCGATAGCCTTCTCTGCAAGGGAATGGATCGTTGACCCTGGCCCAAGAGCTAGGGAGCCGGGGCGCGTCGGTCAAGCGCGGCGCTTCGCCCTACGCTCGGTTCCGGCTTCCCGCTCATTGGAGAAGCGCGCCATCTCGATCTGGGCGGTGACCGAGGACGGCAGGTCGCGGTCGGTGGCCTGGGCCAGCAGGGCCATGTGCTTGACGTCGTCCACAGCCATCAACGCCGTCGCCACCGCCGGCTCGGTCAGCGCGTAGGCGACGCAGATCTGCTCCGGCGTCCAGCCGCGGGTGTGCTGCAGGAAGGCATAGGTGCCGGCGCCCTTCAGCGGCTCCGGGCGCTTGAACCAGCCCGGCTTGGCCTCCTGCACGGCCTGCTCGGCGAGCCCGAGCAGACCTTCGGGGCAGGGATCGCTGGCGATCACGCCCATCTGCCGCTCCAGCGCGACGCGGGTCAGGTTGCGGTCGCGCCAGCCGGACAGGATGCCGAACGGCATGATCACGGCGTCGAACAGCGGGTCTTCGAGGTGGTCGGTCACCTGGTCGCCATAGCCGGCCACCGAGAGCCGGCGCACCAGGTTGATGTCCTTCAGCCGCAAGCCGGCGACCAGCGAGCCGTCGAACTCGGGCGCCGTGGCCTCGATCGTCAAAAGGTTAAGCTCGCCGATGCCGGCGCGGCCGATCACGTCGGCGACCCAGCCCTCCAGCCGCCGTCCCTCCAGCGCCGGGTCGGCGCGCAGGGTGAGGAACAGCAGCGAGCGTTTGACCACCGACGCGCCTTCAGCGAACCCTTCCAGCATGGCCTGGGAGGGTTTGACGAACTCGAAGCTGTTGATCCCTTCCTCGAACGCGGCGTGCACGAACGCGCGCCACTCCTCGGGCTTGCGCCGGTCGCCGTCGCCGTCGAGCGACAGCGAGAGCGCCGAGACCGCGATGCCGGTATGTCCGAAGGGGCGGTAGCGCATCGGGCGTCAGGCGCCCGCCGCTGGAGGCGCGCTGGTTTCCAGCGCCAACGCATGCAGTTCGCCGCCGACCTTGCCCTTCAGCGCCGCGTAGACGAGCTGGTGCTGGCGTATCCGGGGCAGACCGCTGAACGCAGGCGAGGTGATTCGCGCCTTGTAGTGGTCGCCGTCGCCCGCGAGGTCTTCGATGACGATCTCCGCGTCCGGAAAGGCGTGGCGCAGTTCCGCCTCAAGCTGTGATGCGGCCATGGGCATTGGCGCGGCTCCTCGAACGAAGATCAGTGAATCAAAAGCCTTAACAACCCTTACCTAAGTCGCGCGTCGAGCTTTCGCATCGGCCTTCAAAACGTCAATTTGAGCTGCAATTCGATTGCGGCGCGGATATACAAGCGGTTGCTGGAGGGGACCGCTTGTTGCGCAGCATCCTCATTGTCGCCATGGTTGTGGGCCTGAGCGCGTGCGCCGACTTCCGCGCGCAATTCGCCTCGCTGGGACCGCACCACGCCACGCCGCCGGCGATCGCCGCCCCCGCGCCGCTGCCGCCGCCGAAACCGGCCGAGGGCCTCTGGGCGATTCTCGACCCCGGCTGCGCCAAGCCGAGCGCGGTCGACATTCACGCCTGGCCCCATTGCGCCTCGCCGTTCTGGATCAGCGGCGACAAGGCGATGGTCATCGTCGCCGGCAGCGTCAGCAAACGCACGGCGCGGGATGTGAGCTACGCCGCCGACGTCAGCCTGACCTCCGGCGATCCGGTGATCGCCCAGGTCGGCACCGAGAAGGACGGCTATCTGTTCCTCGCGCTGACCGATCTCTCCAAGGATAACCGCGGCCGGCTGGTCGGCGCGGTCGGCGCCGCGATCGCATGCCCCAAGCCCAAAGACGGCGGCATCGCGCTACGGCCCAATCTCGGCGGCTGCGATCTCGACAGCGTCGAGATGGTCCGCGCCGCAGCCGCCGCGACGCTGCGGGACGTAACGACGCTTCAGCAGGTCGCGTGGATCGCACCGGGGAATCCGTGACAACAAAACTCGTTCGGCTGGCCCTGGTCTGCTGCGGCCTGGCGCTGCTCTCTGCCTGCAACATCGTCCTGACCAAGGACCCGCTGTTCACCCAGAAGGACGCCGCCGGCGCGCCGACGCTGAAGCCTGGCGTCTGGCTCTTCTTCAAGGATTCCGATTGCGCGCTCGACGAGCACAAGCCGTTCAACGAGTGGCCCGACTGCGCGGGCGGCGGCTTGGTGACCCTGGAAGACATCGCCGGCCACAAGTCGAACACGCCCGGCGACACGCTCGAGCACGCCCCCTATGTGCTGGCCGCCGGCGAGCCGCGGGTGATGCAGCTGCAGGTCGACGTGGACCTCTCGGTCACTGCCGACGCCACGGCTACGGGCGACGCCACCGTCACCACCAAGTCTGACTCCACCAAAGCCAAGCCCTACGCCTATGCGGCGGTCCACCCGACCAAGCTGGACGATCAGGGCCGCATCGTCGCCTTCACGCTCTGGCCCGTGCAATGCGGCCCGCCGCCGCCGAAGAACGCCAAGGGCGAGGATACGGCGATGGCCACCCTGCATCCGCTGCCGGGCATCCAGATGAAGAAGGGCGATGCGGTCTGCACGACCACGTCGCCCGCGGCGCTGCACAACGCCGCCAAAGCCAGCCAGGCGTGGGCCGACCAGCCTCGCGAGGCCCACTGGCTGCGCGACGGCCCGCGGTGATCGCCGTTGAGCCAGTGGGCCGGCCGGCGCGCGCGCTCCTCGCCTTGCTGACCCTCGCCTCGCTGGGCGCCTGCAACATGATCGTCACCACGAGTCCGCTGTTCGAGAAGGCCGACACCGCCGGCGCGCCGCAGCTGCGTCCCGGCCTCTGGAGCCAGGCCGGCCCGGGCGGCGAGCCGTGCAACTACGATCCCAAGACGCCGCTGAAAGCCTGGCCCGAGTGCGCGCGGGGCTTCCTGATAAAGCCGGGCGAGATGGGCGGCTACGACACTAAGGACGGCAAGCAGGTCTGGACCAGCGCGGAGATCCTGCTGGCGCAGGGCGATCCCGAGGTTCTGCAGCTGCATGTGACCCGGCAGAACGATCCGGACGAGGCCGCGGACGGAGGGCCGGAGTCCGCCTACGTCTACATCGCCATCCATCCGACCGAGACTGACCACGGCGAGATCATTGGCTACACCTCGTGGCCGGCCCGCTGCGGCCCGCCGCCGCCTGCGGACGCGGTCAAGCCGGACGGGAACGCGCGCTATGGCACGCTCACGCCGATGCCGGGTCTGACCATGGACGCCAAGCTGGAAAACTGCACGACGACGTCCCAAGACGCCGTCCGCGCCTCCGCCAAAGCCAGCCAACCCTGGACTCCGCCCGACGACATCATCCCAAGCCACTGGGTCCGCGCCGGCGAAGAGTAGGCCGCTGGTCGGACACACTTGCGTGATCACGGAAACGAGAGCAATCATCACGAACCCGTGATGGAAGCTGCGATGAAGTGGTCGATCGTCCTGCTGGCTTTGGCTGGCGTCGCCGCGCTGGCCGGATGCAAGAAACCAGACTGGTCGAGCCCCAGCGGTGAAGGCGCTCAACACGGCCGTTACGCGGGCGTCGGTATCTACCAGGCGGGCCAATCGTGGGCGAAGCTGACGCAGCAACCTTCGCCAACAGCGGGCAGCGCGCATTTGTCCGACGACCAGGCGATCATAGTTGTGGTCGATAGTCAGACCGGAGAGACAAGGGCGTGTGGAGACCTCAGCGGCTACTGCGTGGGAATGAACCCCTGGCACGCTGACTTAGCCAAACCGCAGCTCGCGCCGGTAGAGTTCACGTCGCATGGCGTTGAGGCTCACGATGCTGAAAGCGCAACCGCAGCTTCGACGAACACCAGCGCGAAATAGTCAGTGGTCTCTCAGCCGCCCATAAACGCCGGCATCCAGCGCTCGTTGGCGGCGCGGAGGTCGTCCAGGGGGATGCGGAAGAGGGTGTGGCAGGCGAAATCCGTCCCGCCCGCTTGACCGGCCAGCGCGATGTTGAGGCCCGCGGCGCGGCCGGCCGCGACGATGGGGTCAGGGTCTGAAGTAGCGATCAGGTAGCGGCCCTGGTCCTCGCCGAACATGAAGGCGTGGGCGTGAGTGGCGCTGGTCGGTGAGAGATCGATGCCGACGCCGGATGCCAGCGCCATCTCCGCCGCGGCGATGGCGAGGCCGCCATCCGACAGGTCGTGTACAGCGGAAACCTGGCCGGACCTGATCAGTCCACGGATGAAATCACCGTTGCGTCGCTCGAATTCCAGATCCACCGGCGGCGGCGCCCCTTCCTCGCGCCCAAAGAGTTCACGCAGGTAGAGGCTCGAGCCCAGCTCGCCGTGGCTGGCGCCGACCACGAGCAGCGCGTCGCCCGGCCTCATCGAGGCGAAGTCAGCGCGGAAGGCATAGTCGGGGATCAGGCCCACGGCGCCGACCGTGGGCGTCGGCGGGATCGCGACCCCGCCGGTCTCGTTGTAGAGGCTGACATTGCCGCTCACGACCGGGAAGTCGAGCGCGCGGCAGGCCTCGGCCATGCCGTCGATGGCGCGGGCGATCTGGCCCATCGTCTCCGGCCGCTCGGGGTTGCCGAAATTGAGGTTGTCAGTGACCGCGATTGGGTCGGCGCCGACGGCGGTGAGGTTGCGCCACGCCTCCGCCACCGCCTGCTTGCCGCCCTCGAACGCCCCGGCCGCCACATAGCGCGGCGTACAGTCCGACGTCATCGCCAGCGCCTTGCGCCCGCCGTGCACCCGCACGACCCCGGCGTCGGCGCCGGTAGCCGAGTCCTCCAGCGTGTCGGCCATCACGTGGCGGTCATACTGCTCCCAGAGCCAGCGCTTGGAGGCGATATCCGGGCAAGCGATCAGCGTCAGCACCGCCTGAGCCCAGTCGGCCGGCGCGGGCACGTGGGCCGGATCGAGGTGCGGCTCGGCGTGCGGCTCGACCCAGGGCCGGTGGTAGAGCGGCGCGTCCTCGGTCAGCGGCTGCAGGGGGATGTCGCAGACGATCTCGCCGCGGTGGCTGAGGATCAGGTGGCCCGTGTCGGTGGTATGGCCGATGGTGGCGGCGTCGAGCCCCCATTTCTCGAAGATGCGCCGCCCGTCGTCCTCGCGGCCGGGCTTCAGGATCGCCAGCATCCGCTCCTGGCTCTCCGATAGCATCATCTCGTAGGCGCTCATGCCCTCTTCGCGCTGCGGCACCAGATCGAGGTCGAGCTCGATGCCGACATCGCCCTTGCCGGCCATCTCGACCGACGACGAGGTGAGGCCGGCCGCGCCCATGTCCTGGATCGCGGCCACCGCGCCCGAAGCCATCAGCTCCAGCGTCGCCTCGATCAGCAGCTTCTCGGCGAACGGGTCGCCCACCTGCACGGTCGGCCGCTTCTCGTCCGAGTCCTCACCGAACTCGGCCGAGGCCATGGTCGCGCCGTGGATGCCGTCGCGGCCGGTCTTGGAGCCGAAATAGACCACTGGCAGCCCGGCGGCGGGCGCGGCGGAATAGAAGATCTTGTCGGTGTCGGCCAGGCCCACGCACATCGCGTTGACCAGGATGTTGCCGTCATAGCCGCGGTGGAAGTTGGTCTCGCCGGCGACCGTCGGCACGCCGACGCAGTTGCCGTAGCCGCCGATGCCCGCCACCACGCCCGACACCAGTCGCCGGGTGCGCGGATGCGCCGGATCGCCAAAGCGCAGAGCATTGAGGAGCGCGATCGGCCGCGCCCCCATGGTGAAGACGTCGCGCATGATCCCGCCGACACCCGTCGCCGCGCCTTGGTAAGGCTCGATGAACGAGGGGTGGTTGTGGCTCTCCATCTTGAACACCACCGCCTGGCCGTCGCCGATATCGACCACGCCGGCGTTCTCGCCCGGCCCCTGGATCACCCGTGGCCCCGTGGTCGGGAACTTGGCCAGGTGCGCGCGGCTGGACTTGTAAGAGCAGTGCTCCGACCACATCACCGAGAAGACGCCGAGCTCGACGTAGTTGGGCTCGCGGTTCAGCCGCTGGACGATTAGGTCGTATTCCTCGGGCTTCAGCCCGAACTCGACGGCCGTCTCGGCGATGGACTTGGCGGGGGGCTCGCTCATGGGCCGCGTTCTAGCGACCGGCGGCGGATTCTGCTATTTCTAGAAATGGCCACGTTTTCTAGAAAGTGCATTCCATGGGCATCAGCATCAAGCGCGAGGACACCGAGAAGCTGGCCCGCGAAGTGGCGCGGCTGAAAGGCGAAAGCCTGACCGACGCGATCCACCACGCGCTGGAAGGCGAGCTGAGTCGACTGCGGGGGCAGCGGAGAAACCTGAGCGACATCGACGCCGAACTCGATGCGCTGTTTGTGAAACTCGACGCCTACAGTGGTCACGACAACGGCAAGAGCCGCGAAGAGATCGAGGCCGAAATGTACGGTGAGCATGGCGAGCCGATCTGATGATCATCGACACGTCGGCGCTCATCGCGATCGCGCTTCGCGAGCCCGAGCGGCGAGAGTTTGGACGCGCGATGCTACTCGCGGATCGGCGGCGCCTGAGCGCGGCGAGCGCGGTGGAGTTCGTCGTGGTCTACGCCGGCCGGAGACGTGAGGATGACCCGGTGTCCGTACTCGATCGGCTCACTCGTGCTCTGCGGATCGAGACCGTGCCGGTCGACGAAGCGCAATGGCGCGCGGCGGCCGACGCCCTGCTCCGCTTTGGCAAAGGCCGGCACCCGGCGCGGCTAAACCTCGGCGACAGCTTCGCCTACGCCCTGGCCAAGGTCACCGGCGAGCCGCTGCTCTACAAAGGCGAGGACTTCGCGTTGACAGACATCGCTCGCGCTGTCTGAACCGAACGCGCCGCGGATAAAAACTATGCAATGCAATTTGACCGGCTTTCTCGTCGTCGCGTTGGCCCTTGGTCTGCATTCGCATGCGGCGGCTAGGGACGTTGGGCCGCACTCCGGCGCGCCGTTCGAGCAGCACCACTTGGTCGATGGCCTCGGCCGGACCGTCACCTACTACATCAGCCGCCCTACGACGACTGCGCCGCTGTTGCTGATGATCCAGGGCTCTGGCTGCACCGAGGTCTTCAACCGGACTGGCGCCCAGACTTACAGCACCGTTTACGACGCCCTGCCGATCGCGGCGTCTCATCGTTTCACGGTTGTGGTGGTGGAGAAACCCTTCGCGGGCCAGGCAGCGGGCGCCGAGCGGGGAACGGCGACCGGTTGCAGTAGCGAGTTCAACCAGGACTTCACGGCTCAGAGATGGCTCGAAGCCTTGCGGGCTGCGCTTGCCGACGCCCGAAAGTCGCCGTCGGTGGATCCATCACGGACTCTTGTGCTCGGTCATTCCGAAGGCGCGGTGATGGCGGCCATGCTGGCCGGCCGCGACCCGATGATCACAGACGTCGTTTCGTTCGCGGGCTCAGGGACAAGCCAGCTCTTCGATCTCCTGGCGCTGGCCTATCAGACCTGCACCGACCAATCCGCGTGCATTCAGGATATCGAACGGCAAGCTCGAGCGATCGCGGCCAAGCCGGATAGTGCGACCGACTTCGCCTGGGGCCATCCGTTCAAGCGCTGGGCCTCATTCTTCAAGGTAAACCCGGCCGAAGAACTCTTGCGCAGCCATGCTCGGGTCTACCTCGCAGCCGGCACTGACGATCGGAACGTCCCGATCCTCTCGATGGAGATCGCGGCTGCGACATTGCTTGGCGCGGGCCGGGACGTGACCGTTCGGCGCATACCCGGCGCCGACCACTCGCTAGGTGGCGGCGGCGACTCGACTGAGGCTGAGTACCAGCGAGCGCTCGACTGGTTCTGGTCGAAGTAGGTCAGGCGCTGGCTAGCACGCTCTGGAAGAAGATTGCGCCGTCGGCGGAGCCTAGTTCGGGTTCGAAGGCGCGGTCAGGGTGGGGCATCAGGCCGATCACATTGCCGCGGTCGTTGACGATACCGGCGATGTCGCGCGCCGAGCCGTTCGGGTTCTTGCGGTAGCGGAACACCACCTGGCCCTCGCCTTCCAGCCGGTCGAGGGTGGTGTCGTCGGCGTAGAAGGCGCCCTCGCCGTTGCCGACCGTCATTCGCGCCTCGCGCTTGTCGCGGTAGCCGGCGGTGAAGCGGGTCTGGGCGTTGACGACGTCGAGGTCGACGGACGTGCAGACATATTTGAGGCCGGCGTTGCGCAGCAGGGCGCCCGGCAGCATCCGCGCCTCGCAGAGCACCTGGAAGCCATTGCAGATGCCGGCGATCGCGACGCCGCGCTCGGCGGCGGCCTTCACCTCGGTCATCACCGGTGAAAGCGAGGCCATCGCCCCGCAGCGCAGGTAGTCGCCATAGGCGAAGCCGCCCGGCAGCACGATCAGGTCGAGGCCGGCGGGGAGGGCGGTCTCGCCGTGCCAGACCATCGCCACCGCGGCGCCGGTCGTTCGCTGGATCGCGGTCTTGCAGTCGCGGTCGCAGTTGGAGCCGGGGAAGACGATGACGGCGGCCTTCATGCGGCGGACTCCGAGACAGCGGCGGCAGGGGCGGGGAAGCGATGCTTGAAGTCGAACGCATGGGGCGTCGGCCCGTGTTCGCGCAGATGGAATAGCCGCGCCATGCAGGCTTCGACGCCGGGCGTGTGGCCGGCGGGAACCCACCACAGCGCGAAGATCGCCGCCTTGGCCGGCTGGAACCACTCGTGTCGGCGGCGCACGAACTCGCGGTGCTCGGTGCGATAGGCGAACGCGGCCAGGTGCTCGGCGCTCTCCCAGACCGAGACGTTGATCGCCAGGCGCGGATCGGCGTCGTCGGGACGGATGTCGGTGGCGTTGTTGCACTCGCCGGTCAGGCGCCAGACGAACCCCGGCTGAGCCTCGGCGAGGGCATTGATCCGATCGAGCGCATTGCGGAAGTCGTCGATCCGGGGATCGTCGATCGGCGCACGGAGCCGGCCGATGTTCACCTGAGCGAGGTGGAAGGCGGTCACGACACCTCCGCGCGGTATCCTTCGATCACCGCGTTGGCCAAGAGCTTGTCGCACATCGCCTTGACCTCGGCTTGGGCGGTCGCGGCGTCGGTGGCGGCGAGGTCGAACTCGATCAGCCGGCCGATCCGCACGTCGCTCACCGCCGGCCAGCCCAACCCATGCAGCGCCGCCTCGACCGCCTTGCCCTGCACGTCGAGCACGCCGGGCTTGAGGAACACTTCGACGCGGGCTTTCATAGTCCTCCCCCGCAGGGGGAGGGGGACCACGAAGTGGTGGAGGGGGTACGTTGCCGCGCGCCCGTCGCCGGTGCGAGCAGCGGCTAGCCTCGCGCGTCAAAGCGAGCGGCGTACCCTTTCCGTCCGCTGCGCGGAGGATACTACGACGGGCTCGACACCAGCGTGTTGGCGGGCGGCGGGGCGCAGCCGGCGGCTCTCGCCTGCACCACGTAGAACAGCGAGCGCGCCTCGGCGGTGCGCATGTGTTCGGCGAGCGCGGCGTTCTGCGGCGGTTGCGCCGCCTGCTCGTCGTAGCCGCGCGCCCCGCGCGTCGGCGGCGGCGCGGTCTCCTGCGCCGAGGCCATCAGCTGCTGGTTCCAGGCGTTCATCGCCGCGCCGCAGGCGTCGACCGCCGCGTGCGCCACCACGTCGGCCGGGTCGCGCGCCGGCGCCATCGCGTAGGCCCAGCGGTGCACGCAGTCGTCAAACGCGGTGCCGGGGTCGG